>NZ_LGQZ01000067.1 GCF_003116015.1 Azospirillum sp. TSO22-1
CCGGGTCGGTGCGGGCGAAGACGGTGAACAGGCCGGCCTCCGGCGCGTTGGTGATGAAGCGCTTGGTGCCGTTCAGCACGTAGTGGTCGCCGTCGCGCCGCGCCGAGGTGCGCAGGGAGCCGGCGTCGGAGCCGGCCTCCGGCTCGGTCAGCGCGAAGGAACTGATCATTTCGCCGGACGCCAGCTTCGGCAGGTACCTGGTCTTCTGCTCGGGCGTGCCGTCGATGACGATGCCCTGCGAGCCGATGCCGTTGTTGGTGCCGAGCAGCGAGCGGAACACCGGCGAGGTCCGGCCCAGCTCGAAGGCGACCTGCACCTCCTCCGCCATGCCCAGGCCGAGGCCGCCATATTCCTCGGGGATGGAGAGGCCGAACAGGCCGAGCGCGCGCATCTCGTCGGCGACATCGGCCGGGATGGCGTCATCCTCGGCGACCCTGGCCTCCAGCGGCACGAGGCGTTCGCGGACGAACCGCGCCACCGTGTCGAGAAGCTGCCGCAAGGTGTCCTGGTCGAGTGCCATGGTCAGTGTCCTTTCCCGAACGCGAGGCCGCGGGCGGTGCGGGCCAGCAGGGTGGCCCGCTTGCCGACCTCCAGCGCGTTGGCGTTGCTGGCGTTGCCCTGGACGGCGCGGGCGTGCACGCCCTGCAGGATCGCCGCCAGACGGAACAGCGAGAAGGTGAGGTAGAAGGTCCAGCCGGCGATCCCCACGCGCCCGGTGCGACGGCAGTAAGCCTCGACGAACGCCTCCTCCGACGGGATGCCGAGCGCGGCGAGGTCGAGCCCGCGCAACCCCTTCACGCCCTCCACCCCGGCCGGCAGGTGGTAGGGCAGGCAGCAGTAGGCGAGGTCGCCCAGCGGGTTGCCCAGCGTCGACAGCTCCCAGTCCAGCACCGCCAGGACGCGCGGCTCCCCGTGCGCATACAGCAGGTTGCCGAGCCGGAAGTCGCCGTGCGCGATGGTGGTGGGCTCCTCGGGAGGCATGCTGGCGCCGAGCCAGCCGATCACGTCCTCCATGACCGGGTCCGGTTCGCCGACGATGGAGGCGCGGTACTGCCGGCTCCAGCGGTCGACCTGCCGGGCGAGGTAGTTCTCCGGCTTGCCGAAGCCGTCGAGGCCGGCCGCGGTCCAGTCCACCCGGTGCAGCGCGGCCATGGTGGCGTTCATGGCGTCGTAGACGGCGCCGCGCCCGGCCGGGTCCAGGCCCTCCAGGTCGGTGCGCTCGAAGATGCGGCCGTCCACGTAATCCATGACGTAGAAGGCGGTGCCGATCACCTCCGGGTCCTCGCACAGCAGGACCGGGCGGGGCACCGGCACGCCGGAGCCGTGCAGGGCGGCGATGATGCGGTGCTCGCGCTCGACCTGATGGGCGGAGGGCAGCAGCGGCCCCGGCGGCTTCTTGCGCAGCACGAAGCGTCCGGCGGCGGTGTCCAGGAGGAAGGTCGGGTTGGACTGGCCGCCCTGGAACTGCCGCACGGCGATGGCGCCCAGGCCGGGGATATGGCCGGAGAGGTAGGCGCGCAGCCGCTCCTCGTCGAAGCGGTGGGCGGGCAGGACGTCGGTCAGCGCGGGCATGGGCTCACGCGACCGTATCGCCGCCGTCGGCGACCAGCACCTGCCCGGTCACGTAGCTCGACAGGTCGGAGGCGAGGAACAGCGCCACCCCGGCGATCTCCTCCGGACGGCCGATGCGGCGCAGCGGGGTGCGCGCCTCGATGCGGGCGCGGCGCTCGGGATCCTCGATCAGCGCCCTGGCGAAGTCGGTGGCGATCAGCCCCGGCGCGATGGAGTTGACGCGCACGTTGGACGGTCCCCACTCCAGCGCCAGGTTGCGGGCCAGCGCCGCCTCCGCCGCCTTCGACATGCCGTAGCAGCCGATGGTCGTGCTGCCGCGCATCCCGGCGATGCTGGACAGCAGGACGACCGAGCCGCTCCGCCGCGCCGCCATCTGCGGAATCACCATGCCGCACAGCCACCACGTGCTCTTCACGTTGGCGTCCATGATCTTGTCGTAGGCCTCGTCGGTCAGCTCGGTCAGCGGGCCGTAGACCGGGTTGAGCGCGGCGTTGCAGACCAGCACGTCGATGCGCCCGAAGCGCTCCAAGGTGCGGTCGGTCAGCTCCTGCAACTGCGCCTTGTGGGCGATGTGGCAGGGAATCGCCAGCGCCTCGTGCCCCTCGGCGCGCAGCGCGGCGGCCACCGGTTCGCAGGTCTCCGCCTTGCGGCTGGACACCACCACGGAGGCGCCGGCGCGGGCGTAGGCCTCCGCGATGGCCCGGCCGATGCCGCGGCTGGAGCCGGTGACGACGGCGACCTTGTCGCGAAGATCGATCATACTGCGTCCTCGGGATGTGCGGGGGTGAGGGGATCGTTACATCAGGGCTGGACGGGCGTCAAATAAAATGGAAAATAATTCTGCACAGCGGCATGGGCTGAGGGAGGGAACGAGCCGATGACGGATTTGATCGAAGAACGGCGGGGGCGGGTGCTCGTCCTCACCATCAGCGACCCGGCGACGCGCAACGCGCTGGGGCCGGCGGTGTACGACAGGGGGCGGGACGCGCTGGCGCGCGCCGCCGCGGATCCGGGCATCGGCGCGGTGGTGCTGACCGGGGCCGGCGCGGCGTTCAGCAGCGGCGGCAACCTGAACCGGCTGGCGGCGCTGCGCGAGGGCGAGCCCGCGGTGGCGGCGGACGGGGTGGAGCGGCTGCAGGGTCTGGTCCGCGCCATCCGCGGCTGCCCCAAGCCGGTGATGGCCGCGGTGGAGGGCGTGGCGGCCGGCGCCGGCTTCGCGGTGGCGCTGGCCTGCGACCTGATCGTGGCGGCGCGCGGCGCGCGATTCGTGCTGGCCTACGTCAAGGTCGGCCTGAGCCCGGACGGCGGCGCCACCGCCTTCCTGGCGCAGGCGCTGCCGCGCCAGCTGGCGGCGGAAATTGCCCTGGAGGGCGGCGTCATCGAGGCCGAACGGCTGCACCAAGCCGGAGGCGTCAACGCGCTGTGCGAGCCGGGGGCGGCGCTGGAGACCGCGCTGGCCCGTGCGCGGACACTGGCGGACGGTCCGGCCGAGGCGATCGCGTCCATCAAGGGCCTGCTCGACGCGGCGTACGCCGGCGGGCCGCTGGACGCGCAGCTCGACCGCGAGCGCGACGCCTTCGTCGCCAACCTGTTCCGCCCGGCCGCCGGGGAGGGCATCGCCGCCTTCCGCGGGAAGCGCCGGCCCAATTTTCACGAGGTTTGACCCGATGCTGCGCACCCGCGTCACCGAGTTCTTCGGCACCCGCCTGCCCATCGTCGCCAGCGGCCTGCAATGGCTGGCCAACGCCGACTACGCCGCCGCGGCGTCGCGCGCCGGCCTGATGGGATTCCTCACCGCCGCCAGCTTCCCGGAGCTGTCCGACCTGCGTGACGAGATCCGGCGCTGCCGCGACCTGTGCGAGGGCGGGCCGTTCGGGGTCAACGTCTCGATGCTGCCGAAGCTGGTGGAGGGCGACCGCACCGAAGCGGTCTTCGACCTGATCGCCGGGGAGGGCGTGCGTTTCGTCGAGACCTCCGGCCGCAACCCCGAATCCTATTTGCCGCGGCTGCGCGCGGCGGGGATCAAGGTGGTGCACAAGGTGCCCACCGTGAAGCACGCCCGCAAGGCGCAGGCGGTCGGCGTCGACATGGTGGAGGTGATCGGCGCCGAGGCCGGCGGCCACCCGGGCATGGAGCTGGTCGGCACCATTGTGCAGGCGACGCTGGCGGCGCGCGAGATCACCGTTCCGCTGGTGGTTGGCGGCGGCATCGGCACCGGCGAGCAACTGGTGGCGGCGCTGGCGCTGGGCGCCGACGGCGTGCTGATGGGCACCCGCTTCCTGGTCGCCGAGGAGCTGTGCGCGCACCCCGGCTACAAGACCCGTCTGGTCGAGGCGCGGGAGACCGACACCACGCTGGTCATGCAGTCGCTGCGCAACACGCTGCGGGCGCTGCGCAACGAGACGACCGAGCGGATCCAGGAGGTCGAGAAGGAGAAGCCCGGCGACCTGTCGGCGCTGATGCCGCTGATCTCCGGCAAGCTGGGCCGGCAGGCCTACGAGACCGGGGACATGCGCCTGGGCGCGCTGTCGCTCGGCCAGTCGGTGGTGTTCGCCGATCGGGTGGAGCCGTTCGCGGCGATCGTCGCACGGATCGAGGCGGAGGCGGAACAGGCGCTGGAGCGGCTGCGCCGGCTGGGCGGGTAGACGTTCAAGCCCTCCCCTGCCTCCGGCGGGGGAGGGTTGGGTGGGGGCAACGGCGCGACACAAGAATCCGCGCCCGCCGCGGACGCCGATGCCCCCTCCTAACCTCCCCCGCCGGAGGCGGGGGAGGGACTGGAAACGCCTACTGCCCCACGTTCGCCTCGATGGGCACGATCCTCCCCTTCTCGACCAACCCCACGATGATCTTGGCGTTGCTGCCGCCCTTCTCGTCGACACCGGTGATGCGCGCCGGGTTGCGCTCCGGTGTCAGCTTCTGGAAGGCCTCGTTCAGCTTGGCGTGGATCGCCTTGGGGTCGGAGACCGTGCCGGCCAGCGCCATCGCCTCGGTCACCGCGTGCAGCGCCGAGTAGTTGTAGGAGATCTCCGAGCCCGGATCCTTGTTGTACAGCTTGCGGTACTTGGCGACGAAGGTCTCGGCGCCGGAGCGGAGGTCGTGCACCAGCGGCATCACGCCGATGGCGCCCTCCAGCAGCGCGAAGCCGTCCACCGCGCGCGCCATCTCGTCCATCTTGGCCTGGTCCATGACGGCGAAGCCGCCCTGGAAGCCCAGCTCGCGCGCCTGCCGGATGACCAGCGAGGTCGGCTCGGACGCGCCGCCCACGAACATCACGTTGGGGCTGGACGCCAGCACGCGGCTGACGCCGCTGTAGAAGTCGGTGTCCTTGTTGTAGGACATCGGGTTCTCGGCCACCACCTCGCCGCCGGCCTTCTTCCACGCCGGCACGAAGGCGCCGACCCAGGCCTTGGCGTAGTCGTGGTCGGCGCTGGCGACCGCCAGCTTCTTGCCGAAGCGCTGCATCTGCACCCGCACGAACGGCTCGACGTAGCCGAGGAAGGAGGGCGGGATGCGCAGCGTCAGTCTGTTGCCGCGCTCGGTGGCGTTGGGCACGCTGGTGTAGGCGCCGACGATGAAGCCGTCCTGCTCGTTGAATGCCTGGAGCGCGAAGACGCCGCCCGAATGCGGCACGAAGACGATGGGCGCGTTGTGCTGCGCCTTCAGGCGCTTGGCGTTCACCGCGGACTCGCTGGGCGCGTACTTGTCGTCCAGGGCGACGACGGTGACGGTGTGTTTCTTCCCCGCGACCTCGAAGCCGCCGGCCTCGTTGATTTCCTTGGCGGCCATCTCCAGGCCGGACAGCGTGTTCTTGCCGTAGAGCGCGGCACCGCCGCTCAGCGGCCCGGTGTAGCCGATGGTGACGCTCTGCTGCGCCCAGGCGCTTCCGGCCATGAACGCGCCCAGTGCTGCGGCGCCCGTCAGCCGGGCCAGACTCCTCCAGACAGCCATGCTCCTCCTCCCCAGTTCGGTGTTCGTGTGTGGTCAGGCGCCGATGTAGGCCTTGCGGATGCGCTCGTCGCCGAGCAGCGTCTCGCGGTCGCCCTCCATGACGATGCGCCCGCTTTCGATGACGTAGGCGCGGTGCGCGATCTGCAGCGCGGCGTAGGCGTTCTGCTCGGCCAGCAGCACGGTGGTGCCGGCCTCGTTGATCGCCTTCACCGCCTCCAGCACCTGCTTGACGATCAGCGGCGCCAGGCCCAGCGACGGTTCGTCCAGCAGCAGCACGCGCGGCCGGCCCATCAGCGCGCGGCCGATGGCGACCATCTGCTGCTGCCCGCCGGACAGCGAGCCCGCCGCGGCGTCCCGCTTGCCGTGCAGGATCGGGAACATCCCGTACACGCGCTCCAGCATGCGCTGGTTGGCCTTCTTGTCGTTGCGGTAGACGTAGGCGCCGAGGATCAGGTTCTTCTTCACCGACATCTCGGGGAACAGCTTGCGCCCCTCCGGGCACTGCACGAGGCCGGCCTGCACGATGCTCGACGGCTTGCGGCCGGTGATCTCGTCGCCGTCCACCTTGATGCTGCCGGAAGCCAGCCTGCGCAGGCCGCTGACCGCCAGGAACAGCGAGCTCTTGCCCGCCCCGTTGGCGCCGAGCATCACCACCAGCTCGCCCGACTTGACGTGCATGCCGATGCCGTCCAGCGCGCGGAAGCTGCCGTAGTTCAGCGTCACCCCGTCAAGCCGCAACATAGTCCGCTCCCAGATAGGCCTCGATGACGCGCGGGTTGCTCTGGACGGACGAGGGCGGGCCCTCGGCGATCATCTCGCCGTGGTCGAGCACGACGATCGTGTCGGCGAGGCTCATGATCATGTCCATCTTGTGCTCGATCAGGCAGACGGTCAGCCCGCCGGCCGCCATCTTGCGGATCAGGGCGGCCAGCCCGGCGGTCTCCTCCGGGTTGACGCCGCCGGCCGGCTCGTCGAGCAGCAGGATCTTCGGGTCGGTGGCCAGCGCCAGCGCGAAGGCGGCGCGTTTGCGCTCCTCCTGCGAGATCTCGCCGGCCAGCCGGTCGGCGACGGAGGAGAGGCCGACGAAATCCAGCACCTCCTCCGCCTTGGCGCGGCAGGCGCGCTCCTCGTCGCGCAGGCGGCGGGTATTGAGCAGCACGTCCCAGAACGTCGATTTGGTGCGCAGCCGGTGGCCGACGATCAGGTTGTCGAGCACGCTGGCCTTGTCGAACAGGTGCGTGGTCTGGAAGCTGCGCGCCACGCCGCGCACCGCCATCTGGTCGGGGCGCAGGCCGGTGACGTCGGCGCCCTCGAAGAGGATCTGTCCGGACGTGGGCCTGTGCAGGCCGGCGATCAGGTTGAAGAAGGTGGACTTGCCGGCGCCGTTCGGGCCGATGATGGCGCTGATGCGGCCCTTCTCGAACCGGGTCGACACGTCGCGCACCGCGGCGAGGCCGCCGAAGGTCTTGGTGAGGTTGCGGATTTCAAGCATTGGCGCGGGCCTCACGGTGGGCGGGGGCGGCCTTTTCGCGAGTGTTCCGCTTGGCGCGGCGCTCCTGCACGAAGCCGATCAGGCCCTGCGGGAAGAACATCACCAGCAGGATCAGCATCGGGCCGAAGACGATCATCCGGAAGTCCTGCAGGAACTGCAGCGACTGCGTGACCCAGGTCAGCACCAGCGCCCCCAGCACCGGCCCGAACAGCGTGCCGATGCCGCCGACCAGGATGTAGGTGACGAGGTCGAAGGTGTTGCTCTCCAGCGCGATGGACGGCCCCAGGAAGCGCACGAACCCGGCGTACAGCCCGCCGGCCAGACCGGCGTAGACGGTGGACAGCACGAAGGCCAGCAGCTTGGTGCGCATCAGGTTGACGCCCAGCGCCTCGGCGAGGTCCTCGCTGTTGCGGATCGCGACGAAGGCGCGGCCGAGCAACGAACGCACGATCCGGTGCATCACCCACAGCGCCAGGCACAGGAAGGCCAGCACCAGGTAGTACTGCGCCACCGGCGTCTCGAAGCTGACCGGGCCGATGGCGGGCGGGGCGGGGATGCCGATGACGCCGACGGTGCCGTGCGTCAGTCCTTCGAACTTCTCGATGACGAGGTAGAGGATGAAGCCGACGCACAGCGTGAAGATGACGAAGTAGTGCGTCTTCAGCCGCAGCGAGACGAGCCCGGCGAAGAATCCCAGCACCGCGGCGCTGACGCCCGACAGCGCGAAGGCGATCCAGAACGGCACACCGTGGTCCACCGTCAGGATGCCGACCGTGTAGGCGCCGACCGCCATGAAGCCGGCGTGCGCGAGGTTGAGCTGTCCGGTGTAGCCGAGGATCAGGTTCAGCCCGGTCGCCGAGATCGCCATGATGAAGGCCAGCGACATCACGTAGATGTAGTAGCCGTTGGGTGCCGCCAGCGGGAACAACGCCGCGAGCAGCAGCAGGGCGGCGAGCAGCGCCCGCGTCGGCAAGCGCGCGTTGCTCATCGCACACCCCGCGTGAACAGGCCCTGCGGCCGCACCGACAGGATCAGGACCAGCAGCGCGAAGGCGATGATGTCCTTGTAGTCGGTGGAGACGTAGAAGGCGCCGAAGCTCTCGGCGAAGCCGATCACCATGGCGCCGACGATGGCGCCGGGGATGCTGCCCATGCCGCCCAGGATGATGATTACGAAGGCCTTCATGATCACCAGATGGCCCATGGCCGGGTAGATCAGGTTGATCGGCGCGAACAGCGTCGCCGCCACCGCCGCCAGCGCGCCGGAGATGGCGAAGGTCAGCATCGACACGCGCGTCGCGTCGATGCCCACCAGCGCCGCCCCCTCGCGGTTCTGCGCCATGGCGACGATGGTGGAGCCGAGGATCGTGCGCTTGAGGAACAGGTGCAGCCCGGCCATCAGCCCGAACGCCGCGGCGATGATCATCAGCCGCTGCGCTGGCGCGGTCAGGTCGAAGGCGCGGACGATCTGCGGGTAGGGGCTGGGCAGCCGGCGGAAGTCGGCGCCCCAGACCGCCTGGATCACCGCCTCCAGGAACAGCAGCAGACCGATGGCGGCGATCATGTCGTGCAGCGGCGGCGCGTGGCGCAGGCGGTGGAACACCAGCCGCTCCGACAGCACCGCCAGCAGCGCTACCGCGGCGGCCGACGCCGCCATCGCCACCCAGTAGTTGGCGCCCAGCGAACCGGTCGCGAAGAAGGCCATGTAGGCCCCCACCATGTACAGCGCGCCGTGGGCGAAGTTCGGGATGTGCAGGATGCCGTAGACGAGCGTCAGCCCGAGCGCCACCAGGCTGTACACGCTGCCCAGCGTCAGCCCGTTCAGGAGTTGCTGGAAGAAGATGTTCAACGCGTCGCTCCTCCCCTGGGGAAGCGGTGGTCCCGCTTCCGCTTTGCCCTGCTGGGGGCAAATTTCATTCTACGAAACTCAATTCCACAACAGTCGCATGGCCGGCCAAAGGCGTCAACCCATCCATCCGCAAGGCCGATCATGTGCTGGCGAACGGTGCTGTCACAGGCACGCGGCGGGCACCGCGAACCACGTGTCGTCGAGCGCTTCGAGGCGATCGAGCTGGTGCGCGGTCTTCGGCAGCTCCCAGCGCAGGAAGTAGCGGCAGGCGTGCCGCTTGCCCTCGTAGAAGGCGCGCTCGCCGGGGTCGGCGACGCCGGGCAGGCGGGAGTCCGCCAGCAGCCCCTGGCGCAGCCACAGCCACGCCACCACCACGTGCCCCAGCATCTCCAGGTACACGGATGCGTTGGACAGCGCGCGCGTCGGGCCATGCTCGGCGATGGCGGCGCGCAACGTGGCGGTGACAGTCTTCACCCGGCCGACCGTCTCGCTCAGCGCCGCCGCCTCGTCGATGAGGCCGGGCATGCGCAACGCCGCCGCCACCGTGCCCTCGATGCAGGCGCACAGCAGGGAGAAGGCGCGGCCCTGCTCCATCATCACCTTGCGGCCCAGGAGATCAAGCGCCTGGATGCCGTGCGTGCCCTCGTGGATCGGGTTCAGGCGATTGTCGCGGTACAACTGCTCGATGGGGTATTCGCGGGTGTAGCCGTAGCCGCCGTGCACCTGCATCGCCAGCGAGATGGCCTCCTGGCACCACTGGCTGGGCCAGCTCTTGACCATCGGCGTCAGGATCTCGAGCAGGCGGTGGGCGTCGGCGCGCTCCTCGGGCGTCGGGGCGGTGTCCTTGTCGTCGACCAGCCGGGCGGCGGTCAGGCACAGCGCCAGCGCGCCCTCCGCGTAGGCCTTCTGCGCCAGCAGCATGCGCCGGACGTCCGGGTGCTCGATGATCGGCAATTGGGGCGTGGTCGGGTCCTTGCTGTCCAGGGCGCGGCCCTGCGGATGTTCGCGGGCGTAGGTCCGCGCGTGCCGGTAAGCGGCGCAGCCGAGCGCCGCCGCGCCGTTGCCGACGCCGATGCGCGCCTCGTTCATCATGTGGAACATGCAGGCGAGGCCCTGGTTCGGCGCGCCCACCAGGGTGCCGACGGCGCCGCCCTGCTCGCCGAAGTTCAGCATGGTCGAGGTGGTGCCGCGCCAGCCCATCTTGTGGATCAGGCCGGCCAGCGTCACGTCGTTGCGCTCGCCCAGCGAGCCGTCGTCGTTGACCAGGACTTTGGGGACCGCGAACAGCGAGATTCCCTTCACCCCCGGCGGCGCGCCGGGCAGGCGGGCCAGCACGAGGTGAACGATGTTCTCGGCCAGATCGTGGTCGCCGGCTGAGATGAAGATCTTGTTGCCGGTGATCCGGTACGTGCCGTCCTCCGCCGGCACCGCTTGGGTGCGCAGGTCGGACAGCGAGGAACCGGCCTGCGGCTCGGTCAGCGCCATGGTGCCGAAGAAGCGGCCCTCCAGCATCGGGCGCATGAAGCGTGCCTGCTGGTCGGGCGTGCCGAAGGCGCGCAGCACGTTGGCCGCCGCCATGGTCAGCGACGGGTAGCTCTTGGTGCCGACGTTGGCGGCGGCGAACAGCGCGCCCACCGCCGTGTGCACGGCGAAGGGAAGCTGCATGCCGCCCAGCTCGTAGTCCGCCGTGGCGGCCATGAAGCCGGCGTCGATGAAGTGCTTCAGCGCCGCCTTGACCTCCGGGATGACGACGGCGCGGCCGTCCTTGAAGCGGGGTTCGTTCGCGTCCGCCGTGTGGTTGTGCGGGGCGAAGTGATCCGCGGCGATGGCGGCGGCGGTGTCGATGGCGGCCGACAGCGTTTCGCGCGAGTGGTCGGCGAAGCGTGGTCGGGCGAACAGCGCGTCGGTGTCGAGCAGCTCGAACAGCAGGAAGTCGAGGTCGCGGCGGTCGATCATGGGTGTCCTCATGTCTCCCGCCCCCGGCGGGGGAGGGAAGGGGCCCACGCAGTGGGAAGGATGGGGGCAACGGCTTCGCGGGAATACCTTGCCCCCACCCAACCCTCCTCCAGCGGGGCTGGGGGAGGGCCATGGTTGCGCTATGCCGCGGCCGGCAGGGCCGCGAAGCGGGCGAGGTGGTGGTCGCTGTCGCCGAGCCAGTGGTCGATCATCACCAGCCGCTTGGCGTAGTGCGAGATCGCCGCCTCCTCGGTCATGCCCATGCCGCCGTGCATCTGGATCGCCTGCTCGGCGATCAGCCGCCCGGCGTTGCCGATCAGCACCTTGGCCGCCGCCACCTTGCGCTCGCGCTCGGCCGCCGGCAGGTGCAGGCTGCACGCCGCCAGGATCGCCATGGATCGCGCCTGCTCCAGCGCGATGCGCATGTCCACCATGCGGTGCTGCAGCACCTGGAAGCGGCCGATCGGCGCGCCGAACTGCGTGCGGGTCTTCAGGTAGTCGAGCGTCAGCTCGCACGCCGCGTCCATGGCGCCGACCGCCTCGGCGCACAGCGCCACGCAACCGGCGGCGAGCACCGCCTCCAGCGCGTCCGCCGCGCCGCCGTCCTCGCCCAGCAGTTCCGCCGCGGCGCCGTCCAGCATCACCTCGGCGGCGCGCAGGCCGTCGATGGTGGCGTAGCCGCGCACCGACACGCCCGGCTGCGCCGGATCGACCAGGAAGGCCGAGACGCCGGCGCGCTCGCCCGGCTTGCCGGCCGTGCGGGCGGTGATCACCAGCCGGTCGGCCGTGTCGCCATGCAGCACCACCGCCTTGCGACCGGTCAGCCGGTGCGCGCCGGCGGTCGGCTCGGCGCGCGTCTCGATCCACAGCGGGTCGTAGCGGCCGGCCGGCTCGGCGTAGGCGAGCGCCAGCGTGGTCTCGCCGGATATGATGCCGGGCAGCACCGCCTCGCGCTGCGCCGGGCTGCCGAGGCGGGCCAGCAGGCCGCCTCCCAGCACCACGGTGGCGAGGTAGGGCTCCAGCGTCAGGCCGCGGCCGAACGCCTGATGGAGGATCATCAGCTCGACCCCGCTGCCGCCGATGCCGCCGTCCTCTTCCGCGAAGGGAACGGAGAGCAGGCCCAGTTCGGCCAGCAGCGCCCACATCTCGGCGCCGAAGCCCCTGGCCTCCTTGCCGTAGCGGGTGCGCTGCTCGAACGTGTAGCGCTCGCGCACCAGCCGCGTGACCGTGTCGTCGAGCATCCGCTGCTCGTCGTTGAGGGTAAAGTCCATGACGGGCGTGTCCTCACAGGCCAAGGATCATCTTGGCGACGATGTTCTTCTGGATCTCGTTGGAGCCGCCGTAGATCGACAGCTTGCGCCGGTTGAAGTACTGCGGCGCCAGCGGGGCGGCGAAATCCGGCCCAACCGGCTCGAGGTTCGACCCGGCCTCCAGCGTCTCGGGCAGGAAGGGCAGGGCGTAGGGGCCGACGGCGCGGCGCAGCAGGTCGGTGATCGCCTGCCGAATCTCGGTGCCGCGCACCTTGAGGATCGAGCTTTCCGCCCCCGGCACGCCGCCGCCCTGCACCGCCGCGACGACGCGCAGATTGGTCATCTCCAGAGCCATCAGGTCGATCTCGACCTCGGCGAGCTTGAGGCGGAAGGACGGGTCTTCAACGAGTGGCCGGCCGTTGCCGACCTGCTTCGCGGCCACGTGCTTCAGGTGGCGCAGCGCCGCCTTCGCCATGCCCACCCCGGCGATGCCGGTGCGCTCGTAGGTCAGCAGGTACTTGGCGCAGGTCCAGCCCTTGTTCTCCTCGCCGACGAGGTTCGCCACGGGCACCCGCACGTCGTCGAAGAAGACCTCGTTCACCTCGTGCTCGCCGTCCAGCGTGATGATCGGGCGAACGGTGACGCCGGGGCTGGCCATGTCGATCAGCAGGAAGGAGATGCCCTCCTGCTGCTTGGCCGCGGGGTCGGTGCGCACCAGGCAGAAAATCATGTTGGCGTGCTGGCCCAGCGTGGTCCACGTCTTCTGTCCGTTGACCACGTAGTGGTCGCCGTCGCGCACCGCGCGGGTCTTCAAAGAGGCGAGGTCGGACCCCGCCCCCGGTTCCGAATAGCCCTGGCACCACCAGTCGCTGCCGTCGAGGATGCGCGGTAGGTAATACCGCTTCTGCTCCTCGGTGCCGAACTTGATGATGACCGGGGCCACCATGCTGAGGCCGAAGGGGATGATCTGCGGCGCGCCCGCGGCGGCGCACTCCTCGTCGAAGATGTGGCGCTGCACCGGGCCCCAGCCGGTGCCGCCGTGCTGCCTGGGCCAGTGCACGGCCAGCCAGCCCTGCTCGTTCAGCGCGCGGTGCCAGCGCTCGTGATCGTCCTTGGTCAGGCGCTTGCCCTCCAGCACCTTGGCGCTGACGTCCTTGGGGAGCTTCCCGGCGAGGAAGCGGCGGACCTCGGCGCGGAACGCCTGCTCCTCGGGAGTGTAGGTGATGTCCATGCTCGGGGTCCTCGCTCAGGCGATTTCGAAGAGGCCGGCCGCGCCCATGCCGCCGCCGACGCACATGGTGACCACCACGCGCCTGGCCTTGCGGCGCCGGCCCTCGATCAGGATGTGCCCGGTCAGGCGCGAGCCGGTGACGCCGTACGGGTGGCCGATGGAGATCGAGCCACCGTTGACGTTCAGCCGCTCCATCGGGATGCCGAGTCTGTCGCGGCAATAGAGCACCTGGCAGGCGAACGCCTCGTTCAGCTCCCACAGGTCGATGTCGTCGACGGTCAGGCCGTGCCGCTCCAGGAGGCGCGGGATGGCGTGGACCGGGCCGATGCCCATTTCGTCCGGCTCGCAGCCGGCCACTGCGAAGCCGCGGAAGATCCCCAGCGGCTGCAAGCCGCGCTTCTCGGCCAGCGTGGCGTCCATGACCACACAGGCCGAGGCGCCGTCGGAGAGCTGGCTGGCGTTGCCGGCGGTGATGAACTGGTCGGGGCCGCGCACCGGCTCCAGCTTGGCGAGGCCCGCCAGCGTGGTGTCGGGGCGATTGCACTCGTCCCGGGTGAGAGTGACGGCCTCCTCGCGGGTTTCGCCGGTGGCCTTGTCCTGCACCAGCTTGACGGTGGCGAGCGGCACGATCTCCTGGTCGAACAGGCCCTCGGCCTGGGCGTCGGCGGTGCGCTGCTGGCTGGTCAGGGAGTATTCGTCCTGCGCCTCGCGGCTGACGCCGTAGCGCCGGGCGACGATGTCGGCGGTCTCGATCATCGTCAGATAGACGTCGGGCTTGTGCTCCTTCAGCCAGGGATCCTGCCCCAGGTGCTTGTTGGCGTTGTTCTGGATCAGGCTGATCGATTCCAGGCCGCCGGCGACCATCACCGGCACCTTGTCGACGATCACCCGCTGCGCCGCCATGGCGATGGCCTGAAGGCCGGACGAGCAGAAGCGGTTGATGCTGGTGCCGGACGTGGTGACCGGCAACCCGGCGCGCAGCGCGCACAGGCGGGCCATGTTCTTGCCCTGCGGCCCCTCGTGGAAGGTGGCGCCGAGGATGACGTCCTCCACCTCCGCCGGCTCGATGCCGGCGCGCTGGACGGCGTGGGCGATGGCGTGGCCGCCCAGCGTGACGCTGTGCGTGTTGTTGAAGGCGCCGCGGAACGACTTCGCCAGCGGCGTGCGCGCGGTGGATACGATGACGGCTTCGGTCATGGAAATGGATGCTCCCAGCGGGAATGTCTTTTGAAGCCCCTCTCCCTCGACGGGAGAGGGGGGAGGGTGGCGCCGCGAAGCGGCCAGGAAGCTCGATCCCCCTCTTCCCAAACCCCTCCCCCGCGAGGGGGGAGGGGCTTACGATTTACAGATCGCCGAACCGCTTGCCCTCGCGGGCGAGGCGTTCGAGGAGGGGGGCGGGCTCCCACTGCGTGCCGCCGAGCGTCTCGTGGAAGCGCTTGACCGCTTCGTAGACGGTCTTCAGCCCGATCCGGTCGGCCCAGAACATCGGGCCGCCGCGGTAGGCCGGGAAGCCGTAGCCGTAGATCCACACCACGTCGACGTCGAGCGCGCGGGCGGCGATGCCCTCCTCCAGGATCCTGGCGCCCTCGTTGACCATCACGTACAGGCAGCGCTCCAGGATCTCGTGGTCCGGCACGGCGCGCGGTGCGATGCCCTTCCCGGCGCGGTAGGCGGCGATCAGCGCCTCGACCTCCGGGTCGGGCAGCGGCGTGCGGCTGCCGGGCTCGTAGCGGTAGATGCCGGCCCCGGTCTTCTGGCCGAAGCGGCCCTGCTCGGCCAGCTTGTCCACCCAGTTGGGTTCCGGCGCGTCGGGGTCGCCGGCCTTGCGCCGCTCCTCGCGGATGCGCCAGCCCACGTCGATGCCGGCGAGGTCGCCCATGGCGAACTGCCCCATGGGAAAGCCGAAGTCGGTCAGCACCTTGTCCACCTGCTGCGGCGAGGCACCCTCGTCCACCAGAGCGACGGCCTCGCGCCCGCGCTGGTGCAGCATGCGGTTGCCGACGAAGCCGTAGCAGACGCCGACCAGCACGCTCACCTTGCCGATTCGCTTGCCGACCTCCATGACGGTGGCGGCGACATCGTCGGCCGTCTTCGCCCCGCGCACGTTCTCCAGCAGCTTCATCACGTTGGCCGGGCTGAAGAAGTGCATGCCGACGACGTCCTGCGGCCGCCTGGTCGCCGTGGCGATCTCGTCGATGTCCAGCGTCGAGGTGTTGGTGGCGAGGATGGCGCCCGGCTTGCAGACCCTGTCCAGCGTGGCGAAGATCTGCTTCTTGATGGCCATGTTCTCGAACACCGCCTCGATCACCAGATCGGCGTCCTTCAGGTCGGCGTAGTCGAGTGTCGGGCGGATCAGGCCCATGCGGGCCTCGACCTCGGCGGCGGTCAGCTTGCCCTTCTTCGCGGTGGCCTCGTAGTTGCGGCGGACGCCGGCGACGCCCTTGTCCAGCGCCTCCTGCTTCACCTCCAGCAGCAGCACCGGGATGCCGGCGTTGGCGAAGCACATGGCGATGCCGCCGCCCATGGTGCCGGCGCCGATCACCGCCACCGTGCGCACCGGGCGCAACGGCGTGCCGGCCGGCAGGCCGGGCACCTTGGCGGCCTCGCGCTCGGCGAAGAAGGCGTGGATCAGGCCGGCGCGTTGCGGCGAATCCATGCAGGCCAGGAACAGCTCGCGCTCGCGCTTCAGCCCGTCCTCGAAGGGCAGGGTGACGGCGGCCTCCACCGCGTCGACGCAGCGGTGCGGCGAGAACAGCTGCGGCGCCCGCTTGGCGAGGCCGGCGCGGACCTCGGCGAACAGGGCCGGGTCGGTGCCGGCGATCCTCTCCGTGCGTTCGCGCACCGGGATGGCGGGCAGCGACTCGTCGCGCACCCGCTGGGCGAAGCGCAGGGCGGCGTCCAGCGCGGAGTCGCCGTCGTCGAGCGCATCGATGATGCCCATCTCGAGCGCCGCAGCGGCGGACACCGGGTCGCCCGAGATGATCATGTCCAGCGCCTTGACGGCACCGATCAGACGCGGCAGGCGCTGCGTGCCGCCGGAACCAGGCAGCAGGCCCAGCTTCACCTCCGGCAGGCCGAGCCTGGCGGAGCGCAGCGCCACCCGGAAATGGCAGGCCAGCGCCAGTTCCAGCCCGCCGCCCAGCGCGGTGCCGTGGATGGCGGCGACGATGGGCTTCGGGCTGGCGTCGAAGCGGGCGATGACGTCGGGCAGGATGGGCGGCTGGGACGGCTTGCCGAACTCGCGGATGTCCGCGCCCGCCATGAAGGTGCGGCCGGCGGCGGCGAGCACCAGCACGTCGGCCTCGGCGTCCGCGAGGGCGGCCTCCAGCGCCTGCAGAAGCCCGGTGCGGACATCGAGGCCCAAGGCGTTGACGGGCGGGTAGTCCACGGTGATGACGCCCGTGCGTCCCTGCCGCGCATACTGAACGACGTTGCTCATTCGGTTCTCCACGTGATGGCCCGCGCCGCTGCGCGGAGCCCCTTCGGCCCGGCGGCCGTCCTCCCTGGCGTCGTGCGGGCAGCGCCCCACGACCGGTGGTCACTGTAGCAGATGATTTTGCGGAATCAAGTTTCGCGAAACTGACTTCCGATGTGCGGAATTATCGATGGGTATCGATCGCTCCCATGGCGCGCGCAGCATTGCCGCAGCGCACCAGAAATTTGTGCTTGACCGTCCGCATTCCGCCAATTTAGTACTGCGGAAATAAATTCCGCAACAATGAGCGATCCGCCCTCCGGGGCGCCGCCAAGGGGAGGATAGCGCGCCGACGGTTCGTATTGCTGATTTTCGGTTGATACGACGAGCGGTGCGACGCCTGGCCACGGTCCGGCCACCCTTCCCGCACGAAAAGCGCCCATCCGCCCGCCTGTCCGGGTGGGGACGGCGTCCGAAAACCGAGCGCTTAGCGAGGATGTCCAAGGAGGTCTGGGGGGTGACAATGAACGACTTTATCTCTGTGCGGCCGGATCGGGGCGCCGGCCGCCGGACGGCCATCGGGCTGCTGTGCGGCTCCGCTCTCGGGGTTCTCGGGACGCTCGGCGTTCCCGGCGCGGCGCGGGCCGAGAGTTTCGACCTCGGCGGGGGCTGGGAGGCGAAGACGCTGCTCGACCTGTCGGTCGGCGCGGCGATGCGCGTGCGCAACCCGGACGCGGCGCTGATTTCCCGCGGCAACGGCGGCACCGGCGACGGCACGACCACCGATGACGGCAACCTCAACTACAAGCGCGGCGACCTCTACTCCGGCCTCGGCAAGGCGATCGGCGAGGCGCAGCTCTCCAAGGACGGCTTCGGCGTGTTCGTCCGCGCCAAGGCCTGGTACGACGCGGTGACCGAGCGCGACGGCGTGCCCTTCGGCCACTCGGCCAACGGCTACCGCAGCGGCGAGCGGCTGAACGACAGCGACTTCTACCCGCTGTCCAAATTCAAGGGTGCGGCGCTGCTCGACGCGTACGGCTTCGGCGACGTGGCGCTGGGCGGCGAGAAGAACGTCGCCTTCAAGATCGGCCAGCACGTGGTGAACTGGGGCGAGAGCCTGTTCGTGTCCGGCGTCAACCAGTACAACATCATCGACGCCAGCGCCGCCCGCCGGCCGGGTGCGCAGGTGAAGGAGATCCTGCTGCCGGTGCCGCAGGTGTCGCTCAACGTCGGCCTGGGCGGCGGCTTCAGCGTCGAGGGCTTCTACCAGTTCGCGTGGCGGCGCTCGACCTTCGAGGGCTGCGGCACCTTCTGGGGGCCCAGCGACACGCTGAACTGCTCCGACGTCGGCGCCAACCTGACCCCGGCGCCGAACGGCGACCGGTTCGGTTACAGCGGGCTGCCGGCGCTGCGCGGCCTCAACACCCGCATGGGCAACGCCGGCGAGGACACGCCGCGCAACAGCGGGCAGTTCGGCGCGGCCGGCCGCTATTTCTCCTCGGCGCTGGGCACTGACTTCGGCACCTACTACGCGCAGTACCACGCGCGCAGCCCGATCTTCAGCCTGAAGCGCTCGCCCACCACGATCCGCGGCTCGCTCTACGGCCTCGCCAGCAACGCCGCGCAGTACTTCGAGGACTACTCGGCCGAGGACATCAAGGTGGTCGGCGCCAGCGCCTCCACCGAGATCGGCGGCTGGAGCGTCGGCGGCGAGGTCAGCCGCGCCTACGGCGTGCCGGTGCAGATCAACACCAGCGACCTCGTCTCCGGCCTGGTCAGCGGCACCGGCCCGATGGCCTATCTGCGCAACCAGCCCATGGGCAGCACCATCCGCGGCTACGACCGCAAGGACAAGACGCAGGTCCAGCTGTCCACCATCAAGTCGTTCCCCAACATCCTGGGCGCCGACTCCCTGCGTGTTCTGGGCGAGGTGGCGTACCAGCACTGGAGCGGCATCGGCGATCCGGCGACCTCCACCCGCTACGGCCGCTCGCCGCTGTACGGCCGCGCCGCCAGCGCGACGACGGCCTGCGGCACCACGGTGGCCGACTACTGCGCGCCGGACGGCTTCGCGACCTCGAACTCCTGGGGCCTGCGCGCCCAGTTCGCGCTGACCTACCCCGACGTGTTCGCCGGCGTGAACCTCACCCCGCGCGTCTCGGTCGCCTGGGATGTCAGCGGCGTGTCGCCGGACGGCACCTTCGTGAAGGACCGCGTCAACGTCGGCTTCGGCGTCCGCGCCGACCTGCTGCAGCGCTACTACGCCGACCTGACCTACAGCACCTACAACCACAAGGCCAAGTACGATCCGCAGCTCGATCGCGACTTCGTGGCCCTGGTCGTCGGCATGACGTTCTGAAGAGGAGACGAGGTTCCATGCGACGCATTTCCGTTCTCAAGGCGCCCTTCGCCTTCGCCCTCGTCCTCGGCACCGCCGGCCTCGCCGCCGCCGAGATGACCCCGCAGGACGCCGCCCGCCTGGGCAAGGATCTGACCCCCACCGGGGCCGAGGCGGCCGGCAACAAGGCCGGCACCATCCCGGCCTGGACCGGCGGTCTGGCCAAGCCGCCGCCCGGCTACGATCCCGCCAAGGGCTTCCTCGACCCCTACGCGGCGGAGCAGCCGCTCTACACCATCACCGGCACCAACGCCGACCAGCACAAGGACAAGCTGGCCCCCGGCCAGTTGGCGCTGCTGAAGCGCTACCCGACCTACACGATGAAGGTGTATCCGAGCCACCGCACCGCCGCCCTGCCGTCGAAGGAATACGACATCATCCGGAGCGAGGGCGTGGCCGCCCAACTCGCCGACGGCGGCAACGGCATCCTCAACATCAACGCCACCGCGGTGCCGTTCCCGGTTCCGAAGACCGGCGTCGAGGTGATGTGGAACCACATCGTCCGCTACCGCGGCGGCACCTTCCTGCGCTACGGCACGGAGTTCCCGGTGCACACCAACGGCAGCTTCACGCCGCTGCGCCGCACCGAGTGGTACGCCCGCGCCAGCGCGCTGGGCAGTCCGGAGGCGAACCGCATCTCCTACTACCTGAACCTGGTGACCGCGCCGTCCAGCATCGCCGGCGAGGCGATCCTGACGCACGATCCGCTCGACCAGGTGAAGGAGACGCGTCTGGCCTGGACCTACAACCCCGGCCAGCGCCGGGTGCTGCGGGCACCCTCGGTGTCGTACGACAGCCCGGGCACCGGTACCGACGGCCTGCGCACCATGGACGACTACGACGGCTTCAACGGGGCGCCGGACCGCTACGACTGGAAGCTGGTGGGCAAGAAGGAGATGATCATCTCCTACAACAACTACAAGCTGACGGACAAAGGCCTGAAGTACCCGGACATCATCAAGGAAGGCCACATCGACCAGAACCTCGTGCGCTACGAGCTGCACCGGGTATGGGTGGTGGAGGCGATGGTGAAGTCCGGCTTCCGTCACCTCTACGCCAAGCGCGAGTTCTACGTGGACGAGGATTCCTGGCAGATCGCCCACAAGGACCAGTACGACGGCCGCGGCG
>NZ_LGQZ01000043.1 GCF_003116015.1 Azospirillum sp. TSO22-1
CTGCAACCGGGTGCGGCTGACCTGCACCGGCACGCTGTACATGTGCCTGGGCCAGGAGGACGCCGCCGACCTGCGCACGCCGCTGCGCCTGAGCGACGACGACGGCCTGCTGATCGACGCCGTGCGCGCCGCCATCCAGCGCAAGCCGAAGGGCCACGACTTCATCATCGACCGCCATCGCCACGGCGCCGCGGTGTCCCGGCACATGAGCGTGACGGGGGGCTAACCCTCCTCCGTACCTTTTATCCGTCATCCCCGCGAAGGCGGGGATCCAGGGCACCTCGCCACAGTCCGCCTTCGCCAAGTCTCCTGGATCCCCGCCTTCGCGGGGATGACGCAAAGAGAACGTGGTGGAACGCCGAACAGGCTCCGATCCGGATCGGACATCCCTCCCCAGCCGAGGTTTCCCCCGCCCCCGACCTGCGCTATGGTCGCGGCACGATGACCGACCCCGCCGCCCCGACCTTCCGCCACGACCCGCCGCACATCGCCTTCGTGTGCGCCGACACCGAGGAGGCCCGCCGCGCCCGCACGCGGCTGGTGCATCGCTACGGCAACGTGCCGATCGGCATGGCCGACGTCATCGTGGCGCTGGGCGGCGACGGCTTCCTGCTGGAGACGCTGCACCGCGCGCTGGGGCGCGGCGGGTGCTCGCCGAAGCCGGTGTACGGGATGAATCGCGGCTCGGTCGGCTTCCTGCTCAACGCCTACCGCGAGGATGACCTGGCCGAGCGCGTGCAGCGCGCCCAGCACGTCACCCTGCACCCGCTGCGCATGAAGGCGACGCGGGTCAACGGCCCGACCGTCGAGGCCATCGGCATCAACGAGGTGTCGCTGCTGCGCGAGACGCGGCAGGCCGCCAAGCTGCGCATCACGGTGGACGACAAGGTCCGCCTGCCCGAACTGATCTGCGACGGCGCGCTGGTCGCCACGCCGGCCGGCAGCACCGCCTACAACCTGTCCGCCCACGGGCCGATCATCCCGCTGGGCGCCGGCATCCTGGCGCTGACGCCGATCAGCGCCTTCCGCCCGCGGCGCTGGCGCGGCGCGCTGCTGCCGCACGCCGCACACATCAGCTTCGACGTGCTGGAGACCGCCAAGCGCCCGGTCAGCGCCGTCGCCGACTTCACCGAGGTGCGCGAGGTCGAGCGGGTCGAGGTGACCGAGGCGCGCGACGTCTCGCTCACCCTGCTGTTCGACCCGGAGTTCAACTTCGAGGAACGCATCCTCAAGGAGCAGTTCGAGCCCTGACGGCCGGCTCCGCCGCGGGCGGCCTACGCGCCCGCTTGGCCGCGGAGCGCGGTGGCGATGTCCTCGCACGCCTCGTTGTACCAGCGGTTCCCTTCCTGCTCGTGTTCGCACTGCGATCGCTCGGCCAGCGTCGCGGCCTCCTCCAGCGCCTCGCGACGGGCGGCACGGATCGCGTCCTCGACGACGCGGATCTGCTCGCTCCGGCTCAGACCGAACATCGCGGACAGTGCCATTTCGGCTCTCTGGTTTGGGGTCATGCGCGACTCCTGGCAGTGAGCACCGGACGGACGATGGTCTCCCGGCGCTCCGACGGGCTGCAAACGATATGGCGCGCCCGTTTCCCGCCGCTAGGGAGGGGGGAGGACCGCTATTCCGCCGCCCGGCGCGCCGTACGGCTGCCGGCGTAGGCGCAGATCTCGCGGGCGAGCGCGGTCAGGTCGCGCTGCACCACCGCGAAGCCGGCGTGCTTCTCCAGCGTCTCCTCGTTCATGTAGAGGCGCCGGTTGACCTCCAGCTGGATCGAGTGGCGGCCGCGTCCCGGCTTGCCGTAGCGCCGCACCAGCTCCACCCCCTTGTAGGGATGGTTGAGCGCGACCGCGTAGCCGTGGGCGCGCAGCGTCCGCACCACCAGATCGACGAAGGCGCGCTCCGACGTGGTTCCGTCGCGGTCGCCGACGACGAAGTCCGCCCCGCCGCCGTCGCCGCAGGACGGCATGGAGTGGCAGTCGACGTGCCAGGAGGCGCCGAACCCCGTCACGTTGGCGTTGATCGCCGCGGCGACCTCGGCGTGGTAGGGGTGGTAGTAGCGCTCGATGCGCGCCGCCACCTCCTCGACGCTCAGCTTGTCCGGGTAGAGCGGCATGCCCGGCCGGCACAGCGTGCGGATCAGGCCGAGGCCGCCGGCGCTCTTGGCGCTCGGGCGCAGGGGCAGCGGCCAGCGGCCGTCCAGCAGCTTGGGGTCGAGGTCGTCGGCGGCGCGGTTGGCGTCGATGTAGGTGCGCGGGAACAGCGCGCACAGCAGCGTGGCGCCGAACGCGGGCACCGCGCCGAACAGCTCGTCCACGTAGGTGTCCTCGGCCTGGCGCAGCACCGGGAACGGGCAGAGGTGGCGGAAGTCGGGCGGGTAGACGCTGCCGCTGTGCGGCGAATCGAACAGCACCGGCAGGCGCAGGCCCACCGGGTCATGACGGACGAGGACCCCCTCGATCACGAAGCCCATGGCATCCCGCCGCCGCTTCCTGCCGCAACCGATTCTCAAGTGGCTGCGTATAGACGAGGCGGCAACCCGCCGTCGACCGAAAACTGTCATCATCGCGGCGGCGCCCCGCGGCCGCCCGGGGCTGGCGTGCCACGCCCCGCTCCGCCATACTTCCCGGCGATCCCGGGCCCGCAACCTCAGAGCATCCCTTGACCGAGTCCAGCACCGCCATCGACCTGACGCCGCCGGACGTCACCCCCTACCGCCGCGGCAACACCGGGATCGACTACGTCACCACGCTGGAGAGCGGGCGGCCCGGCCCGCACGCGGTGATCAACGCGCTCACCCACGGCAACGAGGTGTGCGGCGCGGTCGCCATCGACACGCTGTTCCGCCTCGGCGTGCGGCCGACGCGCGGCCGGCTGACGCTGGCGCTGGCCAACGTCGCCGCCTACCTCGGCTTCGATCCCGACACCCCCTACGCCTCGCGCTGCGTCGAGGAGGACTTCAACCGGGTCTGGTCGCCCGAAGTGCTCGACGGCCGCCGCGACTCGGTCGAGCTGCACCGCGCCCGTCAGTTGCGCCCGGTGTACGACAGCGCCGACCTGCTGCTCGACGTCCACTCCATGACCAACGACACCGCGCCGCTGACGCTGTGCGGCCGCACCCGGCGGGGGCGGGAGCTGGCCCGGCGCCTCGGCCACCCGTCGTGGATCGTCGCCGACGAGGGGCACGCGTCGGGCCGCCGCCTGCTCGACTACGGCGCGTTCGCCGCGTCCGACGGCGGCCCCACCGCGCTGCTGGTGGAGTGCGGCCAGCACTGGAAGGCCGCCACCGCCGACGTGGCGGTGGAGACCTGCCTGCGCTTCCTGCTGAACGCCGACATGATCGACGCCGATATCGCCCTGCCCTTCCTGCGCAGGCGCGACGAGCCGCTGCGCGTCGTCGAGGTGACGCAGGCGGTGACCGCGCGCACCGACTCCTTCGCCTTCGTCCGCGCCTTCGTCGGGCTGGAGGTGCTGCCGCGGGCCGGCACGCTGATCGCCCACGACGGCGACACGCCGGTGGTGACGCCGCACGACGACTGCGTGCTGATCATGCCGGCGCGCCGGGCCAAGGCCGGGCAGACGGCGGTGCGGCTCGGCCGGCTGGTGCCCTGATGCGCGGCCGGTGGCGGCCGCTGCTGCTTGCCCTGGCGATCGGCACGGCGGGCGGCGCGCTGTTCGACCATTTCCGGATGCCGCTGGCGTGGATGATCGGCGCCATGCTGTTCACCACGGCCGCCGCCATGGCGGCGCTGCCGGTGGCGGTGCCGAGGCCGCTGCGCGGCACCATGATCACCGTGCTCGGCATCATGCTGGGCAGCGGCTTCACCCCGGCCATCGTGGCGCAGATGGGCGGCTGGACGCTGACGCTGTCCGGGCTGCTGGTCTACATCGTCGCCGCCACCGTGGCCGGCCTGCTGTACCTGCGCCGCGTCGCCGGCTACGACCCGGTGACCGCCTACTTCACCGCCACCCCCGGCGGCCTCAACGAGATGGTCCTGGCCGGCACCGCCATGGGCGGCGACGACCGCACCATCTCGCTGGTGCACGCGCTGCGCGTCATGCTGGTGGTGATGGTGATCCCGTTCTGGTTCCAGGCGCTGGGCTACTACGCGCCGGGGCAGCGCCGGCCGCTCGGCCCCGACCTGCTGGCGGTGCCGGTGCCGGACCTGCTGCTGCTGGCCTCCTGCGCCGTCGGCTATCCCATCGCGCGGGCGCTGCGCATCCCGGCGGCGCAGATCGTCGGGCCGATGCTGGTGTCCGCCGCCCTCCACCTCGCCGGCCTGACCGAGGGCAAGCCGCCGGGCGCCCTGGTCGCCGCGGCGCAGGTGGTGGTCGGCGCCTCGCTGGGCTGCCGCTTCGCCGGCGTGCGGCTGCGCGAGGTCGGCCGGGGCGCCGTGGTGGCGGTCGGCGGCACGGCGCTGATGCTTGGGCTGGCCGTGGGATTCGGCGGCGCGCTGAACGCCGCCACCGGGTTCGGCATGGCCGGGCTGATCCTCGCCTTCGCCCCCGGCGGGCTGGCCGAGATGAGCCTGATCGCGCTGGCGCTGGGCGTCGACGTCGCCTTCGTCTCGACCCACCACGTGGTGCGCATCCTGCTGATCGTCACGCTGGCCCCCGCCGCGTTCCTGCTGTGGCGGCGCTGGGCGGCCCGCCGCTCCCGCGGGGCGTGACGAAGTTCGCACCGATACCATTGTGCGGTGCAGCAATTTCCATTGAAAGTCAATCAAAGAAGCGATAAATTGGTATTACCTATTTCCGTTATGGTCACTCCGTCATGCTGGTCCGCCGCGATCTCACCCTGATCTCCGAACTGGAAGGGTTCTGGGATCTCCGGCGGGCGGGCCGGACGATGCCGTCGCGCCGCGACTTCGTCGCCGAGGAGTTCCGGCCCTGGTTCGGCCACATCCGCATGCTGGCGGTGGAACTGGAGCCGCTGCGCTTCAAGGTGACGCTGGAGGGCACGGCGATCCGCGACCTCGCCGGCGAGGACTTCACCGGCCGCTACCTGGACGACGCCTACAAGGCGGCGCACCGCGAGACGCTGCTGGGCCCCTACCGGGAGTGCGTGCGGACCCGCACATCGCGCCTCGACACGCTGCAGCCCGGGATGGCCTTGCAAAACTTCACGGTGCTGGAACGGCTGATGCTGCCGTGCGGTGAGGACGAGCGGGTGACGCACCTGATCGTCGCCATGTACGCGCACGGCTTCCGGCGCAGCGGCGGCTCGATATACGCGGAATGAGGCGTCAGGAGGCCCGGCGCGTCGGCGTGGACGGGCGGCGCGGCGCGCCGACGTTGCGCGGTGCCGGCTTCGGCGGTTCGGGGGCCGGCTGCTGCATCTCGCGGGTGATGCGCGCGGCGATCTCGGCGAAGTCGGGCCGGCCGACGTGGGCGCTCAGCTCGCGCAGCAGCTCCGTGCGGTCCTTCTGCATCGACACCTCTCCTCCAAGCGGTCTCGCCGACCATTGTCTTGGAAGTGTCTAAAATTTTCCCTAACGCAATCCCGTCACTTCTTCGCCACCGGCCGCCCCTTCTCCCACATCGCGTTGGCCTGGAACAGCGGGACGGTCGAGATGGACATCTTGGCCGAGGCGTCCTTCACCTGCCGCGAATAGACCACGTAGACCAGCGTGTCGTTCACCCGGTCGTAGATGCGGCGGATGGCGATGGACTTGAAGATCAGGCTCTTGCGCTCGGAGAACACCTCCTCGCCCTTCTGCGACAGGTCGATGTCGCCGACCGACACCGGCCCGGTCATGCGGCAGGCGATGGAGGCGTTGGACGGGTCCTCGAACCAGTTGCCCTTCGACAGCCGGTCGATCAGCGAGCGGTCGAAGTCCACCAGATGGCAGGTCACGCCCTTCACCTTCGGGTCCTCGATGGCCTGCACGACCAAGCCGTTGCCGGTCCAGTCGTTGCTGAAGCGGCCGACGTCCTCCGCCAGCGCCGGTCGGGCCACCCCGAGCAGCGCGAGAGCCGACAGGGCGGCCAGGGTGTTTAGCAGGGGCAGGCGCGCGCGCATCGCCGGGTGTCTCCAGGAAAGCGGTGTCGAACCCGCAACATCTGGCCCCGCGCGCGCCGGCTTCAAGAACCACCCATCGAGGCCCTGGGGGGATCCCGCCGCCGCATGTCCGACCGCACCACCGACTCCACGCTCGACACCCCGCCGCCGGTGACCGAGCCGCTGCCCCCGGCGAAGCACCCGCGCAACCCGACGGCCGTCGCGGTGATGGGCCTGTTCGTCATCGCCGTGCTGTACACCGTGTATTTCGGGCGCGACGTGCTGCTGCCGATCGCGCTGGCGCTGATCCTTAGTTTCCTTTTGCGTCCGCTGGTGCGCGGCCTGTACCGCCTGCGCATCCCCGAGGGGATCGGCGCCGCCATCATGGTGCTCGTGGTGTTCGGGCTGGTCGGCGCCGGCATCTACACCCTCACCGGCCCGGCGACGGAGTGGATCGACCGCGTGCCGCGCGTCATGCGCGAGCTGGAGTTCAAGCTCGGCGACCTCCGCGACGGGCTGGAGCGCGCCCGCAAGGCCTCCCAGCAGATCGAGCGGATCGCCGGCCCCGGCGGCGAGGCGGCCCGCGAGGTGGTGGTGCGCGGCCCGTCGCTGGCCGATCAGGTGCTCAAGCAGACCGAGGCGGTGATCGCCAACGTGGTGATCCTGATGGTGCTGCTGTACTTCTTCCTGGCCCGCGGCCGGCAGAGCCTGGAGGCGCTGATCGGCACCATGCGCAGCATCGACGACCGCGTCCACTACGCCATGGTGGCGGGAACGGTGCAGCAGAACATCGCCGTCTATCTGGCCACCATCACCGCCATCAACGTCGTGCTGGGCATCGCCACGGCGCTGCTGATGTGGGTGCAGGGCATGCCAAACCCCGCGCTGTGGGGGGCGATGATCACCTTCCTCAACTTCATCCCGTTCATCGGGCCGGCGGTGATGACGGCGGTGCTGTTCCTGGTGTCGGTGCTGACCTTCAACGGGCTGTTCAACATCCTGGCGCCGCCCTTGTCCTTCGTGGCGCTGACGATGATCGAGGGCAATTTCCTGACGCCGATGATCATCGGCCGGCGGCTGTCGCTGAACCCCATCGCGGTGTTCGTGTCGATCCTGTTCTGGGGCTGGATGTGGGGCATTCCCGGCGCGCTGCTGGCGGTGCCGATCCTCGCCATCTTCAAGATCCTGTGCGATGCTCACGAACCGGCCAAGGCGATCGGCGCCTTGCTGGGGGATTGACGCGAAGAAGGCTTGGCGATGGTGAGCGGATTCACGCTGTTCGTGCTGGCGCTGGTGGTGCTCGCGCTGGCGCTGGTGGTTCTGGGCGTCAAGACGGTGGCGCAGGGCCAGGAATGGACGGTGGAGCGCTTCGGCCGCTACACCCGCACCCTGACGCCGGGCCTGCATCTGGTGATTCCGGTCATCGACCGCATCGGCCGCCAGCAGAGCATGATGGAGACGGTGCTCGACGTCCCCTCGCAGGAGGTCATCACCAAGGACAACGCCATGGTGACGGTGGACGGCGTGGTCTTCTTCCAGGTGGTGGACGCCGCCAAGGCGTCGTACGAGGTCAACAACCTGCAGCTCGCCATCCTCAACCTGACCATGACCAACGTGCGCACGGTCATGGGCTCGATGGACCTGGACGAGCTGCTTTCCCAGCGCGACAAGATCAACGCGCAGCTGCTGTCGGTGGTGGACGAGGCGACCGGCCCGTGGGGCGTCAAGGTCACGCGGATCGAGATCCGCGACATCCAGCCGCCGCGCGACCTGGTGGACAGCATGGCCCGCCAGATGAAGGCCGAGCGCGACCGCCGCGCCGTCATCCTGGAGGCCGAGGGCCTGCGCCAGGCCGCCATCCTGCGCGCCGAAGGCGAGAAGCAGGCCGCCATCCTGCAGGCCGAGGGCCGGCGCGAGGCCGCCTACCGCGACGCCGAGGCGCGCGAACGCGAGGCCGAGGCCGAGGCGCGGGCCACCGCGATGGTGTCGCAGGCGGTGAATTCGGGCAGCGTGCAGGCGATCAACTACTTCGTCGCCCAGCGCTACGTCGAGGCGCTGACCAAGATGGCCTCGGCGCCGAACCAGAAGGTGCTGTTCCTGCCGCTGGAGGCCACCGGCGTGATCGGCGCCATCGGCGGCATCGCCGAGATCGCCCGCGAGGCGTTCAAGGGCGGGGACGGCGGAGGCGCGGTTCCCGCGCCCGAACCGCCGCCGCGCCCGAAGCCCCCGGCGCCGCTGCCGGAACCGCCGCGCACCGGCCCCTGGGGCGAGAGCGGCGTGGAGATCGCGTAAACGTATCTTGTCCCCTCCCCCGCCTCCGGCGGGGGAGGAAGGGGCCCGCACCGCAGGTGCGGGAAGGTGGGGGCTACGGCTACGGTGGCGGGCGTTGATTCTTGTGCAGGCCGCTGCCCCCACCCAACCCTCCCCCGCCGGAGGCTGGGGAGGGCTCATGGAAGCCCCGCCCTATCGCTGCGATCCGCACATCCGATTGGACGCGGCGCCCCTCGCACACCATCCTCTCCTATAGGGACCATCCACAGGAGAGGCCGTCATGCAACGCCACAAGAGAACCATCGCCCAGGCCGCCGCGGCGGACGGCTGGGTTCTGCCGGCCGGCAGCCTGATGTTCGCCGCCTCCGTCCTCGCCCTGTGGACCCTGCTGCACTGATCAGCGCCGCGGCTTCGCCCGCGCGGTGGGCTCGGCCTGCATCGGGTCGTCCGGCCAGTAGTGCTTGGGGTACTGCCCCTTGAGGTCGGCCTTCACCGCCTTGTAGGCGTTCGCCCAGAAGCTCGCCAAGTCGCGGGTCACCTGCACCGGCCGGCGCGCCGGGCTCAGCAGGTGCAGCAGCAGCGGCACCCGGCCGCCGGCCACCCGCGGCGTCTCCGCCAGCCCGAACATCTCCTGCAGGCGCACCGCCAGCACCGGCTCCTCGCCCGAATAGTCGATGGGCACGCGCGAACCGCTCGGCACCTCCACGTGGGTCGGCGCCTCGGCGTCCAGGCGCTTCTGCATCGCCCACGGCAGCAGCCCGCGCAGCGCGCTCGACAAATCGATCCGCTCCAGGTGCGCGCGGCGCGACACGCCCTCCATGAAGGGCGCCAGCCACGCCTCCAGACCGTCCAGCAGCGCGGCGTCGGCGACGTCCGGCCACTCCTCCCCCTCGATGCGGCGCAGGAAGGAGACGCGGGCCTGCCATTTGCGCAGCTCGTCGCTCCACGGCAGGCAGGCGAGGCCCATCTCGCGCACTCCCTGGAGCAGCGCCGCCGCCACCGCGTCGGCCGGCGGGTTGCCCAGCCGCTCGTCCTTGAGGATCAGCGCGAACAGCATGCGGCGGCGCCGCGCCAGCACCAGCTGCTCGCGCGAATCCCAGGTCACCACCGTCTCGGTGCGGACGTGCTCCGCGAAGGTCTCCTCCAGCTCCGCCAGGGTGACCGGGGCGGCGAGGAAGATGCGCGATTCGCGCGCAGCACCATCCAGGTCGGCGACCGCCAGCCAGTCCTCGGCCGACAGCGGCTCCGGCTCGGGGAAGAAGGCACCGCGGCCGTTGGACAGGCGGTACTGCGTCGCCGGCCCGCTGTTGCCCGGCCGGCGCTGTCCGATGCGGTCGGGGTAGGCCAGCGCCACCAGCAGCCCGGCGGACCCGATGCCCCCCTCGCCGTCGCGCACCTTCAGCTGCCGCATCCACTGCCGCGACTGCCGGAGCGCCTGCTGCGCCCCGGCGCGCTCCACCGTCAGGCCGCGCCCGGCCCGCATGCGGCCGTCCTCGTCCAGCGACCGCAGCAGCTCGACGCGCAGGCGCAGGTCGGCGTCGCGGAAGCCGGGCTGGGCGCGGACGATGTCGCGCTCGCCGAGCAGCGCCGCCACCTGACAGGCCAGCCCGCCCAGCCCCATGTCCTTGCCGGCCAGCATCATGTGGGCGAGGCGCGGGTGCACGCCGAAGCCGGCCATGCGGCGCCCGTGCGCGGTGATGGCGTTGCCGGCGTCGAGCGCCCCCAGCTCGCGCAGCAGCTCGCGCGCCTGCGCCATCGCCGCGGCCGGCGGCGGGTCGAGCCACGCCAGCGTGCCAGGATCGCCCACGCCCCACATCGCCAGCTCCAGCGCCAGCGGCGCCAGATCGGCGTCGAGGATCTCCGGCGGCGTGAAGGGGGCGAGCGCCCTGTGCGTCACCTCCGGCCACAGGCGGTAGCCGATGCCGGGCTCCAGGCGGCCGGCGCGCCCGCGGCGCTGCTCGGCCGAGGCCTGGGAGACCTTCACCGTCACCAGCCGCGTCATGCCCGAGCGCGGGTCGAAGCGCGGCACCCGCATCAGGCCGCTGTCCACCACGACGCGGATGCCCTCGATGGTCAGGCTGGTCTCGGCGATCGGCGTGGCCAGCACCACCTTGCGCGTGCCCGGCGGCGTCGGGCCGATGGCGCGGTCCTGCGCGTCGGCCGGCAGGTCGCCGTACAGCGGGGCGAGTTGCACGTCGGCGGGGACGGCGCCCTCCAGCAGGCTTTGCACGCGGCGGATCTCGCCGGCGCCGGGCAGGAAGACCAGGACGTTGCCGCACTCCTCGGCGAGCGCCCGGCGCACCGCGGCGGCCACCGCGTCCTCGATGCGGGTGCCCTGGGCGGGAGCGTCGAGGTGGCGGGTCTCCACCGGGAAGGCGCGGCCCTCGCTGGTGACGATGGGCGCGTCGAGCAGCGCCGCCACCGGGCCGCCGTCCAGCGTCGCCGACATCGCCACCAGCCGCAGGTCGTCGCGCAGGGCGCCGCGCGATTCCTGGACCAGGGCCAGGGCTAGGTCGCTGTCGATGCCGCGCTCGTGGAACTCGTCGAACAGCACGGCGCCGACGCCGGACAACTCCGGATCGTCCTGCAGCTGGCGCAGGAACAGGCCGTCGGTCACCACCTCGATGCGGGTCTTCGGACCCACCCTGGTGTCGAGGCGGACGCGGTAGCCGACCGTCTCCCCCACCGCCTCGCCCAGCATGGACGCCATCCGCCGCGCCGCGGCGCGCGCGGCCAGCCGGCGCGGCTCCAGCACGATGACCTTTCGCCCGGCCAGCCACGGCTGGTCGAGCAACGCCAGCGGCACCCGCGTCGTCTTGCCGGCACCCGGCGGCGCCTGCAGCACGGCGACGCCGCGCCCGGCCAGCGCCGCAAGAAGCTCGGGAAGGACGGGATCGATTGGGAGAGGGGGAATCGCCATGCCCCCTTGCTGGCGCGCCGTGCGCGAGAAATCAAGAGGCGGGTGCGAGCCGCCGCACCCAGCCCAGCGGCCGCCCGTCGATCACCGCCAGCCCGAGCCCGATCAGCGCCATGCCGGCGACCTGCCGCGGCTCCACCGCCTCGCCCAGCACCACGGCGCCGAGCAGCAGCGCGCTGACCGGGATCAGCAGCGTGACCAGCATGGCGTTGGTCGCCCCCGCCCGCGCCATGATGCGGAAGTACAGCACGTATGCCCCGGCTGTCCCCAACAGCGCCAGCCCCAGCAGCGCTCCCCAGGTGACCGCCCCCGGCATCGCGCCCTCCCACGGCCGGTCCACCAGCAGCGCCACCGGCAGGATCATCAGCGCCGAGGCGGTGACCTGCCCGGCCGACGTCACCAGCGGCGGCGTGCCGCGGAAGCGCCGGCTGTAGATCCCGGCGCAGCCGTAGGACAGCGCCGCCCCCAGCACGGCGAACTGCGCCAGCACCGCCGTCCCGGCGCCGCCCAGCGCCTCCGGCCCGACGATCACCGCCACGCCGCCGATGCCCAGCAGCACGCCGGCCAGCCGCGGCGCGGTCAGGCGCTCGTCCGGCGTCAGCGCGTGGGCGAGGACGACGCCGAACAGCGGCGTGGTGGCGTTGAGGATGGCCGCCAGCCCGCTGGCGATCTGCGTCTGCCCCCAGAAGATCAGGCTGAACGGCACGAGGTTGTTCAGCAGCCCGAGCACGAAGAACGGCCGCCACGCCGCCGGCGTGCCCGGCATCCGCAGCCCGGCGGCGCGCACCACCAGCGCCAGCGCCGCGGCGGCCAGCGCCACCCGGGCGAGCACCACGGTGAACGGCCGCAGATCCGCCACCGCCATCTTGCCGAACAGGAACGCGCCGCCCCACAGCACGGACAGCAGGATCAGCATCAGCCATTCGGCCAAGCCCATGCGCGGTGCGGTCATGCGTCGCCATCTCCCCGGTTCGCTTCCCGGCAGAATGACGGGGCCGGGGCGGCGGAGCCACCCGGTTCTTGCGCCGCGGCCGGTCGCCGCGGGACCTCATCGCGGATTGACAGGCGCGCGGTGCGGACCTACCGCTGCGCATACCGAAACGCGAACACGCGCCACAGAAAAACACGCGAACAAGGAAAGGTCCCCGCATGCGTCAACTGCTCTCCCGCCTCGTGCTCGGCCTCGGTATGCTGGGCGCCATGACGTCCGCCCCCGCCCTGGCCCAGGAGCCGAAGTTCACCGTCGCCCCGCCCTCTGCCGCCGCGTCGGGCGCCGCCATCGTCGGCCACGGCGTGGTCGGCGCCGGGCCGGAGGCCATCCTGGTGATGCACGAGTGGATGGGCGACCACACCAACTGGGCCGGCCTGCTGCCCTTCCTGAACGGCAAGGCCTTCACCTACGTGTTCGCCGACCTGCGCGGCTACGGCTGGTCGAAGGGGCTGGCCGGCGCCTACAGCGCCGACGAGGCGGTCGCCGACATGTTCGCGCTGATGGACCATCTCGGCCACGCGCGCTTCCACGTCGTCGGCCATTCGATGTCGGGGCTGATCGCGCAGGCGATGGCGGCCAAGGGCAAGGAGCGCGTCAAGAGCCTGGTGGTGGTGACGCCGGTGCCGCCCTCCGGCTTCAAGACCGACGAGGCCGGCTTCCAGCGGCTGGTGACGGTGATCGACAGCGACGAGGCGATGCGCGGCGCCATCAAGGCCCGCGTGGCGCAGCGCTACACGGACAGCTGGGTGGACTACAAGCTGGCCATCGCCCGCAACGCCACCGGGCGCGAGGCGATGCTGGGCTACCTCAAGATGTTCACCGGCACCGACGTGACCGCCGAGGTCGCCGGGCTGGAGCTGCCGGTGCTGCTGGTCACCGGCGCCGACGACATCCCCTTCTACCAGGAGGCCACCGAGCGCCCGAAGTTCGCGCAGGCCTACAAGGCCCTGACGGTGGAGACCATCGCCAACGCCGGCCACTACCCGATGCTGCAGACCCCGGCGCTGCTGCTGTCGCTGATCGAGAAGTTCGTGGCGGGGCAGAAGAGCTGATCAGCCCTGATTCGTCCGCCGCTCGGCGATCAACTCCTCGATCAGCTTGGTCAGGCGGGCGATCTCCTGTTCGCGCAGGAGGTCGAGCTTCTGGTGCAGCAGCTCGATCTCCAGCTCGGCCTTGAGGTTGACGTGGTAGTCCTGCTCCGCCTTGCGGCGGTCGATGTCGGCCTGGCGGTTCTGGCTCATCATGATGATCGGCGCCGTGTAGGCGGCCTGGAAGGACAGCACCAGGTTCAGCAGGATGAACGGGTACGGGTCCCAGCGGTAGGCCCAGGCCAGCACGTTGGCGACGATCCACAACGCCAGGATCGACGACTGGATGATGATGAAGCGCCAGGAGCCGACGCCCGCCGCCACCCGGTCGGCGACGCGGCCGCCGAGCGACAGCGGCTCCTCGTGCACCCGCCGGTGCGCCGGGCGCAGCTTGCGCAGGTGCTCGAGATCGATCGGGTGGATGGCGGCGGGATGCGTGGGCATGGGCGGGGCTCTCCGGAACGATGCCGAGGGGGCCGGGTCGCGGCCCCCCCGCATCATCGCTCAGCCCTTCAGCGCGGCCCAGTCGACTTCGTACTGCTTGTCCGCCGGCTTGAAGCCCTTGAACGCGGCGATGACATCCTCGTCCGGCACGCCGGCCGGGATGTTCAGCACCTCGTAGACCACCGACGACCCACTCGTCGGCCCGACGTCCGCGTTGCGGTGCGCCTTGGAGACCAAGCCTTCGCCCGCAACCTTGATCATCATCGATGCCATGTCCTACTCCCGTGGATTCAACCGATCCCGGGGGCGATTCCAAATCCGCGGCGGGCGTTGGCCGCCCGTCCGATGCTTCGTCTTGCGACGATATAACCTCAAAATAAATATGGTTTCCAGCGGATCGTGCAATCAGGGCGCGGCGACCGCGTAGTCCCGCAGCCGCACCGGCATCCGCCGCGATCCCCAGTCGCCCGGCCGTGCCTCGAACACGCCCGCCAGCGCCGTGCCGCACCGGCCGCACGCGCCCGCCGCATCGAGGTTCCAGGCCGACAGCGTGTAACCGCTGCGCCCGATCAGCAGCTGCCCGCAGCACGGGCAGTAGGTGCTGGAGTTCTCCAGGTCCCGCACGTTGCCGACGTAGACGTGCTGCAGCCCGTTCCGCTTGGCGATGGCCCGGGCGCGCAGCAGCGTGCCGTGCGGCGTCCAGTCCTTGTCGCGCATCTTGTAGTCGGGGTGGAACGCGGTGAAGTGCAGCGGCACGTCCGGCCCCAGGTTCTCACCGATCCAGCCGGTCATGGCGTCCAGTTCGGCGTCGCCGTCGTTCTCGCCGGGGATCAGCAGCGTGGTGATCTCGAACCAGACGTTCGTCTCATGGCGAAGGTACTTCAGCGTGTCGAGAACCGGGGCGAGGTGGGCGCCCGTGATCTTGTGGTAGAACGCCTCGGTGAACGCCTTCAGGTCGACGTTGGCAGCGTCCATGTGGCGGTAGAACTCCACCCGCGGCTCCGGGCAGATGTAACCGGCGGTGACCGCCACCGTCTTCACCCCGCGCTCGTGGCAGGCCTGCGCCACGTCCACCGCGTATTCCAGGAAGATGACGGGATCGTTGTAGGTGAACGCCACCGAGCGGCAGCCGGTGTCCGCCGCGGCGCGCGCGATGGTCTCCGGCGCGGCGGAGTCGGCCAGCGTGTCGGTCTCCCGGCTCTTGGAGATGTCCCAGTTCTGGCAGAACTTGCAGGCCAGGTTGCAGCCCGCCGTGCCGAAGGACAGGATCGGCGTGCCGGGCAGGAAGTGGTTCAGCGGCTTCTTCTCGACGGGGTCGATGCAGAAGCCCGAGGAGCGCCCGTAGGTGCTGAGCACCAGCCGGTCGCCCCGGCGCTCGCGCACGAAGCACAGCGCCTGCTGCCCGTCCGACAGCTTGCAGGCGCGCGGGCAGAGGTCGCACTGGATGCGCCCGTCGTCGAGCGCGTGCCAATAGCGGGCGGGAAACATGTGGGTCATGTGACGGGCGATGCCGTGTTGAAAAAGCCGATGGGAGGACCGACATTCGGTCTACCCCCGAATCCATAGATGGGCAGTGCCCAACTCATGTCCAACACCATGACGCATCTGCGCGCGCCGGCCGTGGCGGGCGCGTTCTACCCCGCCGACCCGGCGACCCTCGACCGCGTGGTGGCCGAGTGCGTGGCGGGCGCCGGCATCGGCCCGGTGCCGGCGAAGGCGATCATCGCGCCGCACGCCGGCTACGTCTATTCCGGCCCCATCGCCGGCACCGCCTACGCCGCGGTGAAGCACCTGGGCGGGACGGTGACGCGCGTCGTGCTGCTCGGCCCGGCGCACCGCTGGCCGTTCCGCGGCCTGGCGGCGCCCAGCGCAGACGGATTGGTGACGCCGCTGGGCGTGGTGCCGGTGGACCGCGCGGGGCTGGACGTCATCCTCGGCCTGCCCGACGTGCAGATCCTCGACGACGCCTTCGAGGGCGAGCATTCGCTGGAGGTCCACCTGCCCTTCATCCAGCGCACCTTCCCGAACGCGTCCGTGGTGCCGCTGGTGGTCGGCCACTGCGCGCCGCAGGCGGTGGACGCGGTGCTGCGGCGGCTGTGGGGCGGGCCGGAGACGATGATCGTCGTCTCCTCCGACCTCAGCCATTTCCACGACTACGACACCGCGCGCGCCCTCGACCTCGCCGCCTCCCAGGCCATCGAGGCGGCGGAGCCGGAGAAGCTGAGCGGCGACGCGGCCTGCGGCTTCCTGCCGGTCTCCGGCCTGCTGCTGCGCGCCCAGACGCTGGACCTGCGGGTCACCACGCGCGACCTGCGCAACTCCGGCGACACGGCGGGCGACCGGCGCCGGGTGGTCGGCTACGGCGCCTACACGCTGGAGCCCGCCGATACCGCCCGCCTGACCGACGCCGAGCGCCGCCAGCTGCTGGACGCCGCGCACAACGCGCTGGAGCACGTGGTGCGCACCGGCCGGCCGCCCGAGGTGGCGGTCGAGAGCTTCCCCATGGCGCTGCGTGCCGTGCGCAAGACCTTCGTGACGCTGGAGATCGACGACGAGCTGCGCGGCTGCATCGGCAGCGTGCAGGCGGTCTCCCCGCTGGTCCGCGACGTGGTGACCAACACCTGGAAGTCGGCGACGCAGGACCCGCGCTTCGGCCCGCTGACCGCGGCCGAGCTGCCGAAGGTGGCGGTCACCGTGTCGATCCTCAGCCACAACCGGCCGATGGCGTTCTCCGGCGAGGCCGACCTGCTGCGCCAGCTGCGCCCCGGGGTGGACGGGCTGATCATACAGGATCGTGGCCACGGCGCCCTGTTCCTGCCCAAGGTGTGGGACGTCCTGCCGGACAGGCACCCATTCCTGCGCCACCTCAAGGCAAAAGCGGGCCTCGACCCCGATGTCGAGACCGGGACGATGCGCGCATTTTGCTTCACTGCGGAAACATTCGGCACGGACGAAACCTAGGCGAAACGCAATAGAGTCGCATTCAGAGTTTGTTAATTACACGCACGTTACTGTGAAGGTGGAGTGGAGGATCCACGGAGGCTCGCATGCCCGCCGTCATGGACGCCGAACAACGCCACAAGCTCGAAGAGGCCTTGATCCGCAAGGCGGAGGAGCACGTGCGCGCCATGCGGCGGATGGCGGAGGGCAACGACCCCGACGTGGTCGAGCAGCAGGCCAACACGCTGGCCGACCTGCTGAAGGCCAAGGAGTTCCCCAGCCAGCGCGCCACCGAGTTCCGCGAGACCGCCAAGTCGCTGCAGCGCAGCGCCTACCAGCTCAGCGTCGACACGCTGATCCGCGAGGCCGAGCGCAAGGGCCACGCCGGCGACGACAAGGGCCGCAACGAGGTGCTGACCAAGGCGAAGACCCACTTCGCCAAGGCGGTGCGCTACGGCGCCGACGACGAGTTCCGCTCGGGCGTCGAGCGGCGGGTGCAGGCGGCGCTGCTGACCACCGCCGACGGCGTGGACGAACGCACCAAGAAGGCCAACGCCCGCAAGCTGGAGATCCGCGAAAAGACTGGCCCGAAGCCGCCGGGCGGCATCGAGCGCCGACGCGCCATCCGCTACATGGACCCGGTCCTGACGGTGGACATCGGCGGCCACCGCTACCGCACCGTCAACTGGTCGATCCGCGGCCTGCTGCTGGAGACCTACCGGGGCGAGCTGATGGTGAGCGCCGGCACCCGCCTGAAGCTCGACATCCGCTGCGAGGACGTCCCCGACCATCCGGCGGTCCACGCCGTCGCCCACGTGATCCGCCTGGACAAGGACCGCCACGCGCTGGCCGTCGCCTTCCCGGAAATGAGCGAAGCGATCATCGAGCTGTGCCGGGCGATGAAGAGCGTGGGCATCCAGCCGGAGATGGAGCGGTAGGGGCACGCCCATCTCCTCCAATAGCTCGATACCGGTTCGAACATTTCTGTTGCCGTCATCCCCGCGAAGGCGGGGATCCAGGGAGCCTTGCGGAATCAAGAGCTTGGCGGACCCTCTGGATCCCCGCCTTCGCGGGGATGACGATTTGGAAAGCGATTGAACGCCGGAAACGGCCACTGGCGCTAGACTTTGCGCATATTATAGGATAAAAATCCTTATTGCGGAGAATGAAAGGCGGCCAGTTTGGTTCGGGGCGGGGGCGCTGCACGCAGCATCATGGGGGCCCGGCGCCCGGCGCTTTGCCGACCACATCAGCCAGGATCCAAGGGCCTCCGGCCCTTGGTGGTGAGCACCCCCGCATGAAACAAACCGCCTCAACGCGTTTCACAGCGTTTCATGGCGTCTCATCCGCGCCCGAGCAGCGCCTTCACCCGCTCCGCCAGTTCGCCCAGCGGCACCTCGACCTGCTCGCCCTTCACGAGGTGCTTCACGGTCGCCGTGCCGCGCGCCTTCTCGTCGGAGCCCATGAGGATGACCACCGGGATGCCGGCCTTGTCGGCGTACTTCATCTGCCTGGCGATCTTGCCGCCTTCCAGCTGGATCTCGGTGTTGAGCCCCGCCGCCCGCAGCTCGGCGGCCATGCGGAAGTAGTCCGGTCCCAGGGCGGCGTCCATCTGGGTGACCAGCACTTGCGCCGTGGCGCCGGCATCCTTGATCAGGCCGGCGTCCATCAGCTGGAAGAACAGCCGGGTGGCGCCGATGGAGATGCCGACGCCGGGCAGAGTCGACTTGGTGTAGTGGCTCGCCAGGTTGTCGTAGCGCCCGCCCGAGCAGACCGAGCCGATGCCCTTGTGGTCGTTCAGGAAGGTCTCGTAGACGGTGCCGGTGTAGTAATCCAGGCCACGGGCGATGGCGAGGTTGATGCGGACGTAGCCGTCCGGCACCTGGAACGCCTTCAGGCCCTCGATGACGGTGGTCAGCTCATCGACACCCTTGAGGAACGTCCCGTTCTCGATGCCGAGGGCGCGCAGCGCCGCCAGCGTCTCGTCGTTCGACTTCTCCTCGGCGATCAGCGAGAGGATCTTGTCGGCCACGTCGCCGGGGACCTTCAGTTCCTCGCCGGTGAGGTTGGCGCGCACCTTGTCGCGGCCGATCTTGTCCAGCTTGTCGATCTCGCGCAGCACCAGCACGCGGGTCTCGGCGTCGGACAGACCCAGGCCGTCGAGCAGGCCCAGCAGGATCTTGCGGTTGTTGACGTTGATGGTGAAGCCGCCGAAGTCCAACTCGCGGAAGACGTGGTAGATCACCGCCGGCATCTCGGCGTCGTAGTGCAGGGACAGGCTGTCCTTGCCGATGACGTCGATGTCGCACTGGTAGAACTCGCGGAACCGGCCGCGCTGGGCGCGCTCGCCGCGGTAGACGCGCTGGATCTGGTAGCGGCGGAACGGGAAGGCGAGGTCGCGCTCGTGCTCCGCCACATAGCGCGCCAGCGGCACCGTCAGGTCGAAGCGCAGCGCCATGTCGGGCTTGTGGCCCTGGGCGATGGCGCCGGTGCTCTGGACGAAATAGACCTGCTTCTCGGTCTCGCCGCCGGACTTGGTGAGCAGCGTGTCCACCGTCTCGAACACCGGCGTCTCCACAGGGACGAAGCCGAAGCGCTCGTAACCGCGGCGGATGGTGTCCAGCATGCGCTGGAAGGCCACCTGCTGGCGCGGCAGCAGTTCCATCACGCCGGGCGGGGTGCGGGGGGTGATCAGGCTCATGGTGTCCGATTCCGGTCTCGGGAGGCGGAGGTTTTTAGCGGGTTTCCGGGCGTCCGTCACCCCCGCACGAAAAATCGCGCGGCCCCGAAAATTTTGGCAGGGAAAAATTTTCGGAAGGCCGTGGAATGAAGGATGCGGGGGCCGCGTTCGTATAGGTGCGATCCACTTGATCGCAACACACGCAATCGGAGGTCATTTATGACTCGCTTCGCCAATCGTGGGATTTTCGCCTCGGCCGTTTCCACCTTCGCGGTTGCCGCGGCCCTGGTGGCCGGCCCCGTGGCGCTGGCCCACGCGGCGGACACCGCCACGCCCCCGGCCGCCCAGCCGTCTGTCTCGACGACGACGGCCGCTCCGGGCAAGAGCGTGCAGACCGGCACCAGCGACACCGCGGCGCCGGCCCAGAAGACGACCGTCCAGAAGACCGAGAAGGCCGGCGCCGCGCCCTCCGTCGCCGAGGTCCCGAAGGCCTCCGACGCGGCCAAGCCCGCCGCGCCGGCCAAGGCCGACGCCGCCAAGGCGGACGCGACCAAGGCCGCCCAGAGTAAGGAGCACACGCCCGCCCCGCAGGCGAACGAGCCCGCGACCACCAAGAAGCCGTGACGTCCCG
>NZ_LGQZ01000145.1 GCF_003116015.1 Azospirillum sp. TSO22-1
CGCCGCTGCGCGCCGCCGGCTTCGACCTCATCTGGTTCGGCGTCATCATGATGGTGGTCATGGAGATGGGCCTCATCCACCCACCCGTGGGGCTGAACATCTTCGTCATCAAGAACATCGCCCCGGACATCCCGCTCAAGGACGTCATCTGGGGGGTGCTGCCCTTCGTCGGGCTGATGATCTTCGCGGTGGTGCTCCTCTGCGTCTTCCCCGGCATCGCCACGGCGCTGCCGAACTGGGTCTACGCGGGATGACGTTTAAGCCCTCCCCCAGCCCGCTGGGGGAGGGGGAGGGCTCCATTCATTCCCGGGAATAGTTTTCCCGGACCCGTGTTCGTCTCGGCGTCGGGTGATCAACACCCGCGCCACGCAGCCTTCCGAGCCGAACACACCCCCATGAACACCCCGAAGCGTTCGATGCGGTCCGCGGCCATCGCCGCAGCCTTGCTGGCCGTGACCGCCGGCCACGCGTCCTTCTGGTCCTGGCGCAACACCCCCACTCCGATCAACGCGGAGCCGGGGCGCATCGAGTCCGTTTCCTACTCGCCCTCCGGGCGCAGCTACGACCCCAACACGTCGCCGAACGTGCCGGTCGCCCAGATCGAGAAGGACATGTCCGCCATCGCCGGCTTCGCCGACGGGGTGCGCACCTACTCGTCGCTGGGCGCGCAGGGGCAGGTGCCGGCGCTCGCCGCACGCGCCGGGCTGGACGTGTCGCTCGGCATCTGGATCAGCCGCGACAAGGCGAAGAACGAGCAGGAGGTCGAGCGCGGCATCGCGCTGGCCAGGACGGTGCGCGGCGTCACCCGGGTGATCGTCGGCAACGAGTCGCTGCTGCGCGCCGACGTCACCGACGCCGAGCTGGCCGGCTACGTCAAGCGCGTGCGCGCGGCGCTGCCGAAGCGCATCCAGGTGGGCACCGCCGACGTCTGGTCGGAGATGGCCAAGGCCAACCAGACGGTGAAGGCGTCCGACTACATGGGCGTCCACGTCCTGCCCTACTGGGAAGGCGTGCCGGCCGACAAGGCGCTGGCCTGGGTCCGCGACCGCCTGGACACCGTCCGCAAGGCGCACCCCGGCAAGCCGCTGTTCGTCGGCGAGGTGGGCTGGCCGTCCGGCGGCGACAACTTCCACGACGCCTACCCCTCCATCGAGGCGCAGGCCGCGGTGGTGCGCAACTTCGCCGCCGAGGCCGGCATGCTCGGCATCCACTACAACGTGGTCGAGGCGTTCGACGGCATCTGGAAATCCACCATCGAAGGCTCGCCCGGCCCGACCTGGGGCATGCTCGACGCCGACCGCGCGCCGAAGTGGCCGCTGGCCGGCATGGTGCCCGCCCCGTACGGCGAGCGCGTCGGTGCCGGCGTCGCCATCCTGCTGGGCTTGGCACTGTCGGCGCTGGTCGCCTTCCGCAGCCGCTCCAACACGCTGTTCGCGCTGGGCGCCGGGTTCGGCGCCAACGTCATCGGCTTCGCGGTCGGCATGGCGGTGGCCGGCGCGTATGGCGAGTACCTGACCTTCGGCGCGCTCACCACCTGGGGCTCGGCCTTCCTGCTCGGCGCGCTGATGATGGGCGTCGCCTTCGCCGACCTGGTGGACGTCGCCCGCCGGCTGCTGACCGGCCGCGCGCCGCAGCTGCTGCCGCGCCGGGCGCCGGACGCCGGGCACACGCCCTTCGTCTCCGTCCACGTCGCCGCCTGCCGCGAGCAGCCCGACGTGCTGGCCGCCACGCTGCGCTCGCTGGCCCGGCTCGACTACCCGGCCTATGAGGTGGTCGTGCTGATCAACAACACCGAGGACGAGGCGCTGGTCACCCCGGTGCAGGAGCTGTGCACGCAGCTCGGCCCCAAATTCAAGTTCCACTGGTACAGGAAGATCAGCGGCTTCAAGGCCGGCGCCCTCAACGCCGCGCTGCGCCACACGGCGCCGGAGGCGGAGATCGTCGCGGTGCTGGACGCCGACTACACGGTCGCCCCGGACTGGTTGTCCAAGCTGGCCCCGCACTTCGCCGACCCCGGTGTCGGCATCGTGCAGGCCCCGCAGGAGCACCGCGACGGCCACGAGACCTTCCTGAAGGCCGCCATGACCGCCGAGTACCGCCCGTTCTTCGACGTCGGCATGCAGGAGGGCCTCGCCTCCCAGGCGTTCATCTGCCACGGCACGATGATCATGCTGCGCCGTTCCGCCATGGACCATGTCGGCGGCTGGTCGGAGGAGGGCATTTGCGAGGACACCGAACTCGGCATCCGCATCCTGTCGGCCGGCTGGCGCGCCGCCTACACCGACGAGCGGCTGGGCGAGGGTCTGGCCCCGGACAACTTCATGCAGTTCCGTAAGCAGCGCGACCGCTGGGTGTTCGGCTCGACGCAGATCCTGCGCGCCCACTGGCGCAAGTTCCTGCCGGGCTTCCGGGGCCTGACGGCGCGGCAGAAGGCCGGCTACCTGCTGAACTGGGCGCGCTGGTGGTCGGACGCGGTGGGCATGTTCGCCGCCGTCGCGGCGGTGGCCTGGACCTTCGCCTCGCTAGTGCTGCCGCTGCACCTGCCGCCGGTCGAGGCCACCGCCGCGGTGCTGGGCGCCCTGGCGCTGCGCGCCGGGTCGAGCCTGCTCGCCTCGCGCTACGCCTCGGGCAACGGCTGGGGCCAGTCGGCGGCGGCCTGCGCCGTGGGCATGGCGCTGTCCACCACGGTGGCGCTGGCGGCCCTGCGCGGCCTGATCCGCAAGCGCGACGCCTTCCGCGTCACCGCCAAGGGCGGGCAGCGCGCGCCGTCGAAGTTCTGTGCCAAGCCGGAAGCGTACCTCTCCGGCGCGCTGGCGGCGGCGGCGGTCACGGCGGCGCTCGCCAACCCGCTGGGCACGCTGTCGCTGGAGCTGTGGGCGGTGCTGCTCGCCGCCATGGCGGTGCCGAACCTGATGGCGGTGCTGTTCGCCGTCGGCGACATGCTCCCGGCCCGCCCGGCCCGCACCAAGGTCGAGGCGGTCCCGGCCGGCCAGACCGCCGCGGCCTGATCGGCGAGGCGCACACGACAAAGGCCGGCACCCCTGCGGGTGCCGGCCTTTTCTTCATGCCGTCCGGCTCATACCGGCGGCGCATGATCACTTCCAGTGAGCGCCGCCGGTAAAACCCGACAGATCAATGCGATAGCATTGATCGATAGGGTGATGCGGACGACGCCTTCAGGCGCCGGCCGTATCAGCGCAGTCCGAGGAAGGACAGGATGGCCAGCACGACCACGATCACCCCAATGATGTAGAAAATGTTCGCCATCCCGCTCTCCGCTGGTAAGGACTCCCATATGCAGCGGAAACGGGCGGCGGCCTGCGATGGTTCCGGATCACGCCCGGTTGAGGGTGTCCGTCCCCTCCGCCGGGCGGTCGCCGACGGTGATGCCGGCGAAGGAGAGCTGGCGGTCGACCAGGGCGGCCAGCCGCTCGTCCGGCTCCTCCTCGGCGAGCAGGAAGGGGCCGTAGTCGGCATCCTCGGTGCGGGCGATCAGGGTGACGCCGGCCGGCAGCACGATGACCTGCCACAGCACGTCCTCCAGCTCGCGGCTGGCGGTGACCGGGTCGATGCCGCTGGCGTTCAGCGCCACCATCCGCGCGAAGGTCACCATCCCCGCCGCGTCGCGCATGGCCAGCCGGTAGGCGGGATGGCCGGCCAGCGTGACCGGCCCCATCTCGGGCGGGACGTCCATGGTGGCGGCGATGCGCGGCCCGAACGGCGTCTCCATCAGCCGCCCCTCGACCAGGATCGCCGGCGCGCTGAAGTCGCGCATCAGCGTCCGGCAGTGCGCGAGCTGCGACGGCCAGAGCGGCGGCGGACGGCCGATGCGGACGGTGGTCGGGCGGGTCATCGGTTGCAGATGGGCGTGGACGTGCGATTCGTCCATGGTGGACGCGCAACAAAAAGCCCCTCTCCCTTGACGGGAGAGGGGTTGGGGAGAGGGTGGTCACGGCAGAGCCGGAGACGAGTCATGCGCGGCCATCCGGCCGCAATTCCCCCTCTCCCCAAACCCCTCCCCCGCAAGGGGGGAGGGGCTTTTGGTGCTTACGGCCGACCGCCGTTCCGGCCGCCCTTGTAGGAGGAGCGGTTGCCCTCGGACTTCCAGGGCGCCGCGCGCACCGGACGGTCGCCGCGCTCGGCCGGCTTACGGTCGCCATGGCCGTGCCCGGCGTGGCCCTCATGGGCGTGGCCGCCGTGGCCGCGCTCCGTGTGCTTGCGCTCGCCGTGCCAGGGGCGGGCCGGGCCGTTGTTGCGGAAGCCGGTGCGCTTCGGCCGGTTCGGCGCGTCGAAGCGCTGCGTCGGCTCCAGGCCCGGGACGGTGTGCACCGGCACCGGCGACCCGATCAGCCGCTCGATGCCGAACAGCGCGCCGCGGTCGGTGCGGGTGGCGAAGGAGATCGCGACACCCTCCGCCCCGGCGCGGCCGGTGCGGCCGATGCGGTGGACGTAGTCCTCCGGGTTGCGCGGCAGGTCGAAGTTGATGACGTGCGTGATGTCGCGCACGTCGATGCCGCGCGCCGCCACGTCGGTGGCGACCAGCAGGCGCACCCGGCCGTCGCGCAGCTTGCTGAGCGTGCGGGTGCGGTGCTCCTGGCGCATGTCGCCGTGCAGCGCCGCCGCGGCGTGGCCGTCCGCCGCCAGCTCGGCGGCGATCTCGTCGGCGTCGCGCTTGGTGGCGGCGAAGATGATCGCCTTCTGGATCTCCGGCGACGCCGAGAAGTGGCGCAGCAGGCGCCGCTTGTGGCCCAGGTCGTCGGCCCACAGCATGCGCTGCTCGATCTTCGGCGCGCTGGCCGGGGTGCTCTCGACGGCGACGCGGGCCGGATCGCGCACCAGGTTGCGGGCGACGGCCTCCATGCGGCGGTCGAGCGTCGCGGTGAACAGCAGCGTCTGGCGATCCTTCGGGCAGGCTTCACCGATGGCGGCGATGTCCTCGGCGAAGCCCATGTCCAGCATGCGGTCGGCCTCGTCGAGGATCAGCACCTCGACCTCGTTGAGGCTGACCGTGCGGCGGCGCATATGGTCGAGCAGGCGGCCAGGGGTGGCGACCAGCACGTCCACCGGGCGCGACAGGTCGCGCACCTGCGGGCCGAACGGCGCGCCGCCCAGCACGTCCACCACGAACAGGCGGCGGAACTTGACGTAGGTGCGGGCGGACATGGTCACCTGCCGCGCCAGCTCGCGCGTCGGCGCCAGGATCAGCACGCGGGGGCCGCGCGGGCGCATGCGGCGCTCGCCCGAGGCGGCGACGGCGTCGTCCGTCTCCATCAGGCGGTGCAGCGAGGGCAGCAGGAAGGCGCCGGTCTTGCCGGTGCCGGTATCGGCGGTGGCGAGCACGTCGCGGCGCTCCAGCCCCACCGGGATGGCCTGCGCCTGGATCGGCGTCGGCTCGGTGTGGCCGGCGTCCTCGAGGGCGCGGAGAAGACCGGGGTGCAGGTTCAGATCGGAAAAGGTCAAAACGGATATCCCAAAGCAAACGACAGCGCCGCGGCCCGTCGCAAAGCCGCGGATCGGTCAGGTGTCGATCATGCCGGAGGAAGAGGGAGGCGCTGTTGCGTCGTATTCCGGACGATTGGGACCGTCCATCGAGCTTCGAACCTCGCTCGGACGACGAAAGGGCCTCCAGCGAATGCCGGGCTTATGTAGTGGGTTCTCCACCCCGGCGCCAGCCTTTTCGCGAGCGGCTGTGGTATGACCGGCATGCGCGGGGCTCCTTCGTCGGGATTGATCCCGGCTGCCGAGGCCTGTATAGGGTCGCCGCCTTGGCTTCCCGGAGGGTCCCATGGCGGCGTGCGGTCTGGATTTCGGAACCTCCAACACGACGTTGGGCGCGGACGCGCGCCTGCTGCCCCTGGAGGGCGGCAGCACCACCCTGCCCTCCTCCCTGTTCTTCGACTTCGAGACCGGCGGCACCGCCTACGGCCGCGCGGCGCTGGAGGCGTACGCGGCGGGCGCCGACGGGCGGCTGATGCGCTCCATCAAGTCGGCGCTGGGCACCGACCTGATCGACGCCGACACCTCGCTGGGGGCGAAGCGCATCAGCTTCCGCGCCGTCATCGGCCAGTACCTGCGCGAGGTGCGCCGCCGCGCCGAGGAGGCGGCCGGCAAGCCGCTGGATTCCGTGGTGCACGGCCGCCCGGTGCACTTCGTGGACGGCGACGACGCGGCCGACGCCGCGGCCGAACGCGCGCTGGAGGAGATCGCCCGCGGCATCGGCTTCGCCGACGTCTCCTTCCAGTACGAGCCGATCGCCGCCGCGCTCGACTACGAGCAGCAGGTGTCGCGCGAGGAGCTGGCGCTGATCGCCGACATCGGCGGCGGCACCTCGGACTTCTCCATCGTCCGCATCGGGCCGGAGCGGCGCGGGCGGGCCGAGCGGGCCGGGGACATCCTCGCCAACGACGGCATCCGGGTGGGCGGCACCGACTTCGACCGCGACCTGAGCCTCAGCGCGGTGATGCCGCTGCTGGGCTTCGGCAGCCCGATGAAGCGGGCGGGGCTGCTGGCGCCGCGCAGCTTCTTCCTGGATCTGGCGACGTGGTCGCGGATCAACTTCCTCTACACCAGCAAGTCGATGGCCGAGCTGAAGCGCGTGCACCGCGAATCCGCCGCCCCACACCTGATCGAGCGCCTGCTCGGCGTGGTCGAGGAGCACCGCGGCCACGCCCTCGCCCTGGACGTGGAGCGCGCCAAGATCACGCTGTCCGGCAGCGAGCGCACCACGCTGGCGCTCGACCTGGACGCCGAGGATCCGGAGATCACCGCGGCCGCGCTGGTCGACGCCACCGGCTCGCTGGCCGGGCGGATCGAGGCGCGGGTGCGCGACTGTCTGGTTCAGGCCGGCGTGACGGCGCAGCGGATCGACGCGGTGTTCCTGACCGGCGGCTCCACCCTGCTGCCGCACGTGCGCGCGGCCATCGTCGGCGGCTTCCCGGAGGCGCTGACGATCGAGGGCGACACCTTCGGCTCGGTGGGCCAGGGGCTGTCGGTGGAGGCGGCGCGGCGGTATGGGGCGTGATACTGCCGAATGACCGGTCAGACCACTTTGTGAACAGCGGGATTTGCGTCAACACAATTGACGCTTCGCATCACAGCGAATACCAACGGCAAGCAACCACAGATACGAATCCTATTTATTGCCGTCGGAGATATCCATCATGAAGGTTCTCGCCACCCTGCTGGCCTCCAGCGTTCTTCTTGCCACCTCGGCGCACGCCGGAGAATGGGGGGTTGGTCTCGAACTCGGCTACGGGAAGCAGACCTTCAAGCCGCACTACACCTATTACGGCGGCCACCCCGACGATCGCTTCACCAACCGGGCCTATGGCCCCGAGGCGGCCCTGTTCGCCGAATACCGGGTCCATCTGTCGCCGGTCTTCAGCGTCGGTGCGCTGGGACGGGTGGGGGGCACGCCGTCGGAATGGACCCTCGACACCAATGAGCCGGCCCACTTGGCCTACGACATTCCCGTGACTGTGGCTCTGTCCGTCGTGCCGGCGGTCCATCTCGATGACATGACGGCACTGTTCGGCGAACTCGGGGTGGCCGGCGGTTACGTGCGGCATCGGAAGGATTCCCCCGTCTGGAGTTCGTATGATCAGCGGGGTTGGCAGGCCGGATTGGTGGTCGGCGGCGGCGTCGAAAGGGCGCTGACCGAGTCCGTATCGGCCCGCGCCTTTTTCCGTTACACCGCCTACCAGGAACGTGCGTTCAACAGCGTCGGTCCCGCCGGCAACGCGGTCGAGCGCATCAAGGACGCGCCCCGCGCCGTCAGCTGGGGCCTGGGGCTGATGAAGCGGTTCTGAACCCGGCTTCGCCGCGGAACAAGCAGTGGGCAGGGGCGGTCGCGACTGCCCTACGCCTCCTCGCTCTTTTCGAACAGATAGTCGATGTCCCCGCCCTCCAGCGCGCCGACCAGCCCGCCGGTGCCCTCGATGGTGGCGGCGCTGAGGCTGCCCTTGCGGCGTTGCAGGTCGAGGATGCGCTCCTCGACGCTGTTGGCGGCGATCAACTTGTAGACGAAGACCGGCTTGTCCTGGCCGATGCGGTAGGCGCGGTCGGTGGCCTGGTCCTCGGCGGCCGGGTTCCACCAGGGGTCGTAGTGGATCACCGTGTCGGCCGCCGTCAGGTTCAGGCCGCGCCCGCCGGCCTTCAGGCTGATCAGGAACACCGGCACCTCGCCGGCCTGAAAGCGGCGCACCGGGTCGGCGCGGTCGAGCGTGCGGCCGGTCAGCTCCACATAGGCGATGCCGGCCTCCTCCAGCTCCGCCTTGATGAGGTCGAGCATCGAGGTGAACTGCGAGAACACCAGCACCCGCCGCCCTTCCGGCACCATCTCGGCCAGCATGTCGACCAGGGTCTCCAGCTTGGCGCTGCGGATCTTGCTCCCCGAGGCCGCCTTGACCAGCCGCGGGTCGCAGCAGACCTGCCGCAGCTTCAGCAGGGCGTCGATCACCGTGATGGCGTTGCGCGACAGGCCGCTGGCGGCGATGGCGGCGCGCACCTTGTCGTGCACCGACAGCCGGATGGTCTCGTAGAGGTCGCGCTGCTCGCGGCCCAGGTCGATGCGGCGCACCACCTCGGTCTTCGGCGGCAGTTCCTTCGCCACGGCGGCCTTGGTCCGGCGCAGCAGGAACGGCTTGGTCCGCCGCCACAGCAGCGCCGCGCGGGTGGCGTCGCCGCGCTTCTCGATGGGGGTGCGGAAGCGCTTCTGGAAGCTCTTGCGGTCGCCCAGCAGGCCCGGCATCAGGAAGGCGAACTGGCTCCACAGCTCGCCCAGATTGTTCTCCACCGGCGTGCCGGACAGGCAGAGCCGGTGCCGCGCCTGGAGCTGGCAGACGGCCCGCGTCGCCTTGGAGTCGGGGTTCTTGATGGCTTGCGCCTCGTCCAGCACCAGCAGGTGCCACGCCAGCCCCTTCATCAGGTCGACGTCGCGGGCGACGACGCCGTAGGTGGTGACGACGATGTGGGCGTGCTCGACGTCGCCGCGCTTCTCGTGGCGGTCCAGGCCGTGCAGCACCAGCACCTTGAGGTGCGGCGTAAAGCGCTTCGCCTCGTCCACCCAGTTCGGCACGAGGCTGGTCGGCACCACCACGAGGCACGGGTCGGTCAGCCGCCCGGCGGCGTGCTCGACGGCGACGTGCGCCAGCGTCTGCGCCGTCTTGCCCAGGCCCATGTCGTCGGCGAGGATGCCGCCCACGCCGCCGGCGCGCAGGCTCTGCAGCCACGCCACGCCCTGCTGCTGGTAGTCGCGCAGCTCGGCGCGGAAGCTGGCGGGCACGGCGACCTCCGGCAGAACCGCGGTGTCGCGCAGGCGGTCGAGGTAGGCCGCGATCTGCGCGCCCTGGTCCGGGCGGCGCGCGATCAGGTCGTCGATGTCGATCAGCGTGTCGGCCTCGGCGAGCGGCACGCGCAGCGTGTCGTCCACCCGCTTGGCGCCCTCCAGCATCGCCTCCAGCACGCTCAGCAGCCGCTCGACGCGGTCGGCGGGCAGCACCAGCACGCTGCCGTCGTCCAGCACGATGTGGGCGCGGCCGTCGATGACGCGCGCCGCCTCCATGCCGCCCTTGTCGATCAACTTGGCCAGGATGGGCAGCAGCGGCCGGCGCTCGCCGTCGATGTCGACGCCGACCTCCAGGTCGAACCAGCCGTCGCCGGCGTCGCGCACCGCGACGTCCACGGCACCGCCCGGCTCGACAACGCGGGTGCCGAAGTCGGAGCCGATCTCGACCGTCCAGCCCTCGGCACGCAGGGTCGGCACATGGTTCGCCAGGATCTCCTGCCAGCGCTGCGCCGCGTCGCGGCCGGTCAGCCAGTGCACCCGGGTGCCGCGCGCCTGCAGCGAGCCCTTGGGCGGCTCGATGCGCGCCTGGGCGAAGCCCAGCGCCGCCAGCCGCTCCAGCGCCGCCTGCTCGACGCCCTTGTCGCGGCGCACGAAGGTGACGGCGCCGGCCTCCTCGGTGCGGGCGAACTGGCGCTGGTCGTCGGGGTCGATCTCGGCCGGAAGGCCGGGCTCGCCGTAGTCGAAGGACAGGCGCAGCACGTCCACCAGCCCGTCGGTCGGCGACACGACGCGGCCGAGGCGGGCGATCACCACCGGCGCGCGCTCGACGATGGCGGCGGTCTCGGCGGCACGGGCCGGTTGCGGTTCAGGGCGGGCCTTGGGCAGCGGAATGGTCGGCGGCGGCAGGACGGGCTTGGGCTTCGGCGGCTCGACCACCTGCATGTCCACCGGGCAGACCAGCCCGGCCGCCGGGTCGACCAGCCACCAGCCGAGGCCGCGGAGCAGCGCCCCGCTCTCCGGCACGCCGGCGGGGCGCAGCTTGCCGCTCTTCGGGTCGCGGAAGGCGCGCAGAGCCTTCGAAGGGCCTTCCTTGAGCGCCGCCCCGGTGTGCCAGCGCAGCCGGCCGCTGCCGAGCAGGCGGCGGATCAGCCGGTCGATGTCGTCGCGCCGGCCTTTGGCGACCGGCGTGCGCACCACCCCGCCGCCGCCGAGCAGCCGGGCGATGGCGCGGTCGGCATCGCCGTCCAGGTCGCGGGCGACCTTCTCGACGACGTCGCGCGGGGTGGCCGGGGTCTCGGGGCCGGAGCCGGCGGACAGCGTGGCGGTGACGAACAGCGCGATGTCGTCGCGCCCGGCCTCCAGCGTCCAGCGCGCGGCAAGGCGCGGCGGCGGTTCGGGCCTGGGTTCGGGTTTCGGTGCCGGGGCCAGCGCCAGCACCGGCTGGCGGCGCGGCGGGGGTTCCGGTTGCGGCTTGTCCATCAGGTCGAGCAGCGAGGCCCGGCGCCAGTGCGGCCTCGTGTCCAGCGCCGACATCGCCGCCGCGGCCATGTGCGCGCAGGCGTTGCGGCCGCAGGTGCAGGAGCGCTCGAACATCACCCGCCGGCCGCGGTCCACCGGCGTGACGGTCACCATGAGGTCGCGCCCCAGGTCACTCACCGTCGCCTCGATGCGGTCGTCCGCCGCGCCGAGTCGCACCGCCCCCCCGAGGATCAGCGTGCGGCCGCGCTGGACGGTCTTCAGGTCGAAGACGCGCGCCAGATCCTCCTGGGAGAAGGGAACTCCAGGGGAGGCCGCGGACCGGATGGGGTCGACCAGGGACATGCGCTTCGCGTGGGATTCCAGGGAGCGGGGGAACATAGGGAGTCCGCGCGGCGGATGCCACAGGCAAGACCTCCTATCTCCGGCCTAGCCCAAGCCGGCGCACCCCGTCAATGTTCTTGCTGCGTTCGCGTTCACGGTTTATCCTCACGGCCATGGCGACGCTGATCATCACCGAGAAATCCAGCCAGGCGAAGGACCTGCGCGCCGCGCTGGGCGAACGGTTCGGCCGCATCCTGCCGGCCGAGGGGCACCTCTTGCGCCTCGCCGAACCGGAGGAGGTGGACCCCGCCTGGAAGCGCTGGGCGCCGACGCTGCTGAAGCCGGACGGGCTCTACCCCACCCGCCCCGACGGCCACGGCAACAAGCCGGCCAAGCTCAAGGCCATCGCCACCGCGCTGAAGGGCTGCGACGAGGTGATCCTCGCCACCGACTGCGACCGCGAGGGGCAGCTGATCGGCCAGGAGATCCTGGAGCACGTCGGCTTCCGCGGCCGGGTGAAGCGGGCGCTGTTCACCGCGCAGGACCCGAAGACGATCCGGCAGGCCTTCGCGGCGCTGAAGCCGAACGACTCGATGCGCCCGCTCTACGACGCCGCGGTGGCTCGCCAGCAGGCCGACCAGATCTTCAACCTGTCGCTGACCCGCACCGCCACCACGTCGCTGCGGGCGGCGGGCGAGCGCGGGGTGATCGGCATCGGCCGGGTGAAGACGCCGACGCTCGCCATCGTCTGCCTGCGCGAGATCGAGATCCGCGACTTCAAGCCGGAGGACTATTTCGAGGTGGTCGCCACCGCCACCGTGGCCGCCGGCTCCTTCCCCATGCGGCACGCCCCGCCGCCGAAGGCGCGCATCAAGGATCGGGCGCGCGCCGAGGCCATCGCCGCAGCGGCGGCCGGCCACGCCGGGCCGCTGTCGGTGACCGTGGAGGAGCGGCGGCAGGCGCCGCCCAAGCTGTTCGATCTGCCGGCCCTGCAGAAGACCTGCGGCCAGCGCTGGGGCTGGACCGCCGACCGCACGCTGTCCGTGGCGCAGTCGCTCTACGACGGCGAGGGCAAGAAGCTCATCACCTACCCGCGCGCCGAGGCGCGCTACCTCTCGGAGAACCAGATCGCCGACGTGCCGGCGCTGGTCGGCGCGCTGACCCGGCTGCGCGGCTTCGCGCACCTGGAGATCCCCAGGCCGGTGATCCGCCGCGGCAAGTCCGGCCACTTCTGCGACAAGGCGCTGGAGGGCGTGTCGCACCACGCGGTCGTCCCCAACGTCAACGTCATGGACGACCTGGAAGCACGCCTGGGCCGCCTGTCGGAGGACGAGAAGAAGCTGTTCGCGCTGGTCTGCCGCTCCTACCTCGCGGCGGTGATGCCGGACTACGAGTACCGGCAGACGACGGTGACCATGGGCGTGCCCGTCCCCGCCACCGACAAATCCCAGGCGCCCGAGGCGGAGTTCCGCGCCACCGGCCGCATCCCGCTGCGCCTCGGCTGGCGGGCGGTCTACACCGGGGCCGAGCAGCAGGACGCGCCGCTGGAGGCCGACGCCGAGCAGGACCTGCCGCCGCTCAAGGACGGCGAGCTGGCGACGCTCTCCGACCCCAAGGTGGAGGCCAAGCGCACCCAGGCGCCGCCGCGCTACAACGAGGGCACGCTGATCGACGCCATGCAGAACGCGTGGCGCTTCGTCGAGGACCCGGCGCTGCGCGAGCGGCTGAAGGAGGCCAAGGGCATCGGCACCCCGGCCACCCGCGCCGAGGTGATCAAGGGCCTGAAGAAGCAGACGCTGCTGGGCAGCGAGGGCAAGTGGCTGCACGCCACCCCGGCCGGGCTGGCGCTGTTCGAGCTGCTGCGCGGCGCCGCCCCGGCGCTGGTCGATCCCGGCACCACCGCGCTGTGGGAGATGCGGCTGGACGAGGTGGTGACCGGCCGGGCCGACTTCCGCGCGGTGATCGACGGCATCGCGGCGGAGGCCGGGCGGCTGATCGGCACTCTCACGGCGCAGTCGGGCAGCCGGATCGCGCTGGGCGCACCGGCGCCGGCATCGGCGCGCGGGCGCGGCCGGCGGCGGGCTCCGCCGAAGACGGACGACGCCACCGCGACGGCGCCGCGCCAGCCGCGCCGCCCCCGGCGCAAGGCGGCGGAGACGGAGGCGGCGAAACCGGCGGCATCCGGCCGCGCGCCGACCGAACGCATGGTGGCCTTCGCCAAGGATCTGGCGAAGCGCAAGCGGATGACGCTGCCGCCGAGCGTGGAGGGGGATTTCGAGGCGTGCCGGCGGTTCCTGGACGAGCATGGGGGGAGCCGGGCGGGGTGACACTTGCCCCCACCCTAACCCTCCCCCGCTGTCGCAGGGGAGGGAACTCCGCCGCCATTCCCCCTCCCCTGCGCAGCTCTCGCGCAAACCTCTGGTTTGCGCTGACGCGGCAGGCGGATCTTCGATCCGCCAAGAGCGGGGGAGGGGTCAGGGGTGGGGCAAGTGTGGAAACCTTCCCCACCTCCGTCCGGTTGAACGGATGACCACGTCGTCACGGAAACCGGTGCCGCCATGCGCATCATCGCCGACTGCCACGAACCGGCCGAGCTGATCGGCATCCTGCGCGCGACCGGCAGCGTCGACGGCAGCGCCGTCGAGATCGAGGCCGACCAGCTCGATGTCGGCGACTACCTGATCGGCCCCGGCGCCGCCGTGGAGCGCAAGGCGGGCGGCGACTTCGTCGCTTCGCTGCTCGACGGCCGCTTCGCCGAGCAGGCGGCCAAGCTGCGCGCCACCTACGACCGGGTGGTCTGGATCATCGAGGGCGATCCCTACGACGGCCACGTCGAGCTGGAGCCCAAAATCATCACCGGCGCCATCAGCCACCTCGCGGTGGTCGAGGGGGCCACCGTGCTGCGCACCGCCAGCCTGCAGGAAACCGCCGAGCTGCTGCTGTCCATGGCCAAGCGCCTGCAGGACGGCCGCCGCGACCTGCCGCTGCGGCCCAGCAAGCCCACCGACCCGCGCGTGCTGGCGGAGTTCATCGTGAACGGCCTGCCCGGAATCGGGCGCACGCGGGCGCAGGCCTTGCTGACGCGCTTCGGTTCGGTGCGCGGCGTCTTCGCGGCGGACGCCGGCGAGATCGCGGCGCTGCGCGGCTTCGGCAAGAAGACCGCCGGCCTGATCCGGGCGGCGCTGGACGCGCCCTACGCGGGCTGACCTACCGGGATGCCTTCGGGGAGCCGTAGATGGCGGACGGGTTGTCGAAGCCGCACAGCCGCATCAGGTCGACCGCGATCCCGGCCTGGATCAGCGCCGCCTGGGCGAAGGATTCGTACAGCAGCCCGATGACGTCGCGGGGAGCGCCGGAGTCCTCCATCTCGCTGGCCGTGCGCAGCAGATCCTCGACGACCACGACGCGCTCCCCGGTTGCCGGCTCTCCGGCCGGTTTGTTTAGTGTCCGATCTTCCGCCGGACCATGGTAAAAAAGCAAGAAGGCCTTGTGGCGTACGCCGGTCACGGGCCGGCGGCGCGGAACTCCCGCAGCTTGGTCACACGCAGCGCGCGGCGGCCGCCGCGGCTGAACAGCGCGTCCCAGGACAGGAACTCCTCGACCGACAGGCCGTAGCGGTCGCAGGCCTCGGTCATGGACAGGGTGCCGGTGCGCACGGCCAGGACGACGGCCTGCTTGCGGCTGGACACCCAGCGGCGCGTGTCGGGGGCGGGCAGTGACGCCAGCGTCTCGTCGGTGGTCCTCATGGTCGGTCCGAAGGTGGTAAGGCTGCCCCCTATGTAGGGGGTACTCCTTTCCGAAAGATGACCGGACCGCCGGAATCGCGCGGTAGCGGGGCGGTTTGGCCGCCCTCGCCTGTTACCAGTTTGGGACAGTCCGCAAGGGGAGGGTGCGCGATGGACGAGGCGCCGATCGGAACCGCGGAGCGCGCGCATCCCGTCGATGCGGACGCTCTGGACGTGCGGCCGGAGGTGCGCGCGGCGCTGGCGGACGCCGCCTTCACGCCGCTGGACACCGGCGACGGGTGTCTGGCGTGGTGCCGCGCGTCGGACGACGATACGCACGTGATGATCTCCGCCAACAACGACCTCGACGGCGACCCGCAGGCGCCCGACTGGATCCTCGGCTGCTATGGCGATTCCGGCGGCTTCGTGGAGGTGTCGGGGCTGACGCTGGAAGCGGCGATCGAGGGAGCGGCGCTGCTGCGCGCCCCGCTGCGGGCCGACGGCTCGCTGGTCGAGGCGATCTACCCCACGCTGGAGCAGGCGCTGGACGATCTGGCGTAGCACGGCCACAAACGACGGCCGCAAACGACGAAGGCCCTCGCCGGGTGGCGGGGGCCTTCTGCGGAGATCTTAGGACTCCGCGTCTCGTACGCCCTGTCGGGCGTGTAATCCTATCAGGTCGCTCCTAAAAGGAACGCTGTCACCAAGTAAGCTGCGGTGGAGTCATGATGCTACTCACCCTCCTAGCTACGGCTTAACAGTATTCGCCGATCCTTCGATCGGGAACCAGTACTTCGCGCTCTTTGTTGCGCAGCGACCTCTGTCTTGGTTACGTCTTCAGGAACAAGGTTGCTCCTGCCAAGCAAGGATGTCAAGCGTCCGCTCGCGGCCTTTACGCCGCGAGCAGGTCGGCCGTCTCCAGCATGCTGTCGTCCCAGGCCAGCAGGTTGCGGCCGTCGTGGGCGAGGCGCTTCGGCTCGACCCGGCCGGCCACCGCCGTCCCCTCGGCCGCGAGGCGCACCACATCGCCGTCCTCGATCACCAGCGCGCGCTCGACCCCGCAGGAGCGGGCAAGACGGGCATGCGCCTCGAGGTGCGCGATGGTGCCGTGCACCGGCACCGCGAAGCGCGGGCGCACCAGCTCGTACATGCGGCGCAGGTCGTCCCGCTTCGGGTGGCCGGAGACGTGGACGGGCATGTCCGCCGGGGTGACGACCTCGACGCCCATGGCGCGCAGGTGGTCCTGCACGGCGCCGATGCCCTCCTCGTTGCCGGGGATGGCGCGGGCCGAGAAGATCGCGGTGTCGCCGCGCTGCAGCCACAGGTCGCGGTGGTCGTTGCGGGCGATGCGGCTCAAGGCCGCCCGTTCCTCGCCTTGGCTGCCGGTGCACAGCAGGACGAGGTTGCGCCGGTCGGTCCACGACGCCTCCTGCACGCCCATGAAGGGCGGCAGGTCGTCCAGGTAGCCGCAGGCGCGCGCCGCCTTCTCCATGCGCAGCATCGAGCGGCCGGCCAGCACCACCTTGCGGTCGTGCGCCGCGGCGGCCTGCGCCACCGCCTTCATGCGCGCCACGTTGGAGGCGAAGCCGGTCACCGCGATGGCCCCCGTGCGGCCGGCGAAGGCCGCCATCAGGCCGGCGCGGGCCGAGGCCTCGGAACCGGTGGAGCCCTCGACATCGGCGTTGGTGCTGTCGCAGGTCATCGCCAGCACACCCTCGTCGCCCAGGCGGCGCAGCGCCGCCACATCGGTGGTGCGGCCGAGCAGCGGGTCCGGGTCGAACTTCCAGTCGCCGGTGTGCAGCACCGTGCCCGCCGCCGTGCGGATGGCCAGCGCCATCGGCTCGGGGATCGAGTGGGTCACCGCGATGCTCTGCACCCGGAACGGGTTCAGGTCCACCGTGTCGCCGATCTGGAAGGTGCGCAGCGTGACGTCGCGCAGGCGCCCGGTCTCCTTCAGACGCTCGCGGATGACGTGCGACGCGAAGGGGCTGGCGTGGATCGGGCAGGACAGGCGCGGCCACAGATGGTGGATGGCGCCGATGTGGTCCTCGTGCGCGTGGGTGACGACGAGGCCGACGACGTCGGCCATCCGCTCCTCGATGAAGGAGGGGTCGGCCATCACGGCGTCGATGCCCGGCGCCTCGTCGCCCATGAAGGCGACGCCGGCATCGACGATCAGCCATTTCCCGGCGTGGCCGTACAGCGCCATGTTCATGCCGATGCGCGAGCAGCCGCCCAACGGCAGGAAGATCACCTCGTCGGCACCCGGCACGGGACCGCGCGGGCGTCGACCGGGAGTGGGGGCGGGGGGAACGGTGGGAGGAAGGGTGCCGCCCCCGTGCACCGCGGCGTGCGGGTGCAGGGGGCCGTTCGGCGCCCGGCGGCGCCGCTTGGAATCAAAGGTCATACGGTCTCAACGTTACCAACACGATGCCGGCATTCGACGCTGCCGGACGGGCGTGCATCGCCGGGCGATGCGGAAGGGGGACCTCTCCGGCCCGGGGCCGGCGCCAGGAACGAGGCGGCCGGGCCACACGCGGTCGGAGGGGAGAGGGAGGGCTCGCCGCCCTTGAACGTACCAAAGGGGCGTTGCCGATCCGAATGGCGTTTCGAGGAGGTCGGCGGCGGCTTTTTTGCGCCGCGACATAACCATAGGTAACACCTGGGTACGAATGTTTCAAGGCGCGTCCGAAACCTCCCGCGCATGGCGGTGTTGCTTGCGTGAAGACCGACAGGGAGATCCCAGATGGCCGACGACCCCAAGCCCCCCGGCAAGACGCCGGAAACCGCCCCCGGCGAGCAGCGCCAGGACCGCACCCGCACCCCCGGCGACGGCACGCTGGACGGCGCCGTCCCGGCCGGCCTGACCTCCGACGAGCTGCGCCGCCGCGCCGAGCGGCCGAACACCTCCAGCGACGGCGGCGCCGGCTGAACCGGCCCGCACGTGCCAGAAAGTACGAGGCCCCTCCCGGCGCGGAGGGGCTTTTCTTTTCGGCGGGCGCGGACGAAGCTTACAGCAAGCACCAATCAGGGAGAGGGAGCATCATGGACGTCCGCGCCGCCGTCGCCTTCGAGGCGACGAAGCCGCTGAGCATCGAGACCGTGCAGCTGGAAGGACCGCGCGCCGGCGAGGTGCTGGTGGAGATCAAGGCCACCGGCGTCTGCCACACCGACGCCTACACGCTCTCCGGCCTCGACAGCGAGGGCAGGTTCCCGTGCATCCTCGGCCACGAGGGCGCCGGCGTGGTGGTGGACGTCGGCCCCGGCGTCACCAGCCTGAAGAAGGGCGATCACGTCATCCCGCTCTACACGCCGGAGTGCCGGCAGTGCGAGTACTGCCTCAGCCAGAAGACCAACCTCTGCCAGGCGATCCGCGAGACGCAGGGGCGCGGCGTCATGCCCGACGGCACCAGCCGCTTCAGCCTGGGCGGGCAGCCGCTGTGGCACTACATGGGCACCTCGACCTTCGCCAACTACACCGTGGCGCCGGAGATCGCGCTGGCCAAGATCCGCGAGGACGCGCCGTTCGACAAGGTCTGCTACATCGGCTGCGGCGTCACCACGGGCCTCGGTGCGGTGATCTGGACCGCCAAGGTGCACGCCGGGGCGCGGGTGGTGGTGTTCGGGCTGGGCGGCATCGGCCTCAACGTCATCCAGGGCGCGCGCATGGTGGGTGCGGAGATGATCGTCGGCGTCGACATCAACCCGGAGCGCCGCGCCATGGCCGAGAAGTTCGGCATGACGCATTTCGTGAACCCCAAGGAAGTCGAGGGCGACCTGGTGCCCTACCTGGTGTCGCTGACCAAGGGGGGCGCCGACTTCACCTTCGAGTGCGTCGGCAACACCACGCTGATGCGCCAGGCGCTGGAGTGCTGCCACAAGGGCTGGGGCGTGTCGGTGATCATCGGCGTGGCGCCGTCGGGGGCGGAGATCGCCACCCGGCCGTTCCAGCTGGTCACCGGGCGGGTGTGGAAGGGCTCGGCCTTCGGCGGGGCGCGCGGGCGCACCGACGTGCCACGCATCGTCGACTGGTACATGGACGGGCTGATCAACATCGACGACCTGATCACCCACGTCATGCCGCTGGAGAAGATCAACGACGCCTTCGACCTGATGCACGAGGGCAAGTCGATCAGGAGCGTGGTGACGTTCTGAGGCGGTATTGCCCCCACCCCTGACCCCTCCCCCGCTTCGCAGGGGAGGGGAATGACGGCCCCCTCCCCTGCGAAGCGGGGGAGGGCCGGGGTGGGGGCAAGTGCGCCTACCCGTTCACCACCCGCGCTGGCACGCCCTCAAGCACCTCGGCCATCCACGCGTCCAGCGCGTCCGCCTCCGCCGCGCCCAGCCGCAGCCCGAGCTTGGTGCGCCGCCACAGCACGTCCTCGGCGGTCTGCGCCCATTCCTCGGCCATCAGGTAGCGCACCTCCGCCTCCGTCAGGTCGCCCCCGAAGCGCCGCCCGAGATCGACCGGGCCGGCGGCGTCGCCCAGCAGGTCCCAGGTCCGCGTGCCGTAGGTGCGCACCAGCCGCGCCATGTGCTCCGGCGCCACGAACGGATAGCGGGCGCGCAATTCCGCGATCAGCGCTCCGGTCTCGTCCACCGGGAAATCACCGCCCGGCAGCGGCACCCGGCTCGACCAGGAGCCGTTGGCCAGGGGCAGGTGCGGCGCCAGCTTCGCCAGCGCCGCCTCGGCGAGCTTGCGGTAGGTGGTGATCTTGCCGCCGAACACGCTCAGCAGCGGCGCCCCGCCCTCCGGCGCGTCCA
>NZ_LGQZ01000153.1 GCF_003116015.1 Azospirillum sp. TSO22-1
AGATCGGCGGGCAGGTCAGCCAGGCCAGCAGCATCACCCGCCACGCCGTCACCACCAGCGCCGGCACGCAGGAGACCATCCGCTCGCTGTCCACCGCCGTCGACCGCATCGGCGAGGTGGCGACCCTGATCCAGTCCATCGCCGCGCAGACCAACCTGCTGGCGCTCAACGCCACCATCGAAGCCGCCCGCGCCGGCGAGGCGGGCAAGGGCTTCGCGGTGGTCGCCACCGAGGTGAAGAACCTCGCCAACCAGACCGCCGGCGCCACCGAGGAAATCGCGCAGCAGATCACCAGCATCCAGACCAGCACGCACGCCACCGTCGAAGCGGTGCAGGAGATCGCCCGCACCATCGCCGAGATCGACAGCATCTCGTCGATGATCGCCGCCGCGGTCGAGGAGCAGGCCGCCGCCACCCACGAGATCAGCCGCAACGTCAACCAGACCGCCACCGCCGCTACCGAGGTGGCGCAGCGCATCAGCGAGGTGTCGCGCGAGGCGGCGGTGACCGGCGACCGCGCCAGCGAGATGCGCAGCATGGCCGCCACCGTGGTGGCCGGCATCGACGAGTTGAAGCGCGTGCTGGTCCGCGTCGTGCGCACCGCCACCTCGGAGGTCGACCGCCGCCGCTACCCGCGCCACAAGGTGGAGGCGCGCTGCACGGTCGAATCGGCGTCGGGCCGGGTGGACGCCACCCTGTCCGACCTGTCGCGCTGCGGCGCCAACGTGCGCGGCGTCTCCGGCCTGACGCCGGGCGGGCGCGGCACGCTGCACTACGACGGGCTGGGGCTGCCGCTTCCGTTCAGCGTCATGGCGGTGGACGGCGACTCCCTGCACATCAGCTTCCGCACCGAGGCGCTGGACGAGGCCGACTTCAACGCCCGCTTCGACCGGCTGGAGCGTGTCCTGGGGGTCACACGTGCGGCCTGACGCCGCACGGCATCCCCGGGTATGTTGCACCGCACTGAAGAAAGTGGTATGACCACTCCCATCCAAAGGATGGGGCCGCTACGACCTTGGCGGTACCTCCCAGCCACTGACAGTGAGAGCGCGGCGATGACGGTCCGGCACATCCATGTTTCCCAGGAACTGCGCGACGGCAAGCTGGTGACGCTGGAACACGCGGTGTTCGAGCGCGGCGTGGCCGAGCCTTCCGACACCAGCACCATCTTCGACCGCGCCGGCTGGCAGGCGTGGCTGGCCCGCGAGGTGGCCGCGACGTTCCGCAAGGCGGCCTGACGCCGCACGGGGATCTCGAAAAGAGGCGGGCTGCGGCCCGCCTTTTTCGTTCACGCTTACAATGACTTAGGGCTTTGCGGAACCGATGTGGTCCAGGCTGCGCCGGACGGCGTAACCCGGGGCATCCGGGCGGGGGCCACGGGGCTCCGCCCGATTTTGCGCGGCCTGCCCCAAAAAATTCGCGCGACGCGGGGACGAACGCGTCCAATATGTCTGCCATGGTGGGGCGGGATATCCGCCGCCCCGGAACAGGTCTGGTGTTGATGACGATCGAAGGTTACCTGGGTTTCCGCGTCGGCGACGTGGTGCTGGACGTGGCGGAGCTGACCGCCGGCACCGCCACGATCAAGGAGTTCCATCTGGTCCCGAGCCACTGGTCGAACGGCCCGACGGCCATCGCCGTGATGGAGAACGGCGCCGAGCGCTACGTCATCCAGCTCAAGAAGGTCCTGCCCATCGCCAGCCCGGCGCGCGAGGACGAGGACGACACGGGCAACGTGGTGAAGCTGCACCGGAGCGCGGGCTGACGTCTTGCCCCCGCCCCGGCCCTCCCCCGCTCAACGGGGGATCCGAGGGATCCGCCTGCCGCGTCGGCGCAAGCTTCGCTTGCGCGTGCCCCCCCATGGGCAGCCTGCCGGCTTCCACGCGTGTTGGGGAAACAGGGCAGACGGCCGGTTCCCGGGCACATCCAACTGACGGCCCTTTCCCGCACGCGTTTCAGCGGGGCCTGTGGCTGCACGACCCGCCGAAAGGCGGGCAGTCTGGCCCGTGTCGGCCGGCCCTGGAATGCGCAAGGGCGCTTGTTGGAAAGGGGAAGTGTGGTTGGGGGACTAGGATTCGAACCTAGGCTGGCGGAGTCAGAGTCCGCTGTCCTACCGCTAGACGATCCCCCAAACATGGAGCGGGCGAAGGGATTCGAACCCTCGACCCCAACCTTGGCAAGGTTGTGCTCTACCCCTGAGCTACGCCCGCACCGTGGTACCTGTGCGTCGCACCCATGTATGGGAGGCGGCCTTGTACAGAAGCTTGGCCGCCGATGCAAGTACCTAAAAAACAAACCAGAACCAAAACCGATCGGGACGATGGTGGAGCCAAGGAGGATCGAACTCCTGACCTCTACAATGCCATTGTAGCGCTCTCCCAGCTGAGCTATGGCCCCACTGAGTCCCGATGTATTGGTGCGCTCGGAGGGAGTCGAACCCCCACGGCCTTTCAGCCACTAGGACCTGAACCTAGCGCGTCTACCAGTTCCGCCACGAGCGCATCCCCGGTCGCCGTTTCCGGCGGCGGGGCCGTCGATATAGCCGGGCGCGCCCTCAAGCTCAAGCGAAAAAGAACAGGGATTCGCAAAGAAGTCCGGCGGCAAGGGGCTACTCCCGATGCCGGCGTTGGCGGGGCCGTGCGGGTGCGGCACAGTCGGGTCCGTGAGGCGGGCTTGGTCCAGAGGATGGGCACCGGCTTTCCAGGCTGGCCAGGTTGGTTCGAGTCCAACAGCCCGCTCCACCTCACCCTCTATCAGGGCACACCACCGCGACGGCGCCCTGCCGCACGCGGAAGCGGGCCGGGGTGTGCGTGGTGATCTCGCCGTCAGTGTTCACCGGCCTGGGACGGCGGGTGACGATCTCCACCTCCGTACAGTCCCAGGTATGGACGTTCTCCCACACGCCGTGACGGCCCTTGCGGAACGCCGGGTAGAGCAGCGGCCATTCCCACCAGCCGCGCAGGTCGATGCTGTAGACGTCGAGCCGGCCGTCGTCCACCGCCGCCGTCTCCTCCACCGTCATGCCGCCGCCATAGTGCCGGCCGTTGCCGACGCCGATCTGCACCGACTTCACCCGGTGCGTCTCGCCGCCGATTCGGATGTCGGCGTGGAACGGCGCCATCCGCTTCGCCACGCGGAACGCCGCCACCGCGTAGCCCAGCGTGCCCCAGCGCCGCTTCATCTCGCGGGTCAGCTCGCGCGCCAGTTCGACGCTCAGGCCGATGCTGGCGACGTTGAAGTACGGCACGCCGTTCACCTCGCCCAGGTCGATGCGCCGCACCCGCCCGCTGACCGCCAGCCGCGCCGCTGCCCGCACGTCCAGCGGAACGCCCAGCGTGCGGGCGAGGTCGTTGGCGGTGCCGAGCGGCAGGATCGCCAGCGGCAGCCCGGTGTCGGCCAGCCCCGGCGCCGCCGCGTTCAGCGTGCCGTCACCGCCGCCGAGGATCAGCATGTCCACCTCCGGCGCACGGGCGCGGACGAGGCCGGCAAGGGCGTCGCGGTCGGGACAATCCACCGTCTGCAAAGCCACGCCGGCCCGCGCGCACTCCTCCGTCACGTCGTCGAGCGCGCGGCGGCCCTGGCGGGCCTTGGCGTTGACCACCAGAAGCGCGCGGCGGCGCGGGGCGTCGGGCGTGGCAAGGTCCGGCTGCGGGTCGGTTTCGAGTGGCACGGGCAGTCTCCGAGGCGGGGTCACGCCTACATGGGCACGCCGGACCGATCCTCCCATGGCGGCCCTTCGAAAGGGTACGTCCGCTCGCGCTCCGCAACTGCCGCACCGCAGCACGGTTTCCAGGCCGCCCGCCGAACCGGGGCGCTCGCCGTGCCGTCACATCACCACGAGAGGCCGATGCCGGAGATCGAAATCTGGGGCGGGCTGGAATGCACCGTCGCCCGCATCCGCGACTCGTACGTCGACCAGACCGTGCTGAACGGGCACGAGCATCGGCTGGACGACCTGGACCGCTTCGCCGCGCTGGGGATCCGGCGGATCCGCTACCCCGTGCTGTGGGAGCGGGTGGCGCCCGACGGCGTGTGCGACTGGGCGTGGACCGACGCGCGGATGGTCCGGCTGCGCGCGCTGGGCCTCGCCCCCATCGTCACCCTGCTGCACCACGGCAGCGGGCCGCGGCACACCGGCCTGCTCGATCCCGGCTTCGCCGCAGGTTTGGCCGACTTCGCGGCGCGGGCGGCCGAGCGCTACCCGTGGGTGGAGGACTGGACGCCGATCAACGAACCGCTGACCACCGCCCGCTTCAGCGGCCTGTACGGCCACTGGTATCCGCACGCCCGCGACGAGGCGGGCTTCCTGCGCATGCTGGTCCACGAGGTGGAGGCGATGCGGCTGGCGATGGCGGCGATCCGCCGGGTCAACCCGGCGGCGCGCTTCGTCCACACCGAGGACCTCACCCGCGTCCACGCCACTCCGCCGGCCGCTCCGGCGGCGGCGTTCCAGAACCACCGGCGCTGGCTGGGCCTCGACCTGCTGACCGGGCGCGTCGCACCGTCGCACTTTTTCTGGCCGCGCCTGCGCGCCGCCGGGCTGGCGGAGGCGGTGGAGCGCTTCGCCGCCGCGCCCTGCCCGCCGGACGTCCTGGGCTTCAACCACTACCTGTCGAGCGAGCGCTTCCTCGACCACCGGGTCGAGCGCTACCACCCCCTGCCCTGGACGCACGACGGCAGCGAGCGGCACGTCGACGTCGAGGCGGCGTCGGTGCTGGCCGAGGGGGCGGCCGGCATCGAGTCGCTGCTGCGCGAGGCCTGGGAGCGCTACCGCCTGCCGCTGGCGGTGACCGAGGTGCACACCGGCTCCACCCGCGACGAGCAATTGCGCTGGCTGTACGAGATCTGGCGGGCGGCGCACCGGCTGGCCGCCGACGGCATCGACGTGCGGGCGGTGACGGCGTGGGCACTGCTCGGCAGCTACGACTGGCACCGGCTGCTGACGCACTGCGTCGGCTACTACGAGCCCGGGCCGTTCGACGTGCGCTCGCCCACGCCGCGCGCGACGGCGCTGGCCGGCCTGGTGCGCGCCATGGCGGGCGGGGCCGAGGTGGACCACCCGGTGCTCGACGCGCCGGGCGCCTGGCACCGCGCCGACCGCTTCCTGTGGCGGCCGGTGCGCGCCTGCCCCTTCACCCCCGCTGACCGCGCCCCTGCCTGGTGCAAGCCGCCGAGCGAAGCGCGACGGCTGCTGATCGTGGGATCCACCGGCACGCTCGGCCGCGCCTTCGCCCGCGTCTGCGCCCGGCGCGCCCTCGCCTACCGGCTGGTCGGCCGCAGCGAGATGGACATCGCCGACGCCGCATCGGTGCACGCGGCGCTGGTGCGGCACCGGCCGTGGGCGGTGATCAACGCCGCCGGCTACGTCCGCGTCGACGACGCCGAGACGGACGCCGGGCGCTGCCGGCGCGAGAACGCCGACGGACCGGCAGTGCTGGCGGCGGCCTGCGCCGAGCGCGGCATCCCGCTGGTCGGCTTCTCCTCCGACCTGGTGTTCGACGGGGCGAAGGGCGCGCCCTACGTGGAGAGCGACGCGCCGGCCCCGCTCAACGTCTACGGCAAGAGCAAGGCCGCGGCGGAGCGCGCTATCACCGGCCTGGAGCACGGGCTGGCGATCCGCACCAGCGCCTTCTTCGGCCCGTGGGACGAGCACAACTTCATCGCCGTGGCGCTGCGCTGCCTCGGCCAGGGACGCCCCTTTCGCGCCGCAGAGGACGTGACCGTCTCTCCCACCTACGTGCCGGATCTGGTGAACACGGCGCTGGACCTGCTGATCGACGGTGAGCGCGGCGTCTGGCACCTCGCCAACGCCGGGGCGGTCACCTGGGCCGGGCTGGCCCGCGAGGCGGCGCGCCGGGCCGGTCTCGACCCGGCGCTGGTCGAGGGTGTGCCGGCGGCGGACCTCGGCTGGACCGCGCGGCGGCCGGCCCGCAGCGTGCTGGCCAGCGAGCGCGGCCGGATCATGCCGGCGCTGGACGACGCGCTGGGCGCGCATTTCGCGCTGTGGCACGAGGAGGCGGTCCGGCAGGCGCCGGTGCCGCTGCCGGACGCGGCGGAGTGACCGTTCAGCCGGCGACCCGCACCGCGGTGCCGGAGATGCTGACCAGCACCATGCCGTTCTTCTCGCCCAGCACCTCGTAGTCCAGGTCGACGCCGACCACGGCGTTGGCGCCCAGCGCCTCGGCGGCTTCGACCATGTCCTCCATGGCGGCGCTGCGGGCGGCGCGGAAGCTCTTCTGCACCGCGCCGGAACGGCCGCCGAGCACGTCGGTGATGCCGGACAGGAAGTCGCGGACGATGTTGCTGCCGATCACCGCCTCGCCGACGACAACGCCCAGCGACTGGACCGTCTGCGTGCCGGGAACGTGGTCGATGGTGGTGATGCGGTCGGGCGTGATGGCCATGGCGGGGGCTCCGGTTGTGGGCTTGCCTCCATATGGGGAGGCGCCGGCCTCACAGGAACGGCAGGTCGACCAGCAGCGTGTACCCGTTGATGGTGGCGAGAACCCCGGTGAGGGCGCACGCCACGCTCAGCCACACCAGCCCGCCGACCTCGATCACCGTCGCCACCGAGGCTAGCACGATGGCGAGCTGCAGCAGCGCCTCGGCGGCGTCGAAGTAAGGATCCTGCTTGGCGGCAAGGTCGCGGTCGACCTCGAAGGCACGGGCCTTGGCCAGCAACTCCTTCTTGCCCTCGCCGGTCTTCGGGTCGCTCTCGTAGCGCGTCGCGGTGGCGCGGTAGCCGGCGATCTCGCGCTCGACGTCGGCGCGCTGCTCCGGCGTCAGGTCGGCGCGGGAGAGCACGGACAGTTCCAGCGTGCGGGCGGCGAGCTGGTACTCGGTCTGGCGCACCGCCTTGCCCTGGTAGAAGGCGAAGGTGTCGCTGGCCTGGATGTTGGAATTGACCATCTGCTTGGCGGCGTTGGAGCCGCCGAGACTGGCGATGGCGAGGACAGCGGCAAGGAAGGAGATGTAGACGGCCATGCCCTTCCGGTTCGGCGCCTTGGCCTCGGCGTCCTCGCCCGCCACCTCGTGGATCGTCTCGTGTATCTCCTCGGCACCCATCGGCGTCTTCCCCGTCGATCCGTCTCGCTGCGGAGTGCAGCATACCCAGGCAATCGGCACCGGCACCAGGGCGGCGTAGCCGCAACGCCCGCCGCCGCACGCTGTTGGCTGGAAGACAACGGGTGGAGCGGAGAGCCATGGCCAAGTCCTTCAAGATTCCCAAGAAGATCGCCGGGATGAAGATTCCCAAGGCGGTGCGCAGGTCGGGCCGGTCGCTGACCGCCTTCCTGGAGACGCCCACCGGCCGCGAGGTGGCCGCCGCCGCCCTGACCGCGATGGCCGGCGTGCTGGCCGGGACCAGCCGCCCGGTGCGCAACGCCGCCGCGGACGCCGCCACCGGCGCCGGGCATACCGCTGCGCAGGCGGGCAGCGGCGCCGCCGGCCTGATGCGCGACATGGCGGAAGCCGCGGTCGGCGCGGTGTCGGAAACGGCACGCGACCTCCTGTCGGCCAGCAAGGACCGGCCACAGGGTGCCCGCAGCGGCTCCAAGGCCCACTGAGCGCCCGTCCGGCAGCACCTTCGCCGGGCCGCCGCAGCGGCCGTCACCGCAAGACGCCTTGCCTTCGCCGCCACAATCGGCCAGATGAGGCGCCTGGAGCCGGATAGACGTGTCGTGAGCGCATGAACCCCATACCCGTCAGCGTCGCCCCGATGATGGACTGGACGGACCGGCACTGCCGGTACTTCCACCGCCTGCTGTCCAAGGGCACGCTGCTCTACACCGAGATGGTGACCTCCGGCGCCGTGCTGCACGGGCCGCGCGACCGGCTGCTCGGCTTCGACGCGGCGGAGCATCCGGTGGCCCTGCAGCTCGGCGGATCCGATCCTGCCGAACTCGCCGCCTGCGCCCGCATCGCCGAGGAGTGGGGCTACGGCGAGGTCAACCTGAACGTCGGCTGCCCGAGCGACCGGGTGCAGTCCGGGCGCTTCGGCGCCTGCCTGATGGCGGAGCCGGAGCTGGTGGCGCGGATCGTCGGCGCGATGCGCTCGGCGGTGTCGATCCCGGTGACCGTCAAGTCCCGCATCGCCATCGACGCGATGGAGGAATGGCCGACCCTGGAGGGCTTCGTCCGCACCGTGGCGGCGGCCGGCTGCACGCACTTCATCGTGCACGCCCGCAAGGCATGGCTGCAGGGCCTCAGCCCCAAGGAGAACCGCGACATCCCGCCGCTGCGCTACGACCTCGTCTACCGGCTGAAGCAGACGTATCCGCACCTGACCATCGCCATCAACGGCGGCGTGCCCTCGCTGGACGCGGCGGCGGAGCACCTGACCCGGGTGGACAGCGTCATGATCGGCCGCGCCGCCTACGAGAATCCTTACCTGCTGGCCGACGTCGACCGCCGCTTCCTCGGCGGCACCCCCGGCCCCGGCCGGCACGCGGTGATCGAGGCGATGATCCCCTACGTCGAGGAGCGGCTGTCGCGGGGCGTCTCCCTGGCCATGATCACCCGGCACATGCTGGGCCTGTTCCAGGGCCTTCCCGGCGCGCGCGCCTGGCGCCGCCACCTCAGCGAGAACGCCCACCGCCCCGGCGCCGGCCCCGAGGTGCTGCTGAAGGCCGCCTCCCTGGTGCGGCGGCCCGAGCCGGTGGAGTGATAGATCATGCGTGACCGGCGAAAGGCCATCCTCGGCGGCATGGTGGGCGTGCTCCTCGCAGGCCTTGGCGGCCCCGCCGCCGCGCAGGGCGCGGGTGCCTGCCCGAAGCCGCAGCCGCTGGCGGTCGCCGAGGCCGGCCTGCGCGTGCACACGCAGGTCATGGTGCGCGCGCTCATGTGCAAGACGGTCGAGGAGGACCGGGCGGCCGGGCGGCCGACCGGCCGTCTCGAAGCACCAAAGGGGGACACCGGCCGTCAGGCGATGGACGCCCGGCAGAGCGCCGCGATGCGCGCCTACGCCGCCCTGACGGAGCACCACCGGACGCGCATCAGCGGCTGGGAGAAGGACATCATCGCCAAGCGCGGTCTCGGCCGGTTCGACCGGTGGCGCACGGAGGCGGCCTCGGACATCGCGCGCCGCGAAGGCCGGATGTCCTACGGGATCGACGCCGAGGATTTCTGCGAGTCGGCGCGCGGCCAGGTCGAGGCGCTGATGCGGATGAGCGACGGCGACCTCGTGAAGGCGGTCACCGACGCATGGTGCGTCATCAACCCGCAACCGGCGAAGCGGTGAGGAGACCCGGCAACGGTCGGTGATTGCCAAGCCAACGGGGGATGCGGACGCGCAAAGGATCGGCACATCCGGCGGGGCGGCGGATCCGGCCGCACGGCTTGGCAATCGCCGACGCATCCCGCCCGCCCGGCTGGCTTGGCAATCGCCGACTCCCCCGGTTTGGCAATCACCGACTCGCGATCATCCGCTCGGGAATCGGCGGCGGGGACGGGTGCAGCAGCACGCCGGCCTCGCCCACCTCGACGCGGGCCGGCTCGTACACGGCGAGCGCGAGGTCGAGCGCCTCGCGGAACTCCGGCTTGAAGTGCTTCAGCGCCTTGTAGCCGCCACCGAACTGGTTGAACAGCGCCGCCCAGGTCACCGGCGTCCGCTCCTTCAGCACGTGCAGCCGGTAGGCGAGCCAGACATAGACGTCGATGGCCATGGAGCAGCCGCCGATGTGGCGGATCGCCGGCTCCCAGATCGGTACCGGAGAGCGCTTCAGCGCGGTGAAGAAGGTCTCCGACAGCTGCACCGTCTCGCGCCACAGCGTTCCCTGCCCGTCGTCGTCGCGCAGGCGGATGCCGCCGTTGACGATGTTCTCCTTGGCGAAGCCCTCGGCGCCGTTCTTGTCCCAGAAGAAGGTCAGCCGGCACAGGTTGATGCGCATCGCCTGCTCCTGCACCGCCTTGTAGGTCGAGCCGCCGGCCGAGACGCCCATGCGGTCGAGCCACGCATTCATCGAGCGGCCGAGTTCGATCTCGCGGCTGTTGTCCTGGATGGCGCGGGTCTGCAGGTAGAGCAGGATGAGCCGCGCCTTGGCGCCGTACGGCACGCCGACGTGGGCGAAGCTGCCGTCGCGCCGGCGCTCCTTGCCCGGCTCGACGAGCAGCGTGACCCGCCCCTGGTCGCGCCGCCATTCGGCGTCCGCCGCCAGACGCCGGTGCGGCAGGCTGGTCAGACAGAAGCCGGAATAGGTGATGCCGAGCGCGTTGGACTCCTCCTCGAGCACGGCCGCCGCGACGTCGACGACGCTGGCGCGCTTGGGGTCGACAAGGTTGCGCGCTTCCTGCCGGCCGTGCGCGATGACGAGTTGGTGCACATCACCCATGGGGTCCTCCATCGGTGCGCACTCCATCATGCACGGCGTCCGGGAGTCCATTTGGCAGTCGCCGACCAGGCTATTTGAGAGCCTATTTGCTGGAGTCTATTTGCTTGGTCGGCGATTGCCTGGGGAAGACCGCGAGTCGCGGTCGGTGATCGCCAAGCCTCCGGCCGGCGATCGCCAAGGCGGGACGGGGAAAACGGGGCGAATCGGGCATTGGTCGGCGATTGCCAAGACGCCCGATGCATAGGCCGATGAACCGCACCGGTCGGCGATCGCCAAACGCGCGGCAGCCCGGCAGGAACGGCGAGGGGCTTTCTCCAGCCATCATCCGGCCGGTCTGCCGGGCCGGACTTCCGAGGTCGCCGGACGGTGAGCGAGACACCGGCCGGTTGCAGGCGCTATCCTGCGTGCCGCATCGAACCGGTGGTAAGGGCGGCGCGATGGAAACCCTGTTGTTGGTTCTGGTGATCGGCGTCGTCTATCACCGCCTCGACAAACGCCTGAAGCGGCAGGCGCGTGAGATCGCTGAGCTGCGGCAGGCCCTGGCCCGCCTGTCGGCCGGCGAACAGCCGAGCCCTGACGCGGTCTCCGCGCCCGTCGGCCCAGCGGTCGCCGAACCGGAGCCGGAACCCGCCCTCGCCGTCCCCGACGAGGTGCCCGCCGAACCGGCACCGGAGCCGACACCCGGGCCGGGCCGCTCGCGCTGGCGCGACCTGGAGGATGCGCTGGCCTCCCGCTGGCTGATCTGGCTGGGCGGCGCCACCATGGCGCTGGCCGCCGCCTTCTTCATCAAGCTGTCGGTCGAGCAGGGCTGGCTCGGGCCGTCCGTCCGGGTCGCGCTGGGGCTGCTGGCCGGGGCCGGGCTGGTGATCGGCGGCGAATGGCTGCGGCGCCGGCCGGATCAGCGCGCCATCGCCGCGATGCGCCCCGACTACGTCCCGCCGGCCTTGACCGCGGCGGGGCTGTTCGCCGCCTTCGCCAGCGTCTACGGCGGCTTCGCGCTGTTCGACCTCATCCCGCCGCTGGTCGCCTTCACGCTGCTGGCGGCGCTGTCGCTGCTTGGCATGGGGCTGTCGCTGCTGCAGGGACCGTTCATCGCCGCGCTCGGCCTGCTCGCCGGCTTCACCACGCCGCTGCTGGTGGAGACGGGCGATCCGATGGCCTGGGGGCTGTTCCCCTATCTGCTGGCCCTGTCGGCCGCCGCCATGGCCGTGGTCCGCTGGCGCGGGTGGCGCTGGCTCGGCTGGGGGGCGCTGGCCGGCGCGGCGTTCTGGCCGCTGGCGTGGTTCGCGTTCGTGTGGCGGGACGGCGACGCGCTGCCGGTCGGCCTCTATCTGCTGCTGACCGCCGCGCTGTTCCTGCTGCCGGCGATGTCCGCGCCATGGAGCGACGCGGACGGCGAGCCGGCGCCACCGGCCGGCGGATGGCGGGCGGTCCTGCCGGCCTGGGCGCTGCCCCGCCGCCGTCCGCCCATCGACCGGCTGGCGGTGACGGCCATGCCGGTGCTGGGAGCCCTGACCGCCGGGCTGACCTGGACCGACGGGCATGGCAGCGTGTCGCTTGCCGCGCTGGGGCTGTTCGCGCTGCTCATGCTGGTGGCCGGGCGGCGGATCGAGCGGCTGGCCGGCATCGGCTGGACCGCCGCCTTCGTCGTCCTGGCGGCGCTCGCGCCCTGGGACCTGCCCACCATCCCGGATGCGCCGCCCGCCACCAACGCCGAGGGGCAACCGCTGGTCCTGGCCACGGTCGATGGACTCCCGGGCGAGATCGGGCGCTTCCTGTGGACGATCGGCGGCTTCGCCGCGCTGTTCGGGACCGGCGGCTTCGCCGCGCTTTGGGGCGCGCGGCGGATCGCCCTGTGGTCGTCGCTGTCGGCGCTGGTGCCGCTGACGTTGCTGGCGCTGGCCTACGCGCTGGTCGATCCGCCCACCACCGTTATCGCGTGGCCGGCGGCGGCGCTCGGGCTGGCGGCCCTGCTGGTCGGCGCCACGACCCCGCTGGCGCGGCATCGCCACCGGCCGGGCGCCGCGCTGGGCATGGCCGCCTTCGCGGCGGGCGCCGTGGGCGCCATCTCGCTGGGCGCGACCATGACCCTGCGCGACGCGTGGCTGACGGTGGCGCTGGCCCTGCAGGTGCCGGTGCTGGCGTGGCTCGAGCGCCAGCTGGCCCTGCGCGAGCTGCGCGGCGTGGCCTTGCTGGTGGCTGCGGCCGTGCTGGTCCGGCTGGCCTTCAACCCGATCGTGCTGGAGTACGAGGGCGCCGCCTGGATCTTCTACGGATACGGCCTGCCGGCGCTCAGCTTCCTGATCGCCGCGCGGTGGATGCGCGGCGCGCCGGACGGGCGGGGCGACGACGTCGTGGTCATGGTGCTGGAGGCCGGCGGGCTGATCTTCACCACCATGCTGGCGTCGCTCGCCATCCACCATTGGATGGCCGGGAGCCTGCAGGAAGCGCCCTCGACCCTGGCGGAGGCCGCCCTTCACACGCTGGCGTGGCTCGGGCTGGCGGTCCTGCTGGCCTTCGACCGGCGCTGGAACGGGCGCCCGGTGGCGGTCTGGGGCCGGCGCGCCCTGGCGGTTCTGGCGGCGGCGCACGTCGTCGCCCTGCACATGCTGTACCTGAACCCGCTGTGGACCGACGAATCGGTCGGGACCTGGCCGGTGGTGAACCGCCTGCTGCTGGCCTACGGCGCACCGGCCGTGCTGGGGCTGGTCTATCTCCGGCTGGATCCGCCGCGCTTCCGGCGTCTGCGGCAGACCGCGCCGCTGCTGCCCGCCGCCCTGATCGCGCTCAATCTGGCCCTGGAGATCCGGCGGACGTTCCAGGGGCCGGTGCTGTCCGGGTACGGCATGTCGAACGCCGAATGGTACAGCTATTCGGCCGGCTTCCTGCTGTTCGCCGTGCTGCTTCTGGTGGTGGCCCTGCGTTTCGGCTGGGACTGGATGCGGCATGCCGCGTTGGTGCTGGTGCTGGCGGTGGTCGCCAAGGTTTTCCTCAGCGACATGGAGGATCTGAAGGGGCTGTACCGCGTCGCCTCCTTCCTCGGGCTCGGGGTGAGCCTGGTCGGCATCGGCTATTTCTATCAGCGGGTTCTGCTGCCGACAGCACGGGCGGCGGGACCCTTGGACCAACAGACTCCCTGACGGTTCCGCACAGCCGCGTCGCAATGATCGGTCCCGGGTTTCCGACAGCATGCTGTTGGACAGCCTGGTGGTGCGGCCCAATTCGCCGTCGACCGCGCGTTTCGCCTGGATCTGTCCGATCCGCCTAGCGAAGACACCGGTCTCGTCGGCGCCCAGCGCCGCAATCCGGTCGGGGAGCGTTCGCAGGGTGGCGAGCCGCGGGGTCTTCACCGAAGCGGAACAGCGCGCGCGGCGTGTCCACCAGCACCGCCGCGCGCTCGGCCGCGTCGGGCAGCCAGTCGTCCAGCCGGGCGCGCGCCTCGGCGTGGCAGGTCTCGCCCTCGAACTGCGTGTGCGGCCAGTCGCTGCCCCACAGCAGGCGCTCCACCCCGAAGTATCGCTTGAGCTGCGGCAGCGCCGCCCGTGCCGTTCCGGCGCCACCGCAGCGATAGGCGCCCGACAGCTTCACCCACACCCGCCCGCTGCGGCCAAGATCCAGCACGCCGCGGAATCCAGGGTCGTCGACGCCCAACGCCGGGTCGGGCCGGCCGAAATGGTCGAGCACCACGCCGACCCCGGCGCGCAGCAGCCCGGCCGCCAGCCCCGGCAACCGCCGCGCCTCCGCCTGCACCTCCACCTGCCAGCCGAGGTCCGCGATGCGGGTCAGGAACAGCGGCCAGGGATCGAGGGTCAACGCGGGGTCCGGCCGACCGATCAGGTTGAGCCGCACGCCGACCACGCCGGCGTCGTTCAACCCGCGAAGCCGCGCCGGCGGCGCACCGGGGTCGAGCACCGCGATGCCGCGCAGCCGCCGCGGCCAGCGGCGCAGCGCCGCCAGCAGGTAACTGTTGTCGGTGCCGAGGAAGCTCGGCTGCACCAGCACGCCATGCGACAGGCCGGCAGCGTCGAGGTGGTTCAGGTACTCCTCCGGCGTGGCGTCATAGACCGGCGCATAGCGCCGCACCCCGGCCAGCGGCAGGCCGCGCCGGAACACATGCGCGTGGCTGTCCACGCCGGTCACCGTGCCCGTGTTCGCCATGTCCATCCAAACTTCCCCTGCCGCCGGGCCCGTCGTCCGCGAACCAAAACTACACTCCTATATATGACTAGACAAGTTGTGTTTTGATGTGCACCATGGCCGCTATGGGACCGGGGGAGCGCCTCCGGCCCGCGAGGCGCGCGACAACAGCGCCGGAAGCGGCTAGGGAGAAAACGATGTTCCGCTGGTTCTTCGAGATCACACCCAAGGAGCGCAAGGCGTTCTGGGGCTGCTTCGGCGGCTGGACCCTGGACGCCATGGACGCGCAGATGTTCAGCCTCGCCATCCCCACCCTGCTGACGCTGTGGCACATCAGCAAGGCGGACGCCGGCTGGCTGACGGCGGCGACGCTGGTCGCCTCGGCGCTCGGCGGCTGGATCGCCGGCTGGGCGTCGGACCGGTTCGGCCGCGTGCGCGTGCTGCAGGCGACCATCCTGTGGTTCTCGGTGTTCACCCTGGCGATCGCGCTCACCAACAGCTTCGAGCAGCTGATGCTCGCCCGCGTGCTCCAGGGCTTCGGCTTCGGCGGCGAGTGGGCGGCCGGCGCGGTGCTGATGTCGGAGGCGATCCGCAGCGAGCACCGCGGCAAGGCCCTGGGCGGCGTGCAGTCGGGCTGGGCGGTCGGCTGGGGCATCGCCGTGCTGCTCTACACCGCGCTGTTCTCGATCTTCCCGGAGGCCGACGCCTGGCGCTACCTGTTCTTCATCGGCATCCTGCCGGCGCTGCTGACCATCTTCATCCGCCGCGAGGTCGAGGAGCCCGCCGTCTACGCCGAGACCAGGCGGGCCGCCACGCCGGGATCCTTCCTCGGCATCTTCCGCCCGGATCTGCTGCGCAACACGATGCTCGGTGCGCTGCTCGGCCTCGGTTCGCACGGCGGCTACTATGCGCTGATGACCTTCCTGCCCACCTATCTGAAGACCGAGCGGCAGCTGTCGGTGCTCAACACCGGCGGCTACCTGATGGTGATCATCGTCGGTTCGTTCTTCGGCTACGTCGCCAGCGGCTACATGGCCGACCGCATCGGCCGGCGGCGCAATTTCCTGCTGTTCGCCGCCTGCTGCATCGCGTCCCTGAGCGTTTACCTGTTCCTGCCGATCTCCAACACGGCGATGCTGTTCCTCGGGCTGCCGCTGGGCTTTTTCGCTTCGGGCATCCCCGCCGGCATGGGCTCCTTCTTCGCCGAGCTGTTCCCGACCTCGGTCCGCGGCGCCGGGCAGGGGTTCTGCTACAACTTCGGGCGCATCCTGTCGTCGCTGTTCCCGGTGTTCGTCGGCCATCTCAGCGCCACGCTGACGCTCGGCTACGCCATCGGCATCTTCGCCGGCATCGCCTACCTGATCGTCATCACCGCGGCGCTGCTGCTGCCGGAGACCAAAGGCACCGTCCTGGTCGCCGACACCGGCGCATCGCGCACCGCCGACGGCGTGACCGGCGAGGCCAGCGCCGTCTGAAGCCGGGCCGCCCCGTCTCGTCCCCGGCGGGGCGGCCCTGCTCTCCTTCACAGGACTGGTCATGCAGCCGAGGGCCGCGCATACTGCGCCGATGCCGTCCATCCCCGCCATCTCCCCCGCCGATCTCGACCAGACCGACCACCGCCTGCCGCTGTACGCCCGGCTGCGTGACGTTCTGACCCGCCACATCGCCGGGGGCGCCTGGCCGCCCGGCGAGGCATTGCCGGCGGAAAGCGCGCTCGCCTCCGCCTACGGCGTGTCGGTGGGCACCATGCGCAAGGCCTTGCAGCAGCTGGTCGACGAGGGGCTGCTGGAACGCCGGCACGGCAGCGGCACCTTCGTGCGCCGGGCGCAGTTCGACAAATCGCTGTTCCGCTTCTTCCGTCACGCCGGCGACACCGGGTCCGGCATCCCGGCCAGCCGCATCCTGCGGCGCGAGGTGACCACGGCCGGCGAGGCGCCCGAAGCGGCGCTGGGACTGCCCGCCGACGCGCCCGTGATTCGCCTGCAGCGCCTGCGCTTCTGGGGCGACGAGCCGTTCCTGGCCGAGGACATCGTGCTGCCGCACGACCGCTTCAGCGCCTTCCTGGACATCCCGGTGGAGGAGTTGGGGCCACTGCTCTACCCAGTCTATGAACAGGCCTGCGGCCAAGTGGTCGCCCGCGCGGAGGAACTGCTGACGGTCGGCGCGGCCGACGCGGTGGTGGCGCGGCTGTTGCGCTGCCGGACCGGCACACCCATCGTCTCCATCGAGCGCACCGCCTTCGCCCACGACGGCAGCGCGCTGGAATGGCGCCGCAGCCGCGGCCGTGCCGACGGCTTCACCTACCGCGTGGAGATCCGCTGAGCGGCGGCGAAACACCGCCGCCTGACGGCAACCGTTACCGACCGTTACAATTTTCCAGTTCCGGCGAGTGGAATAGCCTGCCACATGGAACGTTGGTCGATGTGCGCGGCCGGTGTCGCGCCGACGGAGACACTCCCATGAAACTCGCCAAGACCGCCATCGTCGTTGTCCTCGCCTCGCTCACCCTGGCCGGGTGCGCGGTCTACGAACCCTATCCCGTGGCATCGGCGCCGGTCGTGGTCGCCCCGGCGCCGGTCGTCGGCGTGTACAGCGGCTGGGGCTGGGGCGGCGGGCACCGCGGCTGGGGATACCGCCACCACCGCTGACGCGGACGAAGGGAGAGGACCTATGGAACCGAATCTCCGGCTAGGTCTCGCGTTTGCGGCGGCCATGCTCGCGGCCCTCCCGGCCCACGCCCAGGACTGGCGCGACCATCGGGGGGATCACCGGGGCGACCACAGGGGCGACGAGCGGCGGTGGGAGGATCACCGCCGCGGCGAGCGCTTCCGCGACCACGACATCGGCCGGTTCCGCGAGCACGACTTCGACCGCTGGCGAGATGGACGCTGGTACCACGGCCCCCACGACGGGCGTCGGGGCTGGTGGTGGATCGTTGGAGGCGTCTGGTACTACTATCCGCAGCCGGTCTACCCGTACCCCGATCCATACCTGCCGCCGATGGCGCCGCCACCACCGGGGCCGTCCTACTATTACTGCCCGAATCCGCCGGGCTACTATCCTTACGTGCCGGAATGCCCGGCCGGCTGGCGGGTCATGCCTGCACGTTGACGTGCCCGGCGGACACATCCCGACGGGGGTGCGGGCGGCGGGCCGCCGCCCTGATCGAAGAGGTGGCCAAGACCAAGATTCGGTCGGGCTCGGATCGCCTGCCCTGAACCGTCCACCGATCCGGGGCGCCGTCGCTCCACTGTTGTCAGGTCAAGGAGCGACACATCTTCCTCTCATACGGCCGCGCCGAGGATGCTGGCAGCCATGTCGACCCTGACGAGCCCCCGCCCGCTGACCGTGCCGCCGGTTCCCGAGCCGCCGCGCGAGGAACTGCCGGTGCGCACCCTGCTTGCGGCGTTCCGGACCAACGCCCTGGCGGCGTGGCCGAGGCGGGCCTACGAGGACGCAATCCTGGAGCGCCGTCTGCTTGGGCGGGCGAGTTACCTCCTGAACGACGCCTCGGCCATCCGGCGCGTTCTTGTGGACAACGACGCCAACTACGTCCGCACACCAGCCAGCATCCGCATCCTGCGCCCGATCGTCGGCGATGGCGTGCTGCTTGCCCGCGGCGAAGTGTGGCGGCGCCAGCGGCGCACGCTGGCGCCGGCCTTCACCCTGCGCACCCTGCCGATGCTGGCCCGCCACGTCGCCGTTGCCACCGGTGCGGCGCTCAACCGGTTGGGCGGCATGGCCGCCGCCGGCGCGGGGATCGACCTTCTTGGCTTCATGCAGGCGCTCGCCCTGGACATTGCCGGGCGCTCGATGTTCTCGCTGGAGACGGAGCGCTTCGGCCCGGCCTTGCGAGGCATGATGGTCCGCTACAACCGTCGCCTCGCCCGCCCGCACCCGAGCGATTTCCTCTTTCCGCTCTGGCTGCCGAACATCTGGGACCTGCTGCGCCGGCGCTTCCGGCTGAAATGGATGGCGCTGATCGACGGCATCATCGCCGAACGGCGACGGGCAGGTCATGCCGAGGGGCCGCGTGACCTTTTCGACCTGCTGGAGCAGGCCAGAGACCCGGAGACCGGGGCCGGCTTCACACCAACGCAACTGCGCGATCAGGTCGCCACGCTGATCATGGCGGGGCACGAGACGACAGCGCTCACCCTGTTCTGGGCCTGCTGGCTGCTGACCCAGGCGCCCGAGGCGCAGGAGCGCGTGGCGGTGGAGGCGCGGGCGCTCGACCCGGCGCCCGAGCCCGCCACGCCGGAAGAACGGATGCAGGCGTGGCGGGCGAGGCTCGCCTGTCCAACCGCCT
>NZ_LGQZ01000112.1 GCF_003116015.1 Azospirillum sp. TSO22-1
GCCCGGCTGCTGCGCGCCAACCTCGCGGTGCGCGGGCTGGGCGGGCGGGCGACGGTGATCGTCGACGACTACCGCCGCGCCGCGCTGCCGGCCATCGCGGGGCGCACCCTGTTCATCGGCAACCCGCCCTACGTCCGCCACCACGACTTGGAGAAGGTGTGGAAGGACTGGTACCGCGGCGTGCTCGACCGCTTCGGCGCCACCGCGGCGGCCGGGCGGGCGGTGGCACTGGCCGGACTGCACCTGCACTTCTACGCCCGCACGGCGGAGCTGGCGAAGCCGGGCGACGGCGGCGTCTTCGTCACCGCGGGCGAGTGGCTGAACAACACCTACGGCGGCGCGCTGCGCACGCTGCTGCTCGGGCCGCTGGGCGTGCGCCGCGTCTGCCTGATCGACCCGCGGGCGCCGGCCTTCGGCGAGACCATGTCCACCGCGGTGATCGTCGGATTCGAGGTCGGCGGCGCAGAACCCGTCATCGACTGCCGCTTCGCCGAGAGCCTGGACGACCTGCGCGCCCCGGCGGCGCAGCGAGTCGTCGAGCGCGCCGCCCTGGCCGCCAGCGACCGCTGGGGCGACCTCGTCTGCGGCCACGCGGCGGCGCCGGACGACCCGGACCTCGTGCCGCTGCGCACCGTCTTCCGCGTCAGCCGCGGCACCTCCACCGGCGCCAACCAGGTGTGGATCGCCGGCGACCACGCCCGCGAGTTGCCGGACAGCGTGATGCTGCCCACGGTGACCGACGCGCACGACATCATCCGCGCCGGCGGCCGGCTGGACGACCCGCACGCCTTGCGCAAGGTGGTCTACCTGCCGCCCAGCCTGCACCGCTTCAAGGCGGCCGAGCGCAAGGCCATCGAGCGCTTCATCGCCTGGGCCAAGCGCGCCGGGGCGGCCGAGAGCACCACGGCGCGCAGCCGCGCCCACTGGTACGCCATCAAGCCGAAGGAGCCGGCGCCGATCCTCTGCACCTACATGGCCCGCCGGGCGCCGGCGGTGGCGCGCAACGTGGCGGGCGTGCCGATGCTCAACATCGCGCACGGCCTGTACGTGCGCGACGGCGTCAGCCTGACGCCTGAGCAGCTCGACGCCTACGCGGTGTGGCTGCAGCGCAACCTCACCGAGCACGCCGGCGTCAGCTACGCCGGCGCCATGTCGAAGTTCGAGCCGCGCGACCTCGAGCGCCTGCCGATCCCGCGCCCCGACGCGGTGGTGGCGCTGGTGCGCGCCGGCGACGTGCTGCGCGCCGCGGAATAGGAAAGCCCACCCACCATGTTGCGCAACACGGCCGAGCACCCGCCCGTCTGGCCCGACGAGATGCTGGACGAGCAGCGCCGCACCGCCATCAACATCTTCGTCGATCGCCGCCTGAGCGAGCCGGCCGGCGCCTACCTGCGCCATTTTCGCGAGCGCAAGCATGCGGTGCGCCGCCTGCTGCGCGCCGTCTCGGCGTTCGAGCCGGGCAACCCCGACCCGGAGGTGGTGCGCCGCATCCTGCGCGACGGCGAACTGTTCGACGCGCTGCGCTACGTCGCCGGCCCGCCGATCTCCGAGGACGACCTGTACACGCTGGTCACCCGCTCCGCCGACCGGCTGAAGAAGAGCGACCTGCTGCGCGACGAGGTCGCCATGCAGGTCTTCGGCATGATCTGCCGCCTCGCCGATCCGCACCGCTTCCCGTGGATCGCCACCGGGCGCCGGCCGCGCTACCACGAGCTGCGCAACGCCGTGCTGATGACGGCGGCGGTGCACGCCCCGCAGACCCTGGCCGCCGAGCGCCGCGGCTATGGCCGCGCGGTCGAGAAGATGCTGAAGGATCGCCTCGACGTCCTGGGCCTGCGCTGCGTGCCGACGCCGAACGGCGGCAAGATCAACGCGCCGAAGCTGGCCCCCGACAGCGGCCAGTACTACGGCGAGTGCACGCTGTACGGCCGGCGCGTCGACATCCTGATCGGCACCCGGCACGGGCGCATCGTGGCGGTGGAGTCGAAGGACTCCAACTCGGCGGTCAACAGCGTCAAGCGCGTTGCCAACGACACCGCCGGCAAGGGCGAGAAGTGGCGCAAGGCCTACGGCGAGCAGGTCGTGCTGGTTGGCCTGATCTCCGGCGTCTTCAAGCTGGAAACCCTGAAGGCGGCGCAGGACAGCGGCCTCTACCTGGTCTGGGCGCACGACCTGGAACCGTTCATCGCCTGGCTGGAACAGGTGCTGTAAGGGGGCGGCGGCCCGGCGGCGGGGCCGAATGGAACAGTTTGGAACACCGTGGAACATTGTGCAGGGGGTGTTCAGTTCACGCTTCCCAAGAGGTTGGACGTTCCAGGTCGAAAGGACTTATATCCTATCGCAGTGACGCGCGTTTGACAAGAGGAGGCGTGCCTCTGGTTCCGCGTCGGCGAGAACAGCTTTGAGAACTTCGTCTACTCGGCCAGCCTGAGGCGCGGCTGATCCTGAAAGCCCCTCTCCCGCAAGGGGAGAGGGGCTTTCAGGTTGCGTCCGGCACCGGCGCGCTTGCACTATGCGCACACCAAGTGCGACCCCAGCAGCCGGCATGCCCCATGGCCCAACTCAGTGACGATTGTTTCGCCTTCGGCGGCGACCTCATGCCCGTGCACGCGGCGCTCGACCTGCTGCGCAGCCGCGTCGCGCCGGTGACCGCGGCGGAGACCGTGCCGCTGGCGGACGCGCTCGGGCGCGTGCTGGCCGAAGACGTGGTGGCGCCGTTCGACGTGCCGCCGCACGACAACTCGGCGGTGGACGGCTACGCGGTGTTCTTCGACGATCTCCAGGCGGACGGCGAGACCGTGCTGCCGGTCACCGGGCGCGTCGCCGCCGGGCACCTGCTCGGCCGCGAGGGGCGGCGCGGCGAGGCGGTGCGCATCTTCACCGGCGCCCCGATGCCCGCCGGCTTCGACACCGTGCTAATGCAGGAGGATTGCCGGCCCATAAAAGATGCTAACGACGGGGACTCCGTGGCGATCCCCGCCGGCATCAAGCGCGGCGCCAACCGCCGCAAGGCGGGGGAGGACGTGACGCGCGGCTCGGTCGTGCTGGCCACCGGGCGGCGGCTGCGGCCGGAGGACGTCGGGCTGGCGGCCTCGCTGGGGCGCAAGGAGCTGAGCGTGCGCCGGCCGCTGCGCGCCGCGGTGTTCTCCACCGGCGACGAGGTGCGCGAGCCGGGGCAGGAGCTGCCGCAGGGCTGCATCTACGACGCCAACCGCTTCGCGCTGATCGCGGCGCTGCGGCAGCTGGGCTGCGCGGTGACCGACCTCGGCATCCTCCCCGACCGGCTCGAGGCGATCACGGAGGCGCTGGAGCGCGCGGCGGCGGAGCATGACGTGCTCATCACCTCGGGCGGCATGTCCACGGGGGAGGAGGACCACGTCAAGGCGGCGGTGGAGGCGCTGGGCGCCTTGCACTTCTGGCGGCTCGCCATCAAGCCGGGGCGTCCGGTGGCATTGGGGCAGGTGCGCGACGCCGTGTTCGTCGGGCTGCCCGGCAACCCGGTGGCGGTGATGGTCACCTTCCTGCGCATCGCCCGGCCGATCCTGCTGCGCCTGATGGGGGCGGAGGAGTCCGAGCCGCGGCTGTTTCCGGTAAAGGCGGCCTTCGCCTACAAGAAGAAGGCGGGCCGGCGCGAGTACGTGCGCGCCAGGCTCGCCCGCGGCGAGGACGGCGCGCTGACGGCGGTCAAGCACCCGCGCGACGGGGCGGGCGTCCTGTCGTCGCTGGTCGAGTCCGACGGGCTGGTCGAGCTGCCCGAAGATCTGTCCCGGCTGGAGCCCGGCATGACCGTGGAGTTCCTGCCCCTGAGTGAAGTTCGCTAGTGAGGTCCGGTGATGAAGGTTCTCTATTTCGCGTGGCTGCGCACCAAGATCGGCGTGGCGCAGGAACAGGTCGAGCCGCCGGCCGACGTCACGGACGTCGGCGGGCTGGTCGAGTGGCTGAAGACGCGCGGGCCGACCTACGCCGAGGCGCTGGCCAACACCGCCGTCGTCAAGGTCGCGGTGAACCAGGAGCACGTGCCCTTCGACCACCCGGTCTCGGCCGGCGACGAGGTCGCGCTGTTCCCGCCGGTCACCGGCGGATGAGGAGGGCGCCATGAGCGTGCGGGTGCAGCGCGAGGACTTCGACGTCGGCGCCGAGCTGGCGGCGCTCACCGCGGGGAAGACCGCCATCGGCGGGGTGACCAGCTTCCTCGGCCTGGTGCGCGATATGGCCGGCGGCGAGGCCGTCTCGGCCATGACGCTGGAGCATTACCCCGGCATGACCGAGCGCCAGCTCGAGGCCATCGAGGCCGAGGCGCGGCGGCGCTGGCCGCTCGACGAGGTGCTGATCGTCCACCGCTACGGCCGGCTGGAGCCGGGCGACCGCATCGTGCTGGTCGCCACCGCCTCGGCGCACCGCGAGGCGGCGTTCGAGAGCTGCCACTTCCTGATCGACTGGCTGAAGACCAGGGCGCCGTTCTGGAAGCTGGAGGCGACGCCGGAGGGCGAGCGCTGGGTGGACGCGAAGGGCAGCGACGACGACGCGGCGGCGCGCTGGGAGACGTAGTTCCTCAATCCACCCGGCGCAGCACGGTGTCCAGCCGGCCCTTGCCGGACTTGTCGAGCCACGTCGCCGCCAGCTTGCCGTCGGGGCGCAGGTAGTAGCGCAGCACGTTGCGGCCCTTCTCGTCGAAGACCAGTTCTTCCTCCACCACGCGGCCCTTGCGGCGGACGTGCTCCAGGTCCTGGTCGGGTTCGACGCCGGGGCCGAGGACGTAGTCGGCGCTGGCGTTGTCGGCCTCGCCGCGCTGGACGCGCAGCATCACCTCGCGGCCGTTCAGGTAGGTGCCGTACCACGTGCCGAGGAAGGGGCCCAGGCTGCCCGGCCTGCCGGGCTGCGGGGTGGACGGCGGCGCGCTGCCGGCGCTGGCCTGCAGCAGGCCGGGGCTCGGGCTGCGGCCCCAGGCCTCGTCGCAGGGCGGGTCGCCGGCCCTCGGCGCGGCCTCGGCGAAGCGGATGATGCAGGAGCCGAAGCGGCGCACGAACAGGCCGGAGTTGGCGGCGCCGTGGCCGGTGAGGGATGCGGGCTGGTCGACGATGACGTTGTCGATGCCGCGGCCGGCCAGGATGGTGCGGGCCTGCTCGCCGCGCCCGCCCGGATCGAAGTCGTCGCCGTGGAAGAAATACAGCATCACCCGGGCCGAGCGTACGTTGCGCAGGATCGGCCACAGCTGGGTGGCGTTGTCGCGGTAGGAGTCGTACGCCTCGGAGAAGTTGCCGAAGGCGGCCGGGGCGGTGCCGACCACCGCGTCGATCGCCTCGGTCCGCCCGGCGGCCAGCAGCGAGATGAAGGCGCCGAACGACTGCCCGGTCAGCACCACGCGCTGGTAGCCGCGGGTCTTCAAGCGCTCGGCGTGCTCGGCCAGTGCGCGCGAGCTGTTGGGCAGCGTGTCGCTGACCCGCATGCGGTCCAGCCGGTAGACGTCCCAGCCGGCGTCGCGCAGCGTCTGCATGTAGAGCGGGGTGGGGGCGGTGGAGTCCTCGTACTCGACGGCGCGGCCGTGGTTCCAGATCACCGCGCCGCGGGCCTTGCCCGGCCCCTGCAGCGAACCGTCGCCGTACGCGGCGTTCAAGCGGATCTGCGCGTCCGCCGGAGCGGCGGCGCCGGCCACCACGCCGGCCAGAAGAAGACCCAGGAGACCCTTGGCAAGCTTGCGCATCATCGTTCCCATGCCCCTCACGTCGAGCAGGGCCAGGATTTCCGATCAAGGTTAACGCGATCTTGCCCGGACGCCCGGGTACCTCTTTTGTCACAGCTCCTCCTCGTTCGCGCACGAATGCAAATGATAATGACTCGCAATTAGGAAATGGATGCGCTAGGATGCCCCCACAATGACAGGGGAAACAGCATGTCCACGACGGTGCATGACCTGACCGAGGGCGAATACGCGGTGCTGATGGCGGTGCGGCTGTGGTTCCGCGGCGGCACGGTCCGCTCGATGGCGGCGATCCGCGCGGCGTTCGGCGCCGCCGGCATCCCGGCCGACGCCCTGCTGCCGCTGTTCGCCATGCTGGGCGTGTTCGCCGCCGAGGGCGCGCGGCGGCCATCCGTGCTGAACCCGGCGATGCTCATGGTCGGCCACGACGAGGTGGCCCTGCTGGAAGCGCTGGGCGCCCTGCAGCACGGCAACGAGGACGTGGCGCTGGCGGCGCTGGACCGCTGGCTGCCGCTGGTCGGGCTGTGCATGGCCACCGGCTCGGCACAGGAGTTCGGCCGCATCCTGGCGGCGGCCGGGGTGTTCCTGCCGTACGGGCGGGTGGCGCAGCGGGTGGTGCTGGCGGCGGAGTAGGGGTTACCGCACCGCCAGCCGCGGGCGCTCGGTGATCAGCCGCTTGCGCAGCAGCCACTGGTCGACCGCCACGTCGACGGTGCGGCCCTCGGGCGTGCGGTAGCTGAAGGTGCCGCGCTCGGTGCCGACGCGGGCGTAGCCGAGCGCCCCGTAGAAGCGCAGCACGCCCGCGTTGTCGCGGTCGACCCCCAGCTCGGCGGTGGTGACGCCGCCGGCCAGCACGGTGCGCTCGGCGGCGTGCATCAGCAGCGTGCCGACGCCGCCGCGCTGGAAGGCGGGGAACACCCGCACCGCCCACAGCGTCGCCAGCCCCAGATGCGCCTTGCGGGCGAAATCGATCCACGCCTGGCCGGCCGGGAAGCCGTTGGCGTCGGCCAGCAGCATCACGCCGTCGCCGCGCTCCTGCGCGCGGAAAGCGGACTGGATGACCTCGCGCATCGGCGTGTACAGGCCGTGCCACTCCAGCGCCGGCAGGTCCTCGGCACGGGCGCGGCGGATGCTGACCGGCACGCGGGCGATCCCCTCGAAGCGCATCCCGTCCCCGTCCATGCCTGCTCCTCCCCCTGCCGTGCTGGTGGGCTAACAGCGCCGCGGGTGAACCGGATCCCGGAGGCGCCGCTCAGCCCTCCGCGAAGCGCAGCGCCGCCTTCGCGGTGACGGCGAGCGGCGGGGGCGGGAAGGCGAGGGTGACGGTGGTGCCCTGGCCGGGGGTGCTGTCGATGCCCAGGCTGCCGCCGTGCAGCTCGACCAGGCCCTTGACCAGCGGCAGGCCGAGGCCGGTGCCGGTCTGCGCCCGGGTGTGCAGGTTGTCGACCTGGCCGAAACGCTGCAGCGCCTTGACGATGCCTTCCTGCGTCATGCCGCAGCCGGTGTCGCTGACCGTCACCAGCATGCCGCCATGCGGCGCGTCGCGGATCTCCAGGCGCACGGTGCCGCCGCGCGGGGTGAACTTGCAGGCGTTGGAGAGCAGGTTGACGATCATCTGCCGCGCCGCGCGCGGGTCGGCGTAGAGCGGCGCGGAGTCATCCGCCACCGACACGGCGATCTCCACGCCCGAGGCGCGCGCCTGCCCGCTGGACAGGCGGTAGCAGGCCAGGGCGAGGTCGGCGGCCGACAGCGGCTCGGGGTGCAGCGCCATGCGCCCGGCCTCGATCTTGGCGAGGTCGAGCACGTCGTTCAGCACCGACAGCAGGTGCGTGCCGGCGGCGTGGATGTCGCCGGCGTACTCGACGTAGCGGTCCTCCGCCCCCGGTCCCCAGGCGCGGTCGCGGATCATCTCGGCGAAGCCCAGCACGGTGTTCAGCGGCGTGCGCAGCTCATGGCTCATCAGCGCCAGGAAGTCGGACTTGGCGCGGCTCGCCGCCTCGGCGGCGCGGCGCGCCTCCTCGGCAGCCTGCATGCGACGCATCCACAGGAACAGCGCCACCGTCAACACCAGCACGCCGGTGGCCACCGCCACGCCGACCAGCGCCGCCTCCGCCGCCGTCGCCCGCCAGCCGGCGAGGATCGCCGACCAGGGCTCGCTCAGCGACACCACCAGACCGGTGCCGGACACCGCCTGACGCACCACCAGCCGCGGCCCGCCATCGTCGCCGGCCGGGCGCGCGGCGCCCACCACCGGCGTACCGTCGGACAGAGCGATATCGACGCCCTCCAGCCCCGGCAGCTCGACCGAGTGGACCAGCCGGTTCAGCGCCCGCGCCGGCATGCTGGCAACCACCAGCCCCTGCGGCGCACGGTGGATGAACAGCAGCATCGGCCGCCCCTCCGGCCCCGGCGGGCCGGCGTGCACGCCGAGGCGGCCGCCCTCCACAGCCCGGACCGCCGCGCGCGCCGCCGGCAGCGTCGCCAGCCCCGGATCGCCGGCCAGCAGCGAGCCGTCGCTGTCGAGTACCGCCACCGCGGCGAGTGGCGGCGGAACCACCGGGGCGCGGCCCTGCGCAGTCCCCTGGGACGCTATGGTGTGGGCGATCAGTTCCAGCTCGCGGGAGACGTTCTCCATGGCGTAGCCGACCACGCCGGCGACCAGATGCGCCAGGTTCCGGGCGTTGCGCTCCGCCTCCTCGCGCGTGCGGTCGTGCTCGCGCCACAGCGCGCCGCCGGCCAGTGCCACGTAGCCGGCGACGATCGCCATCGCCAGCGCGGCCAGCAGCGCCCATGGACCGACCGGCCGGCGCGGGCCGGTACGGCGCAGCAGGGTGCTGATCCACGGGGCGGTCATACGGCGACGTTTCACTCAACGAAAGAAAACTATCGATTCCTGGCCTATCATTGCCCAAGCAATTGGGCGAACTCAACGCCCATCGCCTCGGCAATCCTCGCTATGGCCTCGATAAGACCTTTGTCGGACGTGACTCCGGCAGAGTTTGTCGGTAAGTCTCTAAACAAACAACTGTGGCGTCCGAGCATTCGGCCGCGGTTTATTCAAATTTTATCGAACCAATCCTGCGTCGGGCGAGGGAGGGTGCAATGGTGCGGATTGTGAGCCTTGGGCGCACCGGCCTGTATGTCGTGATGCGCGGCGGTGAGCTGGCGACGCTGGCCGGTCGTTGCTATTGGCAGGACGCCTCGCAGGCGCGCGACGCCGCGCGGCGCGAGAACGTGCCGATCTGCGACGGCGTGCTTCGCACGCTGCCGTAAAGTGCCGTAAGCAAAGCCGGCAATCTGCGTTTTCGTCATGGCCGGGCTTGTCCCGGCCATCCACGCACATGGGCCTGTGTGGACGTTCAGGCCCGTGGATGCCCGGGACAAGCCCGGGCATGACGGTAGGGGGACGGAAGGGCTCCTGCCCGCACTGGCGGGCAGGGGCTTTTCGTCTGCGTCAGCCGGCGCGGACGCGGGTGAGGAAGCGGTCGACCTCGCTGCGCAGGGTTTCCGACTGGCGGCTCAGCTCGTCGGTGGCCTGCAGGACGTTGCGCGCCTCGCTGCCGGTGTCGGCGGCCGAGGCGTTGACGCGCACGATGGTCTCGCTGACCTCGCGCGTGCCGATGGAGGCCTGCTGCACGTTGCGGGCGATCTCGCTGGTCGCAGCACCCTGCGCGTCCATCGCCTGGGCGACGGTGCGGGTGATGTCGTTGATGCGGTCGATGGTCTCGGAGATGCTGCGGATCGCCCCGACGGCCTCCTGCGTGGCGCCCTGGACCGAGCCGATCTGCGCGTTGATCTCCTCCGTCGCCTTGGCGGTCTGGTTGGCGAGGCTCTTCACCTCGCTGGCCACCACGGCGAAGCCCTTGCCCGCTTCACCCGCCCGCGCCGCCTCGATGGTGGCGTTCAGCGCCAGCAGGTTGGTCTGGCTGGCGATGTCGTGGATGAGCTTGACCACCTGGCCGATCTTGCTGGCGGCGTCGGCGAGCCCCTGCACGGTGGTGTTGGTGCGCTCCGCCTGGGTCTTCGCCTCGTTGGCGATGCGGGCGGACTGGGTGACCTGGCTGGTGATGTCGCCGATGGAGGCCGACAGCTCCTCGGCGGCGGCGGCGACGGTCTGGATGTTGACCGAGGCCTCCTCGGCGGCGGCGGCCACCTGGGTGGATTGCGCCGAGGTCTCCTCGGCGGTGCGGCTCATGGTGCGCGCCGTGCCCTGCAGCTGCGTGGCGGCCGAGGCGACGGCCTGCACGACGGTCTTCACCTCGCGCTCGAACGCGTCGGCGGTGCTGCCCAACTCGCGCGCGATGATCGCCGCGGTGTTGAGGTCGACGTAGACCGACAGCGCCAGATCCATGTCGAGGAAGACCGCCTTGTTGACCGCGCCCATCACCTGGGCCAGCCGCTCCGGCTTCTTGCGGTAGACCACCGCGGCGATCTCGATCAGCCGGTTCAGCATGAAGCAGTAGGCGCCCATGTACCAGCGCGGCTCCAGCCCGATGCGCTGGTGCGCCTGCCCGATGCGCAGCACCTGCGCCATGTAGGATTCGTCGAACGTGCCGGTGAAGACGTTGCGCAGCCAGTGCTGCTTCTGCGCCTCCTTGGCGTGCTGGACCACCGAGGGGCTGGACAGCAGGCCGGAGATCTGCGGCACCGACTGCATGTAGCCGTAGAAGTCGGCCAGCAGCGAGTCAATGCGCGCCGCCACGTGCGGCTGGAACTCCCGCAGCAGGGACTTGCTGGTTTCATCGATGCGCAGGAAGCGGATGCGGTCGAGGATGGACTGAGTCTGGGCAGCGGTCGACATGGGCGGCACGGCTCCTGCGCGTATGTATTCAGATAATGTGGGGTATTTTGTTAAACTGCAAAGTAATTTGTGCGCGAGGCCGGTATCATGCCGACGAGTCTCAATTGTGAGAACGGCACGCATTGTCGCAGGCGAACTTTTCGCCTGCGTATGACGCAAAAGAAAACCGGCGGTGCCCGAAGCGGGCAACCGCCGGTTGACTATAGGCGAAGCTGCCGAAACGTTACGCCGCGGCCGCCGCGGCCGGGCGGCGCAGGGCCTGGGCGGCGCTCAGCACCGCCTTCTGCAGCTTTTCGAAGGCGCGCACCTCGATCTGCCGCACCCGCTCGCGCGAGACGGAGAACTGCTGGCTGAGCGCCTCCAGCGTGGAGGGGTTGTCCTTCAGCCGGCGCTCGAACAGGATGCGGCGCTCGCGGTCGTCGAGGCGCTCCAGCGCCTGCCCGACCAGACGGCGGCGCAGGGCCAGCTCGTCGGCGTCGGCGATGGTGATCTCCTGATTCGGGCGGTCGTCGGCCAGCAGCTCCAGCCAGTTGGTCTCGCCGTCGCTGCTCATGGTGGCGTCCAGCGAGCTGTCGGAGGAGGCGAGCCGGCGGTTCATCTCGACCACCTCGCCCTCGGGCACCTCCAGCTCGGCGGCGATGGCGGCGACGGCCTCGGGCGACAGGTCGCCCTGCTCCAGCTCCTCCATGCGGCTCTTCAGGCGGCGCAGGTTGAAGAACAGCTTCTTCTGCGCGGCGGTGGTGCCCATCTTCACCAGCGACCAGGAGTGCAGGATGTATTCCTGGACGGCGGCGCGGATCCACCACGTGGCGTAGGTGGCGAAGCGGAAGCCGCGCTCCGGGTCGAACTTCTGCGCGGCCTGCATCAGGCCGACGTTGCCCTCCGCCACCAGGTCGGTCAGCGGCAGGCCGTAGCCGGCGAAGCCGCGGGCGATCTTGATGACCAAGCGCAGGTGGCTGCCCACCAGCTTTTCCAGCGCGACGGCGCTGCCGCGGTAGCGCCAGGCTTCGGCCAGCGCGCGCTCGTCGTCCGGTGAGAGGATCGGGTACCGCTTCGACTCCTCGACGTAGCGGGACAGGCTGGCGTTCTCACCGATCAGCAGTTTTTTGAGCACTCCAAACCTCCTCTCTCTAACCCGCAGGGTTCGGCGGCGTACCGGCTGTTTCGCCGATTTCTTTAAAAATTGCCGAATTCTTCGCGCCCGGTTGACTGTGATGGGCGTGCCGAACACCGATACTGTGACGCGGGGGAGAAGACGAAGCAACTCGTTAAACCGGTGTGCTGAAATGTTTTTTGGCGTATGTCCGGGCTATTCTGTGCCGGATCATGCTCAGCCAAGGGGATGATCCTTTGCCGCGGGGCGGCAGACTGTATACTATTACCTTCGGCCGAAGGAAAGAGGGGCATTTTACGTTTCGCGAACAGGCAGGACGGAGGGAGGCCGCCGTCCGGGATTTCCGCGCATCCGAGGGTCGTCCGATCGGAAAGGAAACGGGCCGCGCGGACAAGCCGGCGGCCCGAAGCGTTAGGGAGGAGACGCTCCGGAGGCGTATGCCGGAGGTCTATGTCGCACCGCGGCAGCGCTGCAGGCGCGGTTTGTCGCAGTCGCTGCGCGGCGGGGTTGTTCGCGCCGCCGCAAAACGCAACAGGCGCGCCCGGTAGGGCGCGCCTGCGCTGATCGGTAAGACCGGCCGGAGGTCAGTCCTGGGTGACCTTCTTGCGGCCGAGGCCGAGTTTGGTCGCCATCTCGGACCGCGCCTTGGCGTAGTTGGGCGCCACCATCGGGTATTCCGGCGGCAGAGCCCACTTCACCCGGTACTCGTCCGGCGTCAGGTCGTAGACGGTCTTCAGATGCCGTTTCAGCATCTTCAGCTTCTTGCCGTCCTCGAGGCAGACGATGTAGTCCGGCGTGACCGACTTCTTGATCGGCACGGCCGGCGCCTGCTCCGTCTTCTGCGGAGCCGCCTTTTCCTCGCCGAGACCCCGGAAGGCCGCTTGGACGCTGCTGATGAGCGCGGGCAGGTCGGTCACCGGAACCGAGTTGTTGCTGACAAAGGCAGCGACAACCTTGGCGGTGAGGACCTGAAGCTCGGAGGGTTCGATCGGCATGACGGCTCCTGCAGGGCGCTGGGCGATCAGCCGTTGACGGCGTCGCGCAGCTGCTTGGCCGGCTTGAACTTCGGCGCCTTGGAGGCGGCGATCTTCACGACCTCGCCGGTGCGCGGGTTGCGGCCCTCGCGGGCGGCGCGCTCGGCCACCTCGAAGATGCCGAAGCCGGCCAGACGGACTTCCTCGCCCTTGCCCAGCGCGCCCGAGATGCCCTCGAACACGGCCTGGACCACTTTGGCGGCCTCGGTCTTCTTGATGCCGGCGGTGGTGGCGACGGACTCGATCAGTTCGGCCTGATTCATGAAAGCACTCCCGTGTAAAGCGGTACCCTATGGGCTTTGGGTGTTATTGGCAGAAGGAAACCATCCGCACAAGAGTGAATGGCGCCGCAGCAACTGCGAATTTATTAGAGACGTCGCGTTCGTGGGCCACGTGTGGCGCGAAAGCCGCAATGCCACGGCGGCGCCGTGGAATTGGTGCGGCGCAACACGGGTGTTTTCCGTGATTCCCGCGCCATTCGGTGGCGAATCGAGGCCTTTTCGACGGGTGCGGTAATATGAAAAATGTTTGAGAAATTCTATGAAATCCGCCGCGGACACTCGTGTGTGTTCTAGAAGCCGAGCCGCTCCAGCGCGGCGATAGAGGCTTCGGCCGAGGTGTGCAGCACGAAGATGCCGCCGGCGCCTTCCCACGGCTCGCGGGCCTTTTCGCGGTCGTCCACCAGCACGGCGCCGGGCGAGGCGTGGCGGTGCTTGTCGCGCGCCATGCAGGCGATGACCTTCACGTGCGGTCCCAGCATGCGCGCCACCCACCGCCGCTTCTGCTCGGGCGCCCACGACCCCAGCGGCAGGCCGGTGAGGATGGTCGGCCCGTGCGGCTCGCAGAAGCGCCACAACTCCTGCGCGTCGTGCATGAACTCCAGCGTGCCGTAGAAGTCCTTGTGGCGCGCCAGCTCGCGCCACATGACCTTGGTCGGCAGCTCCTCGGGGCGCCTGCCGGTCACCGCCCTCACGCCGCGGTCGAAGTCGGCCAGCACGCCGTCGAGGTCGAGAAAGAGGGGAGGGGGCATGGCGAGCCTTCGTCGGTGGGCCGCCCGCCCCGGGCGGCCCACGTTGCGACACCTTATGAAGAGGCGAGTTCGGCCCGTCCCGTGAACTGCTCCAGCGCCTGCGGGTTGGCGAGCGCCTCGGTGTTCTTGATCGGGCGGCCGTGCACCGCGTCGCGCACCGCCAGCTCGGTGATCTTGCCGGAGCGGGTGCGCGGGATGTCGGTCACCTGCACGATCTTCGCCGGCACGTGGCGCGGCGAGCAGTTGTCGCGGATGCGCTTGCGGATCGTGTCCTCCAGGGCCTTGTCGAGAGTCAGCCCCTCGCGCAGCACCACGAACAGCACGACGCGCACGTCGCCATCCCATTCCTGGCCGATGCAGATCGCCTCCATGATCTCCGGCAGCTGCTCGACCTGGCGGTAGATCTCCGCCGTGCCGATGCGCACGCCGCCGGGGTTCAGCACCGCGTCCGAGCGGCCGTAGATCACCCAGCCGCCGTGCGCCGTCTGCTCGATGAAGTCGCCGTGCGTCCAGATGTTGTCGAACCGTTCGAAATAGGCGGAGCGGTACTTCCGGCCGTCCGGATCGCTCCAGAAGCCGATGGGCATGGAGGGGAACGGCCTCGTGCACACCAGCTCGCCCTTCTCGCCGCGGATCGGGTGGCCGTCGTCGGAGAAGGACTCCACCGCGAGTCCCAGGCCGCGCGTCTGGATCTCGCCCCGCCACACCGGCGCGGTCGGGTTGCCGAGCACGAAGCAGCTGACGATGTCGGTGCCGCCGCTGATCGAGGCGAGGTGCAGGTCCTGCTTGATGGCGCGGTAGACGTAGTCGAAGTTCTCCGGCATCAGCGGCGAGCCGGTGGAGGTCAGCGCCCGCACGCTGGCGAGGCTGTGCGTCCTCGCCGGCTCCAGCCCGCCCTTCTCCAGCGATTGGATGTACTTGGCCGAGGTGCCGAACAGCGTCATGCGCTCGGCGTCGGCGTAGTCGAACAGGATGTTGCCGTCGGGCGCGAAGGGCGAGCCGTCGTAGAGCAGCAGCGTGCAGCCGCTGGCCAGCCCGGTCACCAGCCAGTTCCACATCATCCAGCCACAGGTGGTGAAGTAGAACGGACGGTCGCCGGGCTTCAGGTCGCAGTGCAGCCGATGCTCCTTGACGTGCTGGAGCAGCGTGCCGCCGGCGCCGTGCACGATGCACTTCGGCTTTCCGGTGGTGCCGGAGGAGTAGAGGATGAACAGCGGGTGGTTGAACGGCACCCGCTCGAACGCCGGCTGCGCCGCCGGATGGGGCGCCAGGAAGTCGCGGTAGGCGATGCCCCGGGGCACGGCGGACAGGTCGGCGTCCGGATCCACGTAGGGGACGCAGACGGCGTGGACGACGGTGGGCAGATCCTTCAGCACCTCGGCGGCCTTGCCGCGGACGTCGTGCGCCTTGCCGTTGTACCAGTAGGCGTCGGGGAAAAAGAGCACCTTGGGCTCGATCTGCCCGAAGCGGTCGACCACGCCCTGCACGCCGAAGTCCGGCGAGCACGACGACCACGTGGCGCCGAGGCTGGCGGTGGCGAGCATGGCGGCCAGCGTCTCGGGCATGTTGGGCATGTAGGCGGCGACGCGGTCGCCGACGCCGACGCCGGCGGCCTTCAGCGCCTGCTGCAGGCGGGAGACCTCGGTCGTCAGCTCGGCCTTGCTCCAGCGGCGCTTGACCTTGTCCTCGCCCCAGAACACCAGCGCCTCGTCGGCGGCGCCGGCGAGCAGGTTCTCGGCGTAGTTCAGGCGGGCGTCGGGGAACCATTGCGCGCCGGGCATCCGGTCGCCGTCGCGCAGCACGTCTGAGCCGGGCTCACCCGTGATGCCGGCCCAGTCCCAGAGGAAACGCCAGAAGTCCTCCTTCCTGGCCACCGACCAGTCCCACAGCGCGTCGTAGTCGGCCAGCCTGAGGCCGAAGCGGGCGTTGGCGGCCTCGCGGAACGCCGTCAGGTTCGACGCGGCGACGCGCTCGTCCGACGGGCGCCACAGGGGTGTATCCATACTGAGGTTCCTCCCGGTTTCTTGCTTGGACGGGAGGATAACGCAGGGGAGAGTCGGCTGTCACCAAAGCTCCCTCCCCCGCCTCCGGCGAGGGGAGAGGAACGTCAGCGCACCGTCAGTTCCACCTCGTACCCCAGCGCCCGCAGCACCGCGGCCACCGCGGTGGCGGGGTCGCTCAGGCGGTCGCCGCCGGCCTCGTGCCCGGAGTAGCGCAGCTCGACCGCCGACCCGTCCGGCTTGGTGATGCCCACGGTGACCACCTCGTACGGCCCGCATTCGTCGCAGTGGCCTTCGCCGTCGGTCCAGTCGATCCGTATCGTGCCCATGCCGTGCCTCCGCGCCTTGCCGACCCGCAGGGTGCCGCGGCACGGCGGCGGAATCCTTGACCATCGTCAGGCCCGCCGCCTCTGCTACACTCCTTGCAAAAGGAAGGGACAAAAGGGAAGGGGAGGCCGCGCCCATGTCCGAGATCGCCGTGCCCGAAACGGACGACACCGTGCGCGTGCGCCGCTTCCGCGAGATCCTGCTGTGGCCGGTGCAGCTGATGCCCCTGCAGGAGGGCACGCAGATCCAGCGGCACTGGGAACGCCTGGGCGGCCCGGATTGCGTCTGGAGCGAGGTGGCGGACGAGTTCACCCTCGACCCCGGCGAGTTCAAGGAACGCCACTACATCGAGTTCACCGCCTTCCTGCCCTACGTGCAGCGCTTCCTGTACGGCGAGGGCGGGGCAGGCGGCTACGGCGCGTCGCCGATCAAGGTGTTCCGCCGCCGCGACGTGGCGCGCGCCCGCCTCACGCTCGGCGACGGCGTGCCGCGCGTCGTGGAGGTCGTGCACATCGACCTCTATTTCTTCCACGACGTCGACGTGGCGATCCTGGCGGTGGAGATCGCCGCGGAGGACGTGGACCTGCGCTGGGTGCAGGACCTGCTGTACCGCTTCGGGCGCACCTACCCGTCGTTCTGGAACGCCGACGGCAGCGCTGGGCAGTGCTGCCGCAAGGTGGAATGGCTGGCGGCGGACGGCGCGGTGCTGGCCGCCTCCGACACCGACGACAAGCGGACCTTCCTGGAGTTCGTCTGCCGCAACCGCGCCCCCTACATCGCGGCGCATTGGGCGTTCCTGCTGAAGCCGCTGGCGCTGCACCAGTCCGATGCGGGCGGGGCGCTGACGTACCGCCAGCTCGAGTACCAGCGCATGCCGCTGCTCGCCTACCTGTCCATGGACGACCCGACGCGGCTGGCACGGGCCGACTGGGTGCGGCTCGGCCTCGCCACCGGACCGGGCGTGCAGGACGGCACGCTGCCCTTCGCCGAGAGCTACCTCTACGGCTTCGAGCAGCGCTACTGCTACGACCGCTATTGGAATCTGGCGCCGGGCTGCGGGCTGAGCAGCGTGCGGATGATCTGCTGCGGGCACGCGCTGGTGATGGTCGGGCGGGACGGCGACTCCTTCTATACGGACCTGGAGGCCGGGCTGCTCGGCCAGTTCCGGCACCAGTACTTCCTGCTCGGCCTGATCGCGCACTTCCACCGCGCGGCGCTGCTGATGCTGTCGGACCGGCTGGTGGTGGCGATCAGCCGGCTGGACATCGGCGACGTGGACTCGGTGAAGGTGTTCAAGCGCGACATCCGCCAGATTTTCGAGATCTTCCTGCGCTTCACCCACCGCTACTGGTTCCACGAGGTGTCGAACCAGGGTCCGGCGCGCGACCTGTTCCGGATGTGGTCGGAACACCTGGGCACCGAGCGCCTGTACGCCGAGGTGCGCGACGAGGTGCAGGACATGTCCGACTACCTGGATTCCGACGGGCTGCGGCGGCAGGCCAACTCGGTCCTGCGGCTGACCGTGGTGACCGTCATCGGCATGATCGGCACGCTGGTCACCGGCTTCCTCGGCATGAACCTGCTGGCGCTGGGCGACGAGCCGCTCTGGCTGCGCGTGCTGGTGTTCTTGGCTACGCTGCTGCCGACGGTCGGTCTGATCCTGCTGTCGGTCGCCAAGTCGAAGCGGCTGGCCGACTACCTGGAGGCGCTGTCGGACGAGCGCCGCCCGCTGCCGGACAAGCTGGGCCTCCGGCGCGGCCGGCATTGATCGCCGGGCGCGCTGTTGTCCTTCGGTGAGCGACCACCGGAGGAGCGCATGAGCCGCGAACAGAACCAGCCGACCTTCGCCAACGACACGGACGGCCAGCAGATCCCGTCCATCGAGACCACCCCGGGCACCATCCCGCAGACGCCGCTGCCCGGCAAGGCGCCCTCGCGCCCGCAGGCGAACCGGCCTCACGAGGGCCGGCCGCAGGACGGCCGTGATGACGGCGAGTGATCGGCGAGGGGTCATTCTTGCCGGGCGGCGGCCGGCAGAGCGCGTCGAGGGGGGAGTTTTTTACCTACCGCCCGGCCGCGCGCTGCCGGCCCCGCCAGGGCGCTTCCTGCCGCCATCCACCCGACGCCGCGGTAAAAATATAGGAAATTCAACGGATTGTCATGGATTGGCGCGGCTGGCACACCCCTTGCTATGACATGGTCAGATCACGGCAAGCCGCTCATCCCGAGCGCACAAGGGGGCACTCACCATGGCCAACTCAGTCAACACCAACCAGAGCTCTCTGGTCGCTCTGCAGAGCCTGAACAACACCGTCAACGCCCTGAACAAGACCCAGAAGCGCGTCACCACCGGCTACAAGGTGGCCGATGCGGTGGACGACGGCGCGGCCTTCGCGGTCGCCCAGTCGCTGCGGTCGGAGAAGGGCGCGATCGACGCGGTCAACAGCCAGCTGAACATCGCCAAGGGCGCCACCAACGTCTTCAACAACGCGGCGACCAACGTGTCCGATGCGCTGGCCCGCGCCCGCGAGACGCTGACCAAGCTGGCCGACCAGAACCTCAACACCGACATGCGCACGAAGTACAACAACGACTTCACCGCGC
>NZ_LGQZ01000012.1 GCF_003116015.1 Azospirillum sp. TSO22-1
GTGCTGAACACGCTGGGCGCCGACTCCCGCCGCCTGGACGCGCAGATCAAGTTCAACTCGTCCATGCAGGACGCCTTGACCACCAGCTTGGGCGCCATCGTGGACGCCGACCTGGCCAAGGAAAGCGCCACCCTGCAGGCCCAGCAGATCAAGCAGCAGCTGGGTGCGCAGACCCTCGGCATCGCCAACCAGGCCCCGCAGATCCTGCAGAACCTGTTCCGCGGCTAAAACAGCACCGGTTACGCGCGGGCGGCCCAAAACCGGGCCGCCGTCGCGCGCGGCGCCGATAAGCGGGCGCTGCGCTTCAGATACGGCTTCAGGGGCAGGTCGAACCGCACCAGATGGTCGGCCAGCCAGTGCTTCAGCAGATCCGCGGTTTCCCAGACCACCTCGGCCAGATCGTCGTCGCCGGCCGAGGTCTCATAGTGCCGGACCAGCGTGCCGAGCCGGGCGATCAGCGTCCGGTGCGCGTTTTCGTGTTCGCGCACCCTCTCCGGCGGATAGCCGGCCTCGCGCATCAGCCGCTCCTCGCGGACGAAGTGCCGCCGCGCGAACTGGCGCAGGTCGGACAGCGCGCGCTGCAGCGCCGGGCGGTTGCCCTCCGCCGCGCAATCGGCGTCGAAGCGGTTGACGATGGCGAGGAGATGGCGGTGGTCCGCGTCGAGGGGGCCGCCATCGATGGACAGCTTGCCGCGCCAACGGATCGCCATGGTCGCCTCCACCCGTTCGGGGCTGACCGCACACTCCAATATAGCACGCCCCCGTCCGGCGCTCCCGCGCGAAGCGGCGCGGCCTGCTCCACGAAAGAAGCGGGGCTGCCGAGGATTTCGGGCGGGGCATTCGGGAGGGCACGGAACGCAACGGCCCAGCCCGCGTTTTCCATCGGATCTTTCGCGTTTTGGAGGCATCGATGGCTCTCAGCACCATTCTTCTGATCGTCCTGATCCTGCTGCTGATCGGCGCGGTTCCGGCGTGGCCGCACAGCCGCAGTTGGGGCTACGGCCCGAGCGGCATCCTCGGCCTGCTGCTGATCGTGATCCTGATCCTGGCCTTGACCGGACGGTTCTGACGCCGTCCGCCCACGAAAAAGGCCCCTCCCCGTCAGGGGAGGGGCCTTTTTGCGTGTGCCCGGTTACTTGGCGGCGCGATTGGCGGCGCTGACCAGGGCGCGCAAGGACGCGGTGACGATGTCCGGATCGACGCCGACGCCGTACAGCGTGCGCCCCTGCCCGTTGCCGACGCGCACCTCGACGAAGGCGGCGGCCTGCGCGTCCTCGCCGGTGGTCACCGCGTGCTCGTGGTAGTCGACCACGTGCAGGTCGATGCCGGCCCCCTGGCGCAGCGCGTCGACGAAGGCGTCGATCGGGCCGGTGCCCTTGCCGCGCACCGTGGTCGGCACGCCGTTCTTCTCCAGCACCACCGTCATGGTGCGCGGGCCGGAGTTGGGGCCGCGCGGCTCGGTGTGGTGCTCGACCAGCTTCAGCGGCTCCTCGGCGTCCAGGTACTCGGCCTTGAAAGCGTCGTAGATCGAGGACGGCGACAACTCCTTGCCGGTCTCGTCGGCGATGCGCTGGACGATCTTGGAGAACTCCATCTGCAGCCGGCGCGGGATCTGCAGGCCGAACTCGCTCTCCAGCACGTAGGCGATGCCGCCCTTGCCCGACTGGCTGTTGATGCGGATCACCGCCTCGTAGCTGCGGCCCAGGTCGGCCGGGTCGATCGGCAGGTAGGGCACCTCCCACTTGCCGCTGTTCGACTTGGACAGCGCCTTCAGACCCTTGTTGATGGCGTCCTGGTGCGAGCCGGAGAAGGCGGTGAACACCAGCTCCCCGGCGTACGGGTGGCGCGGGTGGACCGGCAGCTGGGTGCAGTACTCCGACACCTGGACGATCTGGCTGATGTCGTCGATGACCAGCCCCGGGTCGACGCCCTGGGTGAACAGGTTCAGCGCCAGGGTGACGACATCGACGTTGCCGGTGCGCTCGCCGTTGCCGAACAGCGTGCCCTCGACGCGGTCGGCGCCGGCCAGCATGCCCAACTCGGCCGCCGCCACGCCGGTGCCGCGGTCGTTGTGCGGGTGCAGCGAGACGATGAAGCGCTCGCGCCCCTTGATGGTGCGGCAGAACCACTCGATCTGGTCGGCGTGCACGTTGGGCATCGACATCTCGACGGTCGCCGGCAGGTTGAGGATCATCGGCCGGTCGGCGGTCGGGCCCCAGACCTCGGCCACCGCCTCGCAGATCTCCACGGCGAAGTCCAGCTCGGTGCCGGTGAAGCTCTCCGGCGAGTACTGCAGGATGACCTCGGTCTCCGGATACTCGTCGGCCATCTGCCTGATCAGCCGGGCGCCGGCGATGGCGATGTCGGTGATGCCCTGGCGGTCCTGGCCGAACACCACGCGGCGCTGCAACTCGGACGTCGAGTTGTACAGGTGCACGATGGCGCGCCTGGCGCCCTTGATGCCCTCGAAGGTACGGCGGATCAGCTCCTCGCGCGCCTGGGTCAGCACCTGGATGGTGACGTCGTCGGGGATGCGCCCCTCGTCGATCAGCTCGCGGCAGAAGTCGAAGTCGGTCTGCGAGGCGGCGGGGAAGCCGACCTCGATCTCCTTGAAGCCCATGCGGACCAGCAGGTCGAACATGGCGCGCTTGCGGTCGGAGCCCATCGGCTCGATCAGCGCCTGGTTGCCGTCGCGCAGATCGACCGAGCACCAGATCGGCGCCTTGTCGAGCGTGCGGTTCGGCCACTGGCGGTCGGTCAGCTTGACCGGAGGAAACGGCGTGTACTTCTCGGCCGGCATGCGGATGTGGTTCATGGCACTGCAACTCGTCGTCTGGGGTCGGGGAAACCGGCTGACGGTGCGGCCGCCGAGCCGCCGGGAGGGCTCAACGGCCGCTGCTAAGTCGCAGCCCCGGCCTCGGCCGGGCAATCGTACAGTGCGTGCTCATGATGATGACGAGACCTGCGGTGTGAACAGGGGAACGCGCGAAAACTCCCGGACGCTGTCAGAGCGCCGGGCCGATAAGTCGCAGGAGCGCGTTCGTGCGGTCGATGGTCGTCATGGCGCGTAAAATGCCGGGCCGCGTGCCCGACTGTCAAGCCGGGATGTTGTTGGCGACGCGAACGGAGCGGGCGCCGCCTCTGTTCGAAAGTAGCATCCCCTCCCGCGCCGCGTCCGTGCAGACTGGCGGTCGGGAAAACGGCGCGGGGAGAGGGGCATGCGCGCAACGGGACTGGCCGCCGCGCTTCTGCTGGCGGCGGGCGCGGCGGCGGCCGACGATCTGAGCTACGCGGGCGGGATGGGCATCGACCATCCCATCGGCTGCCTGATGGCCTATCCGGCGGACAAGACCGGCGACCATGCGTCCGCCGTCGCCATCCTCGACGCGTGCGTCGCCAGGGGCAACGTGTGGTCGATGATCTGGCTGTCCATGCTGCACGAGAACGGCCAGGGCGTGCCGCGCAGCTTGGAGAAGGCCGCGGACCTCATGCGCCGCGGCAGCGCCCTGAACGACGAGGCCGGCTACGCGACGCTGGCCCGCTACCACTGGGGCGTGGCGCTGGTCGAAGGGCGCGGGGTCCCGCGGGACGAGGGCGAGGGGCTGCGCTGGCTGCGCATCGCCGCCGCGGAGGGCGCCGGGGACGCCAAGACGTTCCTGCGCGCCCGCGGGGAATGGTGGCCGGGGATTTGAGCGTTATCCGGTCTGGGTGAACAGCCGCACCAGCACCGGCAGCAGCACCGCCGTCGCCAGCCCGTTCAGCCCCATAGCCAGCCCGGAGAACGCACCCGCCGTCTCGTTGACCTGCAGGGCGCGCGCGGTGCCGATGCCGTGCGCCGCCACGCCCATGCCGAAGCCGCGCGCCCGCCAGTCGGTCACCCGGATCAGGGTGAGCACCGAGCCGCCGAGCGTCGCCCCGACGATGCCGGTGAGCATGACGAACACCGCGGTCAGCGAGGGCAGGCCGCCGATCTGCTCGGCGATGCCCATGGCGATGGGGGAGGTCACCGATTTCGGCGCCAGCGAGAGCAGCGTGCGCTCCGACGCCCCGAACAGCCAGCCGAGCGCCACCGCGCTGCCCGCCGCCGTGAGCGACCCCGCCACCAGCGCCGCCAGCATCGCGCCCGCCGAGCGGCGCACCTGCTGGAATTGGTTGTAGAGCGGCACCGCCAGCGCCACCGTCGCCGGACCGAGCAGGAAGTGCACGAACTGCGCGCCGTCGAAATAGGTCTTGTAGTCGACGTCCAGGGACTTCAGCACGGCGATGATGAGGACGACGGCGACCAGCACCGGGTTGACCAGCGGCGTCCGCCCGCAGCGCTCGAACGCCCACAGCCCGGCCTGGTAGGCGAGCAGGGTGAGCGTCAGCCCGGCGAGCGGGCTCGCCGACAGGTAGACCCAGACGTCGAGCAGCCGGCCGTTCATGCCTCGGGCCCCTTCCGCCCGCGCTTCAGCAGCGCCGCCATGACCCAGGCGGTGACGGCGATGGTCAGCACCGTGCTGCCGACCACCGCCGCGGCGATCGGCAGCGCCTCGTCGGACAGCCGGCCGAGGTGCGCCATCACGCCGACGCCGGCCGGCACGAACAGCAGCGACAGGTTGCGCAGCAGCCCGCCCGTGACGTCGGCCACCGGCCGCGGCACGCCGCCGCGCACCAGCAGCCCGGTGAACAGCAGCAGCATGCCGAGCACAGGCCCGGGCACCGGCAGCGCCAGCATCCGCACCGTCAGTTCGCCGGCCAGCTGGCAGGCCAGCAGGATGGTGATCGGTCCCAGCATGGCTCAGATGTCCATGCCGACCAGGGCGGAGAGGTCGCGCACCTCGGTCACCGCCTCGCCGGGGTATTCGCGCGGCCGGCCGGCGCGGTTGACCCAGACGGTGCGGAAGCCGAAGGCGCTCGCGCCCGCCGCGTCCCAGGCGTTGGAGGACTGGAACGACACGCCGGCCGGCGGCACGCCGAAGTGCTTCTCCACCAGTTCGTAGACGCGGCGGTCGGGCTTGAAGACGCCGACCTCCTCGACCGAGATGACGGCGTCCAGCAGGTCGCCGATGCCGGCGGCCTGCACCGCGTCGGCCAGCATCGCCGGCGTGCCGTTGGACAGGATGGCGAGGCGGGCGCCGCGGGTCTTCAACGCCTCCAGCACCTCCGGCACCTCGGGATAGGCGTCGAGCGTGCGGTAGGCGTCGAGCAGCGCCCCGCGCACCTCGCCGCCGGGCACCCCGACGGCGCTCATGGCGTAATCCAGCGCGCGCTCCGTCAGATCGCGGAAGTCCGGGTGGCGGCCCATCAGGCTCTCGACCCAGCTGTATTCGAGCTGCTTGGTGCGCCACGCCTCGGCCAGCCGCTCCCATTGCGGGCCTACGGCGGCGGCGTTGCGCGATGCCGCGGACTGCACGTCGAACAGCGTGCCGTAGGCGTCGAACACGTAGGCGACGATGGGCATGGATGAGGATCCTTCTTGCGGTCCGCGTTCCGGAATCGGGGGCAACCATCACACGGATTGCACGGATTGCGGCACGGATTTCACGGATGCCTGTCCGGCGTGCCGAGCAACGGCTGCCGGAGCGTTCCAGCGCGCGCCAGCAAAGGGAGCTGCGCTCAGAGCCGTTCCGTCAGCCAGTCCCGCACCTCGCGGCAGACGGCTTCCGCCGTCTCGTCCAGGCAATGCCCGGCGCCCGGCATGAGGACGAGCGCCTTCGGTTCCCGCGCGATGCGGTGGACGTACATCGAGCACTCCGGCGCCAGCACCTCATCGGCCTCGCCGTGGATCAGCAGCAGCGGGATCGCCAGACCGCGCGCCACGTCGGCGCCGTAGCCCTGGGTGGCCAGCGTCACCACCGTGCGCACCAGGCCCGGCCGCGCCGCGGCGGCGCGGATGGCGACGGCGCCGCCGAAGGAATGGCCGATCACCGCGGCCCGCGTCACCCCCTGCGCCGCCAGGAAGTCCAGCCCGGCCAGCGCGTCCGCCACCGCCTCGTCCAGCCTGGTGGGAAAGCGGAAGCGCACGCGCAGCGACTGGATGCCGTGCCCGGTCAGATCGGCGCACAGGCGCGGGTAGAGGCCGCGGGCCGGGGTGTCGAAGCCGCCGCCGACGCCACCGACCCAGACGGCGCCGACGCTGCCGGCGGCCGGGTAGTGGCGCGCCTCGACGCTGCCCGCGGGGGTCGGCAGGGTGACGGTGCGGTAGCCTTCGTCCGCGCTCTCCATGCGCCTTTCTCCTCGTGCTTCGCTGTTTCAACACCGTGGAGCAAAGTTGGGTTTCGGGGACGCCTGCCGCCATCGGCTGTTGTCGCTTCCGGGACAACCAGCGGAGAGCACGATGACCCGCGGCAACCGCGACACCGAACAGGACAAGCACCGCGCCGGCGGCCCCGGCAAGGCGGCCAAGAGCGACCAGAAGGCCGGCAACAAACCGGCGCAGAATCAGGCGCCTGGCAGCGACCGTGTGCCCGGCGGCAACCCCGGCCACGAGCACAACGCCAAGCCGACCCGGCAGAGCAACCCCGAACCGGAGTCGTAAGCACCGTCCCGACACTCCAATAACACACGCGATCAAGCCGCGCCGCGGCTGTTTGGATCACCGGCAAGACCCGTGTTCACTCCAACCATAAGGGTTTCCACAATGCCCACGCTGCAAAGCCTCAAGCTCGACACCGTGAGACGCGCCGCCGATCTGGCCTCGGAGGCCGTCGGCGACCGCCATCGTTTCGTCGCCGGCATGCGCAACATCGACCTGGGCGAGCAGGTGGCCGAGCGCGGCTCGCGCAATCCCACCGACCTCGACACGCTCAACGTCGTCTCCACCGACGCCAGCGCCGCGCTGGACGAGTTGAAGGGCCTGCTGTCGGACCTGACCCCGGACGAGCGGATCGAGCTGCGCGCGGTGATGATGGTGGGGCGCGGCGACTACGCCGGCAACCAGTGGGACGCGGCGCTGCTGAACGCCGGCAGCGCGCCGGACGCCACCGGCTACGACGACATCGCCGAGAAGATCGAGCTGCACGACTTCCTGATGAAGGGCCTGTTCGCGCTGGGCATGATGGAAAAGTCCGGGAAGTGACCCGCCATGCAGATCGTCTTCGCCACCATGGCCGAGAAGGGGGACACGGTGCAGGCCGATGTGCTGGCCCTGCTCCGCGCCCGTTTCGGCAGCGCCGACGTGGTCAGCGTCGAGGAACGCGACGCGAAGACGGGGGAGGGGAGCGACGTGCTGGTGACCGTGCGCGTTCCCGCCGACCACGTGGAGGCCGCGGTGGCGGCCATCCGCGCGCACGACGCGGTGATCGACGCCGCGGCGGGAAGCTTCGGGGAGCGGGTCTAGCCCCGCTCCTCCATCAGCGCCGCCACCGCCAGCTCCTCCGGCCCGCCATCCGCGCGCAGCCCGGCGACCACGCCCGCGCGGTCTTCGGCCGGGCGGTTCTGACTGAGCTTCCACTTGCCCTCGATGCGGGCGATCGGCAGGCGGAAGCCGACTATGCCCTTGAACATCCCCTGCAGGAAGTCCTCCGGCGCGTCGGACACCGCCCAGGCGTCGGGGCGCCCGGCCTCGTGCCGCTCGGTCAGGCGGGTGACCACGCCGCGCAGGGAATCCGCGTCGTCGAACAGCTCAAGCGCGCCGTAGGCGTGCACGGCGACGTAGTTCCAGGTCGGCACCGCCTTGCCGGTCTGCTTCTTGGTCTCGTACCAGGACGGCGTGACGTACGCGTCCGGCCCGCTGAAGATCGCCAGCGCCGGCACCTCCGCCGACAGCCGGCGCCACTGCGGGTTGGCCTTGGAGAAATGGCCGAGCAGCGTGCCGTGCGGCCCGGCGTCCGCGTCCAGCAGCACCGGGACGTGGCTGGCCTCCAGCCCGTCGGACCCCAGGGTCACCAGGGTGCACAGGCGGGCGGCGCGGATCGCGTCGTGCAGGACGGGCAGGCGGTCCTCGGCGAAGGCGGGCGGGACGTACATGGTCGCTCCGGAAACAGTGGTCAGCTCAGCGGTTCCAGCGGCTCGCGACGGCCGCGCACCGGGGCCGACAGGCCCGGCGGCGGGGCGGCCCAGCGCACCGCGTTGGCGATCACCCGCTGGATCTGCGGGTGGTGGTAGGTGGGGAAGGTCTCATGGCCGGGACGGAAATAGAAGACCCGGCCCATCCCGCGCCGCCAGCCGCAGCCGCTGCGGAACACCTCGCCGCCCCTGAACCAGGACAGGAAGACCAGCTCGTCCGGCGGCGGGACGTCGAAGGGCTCGCCGTACATCTCCTCCTGCGCCAGCTCGATGTGGTCGCCGATGCCGGCCGCCACCGGATGGCCGGGATCGACCACCCACAGCCGCTCGGTCTCGCCCGCCACGCGGTACTTGAGGAAGCAGCCGGTCCCCATCAGCGCCAGGAACGGCTTGGAGAAATGCGCGGAGTGCAGCGGCACGAAGCCCATGCCGCCCTCGGTGACGCGCTTCTTCACCCGCTCGGCCGCGGCGTCGGACACCGCGGCGTGCCCCTTGTGGCCCCACCAGACCAGCACGTCGGTGGCGGCGAGGCGCTCCTCGGTCAGGCCGTGCTCGGGGTCGTCCAGCGTGGCGGTCTCCACCCGGTCCAGGCCGTGGGCGCGCAGCGCGGCGGCCAGCGTGCCGTGGATCCCCTGCGGGTAGAGGCGGGCCACCGCCTCGTCCCGGCGCTCGTGGATGAACTCGTTCCAGACAAGGACGCGGGGCATGCGGATTATTTCCTGATCGGATTGTGTTCGTTGCGTCATCCGGTCGGCAGCGTGCCATCTCCGCGGGCGTGGGATCAACAGGCACGGCCGGCTGTTGAGGGAAGCCCGAAGGGTATGGACACACAACAAAAGGTAATAAGCCCGTGACCGCCGCCGCTCTCCCCGCGCGCCCGCCTTCGCCCGACGTGCCGCGCCGCTATCCCGTTGGCCTCGAGCCGTTGCCGGACGGCAGCGCGCACGCCCGCGTGTGGGCGCCGAAGCGGCGCGCCGTCGCCGTCGTGGTCGAGCCCGACGGCCGCACGGTGGCGCTGGAGGCCGAGGGCAACGGCTATTTCTCCGGGCTGGTCGAGGATCTGCCGGCCGGCAGCCGCTACCGCTTCCGCCTGGACCGCGACGGGACGCTCTACCCGGACCCGGTGTCGCGCTTCCAGCCCGAGGGGCCGCATGGGCCGTCGCAGGTGGTGGACCCGTTCCGCTTCGACTGGACCGACCGCGCCTGGAAGGGCCGCCCGCTCAGGGGGCAGGTGGTCTACGAGATGCACATCGGCACCTTCACGCCCGAGGGAACCTGGGACGCCGCCATCGCGCAATTGCCGCACCTCGCCGACCTCGGCGTCACGGTGCTGGAGGTGATGCCGGTGTCGGAGTTCCCGGGGCGCTTCGGCTGGGGCTACGACGGGGTGAACCTGTTCGCGCCGACGCGGCTGTACGGCGGGCCGGACGACATGCGCCGCTTCATCGACCGCGCACACGGGCTGGGCATGGCGGTGATCCTCGACGTCGTCTACAACCACCTCGGCCCCGACGGCAATTACCTGAAGGAATTCGCCGACGCCTACTTCACCGGCCGCTACAAGAACGAGTGGGGCGAGGCGATCAACTTCGACGGCCCGGACAGCGGCCCGGTGCGCGAGTTCTTCATCACGAACGCCGCGTACTGGGTGGACGAGTACCACCTGGACGGTCTGCGCCTCGACGCCACGCAGCAGATCTTCGACGCCTCGCCGGTCAACGTGCTGGCGGAGATCAGCGGCGCGGTGCGCGCCGCGGCGCGCGGCCGTACCACCATCCTGATCGGCGAGAACGAGCCGCAGCATTCCTCCCTGCTGCGCCCGTGCGGGGAGGGCGCCTGCGGCCTGGACGGGCTGTGGAACGACGACTTCCACCATTCCGCCATGGTGGCGCTGACCGGCCGGGCGGAGGCCTATTACACCGACTACCGCGGCACGCCGCAGGAGTTCGTGTCGGCGCTGCGGCACGGCTTCCTCTACCAGGGCCAGTGGTACGCGTGGCAGAAGAAGCGGCGCGGCATGCCGGCCTGGGGCGTCGATCCGGCGGCCATGATCACCTTTCTGCAGAACCATGACCAGATCGCCAACTCCGGCAACGGGCTGCGCGTGCACGCGCTGACGGCGCCGGGGCTGTACCGGGCGTTCACCGCGCTGATGCTGCTCGGGCCCGGCACGCCGATGCTGTTCCAGGGGCAGGAATTCGCGGCGTCCTCCCCTTTCTTCTACTTCGCCGACCACACGCCGAAGCTGGCCGAACTGGTCGCCAGGGGCCGCGGCGAATTCGTGGCGCAGTTCCCCAGCGTCGCCACCCTGGCGATGCAGGCGCGGCTGACCGCTCCGCATGATCCCAAGACCTTCGAGCGCAGCAAGCTCGACCCCGCCGAGCGCGGGCGCCACGCCTGGGCGACGGCGCTGCACCGCGACCTGCTGCGCCTGCGCCGCGAGGACCCGGTGTTCGCCGCGCAGGCCCGGCCGGAGGGTGCGGTGCTGGACGCCGAGGCCTTCGTGCTGCGCTTTTTCGGTGAGGACGGCGACGACCGGCTGTTGCTGGTCAACATGGGGCGCGACCTCGACCTGACGCCGATGCCGGAACCGCTGCTCGCCCCGCCCTCGGGCGGGCGCTGGCGCCTGCTGTGGTCGAGCGAGGACCCCGTGTACGGCGGCGGCGGCACGCCCGCGGTGGAAACCGACGGCGCCTGGCATCTGCCGGCCCGCTCCGCCGTGGTTCTGGGACCCGAAAGCGAACAGGAGAGTCATGCCTGAGATCGTCCGCACGCTTGGCCGCGACGCCCTGACCTCGGCGCGGGACGCGGCGCTGACGCGCGAGTGGCTGGTGCCCAACGGGCTGGGCGGCTACGCCTCGGCCTCGGTCAGCGGCGCCGTCACCCGGCGCTACCACGGCCTGCTGACCGCGGCGCTGCCAGCGCCGCTGGGCCGCGTGGTCATGCTGAGCCAGCTCAACGACGTGCTGATCCTGCCCGACGGGACCGAGCGCCGGCTGACCAGCCACGATCCCGGCCAGGACGGCGCGGTCGGCGCCGGCTACGTCACCGAATTCCGGCTGGAATCCGGGCTGCCGTTGTGGCGCTACGAGGTGGACGGCGTCGTGCTGGAGAAGCAGGTGGTGATGCCGCACCGGCAGAACATCGTGCACGTCACCTACCGCGTCGTGAAGGCGGCGCACCCCGTGAGCATCCGCCTGCGCCCGGTGCTGGCCTTCCGCACGCTGGAATCCGCGGTGGACCAGCCGCTGGCCCGCGACTACCGCGTGGTCGCCCAGGGTCACGAGTACGAGGTGTGGGCCGGGCCCGACCTGCCGGTGCTGCGCATGACGATCGAGGGGGCGCCGATGCCGCTGACGCTCGACGGCGGCGCCCGGCGCGACCTCCACTACCCGGTGGAGGCGGAGCGCGGCTACGAGTCCCGCGGCTCGCTGTGGACGCCGGGCTATTTCGGCGGGCCGCTACACCCGGGGCAGAGCATCACCTTCGTCGCCTCCACGGAATCCTGGCGCCGGGTCGAGGCGCTGCCGCCGGCCGACGTGCTGAAGTTCGAGCACGAGCGCCGCCGCCGGCTGGTGCGCATGGCGCACCCGTCGTTGCGCCAGGGGGCGATGGCCGAGCTGGTGCTGGCCGCCGACAGCTTCGTCTTCGTTCCCGCCGGCCGCGTCGCCGACCAGATGCGGGCGCGGGCCGAGGGCGACGAGGTGCGCACGGTGATCGCCGGCTACCACTGGTTCACCGACTGGGGCCGCGACACCATGATCAGCCTGGAAGGGCTGACGCTGACCACCGGGCGCCACGTCGAGGCGGGCTGGATCCTGCGCACCTTCGCGCACTACATCCGCCGCGGCCTGATCCCCAACATGTTCCCCGACGGCAAGGACGAGGGGCTGTACCACACCGCCGACGCGACGCTGTGGTTCTTCCACGCGCTGAACCGCTACGTGCGCACCACCGGCGACCGCCACACCCTGCGCATCATCCTGCCGCGGCTGGTCGACGTGATCGAGCACCACCGCCGCGGCACCGACTACGGCATCAAAATGGACACGGCCGACGGCCTGCTGCGCCAGGGCAAGGAGGGCTACCAGCTCACCTGGATGGACGCCAAGGTGGAGGACTGGGTGGTCACCCCGCGGCGCGGCAAGGCGGTGGAGATCAACGCGCTGTGGTACAACGCGCTGCGCCTCACCGCCTCCTGGCTTGAGGAGGAGGAGGGCTCCCAGGCGGCCTCCCCCTACCGCGCGATGGCGGAGACGGTGCGGGCGTCCTTCAACGCGCGCTTCTGGAACGAGGGGCGCGGCTGCCTCTACGACGTGATCGACGGCGAGCACGGCGACGACGACGCCATCCGGCCCAACCAGATCTTCGCCGTGTCGCTGGACAACCCGGTGCTCGACCGCGGCCGCTGGGAGGCGGTGGTGAACACGGTGCGCGAGCGGCTGGTGACGCCGGTCGGCCTGCGCTCGCTGGCACCGGGGCACCCGGACTACAAGGCCAAGTACTTCGGCGATCTGCGGGCGCGCGACGCCGCCTACCACCAGGGCACGGTGTGGGGGTGGCTGATCGGGCCGTTCGTCGATGCCTGGCTGAAGCTGCACCCGGACGACCTGGCCGGCGCCCGCAAGCTTCTGGAGGGCTACCTGCCGCACCTGGACGAGGCGGGCATCGGCACCATCAGCGAGATCTTCGACGCCGAGCCGCCCTTCACCCCGCGCGGCTGCATCGCCCAGGCCTGGAGCGTGGCCGAGGTGGTGCGCTGCTGGGCCGCCACCGACCTGGCGCCGATGGCGAAGGCCGCCGAATAGGGCAGGGCATACCCCTATGGCGCCTATGGGTAGATGGCCTTTGGTCGGAGTTCTCCGATAGGGCTTAGGTAGAACTGCCCCGGTGCAACGCCCGGTGAACGGTTTATATTTGTTCACGTACGGTCCGGATATCCGGAGCGAGCGGCCCAGGAGGTGCCCATGCAGGATGTCTTCGGGATGTCTTGCGATCCGCGCCCGGCGCGGCATCCGGTCACGGGCGGCGGTGTGCGCCGCTTCGGCTACGTGGCGCCGACGCTGGCCGCCACTGTGATCGCCGCGCTGATCCTGCACCTGCTGGTCGAGCTGGGCTCGCGCTTCGACGCCGACGATCCGGCCGGGGCGCTGTCGGTGCTGCTGGGCGCGGTGGCGGTGCTGGTGACGCTGGCGCCGTTCGCCGTGCTGTTCGCGCTGCGGGCGCGCCGGGCGTGGCTGGCCGGCATGGCGCCGGACGGGCGCCCGCAGGGGCCGGCGCTGGCCTCCGGCCGACATTGATCTTTCCGTTTTGGATCTTTTGGTTGCGTGGACCTGGGTGCCTGCGCATAAAGTCGGGCGCACCGTTCGTAAAGGGATGCGCCGATGGGCCTGTTCGACTTCCTGAAGACGACCGTCAAGGACAAGGACAAGAAGAAGGCAGCGGGTAAGCCGGGCGCGCGCAAGGCGGCGGGCGGCAGCTTCATCACCGTCGACGGCAAGAGCTTTCCGTTGGCCGCCATCACCACCAAGGGCTTCGCGACGTCGAGCTTCGATGGCTCGCTGATCGGCGGGCAGAACGCCAAGATCGCGGTGACGGTGGACGACGCCTACGGCCGCTTCAACTTCGCCTGCACCGTGATGATCACCGAGGCCAGCACCAGCAAGTGCGTCGGCGCCTGGACGATGCTGGCGCCGGAGCTGGAGGCGGTCATCCGCAAGTACGGCCAGAACAAGAAGGCGGCCGGGAAGTAAACTCGACGAATTCCCTCCCCGCCGGAGGCGGGGGAGGGACCCGCGTCCAAGCGTTTACTGCCGCGGGTTGTTGCTCGGCATGCTGGCGCTGACCACCGGCTCGGCGGCGTTGACCATCTGCGGGGCCGCCAGGTTGCGCATGCTGGCGATCCACTCCGACAGGGTGACGAACTCGCAGCCCTTGGCGCGCAGCGTCGCGATGACGCGCGGCAGGGCGTTGGCGGTGGACGGGTAGGTGGAGTGCAGCAGGATCACGCTGCCGGTGCCGGCGTCGGTCTTCACGTGCTGGACGATCTTGTCCGGGTCGCGCACCTGCCAGTCGCGGGTGTCGACGCTCCACAGCACCGGGCTCATCGCCTCCTTGCGGATGTTTGACAGCAACTCCAGCGTGTAGCGGCCGTAGGGCGGGCGGAACAGCACCGGGTTGGCGCCGAGGTTGCGCAGGATGCGGTTGGTCTCGGCGATCTCGAAGCGCTGCGCCTCCGACGGCATGGCGCGCAGGTCGGAATGCGTGAAGCTGTGGTTGCCGATCTCGTGGCCGCCGGCGACGAAGTCGCGGATCACCTCGGGATTCTTGGACGCGGCGTTGCCGACCGGGAAATAGGTGGCGCGGATCTTCTCGGCGTTCAGGATATCCAGGATCTGCCGGGTCACCGTGCGGTGCGGGCCGTCGTCGAAGGTCAGCGCGCAGAGGTTCCAGCCGCGCTTGGTCAGCAGCGCCGGCATGATGTCCAGGTCGGTGTCCGGCACCACCGCGCCGAGGCGGCCGCGGCGGCGCGCGCGCTTCTCTATCTCCAGCAGGGTGTTCACGTCTTCGTCGTTGTAGAAGACGATGCCGTCCATCGGACTGGAGTTCGCCGCCGAGGGCGGCTGCGCCGCGTTGGGCGACGGCGGCTGCGCCGCGGCGGATGGCGGGCTGGCCGGGGGTGCCGGGGGGGCGCTCAGCGCGACGGGAATGACGGGCGAGGCCGGCTTCGGCATCGCCGCCACCTCGGTGCGCGTGCCGGCGGTGGCCGGCGGCGGAGCGGCCGGAGCCCGGACCGGCGCGGTGGCCGGCGGTGGAGCCGGAGAGGGGGCAGGCGCCGGCGCGCTCGGCGCGGCGGCGGGAGTGGGGGCATCCTTGTCCACCAGCACGCAGCCCATGCCGGCGTTGACGATGCGGCGGCACAGCCCGGCGGCGTCGCCGTTCACCGTCATCGAGGCGCGCAGCGCCACGCCCTGCTGCTTGCCGCTGAGCGTCACCACCGAGGGGGTCAGGCTGCGGGCGATGTCGGGGCCGCGGCGCTGCAACTCCTTCCACGCCCACCACGCCTCGCCTTCCTTCTGGAACAGGCCGAGCTGCAGCACGGACCCGCCCTTGGCGGCCGGCGCCGGGCCCGCGGCGAATGCCGGGGCGGCGGCCAGCGACAGGGCGGCGACAAGCAGCGCCGATGCGAAGCGGCGGCCAGCGCGGATGGTCTGCGGCGGAAACGGAAGAGGCAAGGCAGTGGACCCCGTCTAAGGCCTGCAACGCCTTGCAGGACCAGCCGTCGGATACCACCACTTTGTGACTAATTCAAAGGGCAAGGACAGGACAAACCGATCGGTCAGTCGCTTTCCTCGCCCGAGTTGCACGCAAGATACGGTCGATACAGCGCGTCGGCCTGCAAAATGTGCTCTCGAAGCCAGCGGCTCAGAAAGTCAAGCACTTCGTCGCCCAATTCGGGCTGTTCGCTCTCGACCACGCGGCGGCGAATCGCCAGCACCTGTTCGGTCAGGATGACGTGCGTCCGCTTGTGGCTGGCCAGCTCCGGATAGCCGGCGCCCTCCATGTACTGTTCTTCCTTTTCGAAGTGGAAGACCGTGTAGTCGACCAGCTCGTCCAGCACCGCCTCCAGGTTGATGCGGTCCCGCCGGCTTTCGGCGGCGGCGAGCTGGTTGATGAGGTCGATCAGCACGCGGTGGTCGTTGTCGAGGTCCTCGACGCCGACGCTCATGCCGTCGTTCCAGGCGATGATGGTGACGGAGGCGCGCACCTCCATCACGCTGAGGAACCCCCGGACCACGGCCGGATCGAACTCCGTGCCGGCACGGTCGCGGACGTAGGCGATGCCGTCCTCCAGCGTCCACGCGTCCTTGTAGCAGCGGCGGTGCGTCAGCGCGTCGAACACGTCGGCCACCGCGACGATGCGCGCCGACAGCGGGATGGCCTCGCCCTTCAGGCCGCCGGGATAGCCGCTGCCGTCGAACTTCTCATGGTGGCAGCCGGCGATCTCCGCCCCCAGGGCGAGGTAGCCGCCGACCTCCGACAGGCGCGCCGCGCGCCCCAGGATGGCGCGGCCGTTCTGGCTGTGCTTCTGCATCAGCGCGCGCTCCTCCGGAGTCAGGCGGCCGGGCTTCTGCAGGATACCGTCGGGGATCGTCACCTTGCCGACGTCGTGCAGCATGCTGGCGACGCGCAGCATCTCGCGCCAGCGGTCGTCGACGCGGTCGCGGTGGGGGCCGGTCTGCTGGAGCGCGCGGGCGATCTCGTCGGTCAGCCGCGACACCCGCAGGATGTGCTGCGAGGCGTAGGGATCCTTGTGCTCCGCCAGGGTGGCGAGCGCCACCACGCTCGCCTTGTGCACGCGGCGGAATTGCAGGGCGGCGAGGGCGGCGGTCCGTGGAGTCCCAGGGGCGCGCCGGCCGATGCGAAAGCGCCGGTCCGCCCTGCCCACCGCCGTCGAGTTCATCACGCTGCTCCACACCGACAAGCATCAACCACAGGTGTGGAAATCATTGTGCTGCACCACGAAATATTTCAAGACCATTTATTATATAAGACCATTCGATTATACACGGCGATACAACGTCGCGTCGGTCAGCGCCGACAAGCCGAGGATGAGTTCCTCGCCGCTGTCCTCGACGCGCAGGCGGGCGTGCGGCGGCAGGCCGGCGCGCTGGTCGAAGGCGGTGACGACCAGCACGCGGTGCGGTTGCCCGGTGCGGATGAAGCGGTCGCCGACCGCGATTGGTTTCTGCCGCCAGGACATCGTGATTTTTTCTCCCGTCCACCCCCAGGCGCCTCAGCAATCTGGTCATGCCGCCGCGCGCGGCAAGCGGCATTCCCGACCGCGGAACCAAGGGCTCTGCCGACCGGTTAACAAGGCGCAGCCCCGAAAACACACCCAACCAAACCCACCCAACCATCGCCAGAGGAGGAGAGCACCGGGAATGGCCGAGGACTTGGAAGACCGCATCCGCCGGCGCGCCCACCAGATCTGGGAGCGCGAGGGCCGCCCGGAGGGGCGCCACAAGGACCATTGGACGCTCGCCAAGGAAGAGATCGCCATCGAGGACAACTACGCCGGTACCCTGATGCCAAACCCCTCGCACGGCCCGGACGACACGGCGTCCCGCACCGAACCGGCGGAGCCGGTTCTGAGCATGGCGAGCCAGGGCGAGATGCCCGGCGTCGCCGACCAGGGTGAGGAGTTCCAGATTCCCGGCCGCGGCGACCGCGAGCCTTGGCCCGCCACCACTCCCGCCGATACCCCTGCCGCCGAGCCCCGCCGCCCGATGCGGCGCAAGGCGGCCGGTTGAGCGCGTGACGAACGACGAGCCCGAAGGGGAGCAACGATGAACACGAACCTGGAAATCGCCTTCCACAACATGGACAGCTCGGACGCGCTGCACGGCTATATCACCGAGCGCGCGGAGAAGCTGGAGCGCATGTACGACCGCCTGATCGGCATCCGCGTCGCCGTGGAGAAGCAGCACCGCCAGCACCGCACCGGCAACGTCTTCGACGTCCACATCGAACTGATGGTGCCCGGCCAGGACATCGTCGTCAGCCGCAAGCCGGCGAAAGCGAACGAGAAGTACGCCAACCCCGACGCCCGCACCTCGGTGCGCGACGCCTTCGAGGCGGCCGAGCGCCAGCTGATCGAATACAAGCAGAAGCAGCGCGGCGACGTGAAGCCGCACGACCCCGAGCAGCCCGGCTACATCACCCAGGTGAACGGCGACCACGGCTTCCTGCGCACCAACACCGGCACGACGCTCTACTTCCACGCCAATTCGTGCATCAACGTGACGCTGGACGACCTGCGCGAGGGCGACCCGGTGAAGTACGTGGAGACCGCCGGCGACACCGGTCCCACCGCCTCCAAGGTCTGGCGTGCCTCGGGGTCCGCTACGGAGCTGGCGCGGACCTGATCCGGGGGCCGGTGAGCAGTCCGTTCGGCGGGCAACAGTCACACGGATTTCGCGGATTTCAGCACGGATTACACGGATTTTTCTTTGTCCTGGCACCGCGCCGGTTCGTCCCGATGGGCTGGTGTCCAGCACGAGAAAAGAAAATCCGTGTAATCCGTGCCTACATCCGTGTAATCCGTGTGAACTGTTGCCTGCGACCCTACGGCCTCGGGAATGACGCCTTTCAACCGACCAGCTTCTGGTGCTCCAGGAACGCCGTCTTCAGCAGCGCCTTCAGCTCGTCCCGGTAGCTCTGGAAGCGAACGGAGATCTGTTCCTTGCCGCGGTTGACGTGCACCACCACGACCTGGGCGTCGGCGGTGACGTCCGGCTGGCCGGCCAGCGACAGCCGCAGGTCCACCAGATCGCCGTGCTTCCACGGCAGGTCGGTGGCCTGGACGCACAGGCCGCCGATCGACCAGTTGCGCGCCCGGTGCTCGCCGCGCGCGCTGCGCACCAGGATGGCCGGACGGACGTAGCGCTTCTGCCGGCGCCGCTCGTGCGGTTCGGGCGGGCGGGGTGGGGCGGCGTCC
>NZ_LGQZ01000063.1 GCF_003116015.1 Azospirillum sp. TSO22-1
GCAAGGCCGGCGACAAGGTCTCCGTCACCTGGGTCGACAACAAGGGCGACACACGAACCGACGAAGCCACCGTCACCTGACGCCAATAAGCCCCTCTCCCTTGACGGGAGAGGGGTTGGGGAGAGGGTGGCGCCGCGAAGCGGCCAAGGTACGTGCCCCCTCTCCCCAACCCCTTCCCCGCGAGGGGGGAGGGGCTTTCAGCCCAAAAAACAAAAGCATCCGGGAGGAAGCATGGACCGCAAAAGCTTGGGAGTGGCGGCGTTCCTGGCCTTGGCGGCGGCCGGGGCGACGACCGCGTATGCCCAGAAGGACAAGGCGCTGGAGAGCATCGACGCCTACCGCGAGGCCCTGCAGGACGGCAACCCCGCCGAACTTTACGAGGCCACCGGCGAGGAGCTGTGGAAGACCCCCGCCGGGCCGAAGAACGCCTCGCTGGAAAAGTGCGACCTCGGCCTCGGCGCCGGCGTGGTGCAGGGGGCGTACGCCCAGTTGCCGCGCCACTTCGCCGACACCGACCGGGTGCAGGACCTGGAATCGCGCCTGCTGACCTGCATGGAGACGCTGCAGGGCAAGGACCCCAAGCCATACATCCAGGCCTCCTTCAAGGACCCGCCGAAGGAGGAGATGAACGCGCTGTCCGCCTACATCTCCGGCCTGTCGAAGGGCATGCCGATCAACGTCAGGCCGACGCATCCCAAGGAACTGGCGATGGTCGAGCTGGGCCGGCGGATGTTCTTCTTCGAGGGCGGGCCGTACGACTTCTCCTGCGCCACCTGCCACGGGCAGGAGGGCACGCGCATCCGCATGCAGGAGCTGCCCTACATCCCCTCGGCCAAGGGGGCGGCCAGCGGCTGGACGAGCTGGCCGGCGTACCGTGTCAGCTCGGGCGAGATGTGGTCGATGCAGTGGCGCATCAACGACTGCTTCCGCCAGCAGCGCTTCCCGGAGCCGGTCTACGCCTCCGACGCCACCATCGCGCTGTCCCTGTACATGGCGGCCACCGCCTCGGGGGCGACCATGAAGACCCCCGGAATCAAGCGCTGAGGAGGCCCGCCATGAAACACCTCGTGGTCCTCGCCGCCCTGCTGCTGAGCGGTCCGGCCCTGGCGCAGTCCGCGGGCAAGCCCGCCTGGGGCCCCGGCGCCGACGACGCGGCGTTCGCCGCCATGCTGAAGACCAGCTTCAAGGACAAGGGCATCGCCAAGCTCGACCGGCTGACGCAGGACGAGACGCAGGCCTTCTGCTCCGACCCCGGCGCCGCCTCCGGCCCGGCCGCCGCCGCACAACGCGAGAAGATCGAGGCCGCCAACATGGCCACCGTCAAATGGCCGTCGGACGGCAAGTGGCTCGGCGACTGGAAGGAGGGCGAGAAGCTCGCCCAGTCCGGCCGCGGCCTGACCTGGACCGACAAGGCCGACCAGCCGAACGGCGCCAACTGCTACAACTGCCACCAGATCACGCCGCAGGAGATCTCGCACGGCACCATCGGGCCGAGCCTGCTCGGCTACGGCAAGGTCCGCGGCACGTCGGAGGACGCGCTGAAGGCGACCTGGGCCAAGATCTGGAACGCCAAGGCATCGAACGCCTGCTCGCTGATGCCGCGCTCGGGCCACATGGGCATCCTCGGCGAGGCGCAGATCAGGCACCTGATGGCCCTGCTGCTCGACCCGCAGTCACCGGTCAACAAATAAGCCCAACCACAAGACGGAAAGCCTGCCCGATGAACCGTCGCGACTTCCTGCACGTCCTGACCACGGCCGCCGCCACCGGCATGATGCTGCCCTCCTCCTTCGCCCGCGCGCAGCAGGCGGCGGCCGATTTCTACGACGCGAAGCCGTTCGGCAACGTCTCCTTGCTGCACATCACGGACTGCCACGCCCAGCTGAAGCCGATCCACTTCCGCGAGCCGAGCGTCAACCTCGGCATCGGCTCCATGGCCGGGCGGGCGCCGCACCTCGTGGGCGGCAAGTTCCTCGAGCACTTCGCGGTCAAGGCCGGCACACCGGAGGCGCACGCCTACACCTGCCTGGACTTCGAACGCTGGGCGCCGGTGTACGGCAAGGTCGGCGGCTTCGCCCACCTCGCCACGCTGGTCAAGCGGGTGCGCGCCAACCGTCCCGGCTCGCTGCTGCTCGACGGCGGCGACACCTGGCAGGGCTCGGGCACCGCGCTGTGGACGCAGGGGCAGGACATGGTGGACGCCGCCAAGCTGCTGGGCGTCGACATCATGACCCTGCATTGGGAATGCACCTACGGCCAGGAGCGCGTGCAGGAGATCGCCGAGAAGGACTTCGCCGGCACGGTCGAGATCGTCGCGCAGAACATCAGGACCGCCGACTTCGGCGACGCGGTGTTCAAGCCCTTCACGCTGCGCGCGATCAACGGGGTGAAGGTGGCGGTGGTCGGGCAGGCGTTCCCCTACACCCCCATCGCCAACCCGCGCTACATGGTCGCCGACTGGAGCTTCGGCATCCGCGAGGAGGAGATGCAGAAGGCGGTGGACGACGCCCGCGCCGCCGGCGCCGCGGTCGTCGTCGTGCTGTCGCACAACGGCATGGACGTCGACCTCAAGATGGCCTCGCGGGTGCGCGGCATCGACGCCATCCTCGGCGGCCACACGCACGACGGCATGCCGGCCCCGACCATCGTGGCGAACCCCGGCGGCAAGACGCTGGTCACCAACGCCGGGTCCAACGGCAAGTTCCTCGGCGTGCTCGACCTGGAGGTGAAGGACGGCCGCGTCGCCGACTTCCGCTACACGCTGATGCCGGTGTTCGCCAACCTGCTGCCCGCCGACACGGAGATGGACGCGCTCATCACCAAGGTGCGGGCACCCTACGAGGCGAAGCTCAATGAGACGCTGGCGGTCAGCGAGGGGCTGCTGTACCGGCGCGGCAACTTCAACGGCAGCTTCGACCAGCTGATCCTCGACGCGCTGATGGCCGAGAAGGACGCGGAGATCGCCTTCTCTCCCGGCTTCCGCTGGGGCACGACGATCCTGCCGGGCCAGGCCATCACCATGGAGAACCTGCTGGACCAGACCGCCATCACTTACCCCGCGGTGACGCTCGCCAGCATGAGCGGGGCGATGATCAAGACGGTGCTGGAGGACGTCTGCGACAACCTGTTCAACCCCGACCCCTACTACCAGCAGGGCGGCGACATGGTGCGCGTCGGCGGGCTGTCCTACACCTGCGACCCCGCGGCCCCCGCCGGGCAGCGCATCCAGGACATGACGCTGGGCGGCAAGTCCGTCGAGGCGTCGAAGACCTACAAGGTGGCCGGCTGGGCGCCGGTGTCGGAAGAGGCGCGCGACGCCGGCGGCGAGCCGGTGTGGGATCTGGTCGCCCGGCACCTGCGCGCCAGGAAGACGGTGGCGCCGCCGACGCTCAACCTGCCGAAACTCAAGGGCGTGGACGGCAATCCGGGTGTGGCGGCGTGACCGTCCCTTCCGTCATCCCCGCGAAGGCGGGGATCCAGGAAGAGCCGCGGCAGCGGCGACATGACTCATGTGGCTCGCGGATGCGAGCGCTGGATCCCCGCTTTCGCGGGGATGACGGAAAAAGGACGAGGAAGGAGGGAGAGATGCTGAAGGCAATGACCGTCACGGCGGCGCTGGTGTTCACGGCGCTGCCGGCGCTGGCGCAGGACAAGGTGGTCTACCACATCGACGACGCGGCCGTGCAGGGCACCAAGGGGCTGCGCAACATCCGCAACCACCTGGACGTGGCGCCCGACACCAAGATCCGCGTGGTCACCCACGCCGACGGCGTCGACCTGCTGCTGGAAGGGCAGAAGGACGCCAGGAACAACATCGAGTATGCCCCGCTGATCTCCGACCTCAAGACCCGCGGCGTGACCTTCGAGGTGTGCGAGATCACGCTGAAGCGGCGCAACCTGGACAAGGACAAGTTCATCATGGAGGCGGAGTTCACCCCCTCCGGCGTCGCCCGCATCGGCCAGCTGCAGGCGCGTGAGCATTACGCGTACATCAAGCCATGATCAGCATTGCCCCCACCCCATCCCTCCCCCGCTTCGCAGGGGAGGGTGCCGCCATTCCCCTCCCCTGCGAAGCGGGGGAGGGGCCAGGGGTGGGGGCGCGTGAGCGGAGACAACCGCCATGACGTTCGACGGCCTCATGGAACTCCTCGGCGAGGAGCGGTTCACCGCGCTCGGCGGGCTGCTGATCGGCGCGGCGTTCGGGGCGCTGGCGCAGCGCTCGCGCTTCTGCCTGCGCGCGTCCACGCTGGAGGTGGCGCACGGCCGGTTCGGCGGGCGGCTGGCGGTGTGGCTGCTCGCCTTCTCCACGGCGCTGATCGCCACCCAGGGGTTGATCCTGCTGGGCTGGTTCGACACCGGCAACGTGCGCCAGCTCAACAACCCCGGCAGCCTGTCCGGCGCCATCATCGGCGGCCTGATGTTCGGCTGCGGCATGACGCTGACCCGCGCCTGCGCCAGCCGCATGCTGGTCCTGTCGGCCAACGGCAACCTGCGCGCCCTGCTGTCCGGCCTCGTGTTCGCGGTGGCCGCGCAGGCCTCGACGCGCGGGCTGCTGGCGCCGGCCCGCACGGCCGTGAACGACCTGTGGACCATCGGCAGCGCGCAGCGCGACCTGCTGGCGCTGGCCGGCGTCGGGCACGGCGGGGCGCTGCTGTTCGCGCTCGGCTGGCTGGCGGCCGGCGCAGCGCTGGTGCGGCGCAACCGGGTCTCGGCCTGGGCCTCGCTGGGCGCCATGGGCGTCGGGCTGACCATCGCCGCGGCGTGGTGGTTCACCTGGCGCGCCGCCGCCTCGGCGTTCGAGCCGGTGAGCGTGCATTCCCTGAGCTTCACCGCCCCGTCGGCGGACTTTTTGATGCTGGTGCTCTCGCCGCCCGGCGCACGTTGGACCTTCGACACCGGGCTGATCCCCGGGGTGTTCCTCGGTTCCTTCCTCGCCGGCCTAGCAGGCGGCGATCTGAAGCTGGAGGGGTTCAAGGACGGCTCCTCGATGACCCGCTACATCACCGGCGGCTGCCTGATGGGCTTCGGCAGCGTGCTGGCCGGCGGCTGCGCCGTCGGGGCCGGCGTGTCGGGGGCCTCGATCTTCGTGCTGACGGCGTGGCTGGTGCTGTGGTCGATGTGGATCGGCGCGGTGCTGACCGATGTCCTCGTGGATCGTCCGTCGCAGGGCGGCACCACGTTCACCCTGCAGGAGGTTTCCCGATGATCCGCCGCCGTTTCCTCACCGGCGCCGCCCTCGCCGCCGCGGCCGTACCGGCGGCGCGGCTGGTCGATTGGCAGTCGCTGAGCGCGCTCGCCGCCGAGGTGGAGGCCTTCGTCAAGGGTCCGCCGGTCAAGGACCAGCCGGTGACGCGGGTCAGCCCGCACGTCTACGTCATCCAGTCCCCGGACGGCTTCCCGACGCCGGAGAACCAGGGGATGATGGCCAACGTCACCTTCGTGGTGGGTGCCAAGGGCGTGATGGTCGTCGATTCCGGCGCGTCCCTGCAGATCGGCGAGATGGCGATCCGCCAGCTGCGCACGGTCACCGACAAGCCGGTGGTCGGCGTCGTCAACACGCACTATCACGGCGATCACTGGCTGGGGAACCACGCCTTCGTGGACGCCTACGGCATGGACCTGCCGCGCTACGCCCTGCCCCACACCCGCGAGGCGATCCAGGGCGTGCACGGCAGCGTCTGGCTGACCTCCATGGTCAAGTGGACGGCGCAGGCGTCGGCCGGCACGAGGATCGTCCCGCCGAACCGGGACGTGGCGCACGGCGACACGCTGTCGCTGGGCGACGTGACGCTCCGCCTGCACCACTACGGCCGCGCCCACACGCCGTCCGACGTCTCGGTGGAGGTGGTGGAGGACGGCGTCATGTGCGTCGGCGACATCCTGATGGACCGGCGCATCGCCAACATGGACGACGGCTCCTACACCGGCACCTTCCAGACCATGGACGCGCTGAAGGCCAACAGCGCCACCAAGATGTGGCTGCCGGCGCACGGCGTGCCGGGGCCGGAGGTGATCGTCTGGCAGCGCGAGCTGTTCGAGGGCATCTACGAGACCTGCGCCGCCGCCGTGAAGGCCGGACGGACGGTCGAGGAGGCCAAGCCCGCCGTGCTGCGCGACCCACGCGTCGCAGCGCGCGCCGCCGAGACCAAAGGCTGGGACAGCAACATTGGAAAGTATATCAGCCTCGCCTACCTTGAGGCGGAACAATCTGATTTTTAGCACGCCTGCCGTGCATACTATGTTATGCTGACGACAGCCGACGACGCTGGGCCGAAGGCATGGCATGGACACGCACGCGGAAACCGAGGCCGTTCGCCCCATCACCGACCTGATGCGCGAGCGCGACCAGGAACTGGAGCGGATGATCGCCCGCGACCGGCGTCTGCTGGCCGTGGTCCTTGCCGGCCTGTGCGTGGCCGGCGTGACGCTCTGGCTGGCCTGAGGGGCCAGCGCTTCACGCGCATCGCTCCGCCGCGGCGGCACCGGTCAGCCAGTCGCCGAACGCCTTGTCCTCACCCATGATGTGGTTGACCAGCCACGCCTTCAGGAAGGCGCTGAGGAAGCGGTACAGCTCAACCTCGTCGGCGTCGCGGATCAGCAGGTCATGGATTCGCCGGGCCGCCGAGTCGTGCACCGCGGCGTGCGCGGCGGCGCCGGGATAACCAGCGGCGACCATGCGCTCCTCCTCGTCCACGAAGTGGTGCTCGGCATAGGTCACCAGGTCGGCCAGCAGCAGGCGCAGTTCGTTGCGGTTCGCCCCCGGCTCACCGGACACCACGCGCAAGCGGTCGAGCATGCCGACGAAGACGCGGTGCTGCGCATCGATCTCCGGGATGCCGATGGAAAGCGCGTCCGACCATTCCATGACGAGGGGCCTTGTTGCGTGGATCTGCGGCGCACGCTCCACAGGCAGCCGGAACCCGACATTGACCGGCATCAATTCGCGGCGAAATTGGTCGTACCAGTTGAATGGCCGGTTGCGGGAAGCTCAGTCCCACGGCCCCAGCGTCCGCAATACCACGTCGTCCGCCAGCGGCTGCAGGCCGCTGACCAGCGACGCCGCGTAGAGGTCGAGCGCCTCGTTGGCGGCCTTGACGAGGTCGTCGCGCTCCTCGGACTCCCACAGGCGGACGGCAAAATACTCCACCGCCATGCCGACGCCGGTGGCGATCACCCCGACCACCGGGGCGGCCAGCAGCGGCGCACCCTCCAGCAGCGCCACCGGCAGGCCGGCCATCAGTGCCGGCTCGGCGGCGAGGCCGGTGCCGCGCCGGGCCGCCTGACGGCCGGCCATCACCAACGCCTCCCGCCCGCCCAGCCAGCCGATCTCGCCGGACGGGTCGGGGATCGGCACCTGCGGGCGCAGCGGGTCCGGAGTGGGCAGGCCGAGCGCGTCGGCCTCCGACACCGCCGCCGTGATTGAGCCGGCGCCGGCCGACAGCCCGCGCTCCGCCGCCACGCGGTCGAGCGCGGCGGCGCGTTCGGCCACCAACGCGCCGCGCCGCGCCGTGGTGTCGGCGGCGACGGCGTCCACGGCGGCGGACAGGCGGGTGCGCAGCGCATCGGGGTTCAGCACCAGGGCGCGGAAGCGCTCGGCCGTCACCGCGCCGACGGACTCCGCCGGGCTGGTGCCGGTGAACGCCCCGGCGATGGCCGAGAAGGTCAGGCGGTAGGTGGTGAAGAAGGAGAAGCGCCACGCGATGAAGACCGGGATGTCCGCCCGCATGGCGGCGATCGCCTCGGCCACCGTGGCTTTCACCCGGGCGACGGCGGCGTCGCGGGCGGCGCAGGCGGCCTCGGCACGGGCGGCGCGGCTGGCGGCGAGGAAGGCCTCCCAGTCCGACGCCTCCAGCGTCACCGGCCGCGACGGCGCGGCGCCCGGCGCGCTGCGCACGATGGCGACGCGCTCGCCCGGCGCGCCGACGGCCACCACCACCGACCCCAGCAACACGGCGGCCACACCCGCCGCCAGCCAGCCCGCACCCGTGATCCGCCGCACCGTCACCGCCTCGCCAACGCGTTCCGCCCACCAGGATAGCCGATGCGGCACCGCTTACGGTAGCGTCTCGGCCGGCGGTTCCGGCGGTGTTTCGGTGCGGTTCAGGCGGGCGCTAAGCGTCAGGTAGAGCGGGTTGGACAGCATCTCCACGTAGATCCGCGTCAGCGAGCGCAGGATCGGCGGCATGGCGGAGATGGCGTGCTTGAAGTCCTCGCGGCGGATCACCTCGCAGGTGGTCTGGCCGACGGCGACGGCGGTCGCCACCCGCGGCTGGGCGCGCAGCAGCGCCAGCTCGCCGAAGATGCGGCCGGGGCCGAGCACCGCCAGCTCCGCGTCGTCGCGGCGGATCGACACCTGCCCGAACTGGATCAGGTAGGCCACCGTCGCGGAATCGTCCTGGCGGAAGAAGACGTGCCCGTCGGAATAGCCGCGGCGGTCGAGCACCCGGTCGAACGAGCGGCGCGAGCGCACCGGCCCGTCCTTGGGATTGCGTTCCTCCACCCACAGGCCGTGGGCGCGGCGGATGGCGGTGATCAGGCTGGACAGCAGGTAGGAGGCGAGCGGCGGGCCGGCCTCGATGTGGCGGCGGACCATCGCCCCGGTCAGCTCCAGCGCGGCGACGTCGCTGAGCGCCGTCACCGTGGCGCTGCGCACCCCGGCGTCGATCAGCGCCATCTCCCCCACCAGCGCGCCGGGGCCGAGAATGGCCAGACGCTTGAGGCCGGCCGGAGTCTCCAGCGCCACCTCCACCTCGCCCGATTCGAGAATCCAGCCGCAGTCGCCGGTGTCGCCCTGTCGGATCAGCACGGTGCCGGCCGGGAAATGGCGGTGGCCGACGGACTTGGCGTGCGCCGTCACGGGGGTTCTCCTTTTCGTCACCCCCAGCACCTTAAGACGCAGGACCAGCGAATACAACGAGTCTAAACAAATCGCATAGGAAAGAAGCGGTCGCCGAGCGTTTCCTGAAAATACGCGTGTCTTGTGCTGTCGATAATTCCCGCATAGGGCGCACTCCGGGGAGGTCTTGCGGCTGCTTTGCCACACCGGCTCCATGTCTGGTGGTGCGGTGCGGAAATCCGGGGCTGTGCGTTGCACGAAGGCGGGCGGCTGCTCTAAGACTCGGGGCAGAGGTTGCGAGCGGGAACGACGACATCATGCCTTTGCGGTCCACGGCCGCCACTTCGGGCCGATTTGCACGGTGGCTGCCGGTCCTGCTGTGGGCCGCGGCACTGCCCGCGCCCATGTCCGCGCCCATCTCCGCCTGGGCCCAGAGCCTGCCCGGGCCCCTCGACCCGAACCGGCTGGAGCAGCGCTTCGACCAGCCCCCCACCCCGCAGTCGGTGCCCGAGCCCGAACTGCCGGCGCCCGAGCAGGCGCCGCCGCCCAAGGATGCCGAGGGCATCCGCTTCACGCTGTCGTCCATCGAACTGGACGGCGCCACCGTCTACGCCGCCGACGAGCTGCGGCCGCTGTGGGAGGGGCTGCTGAACCGTACGGTGACGCTGGCCGAGGTGTACGGCGTGCGCGACGCCATCACCGCGAAGTACCGCAACGACGGCTACGTGCTGTCGCAGGCGGTGGTGCCGGCGCAGCGCATCCGCGGCGGCGTGGTGCGCCTTCAGGTCGTCGAGGGCTACATCAACGAGGTGACGGTCCAGGGCGATTTCGCCGACCACGCCGGGATCCTCCAGGGCATGGCAGCGAAGATCAAGGCCTCGCGCCCGCTGCGCATGGACGACATGGAGCGCTACGTCCTGCTCGCCGACGACCTGCCGGGCGTCACCGTGCGCACCGTGCTGGAACCGGCGGAGGGCGTGCCCGGCGCCTCCAACCTCACCTTCAACCTGGAGCGCAAGGCGTATTCCGGCTCGCTGTCGCTGGACAACCGCGGCACGCGGTCGGTGGGCGTGTTGCAGCTGTCGGGCAGCGTCACGGCGGACGACCAGCTCGGCCGCTTCGACCGCACCGCGGTGACGGGGAGCATCGCGCAGCAGATCCGCGAGCTGCGCTTCCTCGACGCCACCCACACCGAGATTCTCGACAGCGAGGGCACCACCGCCCAGCTCGGCCTGCGCCGCAGCTGGGCCGAGCCCGGCGACAACGTCCGCACGCTGGAGATCGACAGCCTGACCTCGTCGCTGCGGCTGGCGGTGGCGCACCCGTTCCTGCGCAGCCGGTCGGAGACGCTGCGCGGCGAACTGGCCTTCACCGTGCGCAACAGCCGCACCAACATCCTGCAGCGCCGGCAGAGCGAAGACCGCCTGCGCGTGCTGTCCGGCACGGCCACCTACGACATCGCGGATTCCTGGGACGGCAGCAACCTGGTGCAGGCGACGCTCAGCCAGGGGCTCAACGTGCTGGAGGCAACGAAGCGCGGCACGGCGGCGGCGCGCTCGCGCATCGGTGGGCGCAGCGACTTCACCAAGCTCGGCCTCATCGTGCAGCGCGACCAGAAGCTCAGCGAGGAGTTCGCCCTGGTGCTGGCCGGCGAGGGCCAGTACGCCGGGCACGAGCTGCTGTCGTCGGAGGAGTTCGGCGTCGGCGGCAAGTCCTACGGCCGCGCCTTCGACGCCTCGGAGATCACCGGCGACAGCGGCTTCTCCACCCGCGCCGAGTTCCAGTACGCGGTGCCGCCCTGGCAGGAGTGGCTGACCTACGCGCAGGTCTACGTCTTCTCGGACTACGGCAGCGTGTGGAACTACGAATCCGGCAGCCGGCACGGCCGGCAGTCGCTGGCCTCGGCGGGAGCGGGCGTCCGCTTCGGGCTGCTGGAGCGGCTGGATGCGACCGTGGAGATCGCCAAGCCGTTCATGCGCAACCCCTTCACCACGCAGGACCGCGGGGTGCGGGCGTTCTTCACGCTGGGAACGCGGTTCTGAAGGCAAGGCCCTCCCCCGCCTCCGGCGGGGGAGGGTTAGGGTGGGGGCAGCGGCGTCGGCGGCAGGCGTTGATTCTCGTGCGCGCCGCTGCCCCCACCCTCCCACTTCGTGGGCCCCTCCCTCCCCCAGCAGAGCTGGGGGAGGGGTTTTTGGGTCACTTCTCGGTCAGCGCCGTCACCCCGGTCCAGCCGTGCAGCACCGGCTCGGCGGCGTGCTGCGCCGCGCGCTTGTGCATCACCGCAGCAGCCTTGTCGTCGTACGCCAGCGCGGCGAAGGCCGACGCCGCCTCGGCGAAGCGGCCGGCGCGCCAGTGCTCCAGCGCCTCGGCGTAGGCGGCGCGGCGCCCGGTGTCGGCGGGGTCGTCGCGGCGCGCCGGCGACAGCGGCTCCAGAATGGTCACCGGATGGTCGCGGCCCACCACCTGGATGGTGTCGATGGCGCGGAAGGCCTGGGCGTCGCCGTAGAGATCGGCCGTGGCGTCGGCCACCAGGATGCCGGTGCCGAAGGCCTTGTTCGCCCCCTCCAGCCGCGAGGCGAGGTTCACCGTGTCGCCCATCACCGTGTAGTTGAAGCGCCGCGGCGAGCCGATGTTGCCCATCAGCGCCGGCCCGGTCGCCAGCCCGATGCGCGCAGCACCCCGCTGGCCGTTCCCGGAGCTCAGCAGCGTCGGGTCGGAGGCGAGCGCCGCCTGCATCTCCAGCGCGGCGTCCACCGCGGCGCGGGCGTGGTTGTCGCCGGCCATCGGCGCGCCGAACACCGCGAGGATGGCGTCGCCGATGTACTTGTCGACGAAGCCGCCGTGCTTCTCGACGATGTCGGTCATCACCGTGAAGTAGCGGTTGAGCAGCCGCACCAGCGCCTCGGGCTCCAGCCCCTCGGACATCTTGGTGTAGCCGGCGATGTCGGAGAACAGCACGGTGACCGGCCGCTCCTCGCCGCCCAGCTGCGGCATGCGCCCCGAGGCGACCATAGAGTCGACCACGCTGCCCGGCAGGTAGAGGCGGAAGGCGTTGCGCACGTAGCGGCGGTCGCGGTCGACCACCATGAAGCGGAACGCCACCAGCGCGGGGAACACCAGTACGGCCACCAGCGCCGCCGGCACCAGCGGCAGCACCAGCCCGCCCTGGAACGCCATCGCCGCCCCGCCACCCCAGGTGGCCAGCACGGCGCCAAGACCGAGTGCCGCCCACAGCGGCGACAGCGCCAGCGTCAGCCCCGCCGACAGCGCGGCGGCCAGCGCCAGCACGCCCAGCGTCAGGCCCGGCGAGGATTCGGTCAGCGTCGTGCCGGTCAGCATGTTGGACACCGCGGCGGCGTGGATGGTGACGCCGGGCACGGTGTCGCGACGCCGGCCGGTGCCGGCGAGATCCTCCATCACCGGCAGCGCGCAGCGCGGCGGGAGGTTCTGCCCCTCCGGCTTGGTGACCCAGCGGTTGGAGGTCAGCTTGCGGTCCTCGACGTCCAGCGCGGTGCCGACCAGCACCACCTTGCCGCGGAAATGCCGCTCGAAATAGGCGGGGTCGGCGCAGGCGGCGAGGTCGGCCAGCGAGTGGACCGGAAACGACCCGGCCGCCGTCGGGTGGTTGACCAGCAGCGAGCGGCCGGGCGGCACCGTACCGTCGGCACGCTTCACCAGTTCGGCGGCGAGGCCGGGCTCCTCCCCCGCCGTGGTGGCGAGCGTCAGCGGCACGCGGCGCAGCACGCCGTCGGCGTCCTCCACCAGATTGACCGAGCGGATGTTGGGCGCCCCGCCCACCGCGAGCGCGTGGCCACGGTGCGGCAGCAGCGGCTGCGTGCTGTGCTGCACTTTGGCGAGCACCAGCCGTCCGGCCCGCCCGACGTTGCGCAGCGCCAGCAGGAAGTCGCGCTCGAAGCCGGGGATCGCCGCCTCGGCCGAGGTCGGGTAGACGAGGTCCATGCCGATGGCGGCGACGCCGACCGCGTCGATGGCGGTCAGCACCTTGCCCAGGTACGGCGTCCACAGGACCTGCGGCGTGCCGGCGAAGGGCGGGCGGCGGTAGGTCTCCTCGTCCAGCGCGACGATGGCGACGCGGTTGGGATCGGGCGCCGGGCGCGGGCCGTAGAGCATCTCCCGCGCCACGTAGAGCGTGTCGAGCGACGGCCCCTCCAGCAGCGGCAATGCCGCCCACGCCGCCCCTACCGCGAGCGCGCCGACCGCCAGCGCGGCGGCGAGGAGACGGACCGGCGCCACCCTCAGAACCGGATCAGCCGGCCGAGCGCCGGCCCGCCGCCGTCCTTGGCCGCCGGATCGACCTTGACCACGTAGGACTTGTCGCCGGCCGAGACCTTGTAGAGCGCGCCGGGTTTCAGCGCCGTCTTGCCCTTGGCGAGGTCGATGGCCTTGCCGGGCACGTTGACGGTCACCGGCTCGGCCCCGCCCTCCAGCGGTTCGAACGTCACCCGGCCGGGGGCACCGGTGACGAGCATCGGGCGGGTCTTGTACAGCGTGATCTGCGCCCTGGGCTTGGCGCCCGGCAGGCCGACCGGCGCGTCGCGCATGACGGTGACCCCGGCCTTGCCGGACTCGTTGGCGGCCAGCAGCAGCGCGCCGCCGTCGCAGGGCAGCGCCGTGCGCTCGACCTTGCCGCCCTCCACCGCCGATTCCCGGCCGCCGATGGTGACGGTGCCGCCGGTGATCGTCTCGTTGGTGCAGGACGCCAGGTAGCTCAGCACCAGCGTCTGCTTCGGCGTCAGCGCGATGGTCTTGCCGACGGGCAGCGTGTCCATGAGCTGGACGCCGGGAATGGAGCCCGACACCTCCTCCACCAGCGCCGCCGGCCGCTGCGCCAGCGCCGGGCCGGAAGTCAGAAGACACGCCGCCGCGGCGGCCACGAGCAGAGCCTTGGTCATCATCCCCCTCCACAACCGGCCGATGGTGCGTCCGTGCGGTTCTTCACGCAGAATACTGAAACTGTTGGACAAATCCACGATAAGGCAGCATTGGGCGTGGCGCAATGGCGGCCTTTCGGGCGGTCAGACCAGGAGCACGACGTCATAGCGGGTCATCGCTTGGTCGACCGAAACAAGGGTCATTCCTTCCACCTTCGCCTGCCCGATCAGGGCCCGGTCGAAGGGATCGTCGTGATGCCGCGGAAGGCCGCCGGCGGCTATCGCGTGCGCCGCCGTCAGGTCGAGGATCTCCACCCCCATCTCGGCAAGCAGCGCGTCCAGCCGCTCCAACGGGAATGGCAGACGGCCGAGAGCCCGCTTGATGGCGATCTCCCAGACGCTGACGGCGCTCAGGTACACGTCGTTGTCCGGATCGACAACCGCCGCCGCGACGGCCGGGGAAAGACGTTCCGGCTCGCCGACCACCCACACGAAGATGTGTGTATCGAGCAGCAGCTTCACGGCATCTCACCGCGGAAGGCCCGAGCCATATCGTCGGGCAGCGGCGCGTCGAAGTCATCGCCCAGCGTCACCTGCCCGCGCAACAGACCGAGTGGCCGCGGCGTGGTGCGGCGGCGCAACGGCACCAGACGCGCCATGGGCCGTCCCGACTTGGCGATGATGATCTCTTCGCCAGCGGCGGCGCGATCCACGAGCTGCGACAGGTTGGTCTTGGCATCGTACAGGTTGACGGTGTCCATGGCGTCGCCCAATTGGTCAGCTCTGACCAACACTATCACTCCATCTCCTGTTGGTCAAACCTGACCAACCCTACCGCACCCCCGCCGTACGCTGCGGCCCCTTCACGTTCAGCAGGTAGTCGCCGCCCTCGTCGTAGCCGGCGGCCTTGATGACGCCGTACTGCGGAGTCTGCGGCACCTCGGCGGTGACGTCGTCGCGCACCTGGGTGAACAGCTCGTAGCCGCCGCTGTCGCTGGGCAGCTGGCGCACGCGGGTGATCATCGACGACGCGAAGGGGGAGTTGGTCTCGCCGTCCGCCACCGGCTCGTCGCCGCCCGACGACATCGCCATCACCGAGCGGCGGCCGAGCAGCTGTTCCGGCGCCGTCCTCGCCACGCCGGGATCGACCTTCTGTTCACGCGTGAACGCGCCGGAATAGCAGCTGTCCGACACCACCAGGATCTGCTTGGCCGGCATACGGTTGAGGAAGCGCGCCATGTCGTTGTTCGACACCCAGTTCTTCGGGTTGTCGGCGTCCGCGTCGGCGGGCAGCCAGTAGCCGGTGCCGGTCTCCTGCACCTCGTAGCCGTGGCCGGCGTAGTAGAGCATCACCTGGTCCTGCTCACCGATCTCGCGGCCGAGCGCACGCATGGTCTCGATGATCTGCTCCTTGGTCGGGTTGGCCAGCACCCGCGTCTCGTAGCCGAGCCGCTCGTTCAGCGCCGCGCCCACCGCCGCCACGTCGCCGGCCGGCGTCTTCAGCGGCGGGATCAGCGGGCTGGCGTAGGTGTCGGTGGCGATCATCAGCGCGATCTTGCGGCCGGCGCGCGGCACGTCCGTGGCCGGGGCGCTGGCCTGGGTGGCCTCGACGGCGATGCGCTTCTCGGTGGTGGCGCCGGTCTCGTCGGTGACGGTCAGCACCACCTCGTTCTGGCCCGGCGCCACCGCGATGTCGGTGCTGAAGCGGCCCTGATCGTCGACGAAGACCCAGCGGCCGTTCACCCGCGCCTCGCGGATGCGGCCGCTCTGGTCGATCCTGCCCTCCACCACCTTGCGGCCGCCGGCGGCGTCGCGCGGGGCATCCAGGGTGACGATGCGTGGCGGCTCGCCGTTGCCGCCGCTGCCAAACAGGTCGGCGGCGTGCGGGTCGGCGACCAGCGATTGCACGGCGCCGCTCATCGCCTGGGTGCGCTGCTCGCGGTCGACGTGCTGGTAGAGCGCCAGATAGGTCTTCAACAGCGGAGCCTCGACGCCGCCGGACTTGGCCGCCGCCTTGACGTCGGCGTAGCCGGCGCCGCCGCCCGACACCGCGCTCTGCAGCAGGCCACCCACCGTGCGCGCCGTGGGGTCGTCGCTGGTGAGCAGGCCGTTGATCAGCTCGGCCGTCGCGACGCTCTGGAAAGCGGCCTTCTGCTCGGCGACCGACAGGCCGCTCATCGCCGACATCGCCTTGCCCATGCCGCCGCCCGCCATGGCGGCGAGCAGGCGGTCCGCCGCCTCGCGCACCTGCGGTGCGTTCAGCAGGGCCGGCGACGGCAGGTTCAGCGACTGCCCCGCCGCGTGCGCCGCCACCGCGTCGGCCGAGAAGGACAGCGTGCGCCCGCCGAGGGTCACCGCCACCGCCGATGCCGCGGCATCGGCGGCGCGACTGGCGGCCTCCGCCCCCCTCAGCGCCGACAACGTGCCGTTGGCCAGCGCGCTCAGCAGTGCCGCGGGCTGGACGCCGGGCACCGTCGGGGTGGTCGCCACGGGCGTCTGCGGCACGGCGCCGGCGACCGTCGCCGGCACGGTGGTCGCCGTGGTGGTGGTCGCGACCGCTGGAACGAGGCTGTCCGGGTTGGTGACGCGGTCGATGACGGTGGTGACCTGCGGCGCGCTCACCGCCGGTGGCGTGGTCGCGGGCGGTGCGGTCGTCGCGGGGGTGACGGTCAGCGTGCCGGAGCGGTAGGCGATCGCGTAGTTGCTTGATGTCAGCCCGAACGGCGTCACCGTGTAACCGCCAGCCGGTGAGTCCGTCCCCGCCGCGGTGCCGAAGCCCAGCGTGCCGCTCAGCGCCCCGGAGCCCTGGCCGAGCACGAAGCCGTCGTAGCGCGCGGTGAAGGGTGGGTTGGCGGTGCCGGCGGTGCGGGTGGCGTCCTCGGCGGTCACCGTCAGCGGCGCCGGCGTCACCGTCAGCGTGCCGGGCGTCAGCGACACGGTGTAGTTGGACAGCGCACCGGCCGTCGGCGTGATCGCGTAGCCACCGACGTCGGAGGACGCGGTCGCCGCGGTGCCGTAGCCGATGCCGAGCCCGCCCGCGGTATCCCCGTTGCGCAGGCCGGTGACGGTGCCGGTCAGCGCCAGGTTGTCCTGGCCGTAGGTGCGCGACGCGCTCGTCGCCGCGATGGTCAGGGGGGCCGGGGTGATCGACAGCGCGCTGCCCGTGAAGGAGAGCGTGTAGTTGCCGTTCGACGCCAGCGTCCCCTGGCCGACGGTGTAGCTGCCGACGTTCTCCCCGGCGGTGCGGCCGAGGGCGCCGCTCAGCACCGAGGACGCGCCGTCGGAGCCCTTCAGGCCGCTCGTGGTGTAGGCGAGCGTCGGGTCGGCGTCGCCGTAGACCTTGCTCTGCGCCGTCGCGGTGACGGTCAGCGGAGCGGGGGTGACGGTCAGCGTGCCGGTCTCGTAACGGAAGCCGTAGCCGGTCGGCGAGGTCAGCGTGCCGACACCGGCGGTGATGGTGTGGCCGCCCGCGGCCGCGTCGGTGTCGACGGTGCTCAGGCTGGCGTCGCCGGTGTAGGCCAGGGACGCGGTGTCGCCGCTCAGCACGCCGCTGTAGCTGGCGGACAGCGTCGGGTTGGCGTCGCCGTAGGTGCGGCTGGCGTCCACCGCGCGCACCGTGATGTACGGCGTGTTGCCGTACAGGAAGACGTTGCCGGAGCGCGTCACCGTGGACGGCGCGTTGGCGGTGTAGCTGCGCGTGTACTCGCGCGTGCCGGACAGGCCGCCCTCGGTGCTGCCGTCGCGGGTGGCCGCGTAGACCAGCCAGCGCCCGCTGCCCAGCGACAGCGCGTCGGATCCCCGGCTGTTGGTGAACTCGCCGCCGCTCGCCGCCAGCACGATGTCGGCCGCGCCGCTCGCCGCCACCGTGGCGTTGCCGGACAGCGTCAAGGCGCCGGTGGTGCGGATCGACACGGCGCTGGCGTGCGCGCCCACGGCGCCGTCCAGCGTCAGGCCGCCGGCGCTGTCGTACAGGCTGAAGGCGCCGCCGCGGGTGACGGAGCCGAGCGCGGTGACGGTGTTCTCCACCCCGCTCTCGTCCAGGTCGATGGCGCCGCCGGCCGACAGCACCAGCCGGCCGACGTTGGTCAGCGCCGCCGTCTGCGTCAGGGCGCCGCCGGTGGCGAGCGTCAGCGTGGTGCCGTTCACCGTCAGGCCGGCTGTGCCGTTGACCGTGCCGATGCCGAGGGCGTCCGCGTCGGTGTAGCTGACCGTGCCGGTGTCGCCGGCCAGGGTGGCGACGGCGTTGCCGGCGTTGGTCAGCGTGTAGGTGCCGCCGGTGCCCTTGAGCGACAGGCCGGACGCGGTGATCGCCTGGCTCTGCGTCACCGTGCCGGTGGTGGAGAGCGTCACGTCGCCGGTGCCGGCGGCGATGCCGGACACGCCGTCCACCGTGCCGATGGCGAAGCCGCCGTCGCCGCGGAACGACACCGCCCCGTTGCCGGTGCCGGCCGTCGCCAGCGTCGTCACGCTGTTGGAGTTGGTGCCCAGGCTCACCGTGCCGCCGACGCTGAGCCGCAGGTTGGTCGCCGTGATGGCGCCGCTGCCCGACTGCGCCACGCCGCTGCCGCTCAGCAGGCTCAGCGTCGCGGCGTTGGCCGGCGACACCGTGGCGCTGACGGTGATCGTCCCGGCGCCGCTGTCGCCGATGCGCAGGGTGCCGGCGGTGACGCGGTCCAGCTCGGTGTCGGACAACTCCAGCGCCGAGGCC
>NZ_LGQZ01000181.1 GCF_003116015.1 Azospirillum sp. TSO22-1
CCGGATCAAGCGGCAATCCGGATTTCCGGATCTGCCCTTTTCCGGACGGAGTGACCGTCCGCTTTGCGCCGATAGTGTTGAAGAAGTCGGGTGCCGACAGAGTGCCGCCGTGCCGACCGCGAGGGGCCAGCGGGCAGAGGGTCTCTCATGCCGGGCTGGGTTCCGGCATCGGGATGAGCTTGGCGAGCTTGCGAAGGTTCTGGGCGGCAGCTGCGAGGTGGAACTCGTCGCGGGCACCGTTCGGCCCCCTCAGTCGCAGCCGGTCGAGCCTCAGGATGCGCTTGAGGTGGGCGAACAGCATCTCGACCTTCTTCCGCTCGCGCCGTGAGGTGGCGTAGGCGTCGGTGGCGGCGATGGCGCGCGCCAGGTCGCGGGCCCCTTCGTGGATGGAGCGCGGGACCTTGCGAGCGGGTGTGGTCGGACAGCAACGCGGCTTGAGCGGACAAGGGGCGCAGTCCAGCGTGCTGGCGCGATAGCGGATCAGGCCGTCGGCGTCGGCGAGCGGGCGCGGCATCCGATAGGTCTTCTGCCGCGGCCGCAGGTGCTTGCCGGCCGGGCAGACATAGGCATCGGCCTCGTGATCGTAGGTGAAGTCGGCCCGTTCAAAGGTCCCGTCGCGGCGCTCGGATTTGTCGAAGACCGGGATGTGCGGCTCGATGCCACGCTCATGGACCAGCCAGCCGAGCATCTCGGCCGAACCGTAGGCGCTGTCGGCGGCCAGCCGCTCGGGATACAGCCCGAAATGCTCCTGGGTGCGGTCGAGCATGGTGCGGGCGGCGCCGACCTCCGCCTGCCGGATGGCGCGGCTCGCCTCGACATCGACGATGACGGCGTGCTCGAGGTCGATCAGGTAGTTGGTGGCATAGGCGAAGAACGCATGGCCCTTCTGCGCCCCCGTCCACTGCGCGGCCGGATCCGAGCGCGAGACGAACTTGGGCGTCACCTCGCTGGCGGTGCCCCAGGCGGCTTCGTCCAGCGTGGCGAGATACTCCCGGACCGAGCGACGGGTCGCCGCCATCGCCTCCCAGTCGACCTCCTCCGACCCCGCCGCCGAGCGCTGCTTGTTGGCGTCGGCCCGGATCAGGCTGGCATCGACCGCGAAGCCGTCACCCCCGACAAGTCCGGCCTCCATGCAGCGCTGCACCGTCGTTTCGAACAGCTTCCGCAGGAGATCGCTGTCGCGGAAGCGGCCGTGACGGTTCTTGGAGAAGGTCGAGTGATCCGGCACGTCGCCCTCCAGACCGAGCCGGCAGAACCAGCGGTAGGCGAGGTTCAGATGCACCTCCTCGCACAGTCGGCGCTCCGAGCGGATGCCGAAGCAGTACCCGATGATGAGCATCCGGATCATCAGCTCCGGGTCGATCGAAGGGCGTCCGAGCGCGCTGTAGAACGGTTGCAGATGGGCGCGGATGCCGGACAGGTCGACGAACAGGTCGATCGAGCAAAGCAGGTGGTCCGACGGGACGTGGCGCTCGAGGCTGAACTCATAGAACAGCGCCTCCTGCATCACCGTCCGCTCGCCCATCATCGCTGCGTCCTCCTCTGCCCAGGAGAACTGAATCAGGACTTCACGCCGCCAGCAACCCCGACTTCTTCAACACTATCGGCGCAGAGCCGACATCGGCCGCTGACCGGCAGAGGCTGTTCCCTACCACCGCAGCAGCAAGCGACCCGTGGCGGCGCCGACGGCTCCGGCGGCGGCGATACCGAGCGTGTACCACAGGGCCAGGAACGGTATGGCCGTTTCGTCGCAGTGAAACGCGTACACGCACGCCCCCAGCCCCCCGGCCGCAAGGCCAACCGCCAAGCCGGCGACGGTCAGCCGCGTGGGCGCGAGGCGCCGCATCGCCCACACCGCACCGGCGAAGATCGGCAGCGACAGGACGAGGATCAGCCAGGGGCACTTGTCCGCCGACGCGCCCATGACGAGCGGCCGGCGCGCCTCCGGCGGCGCCTCGGCCAGTTGGAGCGCCGCCAGCCCAGCGACGGTCGCGAAGACGGCGGCGGCCACCGCCCAGGCAAGGGGTGCCGACCCTCCCGGCCGTGCCAGCCGGTTCATTGCGGTCGCGGCGCACACGCCGAGCGCCAGCGTGTAGAGGAGCTTGATCCAATGGGCGGCGGTCCCCATGGCCGTCGCGAGATCCGCGCGCACGCCGAGCCCGGCGATCATCACCGCGGTGGCCGCCAGCACCCCGCCGCCAAGACCGAGGGTCACCGTCCCGACCGCCGAAAAGGGCGCAACGGGCCGCAGGTCGGACACCAGGCCGTCGATGAGGTCATCCGTTGCGGGCACGGTTCCCCCCTGCGCCAAAGCGGGCCGCCAACGCCTTGAGTCCGCGGTGGATGCCCACCTTGACCGCGGATTCGGAGAGCCCGGTCCGCGCTGCCGTCTCAGCGATCGAGGCGCCCTCCAGCTTCACCTGCCGGATCAGGGCGCGCGGTTGCTCGGGAAGCGTGTCGAGCAGGCGCCCGACGTCGCAGCGGGCCATCGCCGGCTCGGTGTCGTCCGGCGCGGCGAGGAAGTCCTCGACGTCGTCGAGCGGCACGCCCACCTGCGGGTGCCGGCGGCGGAGGTGGTCCACCAGCTTGTAGCGCGCGATGGCATGCGCCCAAGCCGTCACCGGACGATCGGGGTCGTAGGTGGCGCGGCGGGTGTGGATCGCCATGAGGGTCTCCTGGACCAGATCCTCGGCGTCGGCGAGCCGGTCGGCGCCGAGCTGCCTCAGGCAATAGCGGCGCAGCAGGACCGTCAGCTCCGACAGAAACGCGCGGTAGGCCTGCGCATCGCCTGCCAACGACGCGCGCATCAGCGCGCTCAGGCGGGGTTCGAGGCTGCTCACGTCGGCACCACTGTGAATTCGTACGTAGTCGGCCCGCGGTTACAAGGCGCGGTGCCCCCCTGACGCAACGGTACATGGACGCCGCCCCGCACGTCCTCCAATCGTGCGCGGGATCACGAAAGCGTGACCCCTGTAACCCGCCTTCCGGTCCGCTCGTACTCACGGACATGGCCGGCACCGGCGCCAGGGCTGTAATGATCACGAGGGATCCCATGAAAACCGGAGACGCCCTGTGGACCTGCGCTCTGCTGGCGGTGCTCGCCCCCGCTCTTGCCCCCGCCGTGGCGGCCGGCGAGCGCCCGGTGGTGGTCGAGCTGTTCACCAGCCAGGGGTGCTCGTCCTGCCCGCCGGCGAACGCCAACCTGATCACGCTCAGCCGGCGGCCGGATGTGCTTGCCCTGAGCTTCGGCGTCACCTATTGGGACCAACTCGGCTGGAAGGACGTCTTCGCGCGTCCCGACTTCACCGCCCGGCAGGCGACCTACGAACCCCGGCTCGGACGGTCTGGGCCGTTCACGCCGCAGATGGTGGTGAACGGCCGGGCCGACGCCATCGGCAACCGTCTGGCCGAGGTCGAGGACTTGATCGCACGGGCGAGGACCGACCGTGGGCCGGACGTCGTCCTGTCCGCCGGATCGGTGCGGATCGGAGCCGACGCGACACCGCCCGCGCCAGCCGATGTCTGGCTGGTCCGCTACGAGCCGACCATCATCGAGGTGCCGGTCGGGCGCGGCGAGAACACCGGCCGGACCCTGCCGCACGCCCGCGTGGTCCGCGACCTCGCCCGGATCGGCACCTGGGCGGGACTGGAGACCGTCCTGCCGGTGTCGCCTGCTCCCTCGGGCCTGCGCACAGCGATCCTCGTCCAGAGCACGGCCGGCGGCCCGATCCTGGCGGCCGCCTCCGATTGATTCCCAATCCCTCGCGGCACCCGACGGGTCCGCACAACTCAGGAAGGAACGACCAATGAAGTCCCTGATCCGCAGCCTCGCCCTCGCGCTGGTCGCCGCTCCCCTCGCGTTTGGCGTCGCCCACGCACAGGACGCCATGAAGAAGTCGGACGCCATGAAATCCGACTCGATGGGCATGCAGAGCAGCAAGGCAATGGACAGCAAGGCGCCTGACGCGATGATGGCCGATTGCATGCAGAAGGCGCGGATGGAGAAGGACGCCATGAAGGCGGCCAAGATGGAGGAGGCTTGTTCCGGCAAGGACGCCATGAAGGCCGACGCGATGAAGCCGGACGCCATGTCCCCCTCCAAGAAGTAGCGCAGCGCCGCAGCGCCGGTCTCCGTCCGTGGACGGGGCCGGTGCCTCGGACAGCCGAAGAGCCGTCCATGAACACCCTTGTCGCCGACGCCCGAAAACCGGGTCGTCTTCTGATCAGGCGCCATTCCGTGGCCGTGCGGGTGACGCATTGGATCAACGTGATCTGCCTCGCGGTGCTCCTGCTCAGCGGGTTGCAGATCTTCAACGCCCATCCCTCGCTGCACTGGGGGCAGAGCGGCTTCGAGCCGGACCGGGCCGTCCTCGACATCACTGCGGTGGCGGTCGGGGACACGCTCCGCGGGGTGACCCGCGTCGGCGGCCTCGCCGTGCCCACCACCGGCGTCCTCGGCGCCTCCGCCGGGTCCGACGGCGCGTTGGAGGAGCGTGCCTTCCCGTCCTGGCTGACGATCCCGAGCTATCGGGATCTGGCGAGCGGGCGGCGCTGGCACTTCTTCTTCGCCTGGGGGCTGGTGCTCAACGGGGCGGCGTACCTGCTGCACGGCCTCGTGTCCGGACACCTCCGGCGGGGCCTTCTGCCCTCGGCCGACCAGCTGACGCCACGGCACCTGCTGCGCGAGGTCGCCGACCATGCGCGGCTGCACTTTCCCAGGGGGGACGAGGCGCGGCGCTACAACGCGCTCCAGAAGCTTGCCTACCTGTCGGTCATCCTGATCCTGCTGCCGGGCATGGTGGCGACCGGGCTGACCATGTCGCCCGGGGTGGACGCCGCGTGGCCGTGGCTGCTCGACCTGTTCGGTGGCCGGCAATCCGCCCGGACGCTGCACTTCGTCACCGCATCGCTGCTCATCCTGTTCGTGGCGGTGCACGTCGCCATGGTCGTCGCCTCGGGCGCCTGGAACAATCTGCGCTCGATGATCACCGGCCGCTACGCGATCCACAGCGAGGATTCATCGTCATGAGCACACGGATTCCACGCCGCCGCTTCCTTGCGGGGGCCGCCGCTGGTGCGGGAGCCCTGGCGCTCGGCGGGTGCGACCGTCTGGTGCAGAACGCCGACGTCGAGCGCATCCTTCGCCTGGCGGAGCGGCTCACCATGGGCGCGCAGCGCGCGCTGCTGTCGGGTGGCGCGCTGGCGCGCGAGTACTCCGAGGCCGAGCTGTCGCCGGTGTTCCGGTCGAACGGCACCTCCAGGCCGGCGGGCGAGGCGTACGCCGCCCTCGCGGAAACCGGGTTCGCCGACTGGCGCCTGAGTATTGACGGGCTGGTGCAGCGACCGCTCAGTCTGTCGCTGGCCGACCTGAAGCAGCTGCCGTCGCGCACCCAGATCACGCGGCACGACTGCGTCGAGGGGTGGAGCGCCATCGGCAAATGGACCGGGGTGCCGCTGGGGCTCCTGCTGCAGACCGCCGGGCTGGCGGCGAACGCCCGCTACGCGGTCTTCCATTGCGCCGACGAGTACGAGCGGTCGGCGGACGGCAGCGGCCGCTACTACGAGAGCATCGACCTCGTCGACGCCTTCCACCCGCAGACCATCCTGGCCTATGCGCTCAACGGACAGGACCTGCCGGTCGCCAACGGTGCGCCGCTGCGGCTTCGGGTCGAGCGGCAGTTGGGCTACAAGCAGGCGAAATACCTCATGCGCATCGAAGTCGTCGAGAGCTTCGCCCACATCAGCCGCGGTCGCGGCGGATTCTGGGAGGACCGCGGTTACGAGTGGTACGCCGGGATCTGACCGATCGCGTGGCGTGGGCCTGATGCCCGGTTTCAGCGCGCGCTCCTGGCGCGAAGCGGACGGTTTCAACTTCAGGGATAGGGTAATAGCCGCCGATAGGAGTGTGGTGAAAGGGGACGGCGGCTTTCGAACCGCAGTTTTTCCGTCAGGCTCGGATCGCCTGCTGAGTGATCCAAGCCCTGAGCCCTCCACCGATCCGGGGCAACTCCATTATCGTTAATGCAATCGGCTGGACGAAGCGAACTGTGACAAGGCGGCTACAAGCTCCCCCGAAAGATTCTGCCGGGATTCTTGAGGTCTGAAGTAGGATAAGTCCTGGGCCGTTGTCGGGGCCTGAAGCATCGCTCAAGTCAGTAGGAACACGCTCGATGGATGAGAATCCTCCTGACAGTCTCGGCGGGGGTGTTCCTAGGCCCTGAAGCCTCGGAGTGCTCCTCGCGTCTGACCAGCCGACCCTCCCGGATCAGCCTCTCCGAGCGGTCGACCCGGCCGAGGGAACAGGCCATTCACGCTCGCTACAAAGCAGCGCGTCCCGTTTGTCTCATTTGCTGCGCGAAGGCTTCGGCGCAGCGAGGAGGTCGTCCCGAGATTGGGATGCGCCGCGGAGAGCCATTCATTGAGGAGGGGCACATGAAGCCAAGTTTCCCAAAGCAGGTCGCACGAGGAATTTCCCTTAGGACGCGGCATGTTGCACTCACCGTCCTGCTGGCTATGATCACTCCACTTGGAGTGGTGCGCGCTGAAGCCCCCGAGCCTGCGCTACCGCCGGATCTGGCGACCGTGCGCTCGGTCCTTGCGAAGTACAAAGACCCCGTCCTCGCGGTTCGCGACGGCTATTTCTCGACGCTCGGTTGCGTGCACTACAAAGAAGGTGGCATGGGGGTCCATTTCCTGAACCCTCAGCTTATTGGTCCCGTACTTGATCCTGTGAAACCACAGATCCTGGTGTATGAGCCGAAGGGCGGCAAGCTCCAACTGGTCGCTGCCGAGTGGTTTGTGCCGCTGGCGACTGGGATCACCGAGAGACCACAGCTGTTTGGACAGCCCTTCGACGGTCCGATGGAAGGGCACGAGCCGCTCATTCCGAAACAATTGCACCATTACGATCTGCACGTCTGGCTGTTCAAGGCAAACCCCAACGGCCACTTCGCCACGACCAATCCTGATGTCTCCTGCGATGGTGCTTACAGCTATTCCTTGCTGGAAAGCGCCCCCGCAGCCGTTGCCCATCACAAGCAGTAGAGGATCGAACGGCAGGACGACCGCCGAAACCGACGGTCGTCCCGGAACTTGATCGCTTCCGTGAGCGATCGGGACATGGCCTCGCAGAAAGGACTTAACCCGTGATCAAGGGCTTGCACCACAACGCGTACCGCTGCCGCGACTCCGAGGAGACGCGTCGGTTCTACGAAGACTTCCTCGGGCTGCCCTTGGCGGGTGCCCTCGAAATCAAGGAGACCAAGACTGGCCGCCGGACGGACACCCTGCACACCTTCTTCAGGATGGGCGATGGCTCCTTTCTAGCATTTTTCGAAGCGCCGGACCGGCCATTCGAGTTCAGGGTGCAGCATGACTTCGACCTGCACATCGCCCTGGAGGTCGATCCCGACACGCTGCAGCGGATGCACGACAAGGGACGGATCGAAGGCCGGGAAGTCCGGGGGATCTCGGATCACGGTTTCATTCGCTCGATCTATTTCCGCGACCCGAACGGCTATGTCATCGAACTTGCGGCCAGGAGCGACGGGCATGACGAGACGATGAATCCGCAGCGGAACAATGCTCGCGAGATCCTCGACGCGTGGCAAAGGGCGAAGCCGCCAGCGGAATGAATTGCCTTGGCAGGGGTGGATGTAGCGCATTTCTAGCTGAACCTGAGCCTGAGCCTCGCAGCGCACCATGCCCTGCCGCCGTGCCTGAGGTCCGCCATGGGTCAACGGCCGCCAATTGTGTGGCGAAAGGGGACGGCGGCTTCGAGGCACATATTCAGCTTTCGCTGTTCAACAAGCAGAGCCCTGAGTTGCACCCGCACAACCACCGGAGATGCCGGTGACCCGCACCGGGGTTTTCCGAAGGCCCCAATTCCTGAGAAGATGGGGTCGTCATGACGAAGCAGACACCACAAAGGCGTCGCGTCGGCCGGCCAGCGCGGGCCGAGCTGCGACCTTGGCGCCTTCCGCCCGTCAGGGGCGCGCGGCACAATGTCCGAATGCCCGGCGCTGCGCCTCACTCGTACACGGCGCCGCGCGGGCCGGTGTCTCCCAACGCCATTTTGACGAAGGCGTCAGCCGTCAGGTCTGCGTCGAGCAGCGCGCCATGATGGGCGAAACGATCACTCCGGTCGAGCCACAGCCGATCACACAGCGCATCGAGCGAGCCGGAAGCGCCGGGGAAGACCGCGTGCGACATCTCCTTGGTACAGATGAACCGGTCCGCTGAGAACGTGTCGGCACCCCATGCAGCGCGTCCGCAGCGCGCGAACTCGTAGTTCAGGAAGTCCATCTCGTTCTCATAGGCGTGCGCCACCAGAAGATCCTCGCCCAGAAAGGCGAGCAGCGCGTCGGCCACCTCAGGAAAGCGGAGCGCCGCCTTCAGGTCGGCGGGCCGGATGCCGTGCACCTTGATGGCGTCGGGATGGAGAGGGGCGTCGGGGTTGACCCGGGACTCCCAGGTGCGCGCTTTCCTCCAGGCCCCGCCCTCACGGACGATCTCAAGACACCCGATCTCGATGATGATGCCGGGCTGACGCAGGCCCTTGGGTGCCTTACGGATGTCCTGGAGGCTCGGCAGGCGCCGTCCGGTCGTCTCGATGTCGATCGCGACCAGCCGGTCACGCCCTTCCCATGGCCGCATGCTCATTGAGATCCAATCTTTCATCGGTGGAGCCGCCTGTGGCACGGATGTGAAACAAGGACAACGCTCCGTCACGCCGCTCAGAGTAGCACGGCGAATGCGTCGGTCACTGATCGGCTACACCACGGCCACAGGCGGCCGGGCCGATGACGAGGTGATCGGCGACTGGGACGCCATCGTCGCCACGGACGCCTACGCCGCCTCACGGAGTGAGCGGAAGAAGGTCGGGATTCTGTTCGACCCCCTCGATCGCAGCCAGTCGAACCGCAGCATCGTACCGGAAGCCGACGCGGGGGCAGCGTCGCCTTGCGGAAAGCTTAGGCGAGGCGGGTGGCGGGGTGCCGAACCGCCCCGTGCCGGTGTTGAGGACGCATGCGCTGGCTGTGCGATGAAATGCTGGGGCGGCTGGCGCGCCTCCTGCGGGCGGCGGGCTACGATACCCTGCTGGCCGAGGGGGGAACGGCGGACGAGCGCCTGCTGGCCCAGGCGCGACGCGAAGGCCGCACCCTTCTGACCCGCGACCGCCGTCTCACCGAGGCCGCGGGGGCCGACGGCTTCCTGGTCGGCGGACAGAGCGTGGTCGAGCAGGCGCAGGCCCTTGGCACGGCGTTTCGGATCGACTGGCTGCACGCGCCCTTCACGCGCTGCCTGGTGGACAACACGGTCGTGCGACCCGCCTCGGCGGACGAGATGGTCGCGCTGCCGCCGTCCATCCGGGGGCTGCCGGGGCCGTTCAACACCTGCCCCTGCTGCGGACGCCTGTACTGGCCCGGAAGTCATGTCCGCAGGCTGTCCATGACCCTTGAGCGGTTGTCACGTCACCGTCTCTAACCGCGCGAGGAGCGCCGCCAAGCGAACCTTCATCTCCTCCGGGGCGAGGCGGTGACTTCCGCCATGGCCGGCGAACACCCATTCGAAACGGTGGTCGAGCAACCGCCGCAAGGACGAGAGCTGATCCGGCCACGACCACCAGCACACCTCGCGCCACGCCGTCAGGTCGCTGCGTTCGAAGCTCCAGGCGAGGGTGTCGCCGGTGAACAGGCAGCGTTGGCCGTGCAGGTAGGCGACGCTCCCCTCGGTATGGCCGGGCACCGGGATCGCCAGCAGGTCGTCGTGGATCGCAACCGGGTCGTTCCCGGTGATGATTCCGTCCGCAAAGGGTGCGGCGTCGCGGTCGGCCTCATGGATCCAGACACGGGCGCCGAAGTGGCTGGCGTAGCGGCCGGCATCGCCGACGTCGTCGCGGTGGGTCAGAAGAATGTCGGACAGACCGCCCCATCCCTCGAGGGGAGCAACGACGGCGCGTGTCCAGCGCGGCGCGTCCACCATCACGTTGCCAGCCGGCCGGCGGACCAGGAAGGAATGGGCGCCGTACGACGACCGCGCGTTGTAGCCAAGGCGGAAGACGCCGTCCGTTATCGCCTCCGGGAAGACGCCCGCCGGCACGTCCTCGTGCTCCTCGGTCCGCACCGATGCCGTCGGACAGACGAGCCGCGCCCGCCACGCCTGCAGCCGTTCCTCGGGGGTGGCAGGCTGCCGGGCGAACACCGACTGGCCGCCGCGCGCGACGATCAGTCCGGGAGCCACCGTGCGCGAGGCGGTGCAATCGATGCAGCGGGTATCGACGTACCATTTGCCGGGGGAGTTGCGGGGGTGTCGCTCGGGCGTGCTCACAGCATCACCAATCCAAGTCGGGCAGCCAGCATGACGGCCTCGGTGCGGCTGCGGGCACCGAGCTTCGCCAGGATCGACGATAGATGGAATTTGACGGTGTGCTCGGAAATGTCCAGCCGGCGGGCGATCGACTTGTTGCCGATGCCTTCGGCCAGCAGACCGAGGATTTCCAACTCGCGCGCCGTCAGCACCGATGCGTCCGCGGGAGACGGAGCGGCGTGCCGTGGGGCGGCGAGCGCCGGGTGGACGACGATCAGGCCAGCGGCCGCCGCACGCAGGGCCGTGACGATCTCCTCCGCCGTCGCGGTGGGCGGCAGCAGCGCCCGCCCGCCGTCGTGCAGCGCCCACGCCGCCTCGCCACGCGTGTCCAGCAGGACAACCGCGGTGTGCGTCGGCAGGGCGTCCAGAAGTTTCCCGACCGCGTCCGCGTCGGCCGCAACGGCATCGATGAGAACGGCGTCGGGCAGAGCGGCATCGGGCGCATCGCCGCCGAACAGCCTCGCCACCGCCGCGGGCTCCGAGACGGCGTCCGTCTCGAATCCCTGCGCCCTCAGGATGCTGTCCAAGCCGGCCCGCATCACCGGGTTTCCGGCCACCACGGTCACCCGCATCGCCGCTCCGTTCAGCGCCTTGCGCGCTCCACCACGGTGACGGTCGCCTCGACGGGCGCACCGCCACGCAACAGCGATATGGGGATGGCGCGGCCCACGCTGTCGGACCCGAGCAACACGAAGACGTCGCGCGGATCGGTTAGCGGCGTCCCGTCAAAGGCGGTGACGATGTCGCCGGGCAGCAGTCCGCCGGCATCGGCCGGGCTGCCCGCCTGCACGTCCACCAGAAGCACCGCGGTGGCCGCAGCGTCGGGACGCCCGGCGCGCATCGCCTCGGGCAGGCGCACCGGCTGCATCGCCACCCCCAAAAAGCCGCGCCGGATGCGCCCATGGGCGACGAGCTGATCGACCGACCGGTCGATGGTCGAGGCCGGGATGAGGATGACGCTGCGCCGCGGCCCGCTGGTCACCACACCCGGCACCCGCCCGTCGCCGGTAACGAGCGGTGCCCCCTCCAGCGCCGGGGGAAGCCGCAGGTCGAGCCGGACCAGACGATCGATGGCGCCTCCGTGCCGGCTCTTCCACCCCGCGCCGAGGCTGTGCACGATGCCGGCAGCCACGGCCGCTCCTCCGTCGCGCACCCCAATGGCCAGCACCGCCTGCCCGACGCGCAATGTGCCGGCGTCACCGGCGACGACCGGCACCAGGCCGGCATCGCCCGCCAGCCGCAGCAGGGCTACGTTGGTGCCGGGATCCCGGCCGACGAGTGTCGCCGTCAAGGACCGGCCGTCTGGCGCCCGCACGGTGATGCGGTCATCGGCGTCAAGCCGGTCCTCCGCCGCCACGACGAGGTCCGGGCGCCAGACGACGGCGCTCGACGGCGGCCCCGAACCGCCGTGCACGGCCACCACGGACGCCGCCATATGGCCCGCGAGACCGGTCATCTGGTGAGAGAGTGTGTCGAGGAGATCGCCTGTCATGGTCCGCCCTCCGTTCCGGCCGCCTCCTGAAGCGGCCACCCGTCCAGGCATCTGGGCGCCGCGGGATCCGGCGAACACCGGAGAGATGGGTGGGCGACGCCCCGGACAGATGGGCAGGTCGCCCGACCGCCGCGGCCGGCCATATAGGGCATGACGGCCGTGCCATGGCCGCCGCGAACACTGCTGAGCAAGGAGGATCGCTGTGAAAATCCCCGGCCCCGACCACCCCATCATGATCACCCCCAACCCGAACCGGGTCCGGGTCGTCTTCGCCGGCCGGGTCGTCGCCGAAACCGCACGCGCCCTGACGCTGACGGAGGCGAACCTGCCCGCGGTCCAATACATCCCCCGCGCGGATGCCGACATGACGACCTTCGAGCGCACGGCGCACACGACGCATTGCCCCTACAAGGGCGATGCCGCCTACTACAGCCTGCACGTGGGCGATCACCGTGCGGCCAACGCCGTTTGGACGTACGAGGCCCCCTATCCCGCTGTGGCCGCCATCCGCGAGCACTTGGCGTTCTATCCGGAGCGCGTCGATCGCATCGAAGAGCACGTGGCCACGTAGCGGCAGCCAGCGGAAGGCTCCGCGTGCAGTGTGGTTCTCATCGTGATCCCAGCTTCGTCGGTCGAACAGCCCGGCCTTGCTGAAGGCGGCGTAGAAGCTCGGCGGCTTGATGCCCAGTTCGCTGCTCAGCTCGGCCACGCCGACCGCGTCGTAACCGCGCGCGTGGAACAGCTTCATCGCAGTCTCGACCGCTTGGTCCGCGTCGAAGGAACGCGGCCGTCCGCGCCTTTCGGGAATTTTTGTAGCACTCACTATAAAATACCCTTGATGTCGTTGCCCGCCTCATATATGTAGCAATCACTACATTAACGCAAGGAGCCGGTCATGGCTGGTTTTACGGGCAAGAACATCCTGGTCCTCGGCGGCAGCCGGGGTATCGGCGCAGCGATCGTCCGGCGCTTCGCCGGGGACGGCGGCGCGGTCGCCTTCACCTACGCCGGGTCGAAGGACGCGGCCGAGGCGCTGGCCACGCAGACAGGCGCCGAGGCGATCCGCACCGACAGTGCCGACCGCGGCGCTCTGGTGGCCACCGTGGCCGACCGCGGCGCGCTGGACATCCTGGTCGTCAACGCAGGCGCGCTGGTCCTCGGCGACCCGCTCACCCTCGATCCCGACGCCGTCGACCGGATGATCGACGTCAACGTCCGCGCGCCCTACCACGCCGCGGTCGAGGCGGCGCGCCGGATGAACGGTAACGGCCGCATCATCGTCATCGGTTCGGTCAACGGCGACCGTATGCCGTTTGCCGGCGGTGCCGCCTACGCGCTCACCAAATCGGCGGTGCAGGGCATGGTCCGCGGGCTGGCGCGCGACTTCGGTGGCCGCGGCATCACCGTCAACGCAATCCAGCCGGGGCCGACCGACAGCGACATGAACCCCGCCGACGGCCCGATGGCGGAGCAGATGCACAGCTTCATGGCTATCAAGCGGCACGCGCGCACCGACGAGATCGCCCAACTGGCCGCCTTCATCGCTGGCCCGCACGGTGCGATGATCACTGGCTCGCTGCAGACCATCGACGGCGGCTTCGGCGCCTGACACTCGCGAGGAGATCCGACATGTTCCGTACCCTGGCCACCGGCGCTGTCGTGGCGCTGGCGCTGACTGCCCCTGCGTCGGCGCAGGAGCAAACCTTCCCCTCCACCTTCCGCACCCAGGAGATCGCGACAAACGGCGCAAGCATCCACGTGCGCGTCGGTGGCACCGGGCCGGCCGTCGTGCTCCTGCACGGCTACGGCTCGACCGGCGACATGTGGGCGCCACTGGCGGCCGACCTTGCCCGCGATCACACGGTGGTCGTGCCGGATCTGCGCGGCCTCGGGCTGTCCTCGAAGCCGGCTGGCGGTTTCGACAAGAAGACTCAGGCGGGCGACGTCGTCGGCGTGCTTGACACGCTGAAGATCGCCAACGCCGATCTGGTCACGCACGACATCGGCAACATGGTCGGCTACGCCTTCGCCGTGCAGCACCCTGAGCGGGTCGGTCGCTTCGTGCTGATCGACGCACCGCTGCCGGGCATCGGTCCCTGGGAGGAGATACTGAAGACGCCGCTGCTCTGGCACTTCCGGTTCGGCGGCCCGGACATGGAGCGCCTCGTCGCCGGGCGCGAGCGCATCTACCTCGACCGCTTCTGGAACGACTTCGCCGCCCACCCCACCCGCATCGGCGAGGCCGCGCGCGACCATTACGCCAAGCTTTATGCACTGCCCGGTGCCATGCATTCCGGCTTCGGCCAGTTCGCGGCGTTCGACCAGGACGCCGCCGACAACAAGGCGTTCCTGGCCGGCCGCGGGAAGCTCAAGATGCCGGTGCTCGCCATCGGCGGCGAGAAGTCGTTCGGGCCGATGATGGCGACCGTGATGCGCTTTGCCGCCGAGGACGTGCAGGAAGCCATCCTGCCGGATTCCGGCCACTGGATCATGGAGGAGAACCCGCAGGGGACCACCGCCATGGTCCGCACCTTCCTCATTGCCGGAAAGCGGTGACGAAATGCCGGATGCGGACACTGTTTCAAAACCCATTCCCAGAGACACCGAGGCCTTTGCAACAGAGCCCGGAGGCCACTCTTGGCGCTAAGCGGACTGCATGCTGCCTGTAGACTGCATGCTGCCTGTAGTGGCCCACTGCACCCAAGTAAAGACCCCCGCATACTGGGGAGTACGCTTGCTGCCCCAGGCAGAGGCTATTCCGCGGCGAGGAGCGGGCGCTTACCGAACCGCTGGCGGTACTCGGCCGGAGTGAGGCCGGTGTGGCGCTTGAAGAGGCTCCGGAAGAAGATCGCGTCATCATACCCCACAGCGCTGCCGACCTGCTGGACGGTGAGGCGCCCGGTCTCCAGGTGCCGCTTGGCGGTTGCGATCCGCAGATTTTGGAGGTAGGCGAGCGGCGCCCGTCCGGTCGCCTCCTTGAAGCGGCGTAGGAAATTGCGCGGGCTCATGCCCACATGCTGGGCAAGCGCCTCGAAGCGGGTGTCCTGGTTGTAATGGGCGTGGATCCAGTCCTGCGCTCGCTGGATCGCCGGGTCGTGGTGGTCCGCGCTGGCTGGAAGGTGGGCGAAGGCGACCTGCCACGTCCGCGGCATCTCCAGCAACATGGCCTTGGCGACCTGCATCGTCAGTTCGCGGCCGCAGAACTTCTCGACCAAGTAGAGGCTGAGATCGGCGGCGGCGTTGATCCCGCCACCGCAGTAGAGGCCCGCCGAATCCGTGACCAGGTACTCCGGCTGCCAGTCCACGTCCGGGAAACGCTGCCGGAACAGATCGGCGATGCCCCAGTGCGTCGTGGCCGGCCGGCCGTCGAGCAGCCCGGCCGCCGCGGGAAGCGCGACGCCGGAACAGACGGCCGCGATCTGAGCGCCCCGTGACCACTGCGCCCGCAGCCACGGAATGACCCGGGCATTGCGGGCGATGGCCGCGTCCACGTCATAGCCCGTCTCCGCCATAGAGGCGAGCGTCAGCCCCGCCGCCGGGATGAAGATCAGATCCGTGTGGTCAATCTCGGCAAGGGATCGGGTGGGGGTGACTGTTACCAACTCGTCCGGCTGGGCGCCTCCGCCATCGAAGGAAGCGGTGGTGACGCGGAAACGCGGGGCAACCGGCCGCTCCGTGAGCAGGTTCCACAGCACGCCGGTGCAGCGGAACACCTCCATAGGTCCGATGGCGGTCGACAACATGCCGCCGTCCAGGAACAGTACGGTCACGTCGATCATCGGTCGCCTCCATGGCGTGATGTCGCTTCCGAACCAACAGGCATGCCATTCGAGCCATTGCGGCTCAACCGCCCAAAAGAGAACTGGCGGAATCGCCCCCGCAAATAGGCGGATCCGCCCTCGGCACCGCCAAATCCCGACCGATCCACCCACCAGGAATGTCGAAAGTCGCGTCTCACGCCTTGAGACACCGCCGAGGCATGGTCTGAGCGTTGCTTCCGGCCAACGCCCAACGGTGAGGGCACCGAGGTGATCCGGATCAGCGATCGAACAACCGAATGGCACGGGGCCCAGGTGCCTCCACCGTCACCCGGCGCCGACACAAGACAGAGGAGAACGACATGCAGCTCTACGTCATCCGCCGCCGCACCGCCTGGAAGACCCCTGAGGAGCTCGAGGCGACGGCCGGCCGTTCCGCCCGTATCGGCAACGAGGAGATGTCCGACCAGGTGCGCTGGATCCGCTCCTACGTCGTCGAAGAGCCGAGCGGCGAATTGGGCACCGTCTGCATCTACGAAGCGGTGAGCCCGGAGGCGATCCGGGAGCACGCCCGTCGCGTCGGGATGCCAGCGGACGAAGTGGTGTCCGTAGCGCGTACGGTCGTGGTTCGGCCCGACCCGGTCGAGGCTGTCGCGGCGGAGTGAACGGCGTTGGGGCCGATTTACAGTCGGCCCCTTACCACCAACTCCTACCGGCAGCTTCACCATGCCGAGAGCGATCCTCTGCGTCTTCGCACGCTTTGCGAGGGCTGGACGCGATGCCTGCCGGCTTGCCGGCGCGACCCTATTCGGCCGTATCCAGGATTGCGGCCGAGGCTTGGCCGGGTGTGCCGACGGGGAGGTCGCTGTTGAGGATGTCGGCGGCGGCCCGCCAACCCTCGGCGGTGCGCTTCCACACCACCAGGTACTTGCCGCGGTCGCTCACGCCGTGGCCATCGCGGTCGAACTGCATGAGGTAGGTGCCGATTTCCACCGCCATGTCGGCCGCCTCGGCGACATCGATGCGGGTGGGGCCGAAGTTCAGCGCCAGCTCCGGCAGGCTGAAGAGCTGGGTCCAGGCGGTGCCGATCGCCTCGCGCCCGCCCAGGGCCTCCGCGTTCGGCAGCATGAAAGTAGCGTCGGTGGTGTAGAGCGCGGCGATGCCGGCGGCGTCCTTGGCGCGGACCTTGGCGAGCCAGTCCTCGATGACGGCGCGGATGGCGCGTTCGGCTTCCGTGGCGGTCATGACAAACCTCCTGCGTATCAGGGAAAGACAGTCATTCGGCGGCGCTCTGCCGCGGCAGGTAATGCTCGCGGTAGCGGTCGCGCAGCGCGGTCTTCAGCAGCTTGCCGGTGGCGGTGTGCGGCAGCTCGTCCACCAGAACCACGGTATCGGGGATCCACCACTTCGCCACCTTGCCCTCGAAGAAGCGCAGCAGCTCCACCGGGTCCGGCGCCGTGCCGGGCGCGGGCACGATGATCAGCAGCGGTCGCTCGTCCCAGGTCGGATGGCGGGCGGCGATCACCGCCGCCTCGGCGACATCGGGGTGGGCGACGGCGATGTTCTCCAGCGCGATGGAACTGATCCACTCGCCGCCCGACTTGATGACGTCTTTGGAGCGGTCGGTGATCTCCATGTAGCCGTCGGCGTCGATGGTGGAGACGTCGCCGGTGCGGAACCAGCCCGCGTCATCGTGCGACAGCCCGTCCGGCTCGCTGCGGAAATAGGCGCTGCATACGCAGGGACCGCGCACGTAGAGGTCGCCGAAGCTGACGCCGTCCCACGGCAACTCGCGGCCGTCGGAGCCGACGATCTTCAGGTCGACGCCGAACACGGCGCGGCCCTGCTTCATGCGCAGGCGCATCCGCTCATCGCCCTCCAGGCCGGCGTTGCCCGCCTTAGGAGCGTTGTAGGTGCCGACCGGGCTCAGCTCGGTCATGCCCCAGGCGTGGTCGACGCGCACGCCATACTCGTCGCCGAACGCCTCCATCAGCGTACGCGGGCAGGCGGCCCCGCCGATCACCAGGCGCTTCACCGTGTCGAGCCGGGTACCGCTGGCGCGCAGGTGCTGAAGCAGGCCCATCCAGATGGTCGGCACACCGGCGGCGAAGGTGACGCGCTCTTCGTTCATCAGCCGCTGCAGCGGCTCGCCGGCGAGGTGCGGACCGGGGAACACCAGCGACGCGCCGACCAGCGGAGCGGCGTAGGGCAAGCCCCAGGCGTTGACGTGGAACATCGGGACGACGGGCAGGATGCGGTCGGCAGCACCCAGTCCCATGGCGTCCGGCAGCGCGATGGTCATGGCGTGCAGCACGGTGGAGCGGTGGCTGTACAGCACGCCCTTCGGCTCGCCGGTGGTGCCGGAGGTGTAGCAAAGCGAGCTGGCGGTGTTCTCGTCGAACGCCGGCCAGCCGTAGTCCTCGTCGGCCGCCGCCATCAGCGCCTCGTAGCAGTGCAGGGCCATGCCGGGCGGCAGTGCCAGCGTCGGCATGTGCGCGGTATCGGTCATCATGACGACCGCCTCGACGCAGCCGGCCAGCCGCGGCGCCAATCCCTCGATCAGCGCAGCGAAGCTGGTGTCGGCGAACAGCACGCGGTCGTCGGCGTGGCTGATGATGTAAGCGATCTGGTCGGGGAACAGGCGCGGGTTGACGGTGTGGCAGACCGCGCCCATCCCGGACACCGCATAATACAGCTCGAAGTGCCGGAAGCCGTTCCAGGCCAGCGTGC
>NZ_LGQZ01000104.1 GCF_003116015.1 Azospirillum sp. TSO22-1
GGGGGCAGCGGCCTCACCTGCACGCCGCTGCCCCCACCCTCCCGCTGCGCGGGTCCCTCCCTCCCCCTGCGGAGCAGGGGGAGGGTATTGATCGTCAAGGCTCCCTTGCCACCCGAAAGCCATCCGCCACGTAGCGCACATCCGCGTCGTAGCCCAGCCGCACGGTGACGGTGATCGATTCCAGCTCGTCGCGCCAGGAGCCGCCGCGCAGCACGCGCTTCTTGCACTCCCCGGAGGTCCACGCCGTGCCGTCGGACGGCGCGCCCTTGTAGCCGGCGTTCCAGCAGTCGGCGACCCACTCGGCGACGCCGCCGTGCATGTCGTGCACGCCGAAGGCGTTCGGTCTGAAGCTGCCGACCGAGGCCGGCCGCAGCCGGTCGAAGCTGCCGCCGCAGTCGCGGCAGTTGGCGTTGCCCACCCCGCCCACCTCGCCCCAACCGTAGCGCGAGGTGGAGCCGGCGCGGGCGGCGTATTCCCACTCCGCCTCGCTGGGCAGGCGGTAGCGCTGGCCGGTCTTCTTGCCGAGCCATGCCACATAGGCCTGGGCGTCGCCCCAGTGGATGTTGTGCACCGGCGTCTCGTCGGTGGCGTTGGCCATGCGCGGCATCTCGGAACAGCCGCCGGCCTCGACGCAGGCGCGCCACTCGGCCACCGTCACCTCGTAGACGCCCAGCGCGAAGGGCTTCACCGTCACCCGGTGCGCCGGGCGCTGCGAGGTGTCGCCCTTGTCGGAGCCCATGAGGAAGCCGCCGCCGGGAACGTGCACCATCTTCGGACACTCCGCGCAGTCCTGGAAGGCGTTCGGCGTCTCGGCGCGCGGCTGCGGGTTCGTCGGGGCGGCAAGCGCCAGGCGCTGGCGATCCTCCCGGCCGGCCGGGCGCAGCGTCGGGCCGGAGAGGAAGCCCTGCACGCCGTCCTCCATGGAGACCCGGTACCAGTCGGCGTCCTGCACGCGGCCGACCACCCGCACGGTGGCGCCGCGGCCGACGCTGCCGACCACGTCGGAGCGGTTGTCCGGCCCGGCGCGCAGGCTGGCGTCGGCGACGGCGACATACATGCCGTCGGCCGAGGTCTCCACCTTCAGCTCGGCGGGCTTCGGCTGCGCCGGCGGCGGCTGGGAGGAAGGAGGGGTGGCGGCGGCGAGGCTGGTGACGCCGCCCTCGCCCTCCGCCACCAGCGACGCCAGCCGCTCGCGCGCCAGGGCGGCGTGCGGGCCTTCGGCGAACAGGCGCAGGAAGGCCTCCACCTCGCCGGCCGAGCGGCTGTCGCGCACGCGGCGCCACAGCGCCTCCTCGACGTCGCCGTCGGCCGGCGGGGCGCCGGGCGGATCCACCTCCAGGACGACGCTCTGCGCCGTGCGGCCGCCGCGGCCGTCGTCGGCCTGGATGGCGAACGCGCCGGCGCGGCCGGCGGCGCCGCGCTCCGGCTCGAAGGTCAGGCCGGCCAGCTGCTCGGGGCTGAGGCGGTCGCCGGGCTTCAGCGCACGGGTGCCGTCCTTCACCGTGCCGCGCTCCGGCACGGCGGAGACGGTGAGGGTCAGCGGGTCGCCGTCGGGATCGACCGGCGGCTCCATGCGCAGCGCCGTCGCGGCAGCGTGCACGGTGCGCTCGGCCGCCGCGATGGGCGCGCGGTTGCTCGGCTTGATGGTCACCGCGACCCGGCCGCGCGCCACCCCGCCGCGACCGTCCATCACCGCGAAGTCGAAGCTGCCGGCGTCGCCGACGTGCGAGGCGTCGGGCTTGAAGGTCACGGCGGCGAGCTGGTCCACCGTCAGGTAGTCGCCGATCAGCACCACCCGGTCGCCGATGCGCGCCGCGCCGCCGCGCGGCAGGCCGGTGACCTGGGCGAACAGCTGGTCGCCGTCCGGGTCGGTCGGGCGGGCGATGCGCATCGGCTCCGCGCCGGCGCGGTCGGACAGTTCCAGCGGCTTCAGGGCGCCCAGTTCCGGCGGGCGGTTTTCCGGCTGCGGGTTGAAGTAGAAGGGCGTGGCGCCGAGCGAGCCATAGATGTACGGCTCCTGCCGGCCCTGCGTCGTCTGCATGACGCTGTCGCGGACGCGGCGGAAGAACAGGCTCAGCTCCAGCCCCGGCACCTCCAGGTTCTTCAGCAGCGCCTCGGTGTAGGGGCTGTGCTCGCCGGCCCCGTCCTCGGCCACCGCGTCGGCGCGGGTGGCGAGCGCCACCAGGGTGTCGCTGGGCGTGTCGTCGATGCGGGCGAAGCCGGCGTGCACCTCGACCCGGCCGGGGGTGGAGCGGGCCAGACGCTCGACGAACGGGTTGTTGCGGCAGGCGTCGATGATCAGGATGCCGAGCTTGCGCGCCTGCGACACCTCGCCCAGCGGCAGGTTCAGCGGCAGCGCCTCGTAGACCAGGTCGCGCTCGCGCGCCAGCTTGGCGTCGGCCGGGATCAGGTAGTTGGTGCCGCCCACCTGCATGCCGTGCCCGGCGAAATAGATCAGCGCCACCTCGGCCTTCTGGGCGCGCACGCCGAAGTCGCGCAACGCCTCGGCCAGCCCGCGGTTGGGCAGGTCGTTGCGCTCCTCCACCACGAAGCCCAGCTTGCGCAGCGCCCCGGCGAAGGCGCGGGAATCGTTGCGGGCGTTGGGCAGCTCGGGCGCCTGGGCGTAGGTGCCGATGCCGATGACCAGCGCGATGCGCTGCGGGTCCTCGGCATGGGCAACCCCCATGGTCAGCAGCATCAGCAGGAAGATCCGAAGGAAACGCATGCCGCCGCCCACTCCACAAGGCCAAACCCACACTTGGGGATTACCGAAATGTCGTGGGAAGCGGCCTGCGGGCAAGGCGGCAGCCGGGCTACCGCCAACAGGGCGGCATACCCCTTTCCACCCTCAGCGCGCCTCCACGCGCAGGATCACCTGTCCCATCACCAGCCGCCCGGCCGCCCCGGCCAGCGCGCGCTCCAGCCGCTCCGCCTCGGCCGCCGTCAGCGGCACGAGGCCGGATGTCCGCGGCAGGGCGTCGGACAGGTCGCGCTCGGTGGCGTAGCAGCGCACCTCCTGGTCGGTGCTGGCGCGCAGCGGCATCGGCATGCGGTCCCCCGGCAGCAACAGCGGCGCGTGGCCGGACACCTGCGAGCCGCGGGAGTCGCCGGTCGGGAACAGCAGCACCGTGGTGCCCCGCCCGTCGCGCAGCGTGCAGGCGAGGTGAGCGTCGCGATTGGTCTGCACCAGCAGCCGCACCGGCTCCCCCGCCTGGTAGGAGGGGTAGGAGCCGCGGTCGGTGGACAGGTAGAGGTCGAGCGGCGCCAGCGCGTCGCGCACCGGCGTCAGCAGCGCCGCCGCCTGCGGGGTGCAGCCCGCCGCGGCGAGGCGCACCGCCAGCGCCGTGGTGTCGCCCGCCGGGTCGACGACGCGCAGCACGAGGCTGCGCCGCCCGCCGGCCGAGATCACCTCGACGGTGCGTCCGTCCACCGGCGCCACGCTGTCCGGCCAGGGGTGCTCGGCCTCGCCGGGAGCCCAGGCGACGCGGGCGCGGCGGCCCGTCGCCGGATCGGCGAGGGTGAGGTCCGGGTCCGCCGTACGCCGCAGCATCGCCGGCGCGCCGGCCGGCACGCACTGCGTCCCGCCGAGCGCTGGATCGACCGCCGGCAGCGCGCCGCCGGTCCGCGCCGGGGTCACCGCGCGAGAGGCAGCCAGTTCGTCCTGCGCCAGCAGCGGCCGGCCGAGCAGGTCGGTCAGGCGGTTGCCGCCGCTGCCACCCTGCCGCTCCAGCGGGCCGTCGTACGGCCCCTTGACGGTGAGCGTGCGGCCGTTGGCGAACAGGAAATGCGCGCTGGCGCCATCCGGCAGCCGCACGCCGGTCCCGTCGGGGATCAGCTGTCCGGGCGCATAGCCGGGTGCGGTGGCGGCGATCACCACCGCGTCCGCCGCGGCAGCGCCATGCATGGCCGGCATGCAGGCAGCAAGAGCGAAAAGGGCGGCGCGGGCAGCGTGTCGCATGGCGACCTCCTGACACGGCATATCCCAACCATCGGAGCGGCGGGGGGACTCGTCCACGTCTCCGACGGTAGATGGCGGAGTGGACCCGCCCGGTATGACCTCTTCTTCGCGCCGGAACTATGAGCCGGCTCACACCTGGGTGCAGTCCGTTCGCCAGCCCCGGCGGGGCGAGGTATCACCCGTTCCCCTTCCGCAGCGGGCGGCGGCAAAAAGGGACGGATTCGTGATTTGCATCACAGCGGTACCCCGGCCCGGCGCCTACATTGGGTCCATCGCAACCCGAACCGCCAGACGGAGGAGGTCACCATGTTCAGCGCACCGCAGCCGTTCCCGGCGGCCGACGAATTCGCCCAGCTCGGCATCCTGGAGCACGCCTACGTGAAACGCTCCAAACGCCGCGGCAGCACGTCCGTGTCGGTGCACGCCGCCGACGGCAGCTTCCTCGGCCGCTTTCCCTCCCGCGACGTCGCCTTCGCCGCGCTGCGCCTCAACGACATGGAGCCGCTGAGCGTCCACTGACGCCGCCGGCCGTCCCTGCGGCAACGCCGCGCATCCGCCTGTAACAGACATCCGCTAAAGTCCGGGACGGCCCGCGCCGTCCGTGAGCTTGGCGCGTGCCGCCTGTTTTCCGGATGGATGTGAAACGGTGCGGCCATGATCGCAAAAGCGCTGTTGCGCGCCTTGTTCCGGCTTGCCTACCGGGTCGAGGTGCGCGGGCTGGAGAACGCCCGCGCCGCCGGGGTGCCTGCCATCGTCGTCGCCAACCCGCAGTCGCGCCTCGACACCCTGCTGATCGCCGCCTTCCTGCCGGACGACGCCGTGCTGGCCGTGGACCCGCGCCGCGCCGGATCGGGCTGGGTATGGCGGATCCTCGGCCTCTTCGATACGGTGCGGCTCGCCCCCGAAAACCCCTGCGCGTTGCGCACGCTGGTCAAAGCGGTGCGCAGCGGCCGGCGTTGCGTGATCTTCCCCCAGGGCGTCGCCGACCGGGCCGAGGACCTGCCCCCGGTGTACGGCGCACCGGCGCTGGTGGCGCACGCCGCCGACGCCCCGGTGCTGCCGGTGCGCATCGACGGCGCCGTTTTCACGCCGTTCTCCTTGTTCAAGAAGAACTGGCCAAGCGTGCGCTGGTTCCCGAAGATCGCACTGACCGTGCTGCCGGCGCGCCGCCTGACGGTGGACCCTGCCCTGCGCGGCCGGGCGCGGCGGCAGGCGCTGGCGGGGGTGCTCTACGACGTGATGGCCGACGCGGCGCTGCGCGCCTACGACCGCAACCGCAGCGTCTTCGACGCGCTGCTCGACGCCCGCAGTCGGTTCGGCTACGGCGTGCCGATCCTCAACGACGCCGAGCGGCAGCCGCTGACCTACGGCCGGCTGGTGCTGGCCAGCGTGGCGCTGGGCCGGGCGCTGACCCGGCTGAGTGCCGGCGGCGAGGTGGTGGGCGTGCTGCTGCCCAACGCCAACGCGGTGGCGGTGACGCTGTTCGGCCTGCAGGCCTTCGGCCGGGTGCCGGCGCTGCTGAACTACAGCATGGGGCCGGACGCGCTGGTCTCCGCCTGCGCCACCGCCCGGGTGCGCACGGTGCTGACCTCGCGCCGCTTCATCGCGTTGGGCCGGCTGGAGCGCATCGCCGAGGCGCTGGCCGCCCATACGCGGCTGGTCTACCTGGAGGACGTGCGCAAGGAGGTCGGCACGCTCGACAAGCTCTGGGGCCTCGCGGTGTCGCGGCTGCCCGGGCTGATGCGCGGGCGGACAGCCAAGGCCGATGCCCCGGCCGCGGTGCTGTTCACCTCCGGCTCGGAGGGGACGCCCAAGGGCGTGGTGCTGAGCCACGCCAACTTCCTGTCCAACGTCGCGCAGATCGCGGCGGTGGTGGACTTGTGGCCGACCGACCGGGTGGTCAACCCGCTGCCGGTGTTCCACAGCTTCGGCCTGACAGCGGGGCTGCTGCTGCCGCTGCTGCTCGGCGTGCCGACCTGCTTCTACCCGAGCCCGCTGCACTACCGCGCGGTGGCGGAGCTGGTGGCGGAGCTGAAGGCGACCATCCTGTTCGCCACCGACACCTTCCTCACCGGCTACGCCCGCGCCGCCTCGGACGGCGAGCTGTCGTCGCTGCGCTACGCGGTGGCGGGGGCGGAGGCGGTGCGCGAGAACACGCGCCGGCTCTACCAGGAGCGCTTCGGCGTGCTCATCCTGGAGGGCTACGGCGCCACCGAGACGACGCCGGTGATGGCGGTGAACACGCCGACGCACGCGCGCCCCGACACCGTCGGCCGCTTCCTGCCGGGCATGGAGAACCGGCTGGAGCCGGTGCAGGGCGTGCACGAGGGCGGGCAGCTGTTCGTGCGCGGACCGAACGTGATGCTCGGCTACTACCTGTCCGGCCAGCCGGCGCAGCTGATCCCGCCGCCCGAGGGCTGGCACGACACCGGCGACATCGTAGTGGTCGACGCGGACGGCTACGCGTGCATCGTCGGCCGGGTGAAGCGCTTCGCCAAGCTGGGCGGCGAGATGGTGTCGCTGGCGGGGGTCGAGGCGCACGCCGCGAAGCTGTGGCCGGACGACGCGCACGCCGCCGTCGCGCTGCCCGACACCCGCAAGGGCGAGCGCATCGTCCTGCTGACCAGCCGCGCCGGCGCCCACCGCGAGGAGTTCCTCGCCTTCACCCGCGCCCACGGCATCCCGGAGCTGATGGTGCCGAAGACCGTGCTGTGGGTCGAGGCGATCCCGACCATGGGCTCGGGCAAGGCCGACTACCCGGCGGTCAAGCGCATGGCGGAGAACGCTCTGAAGGAGACGGGAGCGAAGAAGCCGGCCTGAGCGGTTCAGGCCGCCCGCACCTCGCGCAGGAAGCGGTCCACCTCGGCGCGCAGCCGGTCGGCGCCCTGGGCCAGGGTGCCGGCGGCGTCCAGCAGGTGGCCGGCCTCGGCGTTGGTCTGCGACGAGGCGCCGGTGACCGCGACGATGTTCTGCGAGACCTCCTGCGTGCCGGCTGCGGCCTGCTGCACGTTGCCGGCGATGTCGCGGGTGGCGGCGTTCTGCTGTTCGACCGCCGCCGCCACGGCGGAGGAGATCTCGTTGATGCGGGCGATGGTCTCGCCGATGCCGCGGATCGCCGCGGCGGCATCGCCGGTGACCGATTGAATCTCCTGCACCTTGGCCTGGATGTCGCCGGTGGCCCTCGCGGTCTGCGTGGCCAGGCTTTTGACCTCCTGCGCCACCACGGCGAAGCCCTTGCCCATTTCGCCGGCGCGCGCCGCTTCGATGGTCGCGTTGAGCGCCAGCAGGTTCGTCTGCGAGGCGATGGCGTTGATCAGTTCCACCACCTCGCCGATCTGGAAGGCGGCGGCGGTGAGGCCGGCCATGATCTCGTCTGTACGGCGGGCGTCCTGCACCGCCTGCACGGCGATGCCGACCGAGGTCGACATCTGGCGGCTGATCTCCTGGATCGAGGCCGACAGCTCCTCGGTGGCGCCGGCCACGGTGTTGACGTTGGCGGAGGCTTCCTCGGCCGCGGCGGCCACCGTGGTGGCGCGGTTCAGCGTGTCCTCCGCGGTTCCGGTCAGCGACGCGGCGCTCGCCTTCATGTCGCCGATCGAGGCGCTGACGGCGTCGATCACGGTCTGGACGCTCGCTTCGAAGCGGCCGGCGAGGGTGGCCAGCATGGCCTTGCGTTCGCTTTCCGCGCGCTCCTTGGTGGCGGCCTGTTCGGCCTCCAGGGCCTGCTTGGCGATGGCATGCTCGCGGAACACCCCGACCGTGCGGGCCATGTCGCCGATCTCGTCGTGACGGTCCAAACCCGGAACCGCGACGCCGGTGTGCCCGGCGGCGAGTTCCTCCATGGTGGCGCGCAGGCCGATCAGCGGGCGGACCATCCGCCGGACGGCGACCAGCCCCACCCCGCCGATCAGCAGCGCCAGCGCCCCCGACGACGCCATCAGCGTGGTCTGGAGGCGCCCCACGGATTCGAAGAAGGCGTCCTTCTTCACGCCGACGTACAGCACGCCGATGGTGCGGCCGTCGGCATCCTTGATCGGGTCGTAGCCGGTGTAATAGCTCTCGCCCAGGATATCGGCCTGCCCGCGATAAGGGACGCCGCGCGTCAGCACGGCGTCGTACACCGGCCCCGGCGCCAGCTTGGTGCCGATCGCGCGGCTGCCGTCCGGCTTGCGCACGTTGGTGGTGATCCGTGTGTCGCCGAGGAAGATCGTCGCGGTGCCGCCGACCAGCTGCTGGACCAGATCCACCCAGTCGTGGCTGTCGTTGAGCGCGACGGCGCCCGCCATCAGCTTGCCGTTCTCGACGCGAAGCGGCGTGCCCGCCTGGCGGAGCACGTTCCACGCGACGCGCATGTTGCGTTCCTGTTCGGCCGTCGCCCGGTTGTCCGCATCGGCATTCAGCATGACGACCGCGGTCCCCACCAGCGCCGCCGTGAGCACGGCCACCGCTCCGAGCATCAGGCCCACGACCCTGACCGACAGGCCGATCTTCCGGCTGGCCATGTCCGCCCCCTCAATTCCTTATTATTCTAATTGATCGTAGCCCTGAATTGTTAATGATTCCTAACCTATCAGGATTTCGGCATGAACACCGGCCGGCGACGATCAGTTGGCGCGCGCGGCTCCGCTGCAACGGGTTGCATGAGGGCAAACAGCCGATGAGACGCCAAGCCGCTTATTTTCGCAGCCAATCACATACTACTTACGAACTATATCCAGGAACCCGAGATTCTCCACCGAATAGGCCCCCAGCACCAGGGCCGCCACCAGCAGAAGGTAGGTCAGCAGGATGATGCGCCAGCCGCGGCCGGCGTGTTTCAGCTCCAGGTAGTGCAGCAGGATCTCCCGCCCCTTGAGAAAGGCGGTGACCAGCACGCCCGCCGCGCCCAGCACGCCCAGCGCCTCGTGCGCGTGGCCGGGCGCGGCGTTGCCGACGACGAGCGCGGTGACCGACAGGGCGAGCAGCACGCCCCAGGCGATGGTCAGACGGTTGATGGCCATGGCGCGCCTCAGCGGATCAGGTAGACGATGGGGTAGAGCAGCACCCAGATCAGATCGACCATGTGCCAGAAGGCGGCGCCGGTCTCCAGGTTCTCCACGCTGTTCCAGAACGACACCACCAGCAGCAGGCCGATGCCGAACACCACGTGCAGCGCATGGAAGCCGGTCAGCATGAAGTACAGGCCGAAGAAGGTGTCGCTGTCGATGGTGTAGCCGGCGCTCAGCGTCGCCGAGTACTCCATCATCTTGATGACCAGGAAGACGCTGCCGACGCCGGAGGCGGCGATGAACAGCCGGCTCGCCCTGGCCTTCAGGCCCTTGCGCCCGGCCTCGACGCCCAGTGCCACGATGTAGCCGCTGGTCACCAGCACCAGTGTGTTGAGGCCGCCCAGCAGCCGGTCGAGGTGCGCCTGCCCCGCGTCGAAGGTCGCCGGGTCGAAGGCGCGGGCGATCTCGAACCCCACGAGGGCGACGCCGAACACGGCCAGTTCGCTGAGGATCAGGATCCACATCATGAGGTTCCCCGGCAGGCCGGAGAAATCCTCGGTGCGGTGGTGGTGGTCCCCCATCCGGTTCAGGGTGGTGTCGGTCATGCTTCCAACTCGATCAGTGGCTCGTCCCCTCGGACAGCGTGATCTTGTTGTACACGTTGTATTTGCCGACCGGTTTGCGCATGCGCAAACGTTTGACCTCTTCGAAGCTCTTCGCGTCGTAGATCACCAGGGCGCCGTCGTCCTCCCACACGCTGACCAGGGCGTAGCGGCCGTCGCGGGTGAACTCGACGTGGGCGGCGGTCTTGCCGGGCTCCGGCGTGATGGTGCGGACGATCTCCAGCGTGCGCTTGTCGAGAATCGCCATGGTGTCCTTCTTCGGGCTCAGCATGGCGTCGGCCCAGGCGTAGGGGCTGTTCTCGTGGCTGCGCAGGAAGAAGCCGGGGCCGAGGCTGTCGATGCGCTTGACCGTCTTCCAGTCCTGCATGTCGATGACCGAGATGGTCGAGCCCTTGAGGTGCTGCGTCGCCATCACCCGCCGCCCATCCAGCATCCACGAGATGCCGGAGCCGAGGTGCGGCATACCCGGCAGGTCCAGCGTCGCCTCCTTGCGGCGGGCGTCGAGGTTGATCACCGTGCCCTGCGCGCCGTCGCGCGACGCGCCGATCACGCCGCTGTAGTCGGCGGTGAAGAAGAAGTCGTCCAGCGGCTCCGCCATCTCGGTCCGGCGCAGCGCGAAGCGGCCCTTGGATTCCGGCACGCCCTCGTCCAGGCCCTTCTCGTAGGTGTGGACGAGGCCGGTGTAGACCGGCGGCGCGTCGTCGTTGGTGGCGATCTCCCAGACCTCCGGGATGTCCTTCAGCGCGACGACGAAGCTCTTGCGCGGCGGGGCGGAGTAGACGGCGCTGACCCGCGAGGTCTCGCCCTTCTTGTTCGCCACCGGCATGATCTTGACGAGGCTGAGGTCGCGCGCGTCGAGGATGACCAGCGTGCGCGGCAGCGTGTTGCCGACGGCGACGAAGCGCCCGTCCTCCGACACCGCGATGTTGCGGGTGTTGATGCCGGCGCGCACCTCGGCGACCGTCTGCAGGCTGTAGAGGTCGTAGACGGCGATCCAGCCGTCGCGCGAGGCGAAGTAGGCGAAGCGGCCGTCCGGCGAGTACTTCACGCCGCCGTGCAGCGCGAAGCGGCTCTGGAAGCGGTCCAGCGGCTCCAGCTTGTCGCCGTCGAGGATGGTGACGTGGTGGTCGCCGGCCTCCACCACCGTGAACAGGTTCAGTGGGTCGGCCTGGAACACCGGCTTGGCCGGCAGCTGGTCGCGCGTCTTGTAGACGACGTGCGTGCCCTTGATGTCGGCTTCGGCCCATTTCGGGTCGCTGTCCGGCGCCTTGAAGATGAAGGCCGCGAGGTCCTTCACCTGCTGCTCGTTCAGCTTGTCGGCGAAGGCCGGCATCTGCGTGGCCGGGCGCCCTTGGGCGATCACCTTGGCGGCCTCGGCGGGCTTCAGGCGGCCGAGGTTGTCGGGCAGCAGCGCCGGGCCGATGGCGCCGAGCCGGTCGCCGCCGTGGCAGGCGGCGCAGTGCTCGGCGTAGGTGGCGGCGGCGCCCTCCAGGGCGGACGCGGTTCCGGGGAGCAGCGCCAGCAGCGCAGCGGCGAGAAGAATGGACTTACGCATGGCACGGCTCCGCGATGCGGATTTCGTCGTCGGTCAGGTAGCAGCCGGGATCCTCGGCCCACGGGTCGCCGGTGGTCTGGAACGCGCGCACCCGCGTGTTGCCGTTGCAGATGCCGAGGTGCGAACAGGACGCGCAGCGGCCGGTAACCGGGCGCGGGCGCTGCTTCAGCGCCGCCAGCAGCGGGTCGGACAGGTCGGTCCAGATGTCGCCGAAGGGGCGCTTGCGGACGTTGCCGAGCGTGTGGTCGCCCCACATGGTGTCGGGGTGGACGTCGCCCTGGGTGTCGATGTTGGCGATGTTGACGCCCGATGCGTTGCCACCCCAGCGCTGCAGGATCTTGGCGAAGGCCGCGGCCTTGTCCGGCAGGTGCCGGCGCACCCAGTGCAGCATGTAGACGCCGTCGGCGTCGTTGTTGCCGGTGACGATCTCGCGGTGGCGGCCGGCAGTGGCGTCGTCGTAGGCGGTCTCGAACAGGTAGTCCATGGCGTGGCGCGTCGTCGCGTGCAGCGCGTCGCGCTCGCGGTTGGTGTTGCCGCGCCCGGCGTAGTTGAGGTGCGACAGGTAGAACTTCTCGATGTCCTCGGTCAGCATCAGGTCGAGCAGCGCCGGCATGTCCTGCGCCGTCTGCTCGGTCAGCGTCAGGCGGATGCCGACCTTGATGCCGGCCTGCCGGCACAGGCGGATGCCGTGCAGCGAGGACTGGAAGGCGCCCTTGCGGCGGCGGAAGAAGTCGTGCGTCTCCTCCAGCCCGTCGAGGCTGACGCCGACGTAGTCGTACTCGGCGGCCTTGATGGCGTCGATGCGGCTCCCGTCGATCAGCGTGCCGTTGGAGGACAGGCCGACGTAGAAGCCCAGCTCCTTGGCGCGCGCGGAGATCTCGAAGATGTCCGGCCGCATCAGCGGCTCGCCGCCCGACAGGATCAGGACGGGGACGCGGAACGCCTTGAGATCGTCCAGGACGCGGAACGCCTCGGCCGTGGAGAGTTCGCCGGGAAAGTCGTGATCGGCGGAGAAGGAGTAGCAGTGCAGGCAGGACAGGTTGCAGCGCCGCACCAGGTTCCAGATGACCACGGGTCCGAGAGGGCCGGAGGACGGGTGCGGGGCGGCCCGGCGCGGCGCCTCGGACGGGGCGACCGGCGCGACCAGGGCGCGCATGTACTGGCTCAAGCGGAACATCGGACGGAGACTCCCTGCCGTTCAGCCCATTGATACGGCGGAGGAAGCGGCGGTCACTTGACCGAAGTCATGTCGGCTCGGGGCCCGGCTTTTGTTGCCATATGGACAACAGCGTGTTGGGAAGCCGCATCTTTGTATCGCCGTTCGGATCGAATACATCTGAGACGACCACAGGATTTCGGAGTTTCCCATGCCGCTCGACACCGTCTCCCTTCAGCCCGCGACCGCCCTGGACCAGCCGGCGCTGGACCGGCTCTTCCTGGAGGCGCGGACCCACAACGGCTGGCTCGACCGCCCGGTGTCCGACGACCTGCTGCGGCAGGTCTACGACCTCGCCCGCATGGGGCCAACGGCGGTCAACACCCAGCCCATGCGCCTCGTCTTCGTCCGCACGCCGGAGGGCAAGGAGCGCCTGAAGCCGGCGCTGTCCGCTGGCAACGTCGAGAAGACCATGGCCGCCCCGGTCACCGCCATCGTCGGGTACGACCTGGACTTCGTGGACACGCTGCCGCGGGTCTTCCCGCACGTGGACGCCCGCCCGTGGTTCGCCGGCAACGACGCGATGATCCGGGAATCGGCGTTCCGCAACAGCTCGCTGCAGGGCGCCTACCTGATGCTGGCCGCCCGCGCGGTGGGCCTGGACGTCGGCCCGATGTCGGGCTTCGACGCCGCCAAGGTGGAGGCGGAGTTCTTCCCGGGCCGGAACGTGCGGGCGAACTTCCTGTGCAACCTCGGTTACGGCGACGCCGCCAAGCTGTTCCCGCGCAGCCCGCGTCTGGACTTCGAGGACGTGGCGGTGTTGGCGTAAGCGTCGTCCCGTTTGCCCCCACCCTCCCCGCTACGCAGGGGAGGGCCAGGCTCCCCTCCCCTGCGACAGCGGGGGAGGGGTCGGGGGTGGGGGCGAGAGTCACCCCTGGATGCGCAGCCCGGTCTTCTTGAGGATCTTCGTCGAGTACAGCACCGTGTGGCTGCGCGCCAGATCGCCCAGCAGCGCCGCCATCTCCATCACCCGCGCCTCGACCTGGGCGCGGTCCTTCGCGTGGACCATGGCGAACAGCGTGTACGGCCACTCCGGCGGCTTGGCCGGGCGGCGGTAGCAGTGGCTGACATACTCCAGCGCGGCGAGGCGCTGCCCGGCCTCGTCGATGACGTCCAGCGGCACCTCCCACACCGTCATGCCGTTGGCGGTGTAGCCGAGCCGGTAGTGGTTGGGCACCGCGGCGACGCGGCGGACGATGCCCTGGTCCTGCATGAAGCGGAAGCGGGCGATCACCTCGGCCTCGGGAATGCCGACCTGTTCGGCCACCGCGGCGAAGGGGCGCGCCACGATGGGGAGGCCCTCCTGCGTCGCCAGCATGATGCGGCGGTCGATCTCGTCGAGGATGGACGCGTCGCTCATGCCTTGAACCTCAGGTTCAGGTAATACTCGGCGAGCTTCGGGAACGGGTAGACCGGCAGCCCGGTGCGCTCCTCGATGGCGGCGCACACCGCGGCGACGCGCTCCGGCGTCTCGGTGGCGACGACGAACCACATGTTCAGCGCGTGCTCGCGGGCGTAGTTGTGCGCCACCTCGGGGAAGGCGTTGACCTGTCCGGCGACGCGGTCGAAGTCCTCCGCCGGGACCGCCATCGCGGCCAGCGTCAGGCCGCCGCCCATCCGTTCGGCGTGGAACATCGGGCCGAAGCGGCTGAGCACGCCGGCCCCCTTCATCGCCGCGACGCGGGCCAGCACCGCGTCCTCGGACAGGCCCAGTTCCTCCCCCACCGCGGCGAAGGGGCGGTCGACCAGGGGAATGCCGTCCTGCAGGCGGTTCAGCAGGGCGCGGTCGGTGGCGTCCAGTTCCATCACGCCCCCTCCATCATGCCCGGCGGGCGCCGTAGCACGGCGCGGTCTGCTTGAAGCGCCGCACGGTGAACAGCAGCTCGCGCCGCACGCCGGTCAGGCCGCAGCTCTCGGCGAGGGCCTCGACGCAGCGCGCCACCTCGTCGGGGTCGCGGCCGTGGATCATGGTGAACAGGTTGTACGGCCACTCCGCCCCGCGGCGCGGCCGCTGATAGCACAGCGAGACGCCGCGGCAGCCGGCCAGCCGCTCGCCGGCCGCGTCCACCACGTCGTCGGGGATGTCCCAGACCACCATGGCGTTGGATGTGTAGCCCAGCGCCTGATGGTCGACGATGACGCCGAAGCGCGACACGGCGCCGGTCTCGGTCAGCCGGGCGATCTCGGCGATTACGTCGTCCTCGGTCGCGCCGATGTCCTCGGCGACGGCGCGGTACGGCCGGTCCACCAGCGGCAGGCCGCGGCGCAGCCAGCCCAGCAGGCGCTCTCGCGCGATCAGTTCCATAGCGGGAACCCCAAATCCAGGCGGTGGGCGCGCACCAGCGGAAACTCCTGCACCTCCAGCCCGGTGGCGCGGGAGATGGCGGCCATCACGCCCTCCACCCGCTCGCGGGCCGGCGCAGTGACGACGAACCACAGGTTCAGGCGGTGGGCGCGCTGGTAGTTGTGGTTGACCTCCTCGAAGCCGTCGACCAGGGCGGCCACGCCTTCCAGCCGCTCCTCCGGCACCGCCATGGCGGCCAGCGTCGAGGAGCCGACGCGGTGCGGCCGGAACGTCGCGCCGACGCGCGCCACGGCGCCTTCCGCCTTGAGGCGCGACAGCCGTTCCAGCACCTCGCCCTCGGTGCAGCCGAGACGGCCGGCGATCGCCGCGTAGGGGCGCGGATCCAGCGGGAAGCCGCGCTGGAACTCGTCGAGCAGGCGGCGGTCGAGATCGTCCATCATGCGGTCCCTAGGTTCTTTACGCTGTCCCGCCTCCCGTCATCCCCGCGAAAGCGGGGATCCAGTGCGAGCGTCCGCGAGCCACATGACTCTTGTCGCCGCTGTCGCGGCTCACGCTGGATCCCCGCTTTCGCGGGGATGACGAAGAAAAGCGGCATCCTCAGAGCCCGATCTTGTTGGCGCGCGCGGTGAACAGGATACCGCTGGGCTTGTCGGCCTTGAACTGCGACACCTCGTCCAGCGTGCCGGTGTCGTAGATCTTGACGGCGTCCTTGTCGCGCACCGAGACCCACACGGTCTCGCCGCGCGGCGTGAACTCGAAGTGCAGGACGCCGGGGCCGGGCTCCAGCGTCTTCTGCACGCTCAGGCTCGGCACGTCGATCACCTGCATGAAGCCGTTGTCGGGCAGCGCGAAGTTCACCCACACCTGCCGCCCGTCCGGGCGCGGCATGACGAAGACCGGCTGGCCCTTGACCGGCACTCGGCCGACCTCCTTCCAGGTCCGGACGTCCACCACCAGCACCTCGTGCCGGCCGATGGCGGGCAGGAACATCTTGCCGTCGGCGAAGCCCCAGCCGCGCAGGTGCGGCATCTTGAACACCGGCAGCGCCGGGTCGCCCTTGCCGTAGCCGTCGAGGATGCGCTGCACCCCCTTGTCCGGGTTCCACATGTCCAGGAGGGCCAAGCCGTCCTCGCCGAACAGGCCGGCGATGTACCAGCGGCCGTCGGGCGTGATCAGGCCGTCGTAGGGCTGCCTGCCGGCGTTCTTGAACTTCCGCACCTGCGGGTTCTTCGGGTCGGCAAGGTCGGCCACCCAGATCTCGCCGGCCTCGTACAACGTCCAGACGAAGCGCTTGCCCGGCGCGTCGGCGAGGCCGACGACCTTGGAGCGCGCCCCGCCCTCCCCGTAGGTCGCCGGGATGTCGGCGAGCTGGTCGAGGGTGACCGCGTCGAAGATCTTCACGCCGCCGGGCTCGTAGTTCTGCACGGCGATCAGCGTGCCGTCCTGCGAGATCGAGCCGCCGATCGAGTTACCGGCCTGCATGACGCGCTTGACCAGCGTGTTGGTCAGGATGTCCACCTTGGACAGCCCGCCGTCGCGGCCGAAGACGTAGGCGTAGCGCCCGTCGCGCGAGAACACCGCGGCGGCGTGGCTGAGGTCGCCCAGCCCCTCCACCTCGCCCAGCACGGTGCGCCTGGTGGTTTCCACCACCAGCACCTTGCCGATGGCGCGCTCGACGACGATGCCCATGTCGTTGGTGCCGCGCGGCTCGCCCGCAAAGGCGGTGCCCGCGATCAGGGAGGCCAGGAGGCCGGAGTACAGAAGCTTGGCGATCATTGGTCCAGTCCCCGGCGCAGGCGCGCGATCATCCAGCGCGCCTCGGGTTGGGTGAGAAGGCTGCGCCACGGCGGCATCGGCGTGCCCGGGATGCCGTCCAGCACGACGTCGGCGAGCGCGTCCTCGGACTTGCCCTCCAGCTGCTCGGGCAGCAGCGGCGAGCCGAGCCCGCCCTTGAACGTCATGCCGTGGCAGGACCCGCAGTCCTGGCGCAGCATGTAGTCCAGCTCGGATTGGCGGGCCGGCGAGGGAATCGGATCGCCGGCCCAGGCCGGTGCCGCGACCCCATAAAACAGGATGGGCACCGCAGCGGCCAGCAGAAACAGGTTACGCATTCACCGCCTCCAGCAGCGGTTCCGCCGCCTCGAACCACGCGAGCTTGGGCGCCAGCGAGACGACGCGGCCGATGATGATCAGGCACGGCGGCGGCAGGTCGGCGCCGGCGACGCGCTCGGGCAGGTCGGCCAGCGTGCCGGTGGCGAGCGCCTGCCGGTCGGTTGTGCCGGCGGCAACCACCGCGGCGGGGGTGGCGGGGTCCATGCCGGCGTCGAGCAGCCGGGCGCGGATCTCGCCCAGGTTCATCAGCGCCATGTAGAGCACCAGCGTGGTGTTGGGGTCGGCCATGCTGGCCCAGTCGTGCTCCAGCGCCTCGTCGTCCTTGCCGTGGCCGGTGACGAAGCGCACGCCGGTCGCCAGCCCGCGGTGCGTCAGCGGGATGCCGGCGTAGGCGCCGCAGCCGGTGGCAGCGGTCACGCCGGGGACGATCTCGAAGGGGATGCCGTGCTCGCCGAGCGCCAGCGCTTCCTCGCTGCCGCGGCCGAACACGTAGGGGTCGCCGCCCTTCAACCGCACCACCCGGCGGCCGGACAGGCCGAGGCGCACCAGGATGGCGTTGATCTCGTGCTGCGGCACCGCGTGGTTGCGCGGCGCCTTGCCGACGAAGACGCGCTCGGCCCGGCGCGGGATCAGATCGACGATGCCGGCACCGACGAGGCGGTCGTAGACCACCACCTCGGCCTCCCGGATCAATCGGAGCGCCTTGACGGTCAGAAGGTCCGGATCGCCCGGCCCCGCACCCACCAGATACACTCGTCCGCCGGCCATGGGTCTTCCGCTCGCTGGGGATTGGAGGCGACGCCTCCCCGATGGCCGGCATGCTCGCCCAATTCCGCAAGGATTTGCTTGACCGTTGTCAAGTCGGGGGTGGGCTTACGGTTCCACCACGACTTCGCCCTTCATCTCGGGGCGCTCCTTGTGCGCCTCGCAGACGTAGGGGTAGCGGCCGGGTGCCGCGAAGGTGCGCCGGAAGGCGTCACCGGGCATCAGGCGCTCCGAGGCGGCACCGCCTTCCATGAAGGTGATGTCGTGGCTGGTGCGCTTCTCGTCGTTGCGCCATTCCACCGTGTCGCCGGCCTTCACCACCACCGTCTGCCGGTCGTAGCGGTAGTTGGCGATGCTGACCACCGTTTCCCCCGCCTGCACCGTCCCGGCCGCCAGCACGGCCAGGACCCCCGAAGCGAACCGCAGCATGGACTCTCCTCCCTCAGAAACGGCAAAGGCGGCGCCGGAGCGCCGCCTTTTCCCGATCGGTGCCGCACGCACCTGAGTTTACTGCTTCACCACGTTGATGCCAGCCTCGGCGTTGTCCAGCCCCAGCTTGTAGTCCACCGAGACGTGGTGGAAGCGGGCGTTGGTGTGGTCGTCGTGGATGGCGAAGCCGATGGTGTAGGCCTTGCCCGGCTCGATGCTGATGTCGC
>NZ_LGQZ01000002.1 GCF_003116015.1 Azospirillum sp. TSO22-1
GGCGAACGCCTCGCGCCGGCCGGGATCGACGTACAGCTGGCCGGCGATGTCGGTCAGGTTCTCGACCAGCTCGGCCACCGAGTCGTAGCCGTAGATCCGCGCCAGCGACGGATTCACCCGCAGATAGCGGCCGTCGATGGTGGTCTGGTAGATGCCCTCGACGGCGTTCTCGAAGATGCTGCGGTACTGGGCCTCGGTGTCCTGGCTCATCGGCAGCGCTCCAAGTGACGCGGCGGGCATTCCTTCGGCGAACAACATGTGGCGACTCGAACAGCTGGCCGGACGGCCGGATCCGACTTATGGCGTAGCATAGCCCGGAACAACTCTGGAATGTGTTTCAAAAAAACTACCGCTGAAAAGCTTTTGTTACCGGATTGTTGTGCGGCAAACCGGCGCGGCCCAGGTTTTTCATTCTTCGTTAAGCATGTTCGGCAAGGATGCGCGGACCTTCCACGGTTCATCGGCGGATTCTGCCTTGTCCGACCCGTCCCCCAACGCCCGCGCCAAGCCGCAGCGCCCCGTGGCGGTCGCGCTGAGCTACGAGCTGGGCCAGCCGGGCCTGCCGAAGGTCGTGGCGACCGGCCGCGGCGCCGTCGCCGAGCAGATCCTGGAGGTCGCCTTCGCCAACGGCGTGAAGGTGCGCGAGGACGCCGACCTCGTGGAGATCCTCTCGGCCCTCGACCTGGACAGCGAGATCCCGGTGGAGGCCATCGTCGCGGTGGCGGAGATCCTGTCGCACGTCTACCGTGCCAACGGAAAGCTGCCGCCGAAGGCGGACACGCCGGAGGCCACCCCGTGACCCTGCACCACGATCTGACATCGCTCTCCGCCGTGCTGGCGGAGGCCGTCGCCCAGGCCGAATCGGGCGCGCTGGTCGATCTCGCCGGGCTGGACGCCCGCGTGGGATCGCTGTGCGCCGCCGCCGCGGCGCTGCCGCGCGACGAGGGCAGGGCGCTGCTGCCCGACCTGGAAGCCCTGACCGGCGCGCTGAACGCGCTGGCCGGCACGCTGGCGCGCCAGCGCGAACTGGCCCAGGGCGACGAGACCCACACCGCCCGCCAGCGGGCCGCCGCCGTCTACGGGCGCCCGGCTGCTCCGCCAGAGGAAGGCTGACGCCGGCCCCATGGACATCGACACCTATTTCCGCTTCTCGCTGGCGCTGGTCTTCGTCATCGCGCTGTTCTTCGTGCTGACGCTGCTGCTGCGCCGCTTCGGCTTCGGCAACGCCGCGGCGACGCCGCGCCGGCAGCGCCGGGTGTCGGTGGTGGAGGTGGCGCCGCTCGACGCCAAGCGCCGGCTGGTGCTGGTGCGCCGCGACGAGGTGGAGCACCTGATCCTGCTCAGCGGCAACGGCGATCTGGTGATCGAGCCGGGCATCCGCGCCGGCTTCCGCGAGGCGGTGGCCGCCGTGCAGGCCGACACTCCAAGGGCCGACACGCCGAAGGGAGGCGAGGCATGACCCGCGCGCGGCTTCTCCTCGCGCTGCTGCTGGCGCTGGGTATGGGCGTGCTGGCCGGGCCGGCGCTGGCGCAGAGCCTGACCTTCGACATGGGCGAGGCCGGCGGCTCGACCACCGGCCGCATCGTGCAGATGGTGGCGCTGATCACCGTGCTGTCGCTGGCGCCGTCGATCCTCATCATGATGACGGCGTTCACCCGCATCGTCATCGTGCTGTCGTTCCTGCGCCAGGCGCTGGGCATCCAGCAGGTGCCGCCGAACACGGTGCTGGTGTCGCTGGCGATGTTCCTGACCTTCTTCATCATGGCGCCGGTTCTGGAGCGCTCCTACAACCAGGGCATCGACCCGCTCATCAAGGAGGAGATCAGCGAGGCGGAGGCCTTCAACCGCACCCTGCTGCCCTTCCGCGAGTTCATGCTGCGCCACACCGCCGAGAAGGACCTGAAGCTGTTCGCCGACATGGCGCGCATCGAGACCATCGCCGAGCCGATCGCCACGCCCATGCAGGTGCTGGTGCCGGCCTTCATGATCTCGGAGATCAAGCGGGCGTTCGAGATCGGCTTCCTGCTGTTCCTGCCCTTCCTGATCATCGACATGGTGGTGTCCTCCATCCTGATGTCGATGGGCATGATGATGCTGCCGCCGACTATGGTGGCGATCCCGTTCAAGATCATCTTCTTCGTCTTGGTGGACGGCTGGTACCTGATCGCGGGGTCTCTCGCCCGAAGCTTCGGGACGCTGTAACGCACTTGCCCCCACCCCAGCCCTCCCCCGCTGCGCAGGGGAGGGGGCCTTTCCTTGCCCTCCCCTGCGCAGCGGGGGAGGGAGGGGACCCGCGCCGAAGGGCGCGGGGAGGGTGGGGGCAAGCAAACCGCGGCGATCGTTTGTGTGCACCGCAACGCGTGTGGCGTTGTGCCGCTTGACATTCGAGCCGAATTGTCGCGTTACAATGATCGCTCCGACCGACCTAAGGCCAGGGTGCCACGCCTAGCAGACACGCTTCCGTCCCCGACGTTTCCAGCCGACGGGCTCAAGGCTCTCCCCCACCACCCACAGGTCCCGACCCCACTCCATGTCCGCCACGACACTGAAGGCCGCGGAGCCCGACAAGGGCCGGTTCGCGGCGCTCACGCTCGGTGCGCTCGGCGTCGTCTTCGGCGACATCGGCACCAGCCCGCTGTACACCCTGCGCGAATGTTTCTCGCCGGAGCACGGGCTGCCGCTGACGCCGGAGAACATCCTCGGCATCATGTCGCTGATCGTGTGGGCGCTGGTCGTCACGGTGTCGGTGAAGTACGTGCTGTTCGTGATGCGCGCCGACAACAAGGGTGAGGGCGGCATCCTGTCGCTGCTGGCGCTGGCGACCAGCAGCCGCCCCGACGCCACCGGCCGCCTGACCAAGCTGATGGCGCTGGGCCTGTTCGGCGCCGCGCTGTTCTACGGCGACGGCATGATCACCCCGGCGATCTCGGTGCTCTCCGCGGTCGAGGGGCTGGAGGTGGCGCAGCCCGGCCTGCACGAGATGGTGGTGCCGGTCACCGTCTGCATCCTGATCGTGCTGTTCGCCATCCAGAGCCACGGCACCGGCAAGGTCGGCACGCTGTTCGGGCCGATCATGATCGCGTGGTTCGTCACGCTGGGCCTCGCCGGGCTGGTCGAGGTGGTGCAGGAGCCGCACATCCTCGGCGCCGTCAACCCGCTGTACGCGATCAACTTCTTCCGCAACAACGGCGTCATCGCCTTCCTGGTGCTGGGCTCGGTCGTGCTGGCGGTCACCGGCGGCGAGGCGCTGTACGCCGACATGGGCCATTTCGGCCGCATCCCGATCCGCACCGCGTGGTTCTACGTGGTGCTGCCGTCGCTGCTGCTGAACTATTTCGGCCAGAGCGCGCTGCTGCTCGGCGACCCGGCGGCGGTGCGCAGCCCCTTCTACCTGCTGATGCCGGACTGGGGCCTGTACCCGATGATCGGGCTGGCGACGCTGGCCACCGTCATCGCCAGCCAGGCGGTGATCTCCGGCGTCTTCTCGCTGACCCGGCAGGCGGTGCAGCTCGGCCTGTGCCCGCGCCTCGACATCCGCCACACCTCCAGCGAGGAGGAGGGGCAGATCTACATCCCGCGCGCCAACTGGGGCCTGCTGCTGGGCACCATCGGGCTGGTGGTGTGGTTCCGCTCGTCGTCGAATCTCGCCGCCGCCTATGGCATCGCGGTGACCGGCGACATGGTGATCACCACCATCCTGGCACTGGTGGTGGCGCACCGCCGCTGGCGCTGGCCGGTGCCGGCCTGCCTGGCGCTGGGCGGGCTGTTCCTGTCGGTGGACCTGTCGTTCTTCTCGGCCAACGTCATCAAGATCCCGCACGGCGGCTGGGTGCCGCTGGTGATCGCGGCGATGACGCTGGGCCTGATGTCGACGTGGCGGCGCGGCCGCGCCGTGCTGGCCCGCCGGCTGGCCGAGGAATCGCTGCCGCTCGAGCAGTTCATCAAGCGCACCGTGAAGTCCAACGACATCCACCGCGTCAAGGGCACCGCCGTGTTCATGACGTCGAGCGGCGACACCGTGCCGATCGCGCTGCTGCACAACCTGAAGCACAACCAGGTCATGCACGAGCGCGTGATCTTCGTGACCGTGCTGGTCGAGGACGTGCCGCGCGTCCCCGCCAAGGACCGCGTGCTGGTCGAGGGGCTGGCCGAGGGCTTCTACCGCCTGACGGTGCGCTACGGCTTCTCGCAGGAGCCGAACATCCCCAAGGCGCTGCGCCTGTGCAAGGCGTTCGGCGTGGAGTTCGACCTGATGGCGACCTCGTTCTTCCTCGGCCGCGAGACGCTGATCCCGCGCATCAACCCGCAGATGGCGCAATGGCGCGAGAAGCTGTTCGTGGTGATGTCGCGCACGGCGGTGTCGGCCACCGACTTCTTCAAGATCCCGCCGAACCGCGTGGTCGAGTTGGGCACGCAGGTGCAGTTGTAGCCACGAGCCCTCCACCAAACCCCTTGCGCCGCCCCCGCCGATCGTTTGAGATGGCCGGACCGCATCCCACCACGGGCCGCTCCATGCGCAAGGCACTCGTTCTGGCATCCATGCTGGCCCTGGCATCCCCCACCGCGCAGGCGGCGCCCTCGGGGATGATCGGCTGGGGCTGCTCGCTCGCCGGCACGGCCGCGGTCACCGCCGCGGTGGTCATCAACGCGCAGACCCTGGGCAGCGTGGTGTCCGGCGCCGCGGTGGCGCCGCTCAGCCCGGCGCTGCTGTACGGCGGCCTGGGGGCGATCATGGTGTCCAGCGTCTGCGCGCTGGGCTACCACGTGGTGCCGGTGTTCGTGTCGCCCAGCAGTCCCGCGCCGGTGCCGGTCTTCCCGGCGACCGGCGGCCGCCGCGTGGCGCAGCTGGACCCCTGAGCGCTCAGCCGCCGGACGGCGACCGGTTGCCGGAGGCCACCAGCTCGCGCGGGGCGCGGTCGGCGCCGCTGGCCAGCGGGATGTCGGGGGTGCGGATCCACGCGGCGACGTCGCGCACCACCGTCTCGCCCTTCAGGTCGCGCAGCAGCATGTGGTAGCCGTCCGGGTAGACCGCCACGGTGTGCCGGGCGTTCGAGCCCAGCGCGGTGATGGCGCGCTTCACCGGCCGGGGCGGCAGCACCTGCTCGTGCGCGCCGTACAGCACCAGCGTCGGCACCTCCAGGCGGTCGCAGGCCTGCAGCGCCTCGTCCATCAGGTCGGTCAACCCCTCCAGCGCATCGACGCGGCTGCCCTTGATGACCAGCGGGTCGCGGCCCAGCGCCCGCAGCATCTCGATGTTGTCGGAGGGCCGGATGTTCAGCCCCTTGGGCGCCGTCACCGTCATGCCGGGCACCAGGTTGTAGCTGATCCACAGCGCCGCGCGCGGGAAGAAGCCCATGGTCTCGCGGCCCCAGACGGCGGGGGCGACCAGGATGGCGCCGTCCACCTTCGGCGCGTCGCGGCGCGTCAGGGTGGCCAGCGTCACCGCCCCGCCCATGCTCTCGCCCATCAGGTAGACCGGCACGCCGGGGTGCCTGGCGCGCACCAGCTCGACGGCAGCGCGGGCGTCGGCGATCATGGTGTCCTTGCCGGCCCAGACGCCGGGCGACCGGCCGGCGCCGAAGCCGCGCTGGTCGTAGGCGTAGGTGGCGATGCCGTAGTCGGCGAAGCTCCGCCCCGTGCCCTCGAACGCCCTGGAGTAGTCGTTGAAGCCGTGCAGCGCGACGACCGCGGCGCGCACCGGCTGCTGCTCCGGAAGCCAGGAGCGCAGCGGCAGCGCCACGCCGTCCGCGGCGATGATGGCGGTGTCGGTCAGGCGGGCCGGCGTCACGCTCGTTCCCATCGGCTGGTAGTTGGCGGCGCAGCCGGCCAGAACGGTTGCAGCGACGGCCAGGGCAGCGATCCGGTCACGCAGCGCCACGGGATACCTCGTTGTCATGGGCGCCGGCGGTGAGCTGGAGGAAGATGTCCTCCAAATCCGACTCCTCGGTGGAAAGATCGACGACGGACAGCCCGGCCGCCCGCACCGCCGCCAGGATGGCGTCGGCCTTCTGCCGGCTCGGCTGGTAGCGGACCACGAGGCGGCGCGGCTCGGTCAGCTCGGCGTGCAGCGCGGCCAGCGGCTCGGGCACGGCGTCCAGGTCGCGGTCCAGCTCGAAGGTCACGGCTTTGGCGTCCACCCGGCGCAGCAGCTGCGTCTTGGGCTCGCAGGCGACGACCTCGCCGTGGTTGATGATGGCGATGGTGTCGCACAGCTCCTCCGCCTCCTGGAGGTAGTGCGTGGTCAGCAGCACCGTGGTGCCGGCCTTGTTCAGGCGGCGCACGTGCTCCCACAGCAGGCGGCGCAGCTCGATGTCCACCCCCGCGGTCGGCTCGTCGAGCACCAGCACCGGCGGCGTGTGCACCATGGCCTTGGCCACCATCAGGCGCCGCTTCATGCCGCCCGACAGCGTCCGGGCGTAGGCGTTCGCCTTGTCGGACAGGCCAACGGCGGCCAGCAGCTCGTCGGTGCGGCGCTCGCCCTTCGGCACGCCGTAGAGGCCGGCCTGCAGCTCCAGCATCTCGCGTGGCGTGAAGAACGGGTCCATGTTGAGTTCCTGCGGCACCACGCCGATCGACGCGCGGGCCTGCCGCGGGCTGATGTCGATGTCGGTGCCCCAGATGCGGACCTCGCCGGCGGTCTTGTTGACCAGCCCGGCCATGATGTTGATCAGCGTCGACTTGCCGGCGCCGTTCGGCCCCAGCAGCCCGAACAGCGAGCCGCGCGGGATCGTCAGGTCGATCCCCTTCAGCGCGTGCTTCGGGCCGGAGCGGCCGGAGCCCTGGTACACCTTGGTCAGGCCGCGGATCTCCACGGCGTTGGCGGGCAGCGGGATGGGGGACACGGGAACGGTGGTCTCGGCCATGGCGTCGGTCGGGCTCGCGGAAAAGGTCACGTCCGGTGAGTTTAAGACCATTGATTGGAAATGCGCGATCGGTATGATCCCGCCGCACCCCACCGCATCTTAGCGCCGGGTCGATCCGAAGTGTGTGTCAAAAGGGGGGAGGATCCCATGCAGCCCATCGAAACGATCCAGGTCGAGACGGAGACGGTCGGCTGCGACGGCGGCGGCGGCGCCCTCGGGCATCCGCTGGTCTATCTGACGCTCGGCAAGGAAGGCCGCGTCGACTGCCCGTACTGCTCGCGCCATTTCGCGTTGAAGGAAGGCGCCAAGGTCGCGCACGGCCACTGATCGGCCGCCGGGAGCCCGCCCCCTGACCTTCCGGACAGGGGTGACGGCGGCGCCCGGACGTGGTTGAAGCGACGGAGCCGCCCGGTTATGGCGGTGTTCCGTCGCATTTCAAACAGGTACGCCCCGCGTTTCTCGACTTCGCCCCGGACGGCTTGGCGCCGTCCGGGGTTTCCGTGCGTCAGTTGGTCTTGTGCTGACCGCCCTGGGGCATGGGGTGCATGGGCTGGCCGTGCTGCGCCGGGGCGCCCGGATGCATGGAGTGCGCGCCGGGCGCCGTCATGGCGCCGGCCTCCTGCACCGGCACCTCGACGGTGACGGCGCCGGCCTTGGCGAAGGTCAGCGTCACCGGGAAGCTGGCGCCGGGCTTCAGCGGCTGCTTCAGCCCCATCAGCATGATGTGGTTGCCGCCGGGGCGCAGCACCTGCGGCTCGCCGGGGGCGACCTCGAAGGCCTCGACCGGGCGCATCTTCATGACGCCGTTGTCCATCAGGTGGGTGTGCAGCTCGGCCTTGTCGGCGACCGGGCTGCTGGCCGAGACCACGCGGTCCGGCTCCTTGCCGGTGTTGACGATCTCCAGGTAGCAGGCGCCGTTCGGCGCGTTCGGCGCGCTGGCGCGGGCCCACGGCGACGAGACGGCGATGTCGGCGGCGACGGCCGGGGCGGAGAGGGCCAGCGCGCACAGCGCGGCCAGCGTGGGCAGAACCTTCATGGCGGAGTCCTTTGTGGTTTCTTGTGCTCCTGGACGCCACCAACACCGTCATCCCCGCGAAAGCGGGGATCCAGCCGGTTCAGTCGCGTCGCCGGGAGCCCTGGATCCCCGCTTTCGCGGGGATGACGACGAAAGAGTGCTTGAGGCGCATGACGTGACAAGCCGCCGGCGCCGGTGCGGTCGCGGCGCGCCGGGGTCCGTCCCGCGGAGGAAGGATTGGACGGACTCATAGCGCGGCCGGCGGCGCACCGGCGCCGCGGCGGTCGGGGATCAGGCGCGGGCCGGGGGCGCGTGGCCCGGCGGGCCGTCCATGTAGGGCGGCTGCACCACGTCGAAGGACACCACCGGCAGCCGGTCCGCCGCGGGCGGCGGCGGGGGCGGGGCCAGCGCCAGGGCCGGCGGTGGCGGCGCGACCGCGCCGGGCGCGGCGGTGCAGACCGGGCAGTGCACGGGTTTGGCGGCCGGTTGCCCTCCGGCGCTGCCAGTCCCGTCCTGCGCCGGGCCCGCGGCCGGCGTGACCGAGCAGATCTCGTCCAGGTCGCTCGCCGCCGCCGCCGTGGCGGCGTGGATGGTCAGCGCGGTCTGGGCGAGCAGCGCCAGCACCGCCAGTCCCGCGGCCAGCCGCCGCCACGTCCCGGCCGGGACGGCGTCGGTGGTGCGGGTGCTGGACTTGGGCAAGCGCATGGGCTCCGGTCGGGCGATCGTTGCGGCCCGTACAGTACCACAGCGTCGCGGTCGGACAACTGCGGCATCTGGTCCGGGCTCAGCCCTCCAGCGCCCGCGTCAGCCCGCGCACCAGCGAGGCCTCGGTGAACGGCTTCTGCACCATCGGCCAGCGGCGGTAGCGGCGCAGGACGTTCTCCTGGTCGTAGCCGGTGACCAGCACGAAGCGGATGCGGCGGGCGTCCAGCGCCTCGGCCACCGGCAGCACCTCCTCGTGCGTCAGGTTGATGTCCAGCGTGGCGCCGTCCACCGGGGTGGCGTCCAGCAGCCTCAGCGCGTCGCGCGTCGTCGCCACCGGGCCGACCACCTCGCAGCCCTGGTCGGCCAGCGTGTCGGCGATCATCATGGCGACCAGCGCCTCGTCCTCGACCACGAGGATCCGGCGCCCGGCCAGCGGGCCGGCGGGCTCTGTCCCGGTATCGGCGTTCACTCTTGGCCGTCCCGCTCCAGCGCCCGGTACGGCACGCTGATGGCGCAGCGCACGCCCTCCGGCTCGAAGGCCAGTTGGATGCTGCCGTTCAGGTCGTAGGCCAAGCCCTGCTCGATGACGCGCGAGCCGAAGCCGCGCCGCGTCGGCGGCGCCACCGGCGGGCCGTCGCGCTCGCGCCACCGCACCTCCAGCCGGCGTTCGCCGCCGCCGGCGTCGGCCAGCGACCACGTCACCTCGATCCAGCCCTGCGGGACGGACAGCGCGCCGTACTTGGCGGCGTTGGTGGCCAGCTCGTGGAAGGCGAGGCTGAAGGCCACCGCCGCCTTCGGGCCGATGCGCAGCGGCGGCCCGGACAGCCGCACGCGGCTCCGTTCCGCGGTTTCGTGGGGGGCGGTCTCCAGTTCGATCAGCGTGCGCAGATCGGCGCCCAGCCATTGCGTCTCGGTCAGCAGGTTGTGCGCCTGCGACAGCGCCGCCAGGCGGCTGGTGAAGGCGGCGCGGAACGCCTCGGGCGCCGGGGTGTGCCGCAGCGTCTGCATGGCGATCGACTGCACCGTCGCCAGCGTGTTCTTCACCCGGTGGTTCAGCTCGTTGATCAGCAGCCGCTGGTGCTCGGCGGCGCGGCGCTCCTGGGTGATGTCCAGCGTGGTGCCGAACAGCCGCACCGGCATGCCGTCCTCGAACGCCGCCCGGCCGCTCTCGGCCACCCAGTGCTCCATCGGGTCGGTCGGGTGCAGCACCCGGTACTCCACCGTGTAGTCGGGGGTCTCGTCGGCCAGGATGCCGGCGATCGCCTCGGCGCGGATGTGGCGGTCGGCGGGGTGGATGGTCGCCTCGAACACCGCGCGGTCCATCGGCGATCCGACCGGAACGTTCTGCGGCAGGCCGCGCAGCACCCGGCAGCGCTCGGACACGATCATGGTGTCGTCGGCGAGGTCGAGGTCCCACGTTCCCAGCCGCGCCAGCGCGACGGCGAGGCGCAGGCGCTCCTCGCTGCGGCGCAGCCCGGCCTCCAGGTCCTTGCGGCGCAGCACCTCGCGGGTCAGCGCGTGGACCTTCTCGGTCAGCACGGCGAAGCTCGGCGCCGCCTGCGGGCGCGGCCGGCAGCGCAGCAGCACGGCGCCGGATGCTCCGCGCACCGCGGCGCCCTCGCAGACGAGGTGTGTGTCGGCACCCTCGGCGCCGCGCAGCGCCAGCCCGCCGGGGATCGGCTGCAGGGTGCCGGCGCAGCGCCCCAGGTAGGCCGCCAGCTCGTTTGCCGGGGCGGTGGACAGCTCGGCCAGCGGCCGGCCCGCCAGCGCGCCGCGCGGCTGCCCGAGGTGGGCGGCGAAGGCGCCGTTGGCGTGCAGGATGCGGCCGTCGCCGCCGACCAGCGCCGCGGGTTCCGGCAGCAGGTCGATGACGCCCTCGGCGGCGGCGTGCCCGGCGGCCTCGGGAAGCGTGGCCGCCATATTGGTGTGGATCACCGTGCTCATCGCGGGGTCAGTGCCGGTTGCCGGGAGCGGTTCGCACGTACAGCGAGCACAGTAAGATGTCGCGCTCAAGTGGGATGTCGAGACCACGCAGGTCCGCGCGGACATCGATCGGACCGGCCATCGAAGACTTCTCCCGTACTTGCGCCAAAACCCTCAGTTCGGCTATGGTATTGCGGTAATTCAGAAATTTCCCGCTGGCCAGACCGTAGCATGGGGCATCGGCGGACGGACACCCGCCCGATCGTTTTACCCATTTCGGACGTGGTGCGAGCGGAGCCGGGAACTCCCGGCAAATTGCGTCAAATGCCAAATATTCAGGCTTTGTTAACGAAGAACGGCGAGGATCGGAATGACCCGGTGTGCCGGGCGTCCCGCGCCGGTGCGGGACGGGATCACCCCTGGTGGACGGGGCAGGGCGCCATGGACCTCAGCAACCTCGGGCTTTTCAAGCTCATGTCGCGGAAGATGGACTGGCTGACCCAGCGCCAGGAGGTCGTCGCGCAGAACATCGCCAACGCCGACACGCCGGAATACAAGGGCCGCGACCTCAAGCCCTTCAACTTCCGCGACGCGCTGGCCGACAGCCGCCGCCTGACCCCGACCGCCACCAGCGCGACCCACCTCAACGGCACGGTGCCGGCCGGCGGCAGCAACAAGGAACAGCGGGTGCGCAACCCGTACGAAACCGCGCCGGACGGCAACAACGTCGTCATCGAAGAGCAGATGATGAAGCTGTCCCAGAACAGCATGGACTACCAGACGATCACCAACCTCTACAAGAAGCAGGTCGGTCTGCTGAAGACCGCGATCGGCCGTGGTGGCCAATAGGATGCCCACTGAGGTTCAAGGATAAGGGCGGAGGGTCGGATGGATCTCTACAAGGCCATGACGGTGTCGGCGGCGGGCATGAAGGCGCAGGGCACGCGCCTGAAGGTCATCGCCGAGAACCTCGCCAACGCCAACACCACGTCGGAGACGCCGGGCGACATGCCGTACCGGCGCAAGGTCGTCACCTTCCAGAACATGCTGGACCGGCAGGCCGGCGTGGACACCGTGCGCGTCAACAAGATCGGCGTGGACAAGAGCGACTTCCAGCGCAAGTACGACCCGACGCATCCCAGCGCGGATTCGGAGGGCTACGTGCTGATGCCGAACGTCAACACGCTGGTCGAGGCGATGGACATGCGCGAGGCGCAGCGCTCCTACGAGGCCAACCTGTCGGTCATCGAGGCGTCGCGCACCATGCTGAACCGCACCGTCGAACTGCTGCGCACCTGATAGCCTGAATTCCGGGGAACACCGCCATGGTCGCCAACGTCGCCAACGCCGCCGCCGCCTACGCCAGCACCGCGCTGAAGACCTCCGGCGTGGGCATGACCCCGCGCGACGAGGGGCCGAGCTTCGGCGCGCTGCTCCAGGAGGCGGCGAAGGACGGCATCGACACCCTGAAGAAGGGCGAGGCGCTGACCGCCAAGGCCGCCGTCGGCCAGGCCGACATCGCCGACGTGGTGCAGGCGGTGACCAACGCCGAAATGACCCTGCAGGCCGCCACCAACATCCGCGACAAGGTGATCGGCGCCTACCAGGAAATCCTGCGCATGCCGATCTGACGGCGCGCCGGGGCTCCCTTACGACCGAAGTGCCATGAACGAAACCCCATGAATGAAACCGATGTCGTCGAGATCTGCCGCACCTCGATCATCACCCTGCTGATGGTGGCGGGACCGATCCTGCTGATCGAGATGGTGCTGGGCACGGTCATCTCGGTGTTCCAGGCGGTGACCCAGATCAGCGAGCAGACGCTGGCCATGGTGCCGAAGGTGCTGGTGGTGTTCGGCCTGTCGATCCTGCTGATGCCCTACATGCTGAACGAGCTGGTGCACTTCTTCCAGGCGGAGGTCGCCGACCGGATCGTCGCCATCGGCACGCACTGATGGGCGCGCTCCAGGTCCTCGTCGGCGACCAGCTCTACGTCTGGATCATCGTCTTCATGCGCATCGGCGCGGCGTTCATGGCGATGCCGGGCTTCGGCGACCAGTTCGTGTCGACGCGCACGCGCCTGCTGCTGGCGGTGGCCGTCACCTTCGTGGTCTCCCCCGTGCTGCGCCCGCAGCTGCCGGCGGAGCCGACGCACGTGCTGCGGCTGACCACGCTGATGATCGGCGAGATCACCGTGGGCGTCTTCCTCGGCACCGTGGCGCGCCTGCTGTTCAGCGCGCTGGAGGTGGCGGGCTCGGTCATCGCCACGCAGTCGGGCCTCGCCAACGCGCAGATCTTCAACCCGGCGATGGCGTCGCAGGGCACGCTGCCGGCGGCGCTGCTCGGCTGGCTGGGGCTGCTGCTGATCTTCCTGACCAACCTGCACCACGTCATGATCATGGCGGTGGTGGACAGCTACACGCTGTTCCGGCCGGGGGCGGCGCTGCCGATCAACGACATGGCCAACATGATCGGCCGGCTGGTGGCAAAGAGTTTCGTCATCGGTCTGCAGATGTGCGCGCCGTTCATCGTCACCGGCATCATGTTCGCGCTGGCGCTGGGCCTGCTGAACAAGCTGGCGCCGCAGATCCAGGTGTTCTTCCTGTTCATGTCGACGCAGGTGGCGCTCGGCCTGTTCCTGTTCGCCATCACGCTGTCGGCGATGATGATGTTCTGGCTGGGCTACTTCGAGTCCACCTTCATCGAATTCCTGAATCCGGCCTGAGGACGTGAGGGGAGCCCATGTCCGAAGACGCCGATGACGCCTCCAAAACAGAAGAGCCGACAGCCAAGAAGCTCGACGACGCGCACCGCAAGGGCAGCTTCCCGGTCAGCCGCGAGATCCACAACTGGCTGATGCTGGCGGCGGCGCTGGTGCTGCTGATCGGGGTGCTGCCGGGGACGGCGGCGGGGCTGCAGCGGCGGCTGGCCTTCTACATCGAGCACATCCACGAGATGACCATCGACCGCGGCAACGCCGGCATGCTGCTGCTGCGCGCGGCGAAGGACATCTTCTGGGCGCTGTGGCTGCCGGTGCTGCTGCTGCTGATCGCCGGCGTGCTCGGCTCGATCGCGCAGACCGGCTGGATCGTGGTGTGGGAGAAGATCGTCCCCAACCTGGAGAAGATCAGCCCGCTGGCCGGCTTCAAGCGGGTGTTCGGCAGCATCAACCAGCTGATCGAGCTGGTGAAGGGCATCGCCAAGATGGCGGTGGTGGGCGGCGTCGCCTACTTCGCGCTGCTGCCGATGGTGACCTCGGTCGAGCACTTCACCGGCATCGACGTCATGGCCCTGCTGGCCGAGATGAAGGAACTGACCTACCGCCTGTTCGTGGGCGTGCTGGCGGTGCTGACGCTGATCGCCGGCGGCGACATCTTCTGGCAGCGCCACACCTACAACAAGCAGATGAAGATGACCAAGCAGGAGGTGAAGGACGAGTACAAGCAGCAGGAAGGCGATCCCATGGTCAAGGCCAGGGTCCGCCAGCTGCGCATGGAGCGCACGCGCAAGCGCATGATGGCCAACGTGCCGCACGCCGACGTGGTGGTGACCAACCCGACCCACTACGCCGTGGCTCTGAAGTATGACCCCGAAAGCATGGGGGCGCCCACCGTGCTGGCCAAGGGCGTCGATGTCATCGCCCTGAAGATCCGTGAGATTGCGAAGGAATCCGACGTTCCCATCGTCGAGAACCCGCCGCTAGCCCGCGCGCTCTACGCCACGGTCGAGATCGACGAGGAGATTCCCGGCGAACATTATCGTGCGGTGGCGGAACTCATCACCTATGTTTTCAAGTTGAAAGGGCGTTCGGTCGGGGGCTGACGGATGCCTCGGCGAACCGTTGCGGGTATTCACGGGTGAACGAAGCATCGTCCATGGTGGAGGGGGCTTTGCGTCCGGCGCGCGGCCGGGCCGGGGCCGCGCCGGGCTCGCTCCTGGCGGCCGCCATGCAGCTGGCCGCCGGCGGCGGTCTGGCGGCGATGGCGGCCGGGCTGGCGCTCGGCCTGGACGCGCTGGCCTGGGCCGGCACCGCGCTGGCGGCGGCCGGCATCGTGGCGCTGGGCGTGCGCGCCGCCCGGCTGCGCCGTCGCGTGGCGCACGACGAGGCGCTGCTGACCGGCGCGCTGGAGGGGCTGGGCAGTGGCCAGCTGGTCACCGACGCCATCGGCGGCGCCGTGTTCGTCAACAGCGCCTTCCGCACCCTGGTCGACGCCGCCCCCGGCGAGGCGCCCCTGCAGGCGCTGGAACGCCAGCTCGGCTCCGACCCCGACAGCCTGTCCGAGTTCACCCGCGTGCGCGAGCGCGCCCGCGCCGGCATCCCCGCGGCGGCCGAGCTGACCGTGCTGCGCGAGGGGCGGAATCCGGAATGGCGCCGCGTCCAGGCGCAGCCGATCGCCGCCTTCCCCGGCGCCGTGCACTGGCGCGTCGAGGACATCACCGCGCGCCGGGAACTCGAGCACGTCATGCTGCGCGAGCAGGCCAAGCTCGTGGACTTCATGGACCACGCGCCGGTCGGCTTCTTCTCGGTGGACCAGGACGGCGTCTTCCTGTTCGTCAACGCCACGCTGGCCAAGTGGCTGGGCTGCACCCCGCGCGACCTGGTGGACGCCGGCCGCACCCTGCACGACGTGCTGGCCGGCCCGCCGCGCAACGCCAAGCCCTACGACCTGTTCGACGGCGGCGGCGCCGAGCAGCGCGGCGAGCTGGCCATGCGCGGCCTGCAGGGCCGGCGCTTCCAGGCCTCGGCGGCGCAGACGGTGGTGGTCTCCGACGACGGCAGGACGGTGCACACCCGCTCGGTAATCCGCGACCTGACGCCGGAGCGCGAGTGGCAGGAAGCCCTGCGCCTGTCCGAGCAGCGCTTCCAGCGCTTCTTCGAGGACGCGCCGGTGGGCATCGCGCTGCTCAACGAATCGGGCGTCCTGTCGGAGTGCAACCACGCCTTCCTGGCGTTGATCGGCGCCGAGGGGCCGCAGGTGATCGGCCGCCCCTTCGCCGACCTGATCGAGCCGAAGGAGCGCGAGATGGTGGCCGAGCGGCTGACCAGCGTGGTCCGCGGCCACGACCCCGAGGCACCCCTGGAGGTGCGCATGACGGCCGGCCGCGACCTCGTGGTGCAGCTCTACGCGCGGCGCCTCGGCGGGGTGGGCAGCGAGGGCGGCGCCGGCCTGATCCTGCACTTCATCGACATGACGGAGCGCAAGAACCTCGAGGCGCAGTTCGCACAAAGCCAGAAGATGCAGGCGGTCGGCCAGCTGGCCGGCGGCGTGGCGCACGACTTCAACAACCTGCTGACCGCGATGATCGGCTTCTGCGACCTGCTGCTGCTGCGCCACAAGCCCGGCGACCAGTCGTTCAGCGACATCATGCAGATCAAGCAGAACGCCAACCGCGCCGCCAACCTGGTGCGCCAGCTCCTCGCCTTCTCGCGCCAGCAGACCCTGCAGCCGCGCATCCTCAACGTCACCGACGTGCTGGCCGAGCTGTCGAACCTGCTGCGCCGCCTGATCGGCGAGAACATCGAGCTGCGCATGCTGCACGGCCGCGACCTCGGCCTCATCAAGGTGGACCAGAACCAGCTGGAGCAGGTGATCATCAACCTCGTGGTCAACGCCCGCGACGCCATGCCCGGCGGCGGCAAGCTGACCGTCGCCACCTCCAACTACACCGTCACCACGCCGGAGCGCCGCGAGCACGAGATCATCCCGGCCGGCGAGTACGTCTCCATCGACGTCATCGACACCGGCCACGGCATCCCCAAGGAGAACCTGCAGCGCATCTTCGAGCCGTTCTTCTCCACCAAGGAGGTCGGCTCCGGCACCGGCCTCGGCCTGTCCACCGTGTACGGCATCGTGCGGCAGACCGGCGGCTTCATCTTCGTCGATTCGGCGCCGGGGGAGGGGGCGAAGTTCTCCATCCTGCTGCCGCGCCACCAGGGCGAGTCGCGGCCCGTCGAGACCGAGCCGCGCGAGCGCCGCGGCAGCGACCTCACCGGCTCCGGCACCATCCTGCTGGTCGAGGACGAGGACGCGGTGCGCGTGTTCTCCGCCCGCGCGCTGCGCAACAAGGGCTACCAGGTCGTCGAGGCGAAGAACGGCGAGGCCGCCATGCAGCTCCTGACCACGGAGGGCGCCAAGGTGGACCTGATGATCACCGACGTGGTGATGCCGCAGATGGACGGCCCGACGCTGGCCCGCAACGTGCGCAAGATGCGCCCGGACATGAAGGTGATCTTCATCTCCGGCTACGCCGAGGACCGCTTCAAGGACGAGCTGGACGGCGGCGACAACGCCGCCCACTTCCTGCCCAAGCCGTTCTCCCTGAAGCAGCTGGCGTCGAAGGTGAAGGAAGTCATCAAGGGTTAGAACCCCTCTCCCGCCCCGGGAGAGGGAGGGGCCCGCGCGGAGCGCGGGAGGGTGAGGGTAAATCCAAGGATCCTCGCGCTACCCTCACCCGGCCGCCTGCGGCGGCCACCCTCTCCCGGGACGGGAGAGGGAAACGCGACCCCACGCCGCATTGACATTCTCACACAAACAATTCCCTCTCCAAAAACCGGAACGTTCCGTGAAAACGCCCTTGCGAACAGGAACAAAGAGAGTACATTAAGCCCTGCACCCCAGCCAGATGACCGTGTTGAACTGAGGAAGGGAAACGGGCAATGTCGTCGTCCGCACAGCTCCGATTGGTGGAAAAGGACTCCATGGACAAGCAGAAGGCCCTGGACGCCGCGCTGAGCCAGATCGAGCGCGCCTTCGGCAAGGGCTCGATCATGAAGCTCGGGGCGCGCGAGGCGACGGTCGAGACGGAGGTGATCTCGACGGGTTCGCTCGGCCTCGACATCGCCCTCGGCATCGGCGGCCTGCCGCGCGGCCGCATCATCGAGATCTACGGGCCGGAAAGCTCGGGCAAGACCACGCTGGCGCTGCACGCCATCGCCCAGGCCCAGAAGAACGGCGGCACCTGCGCCTTCGTGGACGCGGAGCACGCGCTCGACCCGACCTACGCGCGCAAGCTGGGCGTGAACGTCGATGAGCTGCTGATCTCGCAGCCCGACGCCGGCGAGCAGGCGCTGGAGATCGCCGACACGCTGGTGCGCTCCGGCGCCATCGACGTGCTGGTGGTCGACTCCGTGGCGGCGCTGGTGCCGCGCGCCGAGCTGGAGGGCGAGATGGGCGACAGCCACGTCGGCCTGCACGCCCGCCTGATGAGCCAGGCGCTGCGCAAGCTGACCGGCTCGATCTCGAAGTCGCGCTGCCTGGTGATCTTCATCAACCAGATTCGCCTGAAGATCGGCGTGATGTTCGGCAACCCGGAGACCACGACGGGCGGCAACGCGCTGAAGTTCTACGCCTCGGTCCGCCTGGACATCCGCCGCATCGGCGCCATCAAGGACCGCGAGACGGTGGTCGGCAACCAGACCCGAGTCAAGGTGGTGAAGAACAAGATGGCCCCGCCGTTCCGCGTGGTCGAGTTCGACATCATGTACGGCGAGGGCGTGTCGAAGGTGGGCGAGCTGCTCGACCTGGGCATCCAGGCCGGCGTGGTCGAGAAGTCGGGCGCGTGGTTCAGCTACGACGGCACCCGCATCGGCCAGGGCCGCGAGAACGCCAAGACGTATCTGCGCAACAACCCCGACACGGCGAAGTCCATCGAGGACAAGATCCGCGGCAACGCCGGCCTCGTCGCCGACGCCATGATGGGCACCCCGGAGACCGACGGCGACGCGTCCACGCCGGAGTGACCGGCGAGGGGCCTTGCCCCTCGCGCACCCCACCAAGGGCCGGTCGGCCCTTGGATCCCGGGACAAGAAGGCGCTGCCCAAAAGGCGGCGCCTTTCCTTTTATCCCCTCTGGGGAGAGGGTTAGGGTGAGGGGGCCCTGCACAGCGTCAGTTGCGGGCCTATCCCCTCTCCCGCCCCGGGAGAGGGTGGCGCGCAGCGCCGGGTGAGGGTGCCGCCGAGGATCCAAGGCGAATGCAACCACCCCCTACCAGCCGTTTCATAGCGTTTCACGGCGTCTCATCCGCCGCTGGCCTTGTGTGGACAGCCACCCCAAGTCACGCTAAAAGCACCCGTTCGGCCTATTTTCGGCCCGATCCGCGCACCGGAGCCTGACGATCCCATGCAGACCGCCAACGACATCCGCACCACGTTCCTGGACTACTTCGCCAAGCACGGCCACCAGAAGGTGGACTCGTCGCCGCTGGTGCCGCGCAACGACCCGACGTTGATGTTCACCAACGCCGGCATGGTGCAGTTCAAGAACGTGTTCACGGGTGCCGAGTCCCGTCCGTACAAGCGCGCCGCCACCTCGCAGAAGTGCGTGCGCGCCGGCGGCAAGCACAACGACCTGGACAACGTCGGCTACACGGCGCGCCACCACACCTTCTTCGAGATGCTCGGCAACTTCTCGTTCGGCGACTACTTCAAGGAAGGCGCCATCGAGATGGCCTGGGGGCTGATCACCAAGGAGTTCGGCCTGCCGGCCGACAAGCTGACGGTGACCGTCCACACCTCGGACGAGGACGCCGCCGCGCTGTGGCGCAAGATCGCCGGCCTGCCCGACGAGAAGATCATCCGCATCCCGACCGACGACAATTTCTGGCGCATGGGCGACACCGGCCCGTGCGGCCCGTGCTCGGAGATCTTCTTCGACCACGGCCCGCAGGTGCAGGGCGGCCCGCCGGGCTCCGAGGATCAGGACGGCGACCGCTTCATCGAGATCTGGAATCTCGTGTTCATGCAGTACGAGCAGCTCGGGCCGGACAACCTCGTCCCGCTGCCCAAGCCCTCGATCGACACCGGCATGGGCCTGGAGCGCCTCGCCGCCGTCCTCCAGGGCAAGCACGACAACTACGACATCGACCTGATGCGGGCGCTGATCGTCGCCTCGGCCGAGGCGACCAAGACCTCGCCGGACGGCGCGCAGGCGGTGTCGCACCGGGTGATCGCCGACCACCTGCGCTCGACCTCGTTCCTGATCGCCGACGGCGTGCTGCCGTCGAACGAGGGCCGCGGCTACGTGCTGCGCCGCATCATGCGCCGCGCCATGCGCCACGCCCACATGCTGGGCGCCCGCGAGCCGCTGATGCACCGCCTCGTCCCGGCGCTGGTCCAGCAGATGGGCGACGCCTACCCCGAGCTGGTGCGCGCCCGCGCGCTGATCGTCGAGACCCTCAAGCTGGAGGAGACCCGCTTCAAGCAGACGCTGGAGCGCGGCCTGAAGCTGCTGGAGGAGGAGGAGGGCCGGCTCGACGGCAACGCCGCGCTGCCCGGCGACGTGGCGTTCAAGCTGTACGACACCTACGGCTTCCCCCTCGACCTGACGCAGGACGTGCTGCGCGCCAAGGGCCGCCCGGTGGACGAGGCCGGCTTCAAGGCGGCCATGGACGAGCAGCGCCGCAAGGCCCGCGAATCCTGGGCCGGCTCCGGCGAGGCGGCGACCGAGAAGCTGTGGTTCGAACTGAAGGACGAGCTGGGCGCCACCGAGTTCTTCGGCTACGACACCGAGGTCGCCGAGGGCAAGGTGACCGCGCTCGTCAAGGGCGACGGCCGCGTCGAGCAGGCCGGCGTCGGCGACGAGGTGCTGGTCATCGTCAACCAGACGCCGTTCTACGCCGAGTCGGGCGGTCAGGTCGGCGACACCGGCGTCATCTTCTCCGCCGACGGCGTCGAGGTGGTGGTCAAGGACACCCTGAAGAAGCTGGGTGCCGTCTGGGCGCACCAGGGGACCGTCACCAAGGGCACGCTGAAGGTCGGCGACGTGGTCGAACTGCGCGTCGATACGGAGCGCCGCGCCGCCATCCGCGCCAACCACTCGGCCACCCACCTGCTGCACAAGGCGCTGCAGAACCGCCTGGGCGAGCACGTGACGCAGAAGGGCTCGCTGGTGGCGCCGGAGCGTCTGCGCTTCGACATCTCGCAGCCGGTCGGCCTCAGCGCCGCGGACATCGCCGCGGTGGAGGCGGAGGTCAACGCCCGCATCCTCGGCAACAGCGCGGTGGTCACCCGCCTGATGAGCCCGGACGAGGCCAAGGCGTCCGGCGCCATGGCGCTGTTCGGCGAGAAGTACGGCGACGAGGTGCGCGTCGTCTCCATGGGCGGCCCGCACGGCGAGCTGGAGCGCGACTACTCGGTCGAGCTGTGCGGCGGCACGCACGTGCGCCGCACTGGCGACATCGGCATCTTCAAGATCGTCGCCGAGGGTGCGGTGGCCGCCGGCGTGCGCCGCATCGAGGCGCTGACCGCGCAGGGCGCCGCCAGGTACCTCGCCGAGCGCGAGCACCTGCTGGGCGAGGCCGCCTCGGCTCTCAAGGTCCGTCCGGAGGAGGTGCCGTCGCGTGTCGCCGCCCTGGTGGACGAGCGCCGCAAGATGGAGCGCGAACTGGCCGATCTGCGCCGGCAGGTCGCCATGGGTGGCGGCGCCAAGTCGGATGGCGGCTCCGCGGCCAAGGAGATCAACGGCGTGAAGTTTGCCGCCCGTGTGGTGGACGGCCTGCCGGCCAAGGACCTCAAGCCGATGGCCGACGAGTTGAAGAAGCAACTCGGCTCCGGCGTGGTGGCGCTGGTGGCGACCAACGACGGCAAGGCGTCCATCGTCGTCGGCGTCACCGACGACCTGACCGGCCGCATCAGCGCGGTCGATCTGGTGCGCGTCGGCGCCGAGGCCTGCGGCGGCAAGGGCGGCGGCGGCCGTCCTGACATGGCCCAGGCCGGCGGCCCGGACGGCTCGCTGGCCAACGCCGCGGTCGAGGCGATCGAGAAGGCGATTTCTGAGAAGGTGGTGGCGTAAGTCGCGTCACTTGCCCCCACCCTAACCCTCCCCCGCTTCGCAGGGGAGGGAACTCCGCCGCCAGCCCCTAAAGCCCTCCCCTGCGGAGCGGGGGAGGGTTAGGGTGGGGGCCAGAGTCGGCGACACCGTACCGCTCCATCTCGCTCCCCAGCCGCCCGCACAGCGCCAGCCCCGCCATGCGGAAGTCCCCGGCGAGCGACTTGAACGGCGCCTCGAACGTCTTCGGCCGGTTCCTCTCGACCACGAAGTGCCCGAACCAGGCAAAACCGTAGCCCGCCACCGGCGCCGCCGCCAGCAGCCGCCAGTCCCACAGGACGACCGCCCCCACCAGCAGCCCGGTGGCCAGCATGGTGCCGGTCACGTGCAGCGCGCGGTTGACCGGGTTGCGGTGTTCGGCGAGGTATTCCGGCCAGAACTCGCCCATGCCTGTCCTCCCTCTTGGAACGTTCCGAACGGTTCGTCTCTTGAAAGGATAGGCGCAATCCTGGATGGTTGCAGGCCCAAGCGAAAAGAACGGGACGGATTCGATGCGTTTCACCGGCACCGACACCTACGTCGCCACCGAGGACCTGATGGTGGCGGTCAACGCGGCGATCACGCTGGAACGCCCGCTGCTGGTCAAGGGCGAGCCCGGCACCGGCAAGACCGTGCTGGCGCAGGAGATCGCCCGGGCCCTGAACAAGCCCCTCATCCCCTGGCACATCAAGTCGACCACCAAGGCGCAGCAGGGCCTGTACGAGTACGACGCGGTCAGCCGTCTGCGCGACTCCCAGCTCGGCGAGGAGCGGGTGCACGACATCGCCAACTACATCGTGCGCGGCAAGCTGTGGGAGGCCTTCGAGATGCCGGAGGCGCCGGTCCTGCTGATCGACGAGATCGACAAGGCCGACATCGAGTTCCCCAACGACCTGCTGCTCGAACTCGACCGCATGGAGTTCCACGTCTACGAGACGCGGCAGACCGTCAAGGCCCGGCAGCGCCCGATCATCCTCATCACCTCGAACAACGAGAAGGAACTGCCGGACGCCTTCCTGCGCCGCTGCTTCTTCCACTACATCCGCTTCCCCGACAAGGAGACCATGGAGCGGATCGTCGAGGTGCACTACCCCGGCCTGAAGCCGGCCCTGCTGCGCGAGGCGATGGCGCTGTTCTACGACCTGCGCGAGGTGCCGGGCCTGAAGAAGAAGCCCTCCACCTCTGAACTGCTGGACTGGATCAAGCTCCTGATGGTCGAGGACGTGGACCCCGAGACGCTGCGCGCCAAGGACGCCCGCAAGCTCATCCCGCCGCTGTGCGGCGCGCTGCTGAAGAACGAGCAGGACGTGCACCTGCTGGAGCGGTTGGCGTTCATCGCGCGGCGCGAGGGCCGCTGACGGGATCCAAGGGCCTGCGGCCCTTGGCGGAGGGAGCGCGAGGGAGGCAGTGCCTCCCTCGCTTTCCTTCTACGGCGCCATGAACACGCTCTTGTGCGTTCCGACCTCACCGGTCCCCGTCTCGGTGACCATGAGCGTCACGTCCGTGGACCCGCTCTTCGCCTTGTCCTGCGGCAGCTTCACGAACACCCGGTAGGTCGCCACCGAATCCGGTCCGGCGGTGATCGTCAGCGTGTTCCCATGCCCCTCCAGGCTGGCGGCCGACAGCTCCGCGTTGTCGAGCCCCTGGAGCGCCAGGGTGTAGGTGCGCGGATCGTGCGTCTTGTTCAGCACCTTGACGGTGTAGGCGTTCTGCACCGAGCCGTCCGACAGCGCGACGAACAGCGGCGCGCGGTCGCGCAGCACGTTGACGTCCACGGTCGCCCGCATCATCAGGCTGACGAACATGGCGCTGGCCACCGTCAGCAGGATCAGGCCGTAGACGATGGTGCGCGGCCGGACGACGCGCGGCTTGACGATCTTGCCCTGCGCTTTCGCCACCTGGTCGTTCTGGGTGTCGAACAGGATCAGGTCGCGCGGCCGGCCGATCTGGGCCATCACGTCGTTGCAGGCGTCCACGCACAGGCCGCAGCCGATGCAGGAGATCTGCTGCCCCTTCCTGATGTCGGTGCCCGTCGGGCAGACGTGGACGCACACCTTGCAGTCGATGCAGTCGCCGTAGCCCTCGGCCTCGCGCTCGCCCCAGCCCTGCGACTTGCGCAGCGGGCGGCGGCCTTCGCCGCGCCAGTCCTGGTAGGTGACGATGTAGGTGTCCTCGTCCACCATGGCCGACTGGAAGCTGCGCCACGGGCAGACGTAGATGCACACCTGCTCGCGCGCCCAGCCGGCGAAGAAATAGCAGGTGGCGCTGAACAGCGCCGCGAAGCCCAGCACGGTGGCGGAGGCCTGGCCTGCCAGCAGATCGCGCATCAGCGTCGGCGCGTCGTTGAAGTAGAACACCCAGGCCCCGCCGGTGGCGACGCCGATCAGCATCCAGGCTATGTGCTTGGCGGTCTTGCGCAGCGCCTTGTTCGGCGTCATCGGCGCCTTGTCGAGACGGATGCGCTCGGTGCGGCTACCCTCGATCTTCGTCTCGACCCAGATGAACAGGTCGGTCCACACCGTCTGCCAGCAGGCGTAGCCGCACCAGACGCGGCCGAACAGCGTGGTGGCGCCAAACAGCCCGATGGCGGCGAGGATCAGCAGGCCGGTCAGGTAGTAGACCTCCTGCGGCCAGATCTCGATGAAGAAGAAATACAGGCGCCGGCCGGGCATATCGACCAGCACCGCCTGGTCGGGGATGCCCGGGCCGCGGTCCCAGCGGATCCACGGCGTGAGGTAGTAGATCGCCAGCAGGACGATCACCGCCGCCCATTTCAGCCGGCGGAAGGTGCCCGTCACCGCGGCGGGGTAGACCTTGGGGCGATTGATGAACCAGTGGCGGCCGGGTTCGTCCGCGGCCGAGGGATTGGAAGCGGCGTGCGTGCTCAGGGACATGGGATCCTCGTGCCGGGGAGGCTCGGCTTTCGATCCGTTCTAGATTTCCCTAATGTACGCCGTCTGTGACCAAGTCACATTGAGCTATCGCAATGGCGGATCAGGACTTTTTGCCGCGGAGCTGGTCCAGCCCGTCGCGGTAGGCGGCGTCGAACAGCGCCTCCAGGTCGGCGTTGATGCCGCGCAGGCCCTCCACCACGCGGGCGGCCCACTCGAAGTATTCGATCTTGCGCTCCAGCGTCCAGGCGTTGGGGGGGCTGGTCTGCATGGAGCGCAGGTTGCTGATCTTGTCGGCCAGCTTCACCAGCTTGGCGCGGTGCGAGGCGTGCGGGGCGGAGTCCACCTGCCGCTGCTTGCGCTCGTCCTTGGTCAGGCGCTTGTCGTCGGTGACCTCGGCGACGATGGAGGCGATCTCGGCGCCGAAATGCTCCTCCAACTCCTCGCGGGTGGCGTCGGTGTCCTCCAGCGTGTCGTGCAGCACGGCGGCAACGACCGCGTTCGGGTCCTGGCCGTTGGTCGCCTGGGCGACGAGGCGCGCCACCTCGATCAGGTGGTTGACGTAGGGTTCGCCGCGCACGCCTTTGCGGCGGTGGTCGGTGTGCTTGCCGGCGGCGAAGTCGAGGGCGACGGCGAACTGGACGAGAGGGTTCATGCGCTGTTTTCCTGAGGATGCGCTATAATGCCGCCCCCGCGGGGAGAACGCCATTGTTCACGAACTTCTTTTTCGAGCTGCGCCAAGCCGGCGTGCCAGTGTCGCTGAAGGAATACCTGACGCTGATGGAGGCCATGAAGCGTGGGCTGGCCGACTGCAGCGTGGAGGATTTCTACTACCTCAGCCGCTCCTGCCTGGTGAAGGACGAGCGCAACCTCGACCGCTTCGACCGGGTGTTCGGCCACGTCTTCAAGGGCATCGGCGAGCCGCCGCCGGACGGCGAGGAGGTGCCGGTCGTCGACCTGCCCGAGGAATGGCTGCGCAAGCTGGCCGAGCGCTTCCTGACCGACGAGGAGAAGGCGCAGGTCCAGGCGCTGGGCGGCTGGCAGAAGCTGATGGAGACGCTGGCGCAACGGTTGGCCGAGCAGAAGGGGCGGCACCAGGGCGGCTCGAAATGGGTCGGCACCGCCGGCACCTCGCCCTTCGGCGCCTACGGCTACAACCCCGAGGGCGTGCGCATCGGCCAGAAGGAATCCCGCCACCGCCGCGCCGTGAAGGTGTGGGACAAGCGCGAGTTCAGGAACCTCGACGATTCGGTGGAACTCGGCACCCGCAACATCAAGGTGGCGCTGCGGCGCCTGCGCAAGTTCGCCCGCACCGGGGCGGCCAGCGAGCTGGACCTGCCCGGCACCATCCGCGCCACCGCCAACAACGCCGGCTGGCTGGACCTGAAGCTGGTGCCGGAGCGGCACAACGCGGTGAAGGTGCTGCTGTTCCTGGACATCGGCGGCTCGATGGACGACCACATCCGCCTGTGCGAGGAGCTGTTCTCCGCCGTGCGGACCGAGTTCAAGCACCTGGAGCACTTCTACTTCCACAACTGCGTCTACGAGAGCCTGTGGAAGGACAACCACCGGCGCCAAGCCGAGCGCACCCCGACCTGGGACGTGCTGCACACCTATCCGGCGGACTACAAGCTGGTCTTCGTCGGCGACGCGGCGATGAGCCCGTACGAGATCACCCACCCCGGCGGCAGCGTCGAGCACTGGAACGAGGAGGCCGGGCAGGTCTGGCTGCAGCGGGTTCTGTCAGTCTACCAGAAGGCGGTGTGGCTGAACCCGGTGCCGGAGAGGCACTGGCAATACATGGAGAGCACGCGGATCCTGCAGCGCCTGATGGGCGGCCGCATGTACCCGCTGACGCTGGAGGGGCTGGATGCGGCGATGCGGGAACTGGTGAGGTAGGGTCACTATTTGGTATAGTCTTCTGATAATCAACATACTACGGTATGTTGCGTTTGATTTGTCTGTTGAGATTGTTGTGATTCCTCGCGAATATTTTTGCTGTGCTGTTGCGTATAGCAATCGGCATGGCAATCGACAAAGGGGGGAATCATGGTAAAGACGCTGAGCAGAGCCGAACGCACTCGCGCTGCGACCAAGCCCGCCCCGCGCATCGGCCCGGCCGAAGAAGCGGTTACCAGGAGCGACGGTGTTGTCCGCATACTGAACTGTCTTCCGTCGCGGGATACGGAGCAGGACTGGATGTTCGAGCATGCCGCGGCGGCCGAGTTGACGGCTGCCGCCGCGCCGCCGGCATCAAAGGATCTGCGCGAAGCGTGGTGGACGATCGGCGATCAGGGCTCTACCGGATCTTGCGTAGGCTGGGCGACAGCAGACTCGGTCCTTCGCTGGCATTTCGTTAAGGCAGGGAGGCTTCAATCTTCGGAGATGCTGTCACCAAGGTTCATTTGGATGGCGGCGAAGGAAACGGACGAATTCTTGTCGTCTCCTACCACGTTTATCGAAGCGGATGGGACCAGCCTCAAGGCCGCACTGGACATCGCCCGCCGTTATGGCGCGGTGACTGACCGCGTCCTGCCGTTCAATCCTCCCACTCTTTTCCAGGGCGAAGCGCGCACCTTCTATGCCATCGCGTCAAAGCTGAAGATCGAGAACTACATCAACCTTGGTCGTTCGCCTGAGAAGTGGCGGCAATGGATCGCCTTCAACGGTCCCGTCCTGGTCCGCTTGAATGTCGATGCGACGTGGAACAACGCCAGCCACACCAACGGCGTTTTGAACGTCTACGATGCGGCGACAGCGGGCGGCGGGCATGCCGTGGCGCTCGTCGGATACGACAAGAACAGGTTCATTGTCCGGAACAGTTGGGACATCCCGTGGGGTGACGGTGGGTTCGCACATGCATCCAACGAATACGCTGCAGCGGCGTTCACCGAGGCGTACGGGGTTTCTGTCTTGTGAAGAGGGTGGAAGGGCGCGGCATCCGCGCCCTTCCGGACCCCAGAGCGCAGTCTTAGGCTGAGCCAACGGTCCAACGTTGGAACCTCACACCCACCGCGCCACCACCACCCCCGCCCGCGAGCACCCCACCGCCACCCCGGCCAGCACCCGCGCCCACCACGGCGCATCCGGGTAGAGTTCCTCCGCGTCCTCCGCATGCCTCGCCTCGTCGTTGCGGCAGGCCTCCAGCACGCGCAGCAGCTCCGGGTCCGGCGCCAGCCGCCGCACGAGCGCGATCTGCCGCGCGTAGTGCCCGTCCACCCAGCGCTCCACCCCGGCGACCACGGCGTACAGCGCCGCCGGCCCCAGCCGCGCCGGCACCCAGCCGAGCAACCACCCGGCCAGCCGCCAGAACCCGCCCAGCCGGCTGCGCGCCTCTCGCGGCAGGTACGCCTCGAACAGCGCCAGATGCGCCCGCTCGATGCGCCGGTGTCCGGCGGCAAAGCGCCGCACGTCCGGGGCGCGGCTGCCGGCCAGCGCGCCGTCGTACAGCCGCACCGCCACCAGCTCGCCGACCTGATCGACGCGCAACTCGCGCCGGACCGCCGCCGGCAGGGCCGCAAACGCCGTGCGCGGCGGCTCCAGGCCGGCCACGGCCGAGGGCAGGCCGTCGAAAGGGGAGGGGGTGCTCGTGATGCCGGTCATCGCGGCAAGCGACGTGGCGCCGCTCACGCCAGCGTCAAGCCGCGTCGCGCTTCCGTTGCATGGCCGCTCGCTTTGCGGCTAGGGTCGCAGCGCGAAGGAGACTTATCCACATGGCGGACGCCACCCCCATCACGTTGGCCAGAGGCGACGGCATCGGTCCGGAGGTCGCGGACGCGGTGCTGCACATCCTGGATGCGGCCGGCGCGCGCCTCAAGGTGGAGGAGGTGCCGGCGGGCGAGGCCGTGTACCGCCGCGGCCACGGCGGCGGGCTGGGGCCGGACGGCTGGGCGTCGATCCGGCGCACCCGCGTCTTCCTCAAGGGGCCGGTGGTGACGCCGCAGGGGCCGGGGTTCAAGTCGCTGAACGTCACGGCGCGCACCGCGCTGGGGCTGTTCGCCAACGTCCGCCCCTGCGTCTCGCACCACCCCTATGTCCGCACCCGGCACCCTCGCATGGACGTGGTGATCATCCGCGAGAACGAGGAGGACCTCTACACCGGCATCGAGCACCGCCAGACCGACGACGTGATCCAGTCGGTCAAGCTGGTGTCGCAGCCGGGCTCGGAGCGCATCGTCCGCTACGCCTTCGAGTACGCTCGCGCCAACCGCCGCCGCAAGGTGACGGCCCTGGTGAAGGACAACATCATGAAGATGTCCGACGGGCTGTTCCTGCGCACCTTCCAGGAGGTCGCCGCCGAGTACCCGGAGATCAAGGCCGACCACCTGATCGTCGACATCGGCGCCGCCCGCCTCGCCGACCAGCCCGAGCGCTTCGACGTCATCGTCACCCTCAACCTGTACGGCGACATCGTCTCCGACATCGCGGCGCAGATCACCGGGTCGATCGGGCTGGCCGGCTCCGCCAACATCGGCGACCGCTGCGCCATGTTCGAGGCGCTGCACGGCGCCGCCCCGGCGCTGGCCGGGCAGGGGGTGGCGAACCCCTCGGGCCTGCTGATGGCATCCGTGATGATGCTCGTGCACATCGGCCAGGGCGACGTGGCGGCGCGCGTGCACAACGCATGGCTGCGCACCATCGAGGACGGCATCCACACCGCCGACATCTTCTCGCGCGGCATGAGCCGTCTGCGCGTCGGCACGCAGGCCTTCGCCGACGCGGTGATCGAGCGCCTCGGCCAGTTCCCGAAGACGCTGCCCGGCGTCAGCTACGCCGTCACCCGCCCCAGCTTCGACACCGCGCTGCGTCCCTCCGGCCGGGCGCCGGCGGTGAAGGAGCTGGTCGGGGTGGACGTCTTCCTGCACTGGTCGGATGGCGGGCCGGACGACCTGGCGGCCCGCGTGCAGCCGCTGGCCGGCCCGGCGCTGGAGCTGTCGAGCATCTCCAACCGCAGCCAGACCGTCTGGCCGGACGGCAACGCCGGCACCTTCTGCACCGATCACTGGCGCTGCCGCTTCCTGGTGCGCGGCGAGCCGATCGTCCACCGCGACATCGTGGCGCTGCTCGACCGCCTCGCGGTGGCCGGCCTGGACTTCATCCAGACCGAGAACCTCTGCAACTTCGACGGCAAGGCGGGGTTCTCGGCGACGTAGCTCCGGCCGAAAGATCTACCCCCTATGCGCTTGACGCGCGCGTCCACGGAATAACATGGGCTGCGGGTGCGTCCTTGCAGAGCGGGGGACCGGAGCCATGCCAGCAGCCGACGACATCGACGACCGCGCCATCGCGGCGCACGTGCCGCGCCTGCGCCGCTACGCCGCGGCGCTGGTGGGGAACCTCGCGGACGCCGACGACCTCGTGCAGGACTGCGTGGAGAAGGCGCTGGCCAACCGCCATGCGCTGCGCGACCCGAGCCGGCTCGGCGGCTGGCTGCTGTCGATCCTGCACAACCTGCACGTCAGCGGCATCCGCTGGCGGCGGCGGCGGGGGCACGAGACGCCGGTGGAGGACTTCGCCGACGACGTGGCGCTCAGCACCCCGCCCGCCGACCGCGGCGCGGTTCGCGACTTCGTCCGCGCCTTTGGGCAACTGTCCGAGGAGCACCGCCGCATCCTGCTGCTGACCGGCGTGGAAGGCCTGTCCTACCGCGAGGTCGCCGAGGTGCTGGAGGTGCCAATCGGCACCGTGATGTCGCGGCTCGCCCGCGCCCGTGAACGGCTGCGCGCGCTGCTGGAAGGCGGCGAGGAGCGGCCGCTGAGGAGAATCAAATGACCACCCCCGAGGAGGAGCCCGTGACGGAGGCCGAGCTGCACGCGTGGCTCGACGGCGAACTGCCCGACGACCGGCGGGACGCGGTGCGCCGCTACCTGGACGACCACCCCGAGGTCGCCCACCGCTTCGCCAGCTACCGCGCGCAGCGGACGATGACCGCCCGCGCCTTTGCCCCGTTGATCGACCGGCCGCTGCCCGACCGCCTGAAGCCGCCCTTCAGCCGGCGCCACCGCGCGCTGCCGTGGCTGGCGCTGGCGGCGTCGCTGCTCGCCTTCGTGGCGGGTGGGGCCGCCGGCTGGCTGGCGCACGGCTGGAGCGCGCCCGGCGCCCCGTCGTCCCGCGCCTTCGTCGCCGAGGCCGTCGCCGCCCACCGCGTCTTCGCCGCCGAGGTGCGCCACCCCGTCGAGGTCGGCGCCGACCAGGAGGAGCACCTCGTGACGTGGCTCGGCAAGCGGCTCGGCAAGCCGCTGCGCGCTCCCCGCCTCGCCGGGCGCGGCTACGAACTGGTGGGCGGGCGGCTGCTGTCGGACACCGACGGCCCGGCGGCCCAACTGATGTATCAGGATGCGACCGGTCGCCGCATCACCCTGTATGCCCGGCCGACCCGTGACCCGGCGGACACATCGTTCCGATTTGCGCACGACGGCAACGTCCAAGCTTTTTATTGGCGCGACAATGGGTTAGCTTGGGCCCTGACGGGCGAACTCGACCGGGTTACCCTCTCCGGAATAGCCGAGGACGTCTACCGGGCTCTGAACTCGTAGGACCCAGGGAGTTATGCACAGGAATGTTGCTGGCACCCTCTATCCCTTGCGGGCTCCATCTGGTAGCTTCCTCCCCGGTCGGCACAAAATATTGAGCCTTATGGAAAATGGCTTATCAGCCTTATGGCTATAGCCACCGGCCAAGGCACGGGCAACCGGACCAAGTTTGGAGACAGGGGATGAGTTGGACGGACGAGCGGGTTCAACAGCTTAAGGATCTCTGGGCGCAGGGGCTGAGCGCCAGCGAGATCGCCGACATGCTCGGCGACATCAGCCGCAACGCCGTGATCGGCAAGGCGCACCGCCTTGGCCTCTCCGGGCGCCCGTCGCCCATCAAGAAGAAGCCGAGCCGGGGGGCCACGATCCTCAGCCTGACCGAGCGCATGTGCAAGTGGCCGGTGGGCGACCCCAAGCACCAGGATTTCCACTTCTGCGGCAAGACGGCGCTGGCCGGCCTGCCGTACTGCGCGGAGCACGCGGCGGTGGCCTACCAGCCGACCTCCTCCAGCAAGAAGCGCGACGAGGACCGCAGCGTCGGCGTCGCCTGACGCCCGAGCGACAGTCTCCCGTCCGGAAAACGAAAAGCGGCCCTGGTTCGGGGCCGCTTTTGTTTTTCGTATCCTCTTGATAGCCGTCATGCCCGGGACAAGCCCGGCCATGACGGTTTCAGAGGGAAAGTCTCAATACTCCACGTCGCCATGCTTCAGCCGCACCAGCTCGCCCTTCGACAGGGAGAGCATCAGCTGCACGATCACCTCGTGCATGATGATGGTGCGGTGGTTGTCGGTGTCCTGCATGTGCTGGCGCAGCGCCTCGCGCACCAGCGGCACGCCGGTGACGTCGATCAGCACGTCGAGGTCCTCGCCCATGCGCGCGAGGTCCATGAAATCGGTGGTGGTCGGCACGTCGTGGTCGCGCGCGAGATTCATGCCCGGCGCGTCCGGATCGAGGTCGGCCACCCCCAGCACGCGGACGAACGGCGCGCTGAGAAGCTGCTGCAGAAGCGGGGTGCCGGTCTCGCCGGCACCGATGACGGCGACGCAGAAAGTGCTGTTGGGCATCTCTTCCCTCAGGTTATGGATCAGCATGAAAAAAAGCCCGGAGCGCTCGCCCCGGGCTTTTCAGGAGTCCTTTTCAGGAGTCCGGGGGGAACGGTCGTTCCCCCACCTTTTCCGCCGAAACGCCCCTCAAGGGAGAGGGGCCATGGTGTCGCACCCGAAGGTTACGCCCAGGCGGCCATCTTCTTCTGCAGGTTCTCGTCCAGCTTGTCGAGGAACTGCTTGGTGGTCAGCCAGGGCTGCTCCGGGCCGATGAGGATGGCGAGGTCCTTGGTCATGTAGCCGGACTCGACGGTCTCGACGCAGACGCGCTCCAGCGTCTGGGCGAACTTGACCACATCGGGCGTGCCGTCGAACTTGCCGCGGTAGGCGAGGCCCTGCGTCCAGGCGTAGATCGAGGCGATCGGGTTGGTCGAGGTCTCCTTGCCCTTCTGGTGCTCGCGGTAGTGGCGGGTCACCGTGCCGTGCGCGGCCTCGGCCTCGACGGTCTTGCCGTCCGGCGTGATCAGCACCGAGGTCATCAGGCCCAGCGAGCCGAAGCCCTGCGCCACCACGTCCGACTCCACGTCGCCGTCGTAGTTCTTGCAGGCCCACACGAAGCCGCCTTCCCACTTCAGCGCCGAGGCGACCATGTCGTCGATCAGGCGGTGCTCGTAGACCAGGCCCTTCTCCTTGAACTTCGCCGCGTAGTCGCGGTCGAACACCTCCTGGAAGATGTCCTTGAAGCGGCCGTCGTAGGCCTTGAGAATGGTGTTCTTGGTCGACAGGTAGACCGAGTAGTTGCGCTCCAGGCCGTACAGGAAGCTGGAATGCGCGAAGCCCTCAATCGACTCGTCGAGGTTGTACATGCCCATCGCCACGCCGGCGCCGGGGAAGTCGTAGACCTCGTGCTCGATCGGCTCGCCGCCGCCCTCGGGCGTCCACTTGATGGTCAGCTTGCCCGCGCCCGGAACCTTGAAGTCGGTGGCCTTGTACTGGTCGCCGAAGGCGTGGCGGCCGATGATGATCGGCTTGGTCCAGCCGGGGACGTAGCGCGGCACGTTGTTGCAGACGATCGGCTCGCGGAAGACGGTGCCGCCGATGATGTTGCGGATCGTGCCGTTCGGCGACTTCCACATCTTCTTGAGGGTGAATTCCTTGACGCGCGCCTCGTCGGGGGTGATGGTCGCGCACTTCACGCCGACGCCGTACTGCTGGATCGCCTTGGCCGACTCGACGGTCACCTTGTCGTCGGTCTTGTCGCGGTTCTCGATGCCGAGATCATAGTACTTCAGATCGATGTCGAGGTACGGCAGGATCAGCTTGTCCTTGATGAACTGCCAGATGATCCGGGTCATCTCGTCGCCGTCAAGCTCGACGACCGGGTTCGCGACTTTGATCTTGGTCATGGGTACGAGGTCTCCCCTTGGGGTCAGGGCTGTCGTTATCCTTGGGCGCCAGGCGCCATCCAGCGGGCGTGACCGTCCGGGGCGCCCTGGTCCTGGCTGACGTAGGGGGCGGCCCGCACGGCTGGGCGTAGGTTCGGCGGTCTTATATCACCGGCCCCCCGGGGAAGGAAGGCGCGGCGGGCGGCGCAGCCCACGTTGTCGCGCGCGGCGGCTACAGCCACTTGGTGTCCGCCGGGGCCGACGGTTCCGGGGCGCGGTCCAGCGCCGTGAACACGTCCTCCACCCGCTTCACCACGGTGAACAGGCGGCGGTGCTCCTCCCGGCAGAAGCCCTCCTCGACCATGGTGTCGATCAGCGCCAGCAGCGGTGCCCAGTACCCCTCGACATCGACGATCACCACCGGCTTGTCGTGCAGGCGCAGCTGCTTCCAGGTCAGCACCTCGAACGTCTCGTCCAGCGTGCCCATGCCGCCGGGCAGCACGATGAAGGCGTCCGAACGCTCGACCATCATGCGCTTGCGGGTGTGCATGCTGTCGACCACATGCAACTCGGCCAGGCCGGTGTGCTCGACCTCCATCACCTTGATGTGCTCGGGGATGATGCCGACCACCTCGCCGTGCGCGGCGATGGCGGCGTCGGCCAGGATGCCCATCAGCCCGACCCGGCCGCCGCCGTAGACCAGCCGGATGCCGCGCTCGGCCAGCCCGGCGCCCAGCGCGTGCGCCGCGGCCTTGTGGACGTCCGCGACCCGGCTCGACGAGCCGCAGTACACGCACACGGAATTCGGCGTCTTCATCGCACCCACCATCGTCGGTTTCATCACGATCCTGTGATTGGCGCCGGCCGCGTTGCCGACGGCACCATCCTCGGTGGAATAACACGCCGGCCCCGGGCGTCAACCCGGCGTCCACCGTGACACAAACAGGGAGAGAGCCACCATGATCCACCGCACGCTCCACGCCGTTTTCGCCGTCGCCGTATCGGCGGGCCTGTTCCTCGCCTTCGCGCCGGCCGCCCCGGCCGCGACGCCGGAGGAACTGGTCAAGGCCCGGCAGCAGCACATGAAGAAGTTCGGCGGCGGCATGCAGACCATCGGCAAGTTCCTCAAGGGCGAGGGCGGCACCGTCGAGGACGTGCAGAAGGCCGCCGCGCAGATCGACGAGGCGGCGAAGGGCGACTTCACCGCGCTGTTCCCGCCGGGCACCGCCGCCCCGGTCGCCGAGAGCGCCGCCAAGCCGGAACTGTGGCAGAACCTGCCGAAGGCGCAGCAGCAGTGGGTGGACGTCAAGCCGGCTGCCGACAAGCTGGTCACCGCCGCGATGACCGGCGAGAAGGCGCAGATCGCCCAGGCGCAGCAGGCGGCCGGCAAGGCCTGCGCCGCCTGCCACGAGGACTTCCGCATCAAGAAGAACTAAGCCGCCCGATGCGCGCCGCCGTTCTCCTTCTCCTCGGCCTGCTGACCCCGGTCGCCGCGCGGGCGGGCGATCCCGCCTCGCCCGACCCGGTGCGGCGCGGCGAATACGTCTTCGACGCCGCCGGCTGCCTGGGCTGCCACACCAACGAGAAGGGCGGCGGCGCGCCGCTGGCCGGCGGGCGTCCGCTGAAGACGCCCTTCGGCACCTTCTACAGCCCGAACATCACCCCCGACCCGGTGCACGGCATCGGCCGCTGGACCGACGCCGACTTCGCCCGCGCGCTCCGCTCCGGCCACGGCAGGGAGGGGGAGCCGCTGTTCCCGGCCTTCCCCTACACCTCCTACACGCGGATGAGCGACCGCGACGTCGCCGACCTCAAGGCCTACCTGTCCAGCCGCCCGGCCAGCCCGGCGGCGAACCGGCCGCACGATCTGTCGGCGCCCTTCGGCTGGCGCTTCCTGCTGCCGGTCTGGCAGACGCTGTACCTGGAGGAGGGGCCGCTGAAGGACGACCCCGCCAGGCCCGCCGAGTGGAACCGCGGCCGCTACCTGGTCGAGGCGCTGGGCCACTGCGGCGAGTGCCACAGCCCGCGCGGCTGGATGGGCGGCGTCGATTCCGCGCGTGCGCTGGCCGGCAACCCGCAGGGGCCGGAGGGCGACAAGGTGCCCAACCTGCGCCCCGGTCCGAAGGGCCTGGCCGACTGGTCGCAGGGCGATGTCGAGGCGGCGCTGGAGATGGGCATGCTGCCGGACGGCGACTTCGTCGGCGGCTCCATGGCCGAGGTGGTGCGCAACTCCACCTCCAAGCTCACCCCGGCGGACCGCCGGGCCATCGCCGTCTACCTGAAGTCGCTGCCGTCGGTTCCGTGACGCGCCGTCGGTATACGGAATAGTTGCCCAACGGCGCAGACGGCCGTTGATCGGCGCGGAGGACTTACCGATACTCGTATGTTTCGGGCGCTTGCTATGGCGTCCGCCAGCATACGGTGCGGCGGTGAAACAGCTTGTCCTTCTCGGCGGCGGATTGGGCGCGGTCCTGGCGGTCGCCGCGGCGACCTACGGCCTGATGTCACCCACGGCCCGCGACGAGGCGGTCGCCATCGCCCCCGCCGCGCTGCAGGCGGCGCTGCCTGCGGCCCCCGAAACCAAACCCGCAGCCCCGGACTCCGCCGGCCCGAAGCCGGTCGTCCCGGCCACGCTCGCCCCGCCGCCCGCTCCGGCACCGCCCGCCGCCAAGCCCGCGACTCCGCCGGCTCCGACTTTCGACGTGGTGCGCGTCACCCCCGGCGGCGAGGCGGTGATCGCCGGCCGCGCCGCGCCGGGATCGGTGGTGACGGTGTTCGACGGCAACCGCCCGCTCGGCGAGGTCAGCGCCGACCGCCGCGGCGAGTGGGTGCTGCTGCCCGCGTCCCCGCTGTCGCCCGGCAGCCGCGAGCTGAGCCTGACCGCCCGCCTGAACGGCGACTCGGTGCAGGCCGAGCGCGTCGTCGTGCTGGTGGTGCCCGAGCCGGCGCGCGACGCGCCGCCCGCCCCGGCGATGGCCGTCGCCGTGCCGCGCGAGGGGGCGGGCGCCAGCACCGTCCTGCAGGCGCCGCCGCCGTCCACCGTTGAAACACCACGCGTTGAATCGGCGAAGGTGGCTCCGTCCCCCGGCGGCTCCTCCACCCGCGCCCTGCCGCCGCTGCCGCCCGGCGGCGTGTCGGTGGAGACGATGGACTACGACTCGGCCGGCCGCGTCGCCATGGGCGGTCGCGCGCAGCCGGGCAGTTCGGTGCAGCTCTACCTCGACAACATCCTGGTCGGTCGGGCCGCCACCGACCCCGACGGCCACTGGCGCCTCAGCCCGCAGCGTCCGATCGACCCGGGCATCTACGCGCTGCGCGCCGACCAGGTGACGGAGACCGGCAAGGTGATGGCGCGCGTCGAGCTGCCGGTGCAGGTGTCGGAAGTCCCGAAGAACCTGCCGGACGGCCAGTCGCTGGTGGTCCAGCCCGGCAACAGCCTGTGGCGCATCGCCCGGCGCACCTACGGCGACGGGCTGCGCTACACGACGATCTACGAAGCCAACCGCTCGCAGATCCGCGATCCCGACCTGATCTATCCCGGGCAGATCTTCAGCCTGCCGGCGGCGGTGCCGAAGGGGTGAGGCGATCTGCGCTCAAGAGCCTTTCAATTCGTCATCCCCGCGAAGGCGGGGATCCAGGCGGCTTTGCAAAGTCGAGGCGCGGCAAGGTTTTCTGGATCCCCGCCTTCGCGGGGATGACGGCCAAGAGAGTGCTCGATGCGGTAGGCTGACGCTTACAGCCACTCCCCGAGAATCCTGAGGAATGGCCGCCCCTCCTGGATCAGCGCCACCGTCTCGCACATCAGGTCTTCCGCCGTCACCGCGCCCGCGTGCCGGGTCTCCGAGGCCAGCAGGATCTTCTGGTCCTGCACGACGAATCGGGCGCGCTCCAGCTTCGGCATGGCGCGCAGCGCGGCCAGCAGCTTGCGCCGCCGCTCCGGCGCCTGCGCGGTGTAGGGGATGTGGCCGACCTCCGCCCAGATCTGGCAGACCGCGCCGTCGCCCTCGGGGCTGACCGCGGCGTGGAAGGGCAGGCCGTCGGCGAAGAAGTTCAGCTTCACCGGCTGCGGCGGGCGGATCGACGGCACGCCGTCGGCCGTCATGGTCACGGCGCTGAGGCCGAGCGGCAGCGCGCCCTCGGCGACCTGGGCCAGGGCGCGCAAGGCGTCGAGACGGGCGGCGGCGGGAACGGTCATGGGGCGGGACGCAGTCCTGACGGCGGCGGAGACCGAAGCTTCGCGGCATGCCGCTAAAATTCTGTAAAGGGCGGGGTGCTGCGACTATCATGCGCCGCTTCACGTCAAAGGACATGTGACCGGCGATGAGCGCCATCGACACCGTACTCGTTCCCATCCACCGCGCCGGCTGGCCGTTCATCGCGATCTTCGCGGTGGTCTCGGCCGTCCTCGGCCTTGCCGTCGCGGCGCCGCTGGGCTGGATCGGCCTCGTGCTGACCGCCTGGTGCGTCTACTTCTTCCGCGACCCCGAGCGCGTGACGCCCTCCCGCTCCGGACTGCTGGTCAGCCCGGCCGACGGCCGCGTCACCATGATCGTGCCCGCCGTCCCGCCGCCCGAGCTGGGCATGGGGCCGGAGCCGCGCACCCGCATCTCGATCTTCCTCAACGTCTTCAACGTGCACGTCAACCGCGTGCCGGCCGACGGCGAGGTGGTGGCCGCCGAGTATCACCCCGGCGCCTTCCTCAACGCCGCGCTCGACAAGGCCAGCGCCGAGAACGAGCGCATGGCGATCCGCCACCGCCTGCCGGACGGGCGGGAGATCGCCTACGTGCAGATCGCCGGCCTGGTGGCGCGCCGCATCATCTGCCATCTGAAGCCCAAGCAGGCGGTGAAGGCGGGCGAGCGCTTCGGCCTGATCCGCTTCGGCAGCCGCACCGACATCTACCTGCCGGACGGCGTGGCGCCGCTGGTCTGCGTCGGGCAGCTGGCGATCGGCGGCGAGACTGTCCTTGCCGACCTGGAGTCGAGCGAACCGCAGCGGACGGGGGAGATCCGCCGATGAAACGGCCGCCCGTCTTCAAGCCGGGCGCCTTCAAGCCCGGGGTGTTCCGCAAGCGGCACCCGCGCCGGGTGCACCCGCGGCTCAAGGGCCTGTCGATCAACCACCTGCTGCCCAACGTGCTGACCGTGCTGGCGCTGTGCGCCGGCCTGACGGCGATCCGCTTCGCCATCGACGGGCAGTGGCGCCCGGCGGTGGTATCGGTGGTGACCGCCGCCATCCTCGACGCGCTGGACGGCCGCATCGCCCGCCTGCTGAACGGCCAGAGCAAGTTCGGCGCCGAGCTGGACAGCCTGTCCGACGTGGTCAGCTTCGGCGTCGCCCCGGCGATCATGATGTACCTGTGGGCGCTGGGCTCGGCCGGCAGCTTCGGCTGGATCGCGGCGCTGGCCTACGCGGTGTGCATGGCGCTGCGGCTGGCCCGCTTCAACTCGCGCCTCGGCGCGCCGGACCTGCCGCCGTGGGCCTTCAACTACTTCACCGGCGTGCCGGCGCCGGCCGGGGCGGGGCTGGTGCTGCTGCCCATGGTCGCCGGATTCGAGGTGGACCCGGCGCTGGTTAGCCACCCGGTGCTGGTGGTGCCGTGGACGCTGGCGATGGCGTTGCTGCTGGTGTCGACGCTGCCGACCTTCTCCGGCAAGGGCATGCGGGTGCCGACCGACTACGTGGTGCCGGCGCTGGTCGGCGTCGGCCTGCTCGCCGCGTTCCTGGTGGCGCAGCCCTGGTGGACGCTGATCCTGCTCGGCATCGCCTACGTGGCTCTGATCCCGGTGTCGCTGCGCCAGTTCCGCAAGCTGCAGCGCGCCGCCGCCGACATCCAGGCCCCGGCCGAGGGCGAGGCCCCCGCGGCCGAGGCGCCGGTGGACGAGGAGAAGAAGGGCGGGGTGGCCTGATCAGGCCACCGTCCGCTCCGCCGTCAGCACGTGGCCGACCAGCGGGATGGCGCGCAGGCAGTTGGCCACGTGGTCGGACTCGGCGCGCACCATGCCGACCACCTCGACGCTGATGTCGAGCATGCCGGCTTCCGGCAGCAGCTCGCTGCGCAGCGCGGTGGGCACCAGGCCGCGCTTGGCGAACAGCTCCAGCACGCGCGGCAGCGCGCCGGGATCGGCGTCGGCGCGCACGGCGAAGGTCACGCAGCGCCCCGGATCGGTGGCGCGGGTCTCGGCGGGGGCGGGCAGGACGGAAACGGTCTGAACGGCCGGCATGGCACGGGCTTTCCCTGGACGGTCTTCGAAGGAGTGCGGCGGTTGGTTCCCGGCCCTCAGAGGAGGACCGGGCCGCTAATTCGAAGAGTCGGGGACAGCGGCGCGACGTTCATGCCGGTGACCCTAGCCGCGATCGTCCGTCCGGTCAACCGACGCGGAACGGGCTGGCGTGCGGCCCTGCTCTGCGTTACTCGGTAAGGGGCACGCACGAGGCCGCCATGACCGCCGAGATCCTGATCCGCCCCGCCGACCCCGACGACGCCCCCGCGGTGGCGCCGCTGATGGTCGAGGCCGGCGGCGGCATCTACCAGTTCCTGCTCGACGGCGTGGTGCCGGGCATGGCGGTGGCCGACATGCTGATGCCGGGGCTGGCGGCGCGCGAGGGCTCGTTCTCGCACCGGCACTGCGCGGTGGCGTTGGACGGCGGCGCCGTCGTCGGCACCGCGCACGCCTATCCGGCCGACTGGATGCGCAGCGTCGACCGCAGCTACCTGCCGCCCGAGCGGCTGGCGCACATCCGGAGCTTCGACGCGGCGCAGGACTGGGGCAGCTACTTCCTGTCCGCCCTGGCGGTGGCGCCGCCATGGCGGCGGCGGGGCATCGCCGGGCGCTTGCTGGACTGGGTCGAGGGCCGCGCGCGCAGCGGCGGCTTCGACCGCATCACGCTGCATGTCTGGGCCGACAACGCCCCGGCCCGCCGCCTCTACGCCCGGCACGGCTACATCGAGGTGGAGGTGGCGGCGATTCCCTGGGATGAGCGCCTGCCGCACGAGGGCGGCAGCGTCCTGCTGCGCAAGCGGCTGTAGGGCGATCCGGACCGGGCGAAAGCGCTATGACTCATACATTCGTATGGGATACGCCTTCCCAATGTCGTAATGACGGGCGGTCTTGATCTGCTAATTTTCACGCAACTCAAAGAAGTCAAGACGTTCCTCCGACATGCCCTACCGACGGTCCGCACGCGACCTCTGGATCCTGCTGCTGTTCTCGTTCACGGTGCCGCTGCTGCTGCTCGCGGTGGTGGCGTGGCGGGACTACGGCGAGGGCTTTGCGGAGGCCGAGCGGCACGTCGACCGGTCCAACTCCGTGGTCTACGAGCACACGCTGCGCCTGTTCGAGACCTACGCCTTCGTGCTGGACGAGATCGACCAGTACATCGCCGGGCGTCCGTGGCCGGGGATCACCGCCACGCCGGAGGTCCACCGCTATCTGGAGCGGGTCGAGCACGCCTTCCCGCAGGTGGGCAGCCTGTGGCTCGTCGACGCCGCCGGCCGGATCGCCGGCAGCAGCCGCTTCTTTCCGGTGCCGGCCTCCGACGTCTCCGACCGCGATTACCACCTGACGCTCAAGAGCGGCGAGACGCGCTTCATCAGCGCGACCTATCCCGGGCGCACCACCGGCAAGCTGGCGTTCAACGTGGCGCGCAGCCGCTCGGCGTCGGAGGGGAGCTACGACGGCAGCATCCTCGCCTCGGTCTACGTCGCCGAGTTCACCGAGTTCTTCGCGCAGGTGGTAGCCACCCCCGGCGACGCGGTGTCGCTGGTGCGCGCCGACGGCACCATGCTGGCGCGTTACCCGGGGCCGCCGACGGCCGTCAAGCTGACGCCCGAGAGCGGTTTCATGCGCGCCGTCGCCGCCGCTCCGGCCGGCGGCGTGTTCCGGACGCAGTCGCAGGGCGACGGGGTGGAGCGGCTGTACGCCTACCGCAAGGTCGGCGACTTCCCGGTGTATGTCCTGTACGGCCGGTCCATCGGCTGGATCCTGGCCGAGTGGCGCTCGCAGGTGCTGTTCTACGCGCTGTTCGCGGTGCCCTCGGCGCTGCTGCTGGCGCTGGTGTCGTGGCTGGTGGTGCGCAAGGCGCGCGCCGAGCGCGTGGCGCTCGCCCGCGTCGCCGCCGAGGTGGAGCGCCGCCAGCACGCCGAGGCCATCCTGCAGAAGATCCAGCGCCTGGAGATGCTGGGCCAGATCGCCGGCGGCATCGCGCACGACTTCAACAACCTGCTGATGGTGATCACCAGCAACCTCTACCTCGCGCAGTCGCGCGGCGGCGAACCCGGCCCGGCGGCGCCCTTCATCGACACCGCCATGCAGGCCGCCTACCGCGGCGGGCAGCTGACGCAGCAACTCCTGACCTTCTCGCGCCAGCACGCGGTCAAGCCGGAGGTGTTCGACGTCAACGCCGCCTTGGGGCCGATGGTGGACGGCATGCTGAAGCGTTCGCTGCGCGGCGACATCGCCATCGACACCGACCTGATGTCCGGCCTGTGGCCGGCGAAGGCGGATCGCGCGCAGATGGAGCTGGCGGTGCTCAACCTCGCGGTCAACGCCCGCGACGCCATGCCGGACGGCGGCCGGCTGACCGTGCGCACCCGCAACGTGACGCTCGGCGGCGACGGGCCGGGGGGCCTCCGCGGCGACTTCGTGGCGCTCACCCTGGCCGACACCGGCTGCGGCATCGACACGGACATCCAGGACCGCGTCTTCGACCCGTTCTTCACCACCAAGGATGTCGGCAAGGGCACCGGCCTGGGCCTCAGCCAGGTCTACGGCTTCGCCACCCAGGCCGGCGGCACGGTGGGGCTGGACAGCCGGCCGGGGGAGGGAACCGCCATCACCCTCTACCTGCCGCGCAGCGGCGAAGGGGCGGCCCAGGCCGCCGCCACCCCGGCGCAAAGCCCGCGGCCGGCCGGCGGCACCATCCTGCTGGTCGAGGACAGCCCGGAGATCGGCCGCACCGCCACCACGCTGCTGGAGGGCTTCGGCTACAGCGTCGTGTACGCCGAGAACGCCGACCGCGCGCTGGAGGCGCTGTCCAACGGCAGGCGCTTCGACCTGGTGTTCTCCGACATCGTGATGCCCGGCAGCATGAACGGCCTCGACCTGGCGCGGCGGGTGCGCGAGCGCTTCCCGGCGATGCCGGTGCTGCTGACCACCGGCTACTCCAACGCCGCCAGCACCGCGGAGAAGGAGGGCTTCCGCCTGCTGCAGAAGCCCTACCGCCCGGAGGTGCTCGCCGAGGCGGTGCGCGAGCTGCTGGACGAGACGGCCGGCGCGTAAAAGATCCCGCGAAGGCCACACCGCGCCGCCACGCCGCCGCCCTAGGCTGGCGGCATGCACGCCTATCGCTCCCTCACCACGCAACGCCTGCTCGACGTCGATGCGCGTCTGGCCGCCATGGGCCGCACGCGCGTGGTCATGGAACGCCGCCTCGCCGGCGAACTGCGCGCCCTGCGCGTCGTGCTCGTCCTGTGGGCGCTGACACTGGCCGGCATCGCCGGCTGGGTCGCCGGCTGACGCCTATTCCGCCGCTGCGACGCCGTCCGGCAGGTGCCGGCGCAGGTACGCCGCCAACTGCTGCAATTCCGCCCCGCGCGGGCTGCCCTTGCGCCACGCCAGACCGAGGCGCCGGGCCGGCCGCGGCTCGGCGAAGGGGCGGGTCTCCACGCCCTCAGGCGCCCGCGCGCGGGCCAGCTCCGGCAGCAGCGTGACGCCGATGCGGCCGGCGACCATCTCGCACAGCGTGGCCAGCGAGGTGCCGGAAAAGCCGTCGCGGTCCGGCCCGCCGGCCCGATGGCACACCGCCAGCGCCTGGTCGCGGAAGCAGTGCCCTTCCTCCAGCAGCAGCAGCCGTTCGCCGCCCAGGTCGCGCTCGGTCAGCGCCGGGCGCGCGGCCAGGGGGTGGCCGGCGGGCAGGGCGACGGCGAAGGGCTCGTCGAACACCGCGGCGTGCTCCAGCCCCGGCTCGTCCACCGGCAGCGCCAGCAGCACCGCATCCAGCGCTCCGGCCTTCAGCAAGTCGAGCAGCCGCCCGGTCAGGTCCTCGCGCAGGAACAGCTTCAGGTCCGGGTGGTCATGGCGGAGATCGGGCAGCACCCGTGGCAGGTAGTAGGGCGCCAGCGTCGGGATCGCCCCCAGCCGCAGCTCGCCGCCCAGCGGTGTTGCGGCGCTGCGCGCGGCGGCCGCGAGGTCGCTCATCTCGCCCAGGATCCGGCGCGCCCGTGTCACCGCGTCGCGCCCGGCCGGGGTGAGCAGCACGCGGCGCTGGGTGCGCTCCACCAGCTGCACGCCCAGCACGTCCTCCAGCTGCTGGATCTGCGCCGACAGGCTGGGCTGGCTGACGTGGCAGCGCTCGGCCGCGCGGCCGAAGTGCAGCGTGTCGGCGACGGATACCAGGTAGCGCAGCTGGCGCAGCGTCACGGCTTCGATCATCGCTGCTTCCTATCACACCGGTTGGAAAAGACAATTGGACCGGTCCCGCCCCGGCCGGCATCGTTAGCGCACGGCAACCGCCGCTACAGGCCGTCCACCCCCGCGCGACGGCCTGCGGAAGGACGGACGGGCGCAGCTTCCCCCCACCCCCGCGCCCGTCCGCACCTCCCGGCCTTGAACGCTATCGCTCACGGGTGATATTTATCGCTCATGAAGATGGTCACGCCCGAACAGATCCGCGCCGCCCGCGCGCTGCTCCGCCTCGAGCAACGGGAACTGGCGGCGCGCGCACACGTCTCCGTCGCCACGCTGCGCCGGCTGGAGTCCGAACATGGGATGTCGGCGGTCGCCCCCTCGACCTTCGCCCAGGTCCGGGCGGCGCTGGAGGCGGCGGGCGTGGAGTTCATCTACGGCGGCGTCCGGCACCTGAAGAAGTGCAGCCCGGAGGAGGTGGCGGAGCGGTTGCGCTCCATCCGGGAAGCGGTGGACGAATTCAACAGGAAGTACCCGGCGGTCAATCCCGATTTCTCGGAAGACGATCTGTATGATGAGAACGGATTGCCAGCGTGATCGTCATCGATACGTCGGCCCTGATCGCCATCCTGAGGGAAGAACCTGAAAAGGCCCGCTTTGAGCAGGTCATAGCCGATGCGAATGGCCGGCTCGTCTGTGCCGTGAGCGTTTTCGAGGCGGCCATGGTGACCATCGGGCGCAGTGCGACCGATACCGGCGATGGCCTTGATGCCGTTCTCAGGGCCATGGGCGTCGAGATCGCCCCCTTCGACGCCGATCTCGCCGCCATCGCCCGCGACGCCTTCATCCGTTTCGGGAAGGGCCGCCACCCCGCCGGCCTGAACATGGGCGACTGCGCATCCTACGCGCTGGCCAAATCCCTGGACCTGCCGCTGCTGTTCAAGGGCGGCGACTTCTCCCGGACCGACGTCACGCCGGCCCTCGCCTGACGCCCTCGGGAACCCGCACCCATCGGCTTTGTTGCTCCTTCGCCGGACAAGCGGAGATTGGCATGACCGAGTGGCTGGTCGATGTGATGCACTCCATGGGGTACGTGGGGATCTTCCTGCTCCTGGTGCTCGCCCGCGTCGTGCCGCCGGTCCCGGCCGAGACGGTGATCCCGCTGGCCGGCCTGGGCGCCGCCGCCGGCGAGTACAACCTGTACGCCGTGGCGCTGGCCGGCGGGCTGGGCTCGATGGTCGGGCAGCTGGTCTGGTACCTGCCCAGCCGGCTGATGCCGGCCGACCGGTTCGAGCGCTTCCTCAGGCGCTACGGCCACTGGCTGACGGTGCGGCCGAAGCAGGTGAAGCGCGCCACCCGCTGGTTCGGCCAGCGCGGCGACCTCGCCGTGCTGTTCTGCCAGCCGATCCCCGGGCTGCGCACCCTGATCTCCATCCCCGCCGGCGCCTGCAACATGCCGGTGTGGCGCTACGGCCTCGCCTCCGGCGTTGGCTCGGTCGCGTGGACGTTCGTGCTGGCGTGGAGCGGCTACATGCTGGCAACGTGGCCGCGCATCGCCGACCTGGTGGGGTGGTTCACCATCGGCCTGGTGGTCCTGCTGATCGGGGTCTACGTGGTCCGGCTGGCCATGCATTTCCACGCGCTGCGCGGCGGCCGCCCGGGCGAGGAGATCCTCACCACCCAGCCGACCCGATGCCGGTGAACGCCGTCCCCAGCGCCCACAGGCCGAAGCACGCCAGACCCACCCCGGTGCAGTGGTTGAGCACCGTCAGCCCCTGGTCGGTGATGCGGTGGCGCACCGCCGCCACGCCGGACGACAGCGCCAGCCACCAGCTGCTCGCCCCCAGGAACACGCCCAGCACCATGGTGGCGGCGTCGAACTTGCCGAGGTTGGCGCCCAGCCCGAATCCGGCGAACACCGCGATGAAGGCGAGGATGGTCGCCGGGTTGGTCAGCGTCAGCGACAGCCCGGTGATGAAGCCGGCGATGGCGGTGCGGCTGTCCGGCACCTTGGCGACCTCCTGCTCCTCCGCCGCCGGCTGCTGGCGGAAGGTGCGCACGGCCACGGCCAGCATGAAGACGCCGCCGACGACGCGGAACCAGAACTGATGCCCCTCGAGGAAGGCCAGCGCCGCCGACACGCCGAACGCCGCGATGCCGCCGTAGATGGTGTCGGCCACCGCCGCCCCCATGCCGGTGGAAAAGCCCATGAAGACGCCGTGCTGGATGGTGCGGCGGATGCACAGCAGGCCGATGGGGCCGACGGGGGCTGCGATGGCGATGCCCAGCACGTACCCCTGCACCAGCACCACCAGCAGTTCCTGGACCACCAACGTCCTCCCCGAGGCTACAGGGTCCGCGCGGGCGGAGCCGTGCCCGCGTGATATCCGTCCGATGGGGGCAAGTCAACCGACCGCGGTCACGCGCCCTCTGTCCCGGTGGCGCAAGCGCGGCTATTCTTTTTCGCAAACCGAGGAGGAACGGTGGTGATGACGCGGTTCACGCTGACGCTGGCGGCGCTGCTCGCCTGGATCCCGGCCGCCGGCGCGCAGGAGTTCGCGCCGGCCGTCGTCTACGACATGGGCGGCAAGTTCGACAAATCCTTCAACGAGGCGGCCTACGTCGGCGCCGAAAAGTTCAGGAAGGACACCGGCGTCGCCTACCGCGACTTCGAGGTGACCAACGAGGCGCAGCGCGAGCAGGCCCTGCGCACCATGGCGCGGCGCGGCGCGACCGTCGTGGTCGGCCTCGGATTCGCGCAGGCGGCCCCCATGGAGAAGGTCGCGCGCGAGTTCCCCAACACCAGGTTCTGCCTGATCGACGAGAAGCTCGACGCGCCCAACGTGCAGTCCGTCACCTTCAAGGAGGAGGAGGGCTCGTTCCTCGTCGGCCTCCTGGCGGCGATGGCCTCGAAGACCGGCAAGGTCGGCTTCGTCGGCGGCATGGACGTGCCGCTGATCCGCAACTTCCTCACCGGCTACGAGCAGGGGGTGAAGCACGCCAATGCCGGGGCGGAGGTGTTCGTCAACATGACCGGCACCACGCCCGCCGCCTGGAACGACCCGACGCGCGGCGCGGAACTGGCCAAGAGCCAGTTCGGCCGCGGCGCCGACGTGGTCTACGCCGCTGCCGGCGCCACCGGCCTGGGCGTGCTGCAGGCGGCGGCGGATGCCGGCAAGCTGGGCGTCGGCGTGGATTCGAACCAGAACCACCTGCACCCCGGCAAGGTGCTGACCTCCATGGTCAAGCGCGTGGACGGCGCGGTCTACGCCTGCTTCAAGGACGCCCGCGAGGGCACCTGGAAGGCGGGGCACCGCGTGCTCGGCCTCAAGGAGGACGGCGTGGCCTGGGCGCTCGACGACAACAACCGGGCGCTGATCACGCCGGAGATGCAGAAGGCGGTGGACGAGGCGCGCGCCCGGATCGTCGCCGGCTCGCTGGCCGTGAAGCCGTACAGGCCGTGAGCCGCCTTGCCCCCTCCCTGACCCTCCCCCGCTTCGCAGGGGAGGGAATTGACGGCGACAGACCCCCTCCCCTGCGAAGCGGGGGAGGGATGGGGTGGGGGCACCACGGATGACCGCCCCTGCACTGGAAGTCGTCGGCGTCGACAAGTGGTTCGGCGCCAACCACGCCAACCGCGCGGTGTCGTTCGCGGTGGCCAAGGGGACGATCCACGGCATCGTCGGCGAGAACGGCGCCGGCAAGTCCACCATCATGAACGTCGTCTACGGCACGCTGACGCCCGACGCCGGCACGGTGCGCCTGGACGGCCGCGATGCCCGCATCGCCAGCCCGCACGACGCCATCGCCCTGGGCGTCGGCATGGTGCACCAGCACTTCATGCTGGTGGAGCCCTTCACCGCGCTGGAGAACGTGCTGTTGGGCTTCGAGGGCGGCGCCACGCTCGCCCCCGGCCTCGGGCGCGCCCGCGCCGGGCTGGAGCGGCTGGCCCGCGAGTACGGCCTGGAGGTCGACCTCGACCGCCCGGTCGGCGAGCTGCCGGTGGGCGCGCAGCAGCGCGTCGAGATCCTCAAGGCGCTGCACCGCGGCGCCGACCTGCTGATCCTCGACGAGCCGACCGGCGTGCTGACCCCGCAGGAGACGGCGCACCTCTTCCGCATCCTCCGGGCGCTGAAGGCGCAGGGCAAGACGGTGGTGATCATCACCCACAAGCTGCGCGAGATCATGGAGCTGACCGACGCGGTCACCGTGATGCGCCGCGGCGAGGTGGTCGCCACCCTCCCCACCGCCGAGACCGACGCCGCCGGCCTCGCCGAGCGGATGGTCGGCCGCCCGGTGCTGCTGCGCGTCGACAAGCCCCCCGCCACCCCCGGCGCCCCGGTGCTGGAGGTCTCCGGCCTGCGCGTCGGCGCCGCGGTCAAGGGCATCGACCTCACCGTCCGCGCCGGCGAGATCGTCGGCGTCGCCGGCGTCTCCGGCAACGGCCAGTCGGAGCTGCTGGAGGCGCTGGCCGGCACGCGTCCGTTCGAGGGCACGGTGCGCCTGTCCGGCCACGGCCGCGGCCACGTGCCGGAGGACCGTCAGAAGGTCGGCCTCGTCACCGGTTTCGCCGCCTACGAGAACGCCGTGCTCGGCCAGCAGTCCGACCCGGCGCTCACCCGCCGCGGCCTGTTCGACTGGCGCGAGGCCCGCGCCCGCTGCGCCCGCGCCATGGCCGCCTACGACGTCCGCCCCGCCGACCCGGAGCTGCGCACCGCGGGCTTTTCCGGCGGCAACCAGCAGAAGCTGGTGCTGGCCCGCGAGATCGAGGGCGACCCCGATCTGTTGCTGGTCGGCCAACCGACCCGCGGCGTCGACATCGGCGCCATCGAGTTCATCCACCGCCGCCTCGTGGCGCTGCGCGACGCCGGCACGGCGATCCTGCTGGTCTCGGCCGAGCTGGACGAGATCCGCGCGCTGTCCGACCGCATCCTGGTGATGTGCGCCGGCCGCATCGTCGGCGAGGTGCCGCCGGACACCGACGAGCGGACGCTGGGGCTGATGATGGCAGGGGTTGACCCGAGCGGAGGACCCCACTCATCCCAACGGTCGGCTTGACGCTTGCGTCACCCGCGACAGCTCCCTTACGGTCAACCGGGAGGCGCGCATGCGGGCACTGCGGGAACGGCGGGTGGACCTGACCATCCAGACCAGCGGCTTGGCGGCCAGCATCGTGGCCGGGGCCATCCTGATCACCTGGACGGTCCAGGCCGGCAGCGCCGGGGCCGCGGTGGCCGCGGGGGTGTACGGGGCGTCGCTGGTGGCGATGTTCGCCTGCTCGACGCTGTACGCCGCGGCGACGGCGCCGCGCCGCAAGGCGGTGCTGCGCGTCTTCGACCATTCCGCCATCTTCCTGCTGATCGCCGGCACCTACACGCCGTTCTGCGCGCTGGTGGTCGGCGGCTGGCGCGGCTTCGGGCTGCTCGCCGCGGTCTGGCTGGTCGCGGCGCTCGGCATCCTGCTGAAGGTCCTGTTCCGCCACCGGCCCGAGGCGGTGACGGTGGTGCTTTACGTGGCGCTCGGCTGGGCCGGAGTCGTGCAGCTCGACGCCGTCATCGAGCGGCTGTCGTCCGGCGCGCTGACGCTGCTGATGGCGGGCGGGGTGATCTACACCGCCGGCGTGCCGGTGCACCTGCGCGACTCGATCCCCTACAACCAGGCGATCTGGCACGGCTGCGTCTTCGCCGCCGCGGCCTGCCACTACGCCGCGGTGGTGCTGGCGCTGGCCGCCGCCTGAGGAGTCCGTCGGCTGCGGCTCGCCGCTTGCCTTGCGCACCGCGGCGGGGCACCTTCCCGAGCGGGGGCGTGACCGGGGGGCGGTATGGTGGGCGAAGCGCGGGGGAGCGGCGGACGGCCGCCCGGCACGGTGCCGGGCTGGGTCGGCCGTGCCCTGCTGCCGGCGCTGAACCTCGCCGCGGCGCTGCTGCTTTCCGGCCTCGTGGTCGCCGGCATCGGCGAGAGCCCGCTGGCCGCGCTGAAGGTGCTGGCCTACGGCGCCTTCGGCTACCCCGAGGCGGTCGGCTTCACGCTGTACTACGCCACCAACTTCATCTTCACCGGGCTGGCGGTGGCGGTCGCCTTCCACGCCGGGCTGTTCAACATCGGCGGGGAGGGGCAGGCGACGCTGGGCGGCCTCGGCGCCGGGCTGGTCGGGCTGGCGCTGACCGGCTGGCCGTGGCCGGCGGCGGCGCTGCTGGGCATCGCCGCGTCGGCCGGGTTCGGCGCCGCCTGGGCGTTCCTGCCCGGCTGGCTGCAGGCGAAGCGCGGCAGCCACATCGTCATCACCACCATCATGTTCAACGTCATCGCCGCCTCGCTGATGACCTGGCTGATGGTCGACGTTCTCATCAAGCCCGGCCAGCAGAGCCCCGAATCGCGCGACTTCGCACCGGAGACGTGGCTGCCCGCCATGGACGCGATGCTGGCCCCGCTTGGGCTGGCGCTGCCGTCCTCGCCGCTCAACCTTTCCTTCCCGTGGGCGCTGGCGTGCTGCGGGATCGTCTACGTCCTGGTCTGGCACACCCGCTGGGGCTTCGAGCTGCGCGTGACCGGCCAGAACGAGCGCGCCGCGGTCTACGCCGGCATCCGCCCGGCGCGCATCGTCGTCACCGCCATGCTGCTGTCCGGCGCGCTGGCCGGCTTCGTCGGGCTCAACGAGATCCTCGGCGTGCAGCACCGGCTGCTGCTGAACTTCACCGGCGGCGTCGGCTTCGTCGGCATCGCGGTGGCGCTGATGGGGCGCAACCACCCGGTCGGCATCGTGCTGGCGGCGCTGCTGTTCGGCGCGCTGTACCAGGGCGGCACCGAGCTGTCGTTCGAGTTCCAGACCATCACGCGCGAGCTGGTGGTGGTCATCCAGGGCCTCGTCATCCTGTTCGCCGGCGCGCTGGAGCATCTGTTCCGCCGCCGCGCCGAGGCGCTGTTCCGCAGGGTGGGGGCGGCATGAGCGAGGCGCTGACCCTCCTGCTTCTGCTCGTCGATTCCACCGTCCGGCTGGCGACGCCGCTGGTGCTGGCCGCCTTCGCCGGCCTGTACTGCGAGCGCGCCGGGGTGGTCGACGTCGGCCTGGAGGGCAAGATGCTGGCCGGCGCCTTCGCCGCCGCCGCGACCGCATACGCTACCGGCAGCCCGTGGCTCGGCCTGCTCGCCGCCGTCGGCGCCGGGATCGCGCTGGCGCTGGTGCACGGCTTCGCCTGCGTGACGCACGCCGGCAACCAGGTGGTGTCCGGCATGGCGATCAACATCCTGGTCGCCGGCCTGGCGCCCACGCTGGCCTACGCGTGGTTCAAACAGGGCGGGCAGACGCCGCTGCTCCCCGCCTCGGCCCGCCTGCCGGACGTCCACCTGCCGGTGCCGTTGCTCGGCGATCTCAACGTGCTGATCTGGCTGACCGCGGCGGTGGTGGCGGTCACCGCCTGGATGCTCCACCGCACCCGCTTCGGCCTGCGCCTGCGCGCGGTGGGGGAGAACCCGGCTGCGGTGGACAGCGCCGGCCTGTCGGTGGCGCGGCTGCGCTATCAGGCGCTGCTGGCCACCGGGGCGTTGACCGGCGTGGCCGGGGCCTATCTGTCGATCGCGCACGGCGCCGGCTTCGTGCGCGACATGTCGGCGGGGAAGGGGTACCTCGCCTTGGCCGCGCTGGTGTTCGGCAAGTGGCGCCCCTGGCCGACGCTGGCCGCCTGCCTGCTGTTCGCCTTCACCGACGCCGCGCAGGTGCGCCTGCAGGGCGTTGCGCTGCCGCTGATCGGCACGATTCCGGTGCAGTTCATCCAGGCGCTGCCCTATGTGCTGACCGTCCTGCTGCTCGCCGGCTTCGTCGGCCGTGCGGTGGCGCCGAAGGCGAGCGGCGTTCCCTATCTGAAGGAGCGGTGATGGCCCCGTTGAACCGAGGGACCGCCGTGTCCGTTCATCCCCCACCGGCACCCCTGAAGGACGCCCGCGCATGACCGCCGCCAAGGCCGCCGCCGAGATCCTGGCCCGCGCCCCCGGCGTGCGGCCGCGCGTCGGCATCGTGCTCGGCTCCGGCTTGGGCGGCGTCGCCGACCGGGTCGAGGGCGCCACCGCCGTCCCCTACGCCGAGCTGCCCGGCTTCCCCGTCCCGGCGGTCGAGGGCCATGCCGGCCGCCTCGTGCTCGGCACGCTGTCCGGCTGCCCGGTCGCCGTCATGCAGGGCCGCGTGCACGCCTACGAGGGCGCCGGTTTCGCCGCGCTGAAGACCGCCGTCCGCGCGCTGAAGCTCGCCGGCTGCGAGGCGCTGATGCTGACCTGCGCCGCCGGCTCGCTGCGGCGCGAGGTCGGCCCCGGCCGCCTGATGCTGATCACCGACCACATCAACCTGCTGGGCGCCAACCCGCTGGCCGGCCCGAACGACGACGCCTTCGGCCCGCGCTTCCCCAGCCTGACCGACGCCTGGGATCCGGATCTTCGCGCCCGCCTCAAGGACCGCGCCGCCGGCCTCGGCATCCCGCTCGCCGAGGGCGTCTACGCCGCTTGCCTCGGCCCGAGCTTCGAGACGCCGGCCGAGGTGCGGATGTTGTCGGTCCTGGGGGCCGATGCCGTGGGCATGTCCACGGTTCCGGAATGCATCGTGGCGCGGCATTGCGGGCTGCGGGTCGCCGGGGTGGCGGTGATCACCAACCTCGGCGTGGGCCTGAGCGACGAACCGGTGGACCACGACCACACGCTGCGCAACGCAGCATCCGCCGCAGCCGACCTGGAGCGGCTGCTGACAGGTTTTCTTGCCGATCACGTCAACGGATGGACCGCAGGGGACGAGGCCCAGCCATGAAACTGCTCGCCGAATTGCAGCTTGCCGTCGACTCCGCCAAGGAGGCGAAGGCCACTCCCGCCCTGGCGCGCCGCGCCGTGGCGCTCCTCGACCTCACCAGCCTGAACGACGACGACACCGAGACGTCGGTCGCCGCGCTGTGCAAGCGCGCGGTGACGCCGGTCGGCCCGGTGGCGGCGGTCTGCGTCTGGCCGCGCTTCGTCAAGGCGGCGCACAAGGCGCTGAAGGGCACGCCGGTGAAGGTCGCCACCGTGGTGAACTTCCCCGCCGGCGAGGACGACGGCGCCACCGTCGCCGCCGACACCCGCGCCGCGCTGAAGGCCGGGGCGGACGAGATCGACGTGGTGCTGCCCTACCGCTCCTTCATCGAGGGCGCGCGCACGATGCCGAACAAGGTGCTGCACGCCTGCCGCGAGGCCTGCGGCGAGGGGGTGACCATGAAGGTGATCCTGGAATCGGGCGCCTTTCCCGACCCCGACCTGCTGGCCTGGGCCGGCCGCGACGCCATCGCCGCGGGGGCGGACTTCCTCAAGACCTCCACCGGCAAGACCAATCCGGCGGCAACGCTGGAGGCCGCCGCGCTGATGCTCCACACCATCGGGCAGACGGGGCACCCGGTCGGCTTCAAGGCGTCCGGCGGCATCCGCGACGCGGCGACCGCGGCGACCTACCTGCACCTTGCCGACGCGCTGATGGGCAAGGGCTGGGCGAAGCCCGGCTGCTTCCGCTTCGGCGCGTCGGGCCTGCTCGACTCGCTGCTGGCCGAGCTGGGCGAGGCGCCCGAGCAGGTCGCCGCAGCCCCGGAGAATATTGGGGGGTACTGAGCGCCGATGCTGCCGCAGGAGATCATCCGCCGCAAACGCGACGGCTATCCGCTGGAAGACGCTGAGATCTTCGCCTTCGTGCGGGGCCTCACCGACGGCACGGTCAGCGAGGGGCAGGCCGCCGCCTTCGCCATGGCGGTGTATTTCCGCGGCATGGGCCTGGGCGAGCGGGTGGCGCTGACCCGCGCCATGACGCGCTCCGGCCGGGTGCTCGACTGGAGGTCGCTCGACCTGCCCGGCCCGGTGCTCGACAAGCACTCCACCGGCGGCGTCGGCGACAAGGTCAGCCTGATCCTGGCGCCGGCGGTGGCGGCGTGCGGCGGCTTCGTGCCGATGGTGTCGGGGCGCGGCCTGGGGCACACCGGCGGCACGCTCGACAAGTGCGAGAGCATCCCTGGCTACGCGGCCAAGCCCGACGTGGCGACCCTTCAGCGCGTGGTCCGCGAGGTCGGCTGCGCCGTGGTCGGCGCCACCGACGACGTGGCGCCCGCCGACCGCCGGCTCTACGCGGTGCGCGACGTGACGGCGACCGTCGAGTCGCTCGACCTCATCACCGCCTCGATCCTGTCGAAGAAGCTGGCGGCCGGGCTGGACGGCCTGGTGATGGACGTGAAGTGGGGCTCCGGTGCTTTCATGACGACGCTGGACGACGCCGAGGCCCTGGCCGAGAGCATCGTCACCGTGGCGACCGGCGCCGAGCTGGTGGCGCGCGCGCTGCTGACCGACATGAACGAGGTGCTGGGCATCAGCGCCGGCAACGCGCTGGAGGTGCGCGAGGCGCTGGCTTTCCTGCGCGGCGAGCCAGTGGACCCGCGCCTCTACGAGGTCACCGCCGAACTGACTGCCGAGTTGCTGAAGGTGGGCGACCTCGTGCCCGACGTGGCCGAGGGCCGCCGCCGCTTCGACCACGCCATCCGCAGCGGCGCCGCCGCCGAGCGCTTCGCCCGCATGGTCGTCGCGCTCGGCGGCCCCACCGATCTGCTGGAGGCGCCCGACCGTCACCTCGCCGCCGCTCCCGTCCGGCGCGCCGTGCCGCCGCCGCGCCGCGGCGTGGTGGCCGCCATCGACACCCGCGCGCTGGGCGTCGCGGTCATCGCGCTGGGCGGCGGCCGCACCCGGGTGGCCGACCCGGTGGACCCGGCGGTCGGCCTGGACTCGATCGCCGGCCTCGGCGAGGCGGTGGACGGCGAGCGTCCCCTCGCCGTCGTGCACGCCCGCACCGGCTCCGACGCCGACCGCGCCGCCACCGCGGTGCAGGCCGCCTTCACCGTCGCCGACACCGCCCCGGCGCGCGGCCCGCTGGTGGCCATGAGGATCTGAGCGGTGGGGGAGGGTGTCATTCTTCCCCTCTCCCGTCCCGGGAGAGGGTGGCCGCGCAGCGGCCGGGTGAGGGTGCAATCAAGGATCCTTGGACTTGCCCTCACCCTCCCACGCTCCGCGTGGGCCCCTCCCTCTCCCGGGACGGGAGAGGGATCCGCATGAGCGTCAACCTCCGCGGCATCGCGCTCATCGTCGTCGCCTTCGCGCTGTTCTCGCTGGTCGATGTGCTGATGAAGCATCTCACGGCCACCTACCCGCTGCCGCAGGCGCTGTTCTTCAACGCCTGCGTCTCGCTGATCCCGATCGCCGGCTACGCGCTGCTCCGCGGCGGCCCGCGCATGCTGGCGACGCAGCGTCCGGGCATCCAGTTGCTGCGCGGCGCCGTCGGCGCCACCGCCGGGGCCGGGGCGTTCTTCGCCTTCCAGCGCATGCCGATGGCCGACGTCTACGCCATCCTGTTCGCCGCACCCCTGGTCATCACCGCGCTCGCCCGTCCGCTGCTGGGGGAGCGTGTCGGCGCCCGGCGCTGGGCGGCGGTGCTGGCGGGGTTCGCCGGCGTGCTGTTCATGCTGCGGCCGGACGAGGCGGTGGCCGGCGTCGGCGCGCTCGGCGCGCTGCTCAGCGCGGTGTGCTTCGCGCTGTCGGCGGTGATCGTCCGCCGCTACGGCACCAGCGAGACGGCGCCGTCCTGGCCGTTCTACGGCAACCTGCTGGCCGGCGCGCTGCTGTTGCCGGTGCAGCCCTTCGTCTGGGTGGCGCCGGCTTTGCCCGACCTGCCGCTGCTGCTGTCGGTGGGGCTGGTCGCCGGCACGGCGCTGCTCTGCCTGATCGCCGCCTTCCGCATGGCGCCGGGGCCGGTGGTGGCGCCGTTCCAGTACACGCAGATGCTCTGGGGCGTGCTGTACGGCGCGCTGGTCTTCGGCGACGTGCCCGACCCATCGCTGGCGCTGGGCGCCGGCATCGTCATCGCCAGCGGCCTGTACGTGCTGCGGCGCGAGGCGTGGGCCCTGTGATACAATCGGCCGTTCCTGCGGAGCAGCCCATGACCGGCCTCAGACTCAACCTCGGTTGCGGCGACACCCGGCTTGCCGGCTACGTCAACGTCGACAAGTACGACACCTTCGCCCCCGACGTGGTCGCCGACCTGGAGGCCGTGCCCTGGCCCTGGCCCGACGGCAGCGTGGAGGAGATCCAGCTGATCCACGTGCTGGAGCACCTGGGCCAGTCCACGGGGACCTTCCTCGGCATCATGACGGAGATGCACCGCGTCTGCCGCCATGGTGCCCGCATCCACATCCGCGTGCCGCACCCGCGCAGCGACGGCTTTCTGGGCGACCCGACGCACGTGCGCCCCATCACGCCGGACGTGCTGTCGCTGTTCTCGCTGGAGGCCAACCGGCTGTTCATGGCGCGCCGCTGGCCGAACACGCGCCTGGCCATGTACCTGGGCGTCGATTTCCGCACGGTGTCGGTGACCTACAAGCTGACGCCGCGCTGGCAGCAGAAACTGGCGTCCGGCCAGATCACCCACGACGACCTGGCCGAAGCGGCGGAGAGCTGCAACAACGTCATAGACGAGATCGCGCTGGAACTGGAAGCGCTCAAGGACTTGCCTTGACAAGGCCGTCGGGCGCCTTACTCTCCCCCGCGAACGGCTGGGGTGCCCGTCCCCGCGGGGCGGGCTGAGACACTACCCATCGAACCTGATCTGGGTCATGCCAGCGAAGGGAGCCGACCGTCGAGGACCGCGGCCCGGGCGCCGCCCTTCGAGCGGCGTTCCCCTCCGGCACGGAGGAGAGGCCATGCGTCGATTTGCGTTTCCCATCCTGTTGAGCCTGCTTGCGGCCGGCGCCGCGCACGCGCAGCCGGTCAACGTTCCCGTCCTGGTGCCGCTGACCGGCTTCCTGTCGCTGGAGGGCACCAGCCAGCGCAACGGCGCGCTGCTGGCGCTCAAGCAGGCGCCCGCCGGTCTGACCGTCGCCGCCGACGTGGTGGACACCGGCACCTCGCCCGAGGCCGCGGTGACCGCGCTGGAGCGCGCCGCCGGCAAGCCGGTGACCGCGGTGGTCGCCTCCATGCTCGGCACGCAGATGCTGGCGATGCTGCCGCTGGCGAAGGACTACGGGCTGCCGCTGGTCACCGTCTCCGGCACCGCGTCGATCACCGAGCAGGGCAACCCCTGGGTCTTCCGCTTCTTCCCCGGCGACGCGGTGACCAAGGCGGCGCACGCCCGCTACGTGGTGGAGGACCTGGGCCGGAAGCGTCCCGCCGTGATCTACCAGACCACCGCCTACGGCCAGGGCGGCAAGGCGCAGCTGATGGAGCAGTTCCAGAAGCTCGGCGCCACGCCGGTGTTCGAGGAGGGGGTGGACACCTCGGCCAAGGACCTGCTGCCGGTGATCACCAAGGCGCTGGCGGCGAATCCCGACGTGCTGGTGCTGCACTTGCACTCCGCCCCCACCGCGCTGTTCATCCGCCAGGCGGCGGCGCACGGGGTGGGCGTGCCCATCGTCGCCGGCTCCGCCATGCACCAGCCGAGCACCGCCGCGCTCCTCGAACCCGCCGAGCTGAAGGGCGTGTGCGCCGAGACGGCGGCCTCGCCGGTGTCCGGCGGCTCGCCGGAGGTCGAGGCGTTCACCGCCGCCTACCGCGGCGCCTTCAACGCCGAGCCCGACGCCTTCGCGCTCGCCCAGTACGACGGGGTGCGCATGGTGCTGGACGCCGCGGCCAAGGGGGCGCGGACGGCCGAGCAGGTGCGCGATGCGCTGGCCAAGGGCACGCACAAGGGCCTCGCCATGACCTACGCCTCGGACGGCAAGGGCAACATGGCGCACTCCGCGGTGATCGTCTGCTACGACGGCAAGACGCGGGTGCCGGCGCTGGTCAAGCGCTACGACAGCCTGACGGGCGCGGTGAAGTGAGGTCGTGACCATTCTCCAGCTCACCCTCAACGGCCTCGCGCTCGGCGCCGCCTACGCGCTGGTGGCGCTGGGCTTCGTGCTGGTGCTGAACGCCGCGGGGGCGGTGAACTTCGCGCACGGCGACCTCGTCATGGCCGGCGGCATGCTGGCCGTGGCGCTCGCCCCCCATATCACCTCCTTCTGGCCCGCCCCGGGCCTCGCCCTGCTGCCGCTGGTGCTGGTCCTGATGGCCGCCCTCGGTCTGGCCGTCTCGTGGCTCGCCTACCTGCCGCTGCGCGGGCGGCCGCACGTGTCGGTGTTCATCAGCACCATCGCCGTCGGCATCATCCTGCAGAACGGCGCCAACGCCCTGTTCGGCGGCGAGCCGCGCGCCGCACCGCCGCTGCTGTGGGGCGGCACGGTGGCGCTCGGCCCGCTGGTGGTGTCGGTGCAGTCGCTGGCCATCCTCGCCGTCGCGGCGCTGCTGATCGGCGCGCAGCAATGGGTGTTCGCCCGCACCCAGATCGGCCGCCGCCTGCGCGCCACCGCCCAGGACCCGGAGATGGCGCGCGCCTGCGGCATCCCGGTCACGGCGATGATCCTCGCCACCTTCGCGCTGGGCACGGCGTACGCCGGGGCGGCGGGGCTGCTGCTCGCCAACCAGTTCTTCGTGACGCCGACGGCCGGCGGCGACCTGATCCTCAAGGCCTACATCGCGGTGACCATCGGCGGCTGGGGCTCGGTGCCCGGCGCGGTGGTCGGGGCGCTGCTGATCGCGCTGTTCGAGGTCGGCGTCTCGGCGGTGCTGTCCTACCCGGTGGCGCTGGGCGCCCTGTACGCCACGCTGCTGGTCATCCTGGTCGCCCGCCCGCAGGGCCTGTTCGGCGAGGCGGCGCGCCGCCGTGCGTAGCGTCCTCGCTTCCGGCGCCGTCGCTCTGATCGCGTACGCGCTCCTGTACGCCTCCCCGTACGGGCTGCGCGTGCTGACCGTGGCGGGGGTGTACGCGCTGGCGGCGACCGGCTTCCAGCTGGTGTTCGGGCTGGCCGGCGCGCTGTCGCTGGCGCATGGCGCGTTCTTCGGCGTGGGGGCGTACGCCACCGGCATCCTCGGCAGCCAGCTGGGCTGGAGCTTCCCCGCCACCTTCCCGGTGTCCCTGGCCCTGCCGGTGCTGCTGGCGCTGCTGGTCGGGCTGCCGGTGCTGCGGCTGGAATCGCATTACTTCGCGCTGGCGACGCTGGGCATCGCCCAGGTGGTGCTGCTGCTGGCGGTCAACACGCCGGACCTCACCGGCGGCGCCAACGGCCTGGCCGGCGTGCCGGGCATCGCCGCCTTCGGCGCCACGCTGCCGCGCGGCCTGCCGCTGGCCGCCGCGGTATGGGCCATCGTCGCACTCGGCGGCCTGCTGGCGTGGCGCCTCGCGCGCGGGCGGTGGGGCAGGGCGCTGACGCTGCTGCGCGACGACCCGCTGGCGGCGGCGGCCCTCGGCCTCGACGTCGGCCGGCTGCGGCTGCAGGCCTTCGCGCTGAGCGCGCTCTACGCTGGAGCGGCGGGGGCGCTGGCGGTGCACACCCAGCGCGTCGTCTCGCCGGAGGTGCTGGAGTTCCCGGTGATGGTGTCGATCCTCACGATCGCCGTGGTCGGCGGCCGCGGCAGGGTGGCCGGCGCGGTGCTGGGCGCGCTGCTGCTGATCCACCTGCCGGAGTGGTTCCGCTTCCTGGAGCGCAGCTACCTGATCCTCTACGGCGGGGCGCTGCTGGCCGCCATCGTGCTGGCGCCGCACGGCCTGACCGGCCTGCTGGAGCGCCTGCTGCCGCCGAAGCCCCGCCCGCCGCCCGCGCCCCTGCCGCTGCCGGCGCCCGCCGTCGCCGACGGCCCGGTGCTGCGCGTCGAGGGACTCGCCAAGGCGTTCGGCGGCGTGCGGGCGGTGGACGGCGTGTCCTTCACGCTGCAATCCTCCCGCATCACCGGCCTGATCGGCCCCAACGGCTCCGGCAAGACGACGGTCATCAACCTGCTGAGCGGCCTGGAGCGCCCCGACGCCGGCCGGGTCGATCTGCTCGGCCGCGACCTGTCCGGCGCGCGCGCCGACCGCATCGCCCGCGCCGGCATCGCCCGCACCTTCCAGTCCGCCGGCCTGCCGGAGGACTCCACCGTCCTCGAAGCGGTCGCCGCCGCCCGCCTGGAGCGCGACGCTTCCATCGCCACGGCCGAGGCGCACGCGCTGTCGGTGCTGGCCCGCCTCGGTGTCGCCGACCGCGCCCGCGAGCGCTGCGGCACCCTGCCGGCCGGCCTGCGCCGCCGCGTCGAGCTGGCCCGCGCGCTGGCCCGCCAGCCGCGCGTCCTGCTGCTCGACGAGCCCGCCGCCGGCCTCACCGACGCCGAGAAGGCGGAGCTGTCCGGCCACCTGCGCGCCATAGCGGCCGACGGCGTCGCCGTGCTGGTGGTCGAGCACGACATGGGCTTCCTGCTGCCGCTCGCCGACCGCGTGCTGGCGCTCGACCAGGGCCGGGTGCTGTACGACGGCGCCCCCGCCGGCGTGCCGCACGACCCCGCGGTGGTCGAGGCCTATCTGGGAGCGCCGGCATGAGCGGCCTGCTGCGCCTCGATGGTCTCACCGCCGGCTACGGCGGCGCCACCGCGCTGGACGGCGTGTCGCTGACCCTCGTCCCGGGCGAGGCGGTGGCCTTGCTCGGCGCCAACGGGGCAGGCAAGACGACCTTGATGAAGGCGATCCTCGGCCTCGTGCCCGCCGCCGGCCGCGTCGCGTTCGACGGCACCGACCTCGCCGGGGTGCCCACCGAGCGCCGCGTTCGCCTCGGCCTCGGCTACGTGCCGGAGGGGCGGCGGGTCTTCCCCGGCATGAGCGTGCGCGACAACCTGGAGGTCGCCAGTTTCGCCGCCGCCGCCCGCCGCCGCGATCGGATGGAGCGCGTCTTCGCCCTGTTCCCGCAGCTGCGCGTCAAGGCCGCTGACACCGCGTGGCGCCTGTCCGGCGGGCAGCAGCAGATGCTCGCCATCGGCCGGGCGCTGATGGGGGAACCGCGCCTGCTGCTGCTCGACGAGCCGTCGCTCGGCCTGTCGCCGAAGCTGGCGGCGGAGGTGTTCGCCGCCGTCCGCGCCATCGCCGACTCCGGCACCGCCGTCCTGGTCGCCGAGCAGAGCACCGCCCGCGCCCTGGCCGTCGCCCACCGGGTCGCGCTGCTGCGCCTCGGCACCCTCCTGCACGACGGCCCGGCCGAGGCGCTGCCGCCCGATGCGCTGCGCGCCGCCTTCCTTGGCGTTCCCGGGGGCGTTCCCGGGGGCGATCCCCTTGCCGACGCCCGGCCGGGTGGCTAGGGTCGCCGTCATGACCGCCAAAGCCCCGCTCCTCGCCGTCCTCGCCGCCCTGCTGGCGGTCCCCGCGCTTGCAAAGGACCCGCCGCGCGTGCCGCTGCCGCAGCGCAAGCCCGGCACCGAGGCGCCCCCGGCTGAACAACCCAAGGCCGCCCAGCAGTCGCCCACCGCCCTGGCGCCGCAGGGCGACTGGCGTGTCGGCCCGGTCAACGCGCTGGACGGCAAGTTCGCCTACTGCGTGGCGGAGAACCGCTTCACCAGCGGCCACGGCCTGATCATCGCGCGCACCACGCCGGGCGAGCTGAACATCGCCGTCGCCATCCCTGGCGCCCAGCTGCCGGTGGACCAGCGCTGGGACGTCAAGGTGCAGGTGGACGAGACGGTGCGCGAGAAGGTCGCGGTGGCCATGCAGCCCGACCTGCTGGTGGTCCCCCAGGGCAAGGACGAGGAGCTGTTCGGCCTGCTCCAGCGCGGCAGGCAGATGGCGGTGCTGTCGGCCACCGACCGCGTCGCCTTCCAGCTGAAGGGCACCGGCAAGGCGCTGGCCGACCTGAAGACCTGCGCCGAGAAGGCGGAGCCCGCGCCCACCAGGAAGACGGCCAAAGAGAAGCCCCAGAGCCCGGGCAAGACGCCGTTCCCCGACGCGCTCGGCGAGATCCTCGCCCAGGCCGGCCTGCGCGAGGTGGAACCGGTCAGCTTCACCGACGTGCCGGAGGAGAAGCGCCCGGCCGACTACGCGTGGCGCGTCGGCCGTGTGTTCGGCGGCGTGCGCGAGCGCACCGTGGACGATGCCGCCACCCTGGCGGCGCTGACCAACGACTACGTGGACACCCTGAAGGCCAAGTGCCCTGGCAAGGCCAGCGCCACCCTGTCCGCCGCCGAATCCCTGCAGGGCGTGGAGATCCGCACCGGCAGCGTCGATTGCGGGGCGAAGGACGAGTCGGTGCACGTGGCGCTGACCTTCTACCTGACCGGGTCCCGGCTGTTCACCACCTTCTTCCACGAGGGGCCGGCGGCCGACGCCGCCACCTCCGACAAGGCGCGCGACAACATCACCACGGTGATCCGCCGCCTTGCCGGCGCGCCGCCGCAGCCCCGTCCATAAAGGGGCCCATAGGGGCGCTCCATCCGGGCGAATTGACCGGCGGCCGCGGGACTCCAGATTCCCGGCATGCCGGACACCGCCACTCCCCTCGACAATTCCCGCGCGGCGCAGGCCGTTTGCCGGGACACCGCCCCCGCCACGACGGCGCAGGCGCGCCGCGCGCTGCGCGACAGCGCCCTGGCGCTGGTGGTGCTGGCGGCGCTGCTCGGCGGCGTGGTGGGGTTCGGCGTCGGGCTGCTGCACCACGCGGTGACGGTGATCCAGGAACGGGCGTTCGACCTGCCGCCCGGCGCGCGCCTCGGCGAGCCGCTGGACCTGCCGGCGTGGCGGGTGGTGGCGGTGCCGGCGCTGGGCGGCCTGCTGCTCGGCGTGCTGGTGGCGGTGGTGCGCCGCTTCCGCCCCAAGGACATTGTCGACCCGGTCGAGGCCAACGCGCTGTTCGGCGGCAAGATGTCGCTGCGCGACAGCCTGCGCCTGACGCTCGCGACCATCCTGTCGAACGGTGCCGGCGCCTCGGTGGGGATGGAGGCGGCGTACACCCAGGCGGGGGCCGGCTTCGTCTCCTTCGTCGGGCAGCGGCTGCGGCTGCGGCGCGGCGACCTGCGCACGCTGGTCGGCTGCGGGGCGGCGGCGGCCATCGCCTCGGCCTACGGCGCGCCGCTGGCCGGGGCGTTCTACGCGTTCGAGCTGGTGCTGGGCGGCTACACGCTGGCGACGCTGGCGCCCGTCGGCGCGGCGGCCGGCGTCGCGGTGGCCGTCACCACCTGGGTCGCCGGCCCGGCTCCGGCGGTCATCGGCGGCCCGGGCGTCAGCATCGACGGCTGGGACTACGCGGCGTTCGGCATCGTCGGCTTCCTTGCCGGCTGGCTCAGCATCGCCACCATGCAGCTGGTCACGGTGTCGGAGCGGGCGTTCCGCGCGCTGCCGGTCCCCGCGTGGCTGCGCCCGGCGTTGGGCGGCGCGGCGGTCGGCGCGCTGGCGCTGTGGGTGCCCGAGGTGATGGGGGCGGGGCGGGGGGCCGAGCCGCCGGACCTCTCCGTCGGCGTGGCCGGGCTGGCGCTGCTGATCGGCGCCAAGGTGCTGGCCTCGGCGCTGTCGTTGGGGGCCGGGTTCCGCGGCGGGCTGTTCAGCGCCTCGCTGTTCCTCGGCGGGCTGTTCGGCGGGCTGCTGGCGCTGCTGGCGGCGCAGTTTGCCCCCGGCTTCGGTCTGGACGCCAAGGCGCTGGTGCTGGTCGCCATGGGCTCGGTCGCCGCGGGGATCGTCGGCGGCCCGGTGACCATGGTGCTGCTGGTGCTGGAGGCGACCAGCGACCTGTGGGCGGCGGCCGGCGTGCTGACCGGCGTGGTGGTGTCGACCACGGTGGTGCGGCAGGCTTTCGGCTACAGCTTCACCACATGGCGCTTCCACCTGCGCGGCGTGCCGATCCGCGGCGCGCAGGACGTCGGCTGGATGGGTGATCTGCGCGCCGGCCGCCTGATGCGCCGCGACGCCAAGACGGTGCACGCCGGCCTGCCGCTGTCCGACCTGCGCACGCTCTACCCGCTGGGCAGCGCCAAGACGGTGTTCGTGGTGGACGAGGACGGGCGCTATTGCGGCGTGGTGGACATGACGGCGGTGCACGACCCGTCGCGCGACACCGCGCTGGAGGGCCGCACCGCCGCCGACATGGCCGGCCACCGCGAGGCGATCCTGCTGCTCGGCGACGACATCCGCGCCACGCTGGCGCGCTTCTGCGAGGCCGAGGCCGAGGCGCTGCCGGTGGTCGCCACGACGACCGACCGCCGCGTCCTTGGCTACCTGACCGAGGCCTTCGCGCTGCGCCGCTACAGCCAGGAGCTGGAACGGCTGCGCGGCGAGGAGACGGGCCAGCAGGGGCTGTACGGGCGGGACTGACCGTCCCGCCCGCGGCGCTCAGTGGTGCAGGCCCTGCATCGCCTTGCGGCAGGAGTCCTCGCAGCTGCGGCATTCCTCGGCGCAGATGCGGCAGTGCTCGTGCATGCCGGCGTGCTTCGCGCACTCCTCGGCGCACAGCCGGCAGGCCGAGGCGCAGGCCGCCAGCATGGCGCGGATGACGGCTTCGTTCGAGCCGCTGCGCCGGGTGGCGACGGCGCCGGTGGCGGTGCAGACGTCGGCGCAGTCCAGGTTCAGGCGGATGCACTGCACCAGCTCCGCCACCATGTCCTCGCCCAGGCAGGCGTCGGCGCAGGTGGTGCAGGTCTGGGCGCAGTCGTAGCAGTCCTCGATGCAGCGGATCAGCGCGTCGTCGGTCTGGCCGCGGGCGTGCGGGTGCGTGCTGATCATCTCGCGGGCGTGCATGGCGGGCCTCCGGTGATGGGTGGGGGAGGGCGTGGGGTACCCTGAGGGACCCAACAGCGGGGGCAGGGGATGGTTCGGGGCGCTTGTTGATCCCATTTTGGGACCGAGGTAAGCTATCCCCATGCGGATCATCGCCTGCAACACGCTCCGGGAGCATTGGCAACAGCCTGGACGCGATGACAGCGAGAAGCCCTTGCGCGACTGGTTCAACATTGTCAAGGCGTCGGATTGGGCGGGCACCGCCGCGGTCAAGGCCCAGTTCCGTTCGGTGTCCTTCGTCGGCGAGTGCGTGGTGTTCAACATCGCCGGGAACAAGTACCGGCTGGTCGCCTACGTGAGCTACCAGTGGCGGACTGTCTACATCCGCTTCGTCGGCACGCACGCCGAGTCCGACGCCTTGAACCGGAGTGGGAAGCTGGAGAGCATCTGATGGACGTGAAGCCGATCAAGACCGACGCCGACTTCCGCGCCGCCATGGCCGAGATCGAAACGCTGTGGAAGGCGGAGCCGGGCACCCCGGACGGCGACCGGCTGGAGGTGTTGCTGGCGCTGGTCGAACTCTACGAGGCCAAGGCCCATCCGATCCCGCCGTCCGACCCCATCGACGCCATCGAGTTCATGATGGAACAGCGCGGGCTGACGCGGCGCGACCTGGAGCCGCTGATCGGGCATCGCGGCCGCGTTGCCGAGGTGCTGAACCGCAAGCGCCCGTTGACTCTCGATATGATCCGCCGGCTGTCCAAGGAATTGCACATTCCGGCGGAGATCCTGGTACGGGATTACGAACTGAACCGGGCGGCGTGAGGCGGTGGGGCGGCCGCAGCCATCCCTCACACCTCCACCGTCACCCCCAGCACCTCTGCCGCCGCCTTGACCATGTCCTTGTCCACCGGCGGCGGCGCCACGTTCACGCCCTTCTTCAGCGCCTCGGTCACGATCTCCAGCACGCGTGTCCGCGCGTACCACTTGGCGTTGCCCGCCACCGCGTGCCACGGCGCGTTCTCCCGTGAGGTCTCGTCGAACATGTCCTCGACGGCTTCCTCGTAGTCGTCCCATTTCTCGCGGTTGCGCAGGTCCTCGGCGGTCAGCTTCCAGCGCTTGTAGGGGTTGGTCAGGCGCTCCTGGAAGCGCTTCAGCTGTTCGTCGGGCGTGATGTGCAGGAACAGCTTGATGATGCGCGCGCCGTCGTCGGTCAGCATCTTTTCGAAGTCGCGGATCTCGCCGTAGGCGCGCTTCCACTGCTCCTTGTCGGCGAAGCCCTCCACCCGCTCGACCAGCACGCGGCCGTACCAGGAGCGGTCGAAGATGGCGATGCCGCCCGGCGTCGGCAGGCGCTTCCAGAAGCGGTAGAGGTAGTGCCGGCCCTGCTCGTCCGGGCGCGGCGCCGAGATCGGCCAGACGTGGAAGCCGCGGGGGTCGAGCGGCTCGGTCAGGCGGCGGATGGCGCCGCCCTTGCCGCCGGCGTCCCAGCCCTCGAACACGATGACCGCGCGGCGCTTCTCGTGCCAGTAGGTCTGCTGGACGTGCAGCAGCTCGGTCTGCAGCGTCTTCAGCCGCTTCTCGTAGGCCTCCTTGTCGGCCAGCCGCGCCGCGTCCATGTCGAGCTTCGACAGGCGGATCTTGCCGTTCTTGGTCAGGCCGTTCTCGCCCTTGGGCATGCGTGCCACTCCCTTGTGCAACCGGGAACTTCTCCGTGACGCCGGGGTTGAGCGCGACGACACAGGAGCGAGGGGTAACATGGTCGCCGCCGGGCCGCGCATCTACAACCTGTTTCCGACCCTGGCCGGTCCCATGCGGGACTGGGCCGGCCACCTGCCGCGCATCCAGGGCATGGGGTTCGACTGGGTCTACCTGAACCCGATCCATTACCCGGGCTTCTCCGGCTCGCTGTACGCGGTGAAGGACCCGTACCGGCTGCACGACGCGATCCAGGGCGGCTCGTCCGAATCCCCCGACGACCTCGTGCGCGGCTTCGTCCAGCGGGCGCGCGGGCACGGCCTGTCGGTGATGCTCGACTTGGTGGTCAACCACACCTCCAAGGACGCGCTGCTCGCCGGCGAGCACCCGGACTGGTACCGCCGCGAGGCGAACGGCGAGGTCTACAGCCCGCGCGCCGTCGATCCGGTGAACCCGCAGCTGGTCACCGTGTGGGGCGACCTCGCCGAGCTGGACTACGGCAACGCGCAAGCCCGCGCCGGCCTGATCGAGCACTGGAGCCGCTACCTGCGCCATTATACGGCGCTGGGCATCAAGGGGTTCCGCTGCGATGCCGCCTACCAGGTCCCGGCCGAGGTCTGGCGGTTGCTGATCGCCGCCGCCCGCGAGGTCGACCCCGAGGTCACCTTCTTCGCCGAGACGCTGGGCTGCACGGTGGAGCAGGTGAGGGACCTGTGCGGCGCCGGCTTCGACTTCCTCTCCAACTCGGCCAAGTGGTGGGACTTCAAGGCCGACTGGCTGCTGGAGCAGTACGAGATCTACCGCCGCATCGCCCCCACCATCGCCTTTCCGGAGAGCCACGACACCGACCGCCTGGCGTCCGAGGTCGGCAGCCAGGACACCACGCGCCTCGCCGCCCAGCTCAAGATGCACTACCTGTTCGCGGCGTGCTTCTCGACCGGCGTGATGATCCCGATCGGCTTTGAGTACGGCTTCACCCGCAAGCTCGACGTGGTCAAGACCCGCCCCGAGGACTGGGAGGACCCGAAGCTCGACCTCACCCACTTCATCGGCGCAGTCAACGCCATGAAGCGCGACACGCCGTCCCTCAACGTCGAGGGGCCGCAGTGGCGCGCGACCGCGCCGCACAGCCCGGTGGTCGGCTTGGTGCGCACGGTGAATGGGGCGGCCGAGGGTTGCTCGGTCGTGCTGCTGAACCCCGACGAGAACGCCGCCCACCGCATCGACCCCGGCCCGGTGCTGGCCTCCACCGGCGGCGACTTCGCCGGCTTCGACGACGTGACGCCGGAGGCGCAGGGCAAGCCCTTCGAGCCCGGCACGGACCTCGTCCTCAACCCGCTGGAGCTGCGCGTCTTCCGCGGCCGGCCGGAGCAGACCAAGCCCATCGTCGTGCGCGGCCACGACCCCGAGGCCATCGCTCAAGCGCGTATGGACGAGCTGGCCGCCCGCCGCGTCACCATCGAGGCCGTCTACCCGGAGATCGACAGCGGCCGCTTCCCGGTGCGCCGCGTCGCCGGCGACGTGATGGAGGTGTGGGCGGACATCTTCACCGACGGCACCTTCGTGCTGGGCGCGGAGGTGCTCTACAAGGCGGTGGACGAGCCGGACTGGTGCGCCGCCCCGATGGCCTTCCACGAGAACGACCGCTGGGTCGGCCGCGTGCCGCTGGTCCGCAACACGCGCTACCTCTACACCATCCAGGCGTGGCGCGACGTGTGGGAGAGCTGGCGCGCCGACTTCAAGAAGAAGCACGACGCCGGCCTGGACGTCTCGCTGGAACTGGTCGAGGGCCGCCGCTTCGTCGAGCAGTCGGCCGCCCTGGCGCACGACGAGGGCCGCGCCATGCTGCGGCAGGTCATCGACCGCATGACCGCGCTGCAGGGCGACGAGCTGATCCACTACGCCCTGTCCGACGGCCCGCGCCACACCATGCGTCACTTCGGCGAGCGGCAGTACCTCTCGCGCTACGGCTGCGAGCTGGAGGTGTGGGTGGACCGCACGCGCGCCCGCTATTCCTCCTGGTTCGAGATCTTCCCGCGCTCCGCCTCGCCGGACCCGAGCCGGCCGGGCACCTTCGACGACGTGATCGGCCTGCTGCCCATGGTGCGCGACATGGGCTTCGACGTGCTGTACTTCCCGCCGGTCCATCCGATCGGCCGCAGCTTCCGCAAGGGCCGGAACAACACCCTGGACCCCGGCCCGGACGACCCCGGCGTGCCCTACGCCATCGGCGCCGAGGAGGGTGGGCACGACGCCATCGACCCGATGATCGGCGACGTCGAGGGCTTCCGCCGCCTCGTCGAGGAGGCGCACCACCACGGCCTGGAGATCGCGCTGGACTTCGCCGTGCAATGCTCCCCCGACCATCCCTGGGTCAGGCAGCATCCCGAGTGGTTCTTCTGGCGCCCGGACGGCACCATCCGCTACGCCGAGAACCCGCCGAAGAAGTACCAGGACATCGTCAACGTCAGCTTCTACCGCAGCGCCTACCCCGACCTGTGGTACGCGCTGCGCGACGTGGTGCTGTTCTGGTGCGACCAGGGTGTGCGCATCTTCCGCGTCGACAACCCGCACACCAAGCCCTTCCCGTTCTGGGAGTGGATGATCGCCGAGGTGCGCGACCGCCACCCCGGCGCCATCTTCCTGGCCGAGGCGTTCACCCGGCCGAAGCTGATGAAGCGGCTGGCCAAGATCGGCTTCCAGCAGTCCTACAGCTACTTCACCTGGCGCAACAGCAAGCACGAGCTGACCGAGTACCTGAGCGAGCTGACCCGGGGCGAGTCCAAGGAATACATGCTGCCCAACTTCTTCGCCAACACGCCGGACATCCTCCCCCCCATCCTGACGCACGGCGGCCGGCCGGCGCACATGATGCGCGCGGTGCTGGCGGCGACCCTGTCGCCCAGCTACGGCCTCTACGGCCCCTACATCGTCTGCGAGGCCGACCCGTATCCTGGCAAGGAGGAGTACAACCACTCGGAAAAGTACGAGATCCGCCATTGGAACTACGACGCGCCCGGCAACATCAGGGACTACGTGACGAGCATCAACCGGATCCGCCGCGAGAACCCGGCGCTGCACGAGTTCACCAACCTGATGTTCCACAACGCCTACGACGACAACGTCCTGCTCTACAGCAAGATGACGCGGGCGAAGGACAACGTGATCCTGGTCGCGGTGAACGTCGATCCGCACAACGGGCACGGCGGTACCATCGAGGTGCCGCTGTGGGAGCTCGGCCTGCCCGACGGCGCGCACGTCGAGGTCGAGGACCTGTTCACCGGCCAGCGCTTCCGCTGGATCGGCAAGTTCCAGCACGTCTGGCTCGACCCGCACCAGAACCCGGCGGCGATCTGGCGCATCCGGCCGCCGGGGGCGTAGCCCTGCCGGATCGTACCATTCCATGGTACATTTCCCGCGCACCGTCCCGGAGCCAGCGATGAGCGATCCGCAACGCACCCAGCCCCGCATGACCATCGAGGAGTTCCTCGTCTGGGACGACGGCAGCGGCATCAGCTACGAGCTGTTCGAGGGCCGCCCGATCCCGCGTCATGTGGAGTTCGTCAACGGCCGCCCGGTCGCCCAGGCGGCGCCGGCGGCCGAACACGCGGCCATCGTCGCCAACCTCGGCGGCGCGCTGTGGAACCGCCTGCGCCCGCCGTGCCGTGCCTTCTCCGAAGTCGGCATCGCGGTTTCCGATCGCGACGACACCTGGTATCAGGCGGACATCGCCGTTTCCTGCACGGAGGGGCGCATCGCCGGGGCGATGCTGCCCAACCCGGTGCTGGTGGTCGAGGTCTCGTCCCCCGGCACGGCCGGGAAGGACGAAGGGCCGAAGCTGACGGACTATTGCGCTATTCCCAGCGTGCAGGCCGTCCTGCTCGTCGCGATCGACCGGCCGGAGGCGCGGTTGATCCGACGCGTGGCCGACCACTGGGAGATCGAGTTCCTGCGCGGTCCCGACGCCGCGGCGCGTCTGCCCTTCCTCGACGTCGAGCTGCCGCTGTCGGAAATCTACCGCGGCGCCGCCTTCGACTGATCCCGCCCCGCGCAACTTCCGCCGTCCCTCCACGTTGCACAGCCAACGCTCGGGAGGGACACATGGACGACGCGCTGCGCCTGCTGATCGGCAGCGGACTGGAGAGCAAGGACATCGGCGCCGCGCAGATGATGCTGCGCGCGGCCATCGTCTATCTGGCGACCGTGTTCATGGTCCGCATGGGCAAGAAGCGGTCCATGGGCAGGACTTCGGCGTTCGACGTGATCCTCGGCATCCTGCTGGGGTCGATCGTCAGCCGCGCCGTCACCGGCAACGCGCCGATGCTGCCGGCGCTGGCCGCGTCGGCGACGCTGGTGGCGCTGCACTGGGTGGTGTCGGCGGCGGCCTACCGCTGGCACGGCTTCGGCCAGCTGGTCAAGGGCGGCACGCGGGTCCTGGTGCGCGACGGCGTGGTGGACGCGGCACAGGTGCGCGCCGCCCACCTGAGCGGCCGCGACCTGGAGGAGGATCTGCGCCGGAAGGGCCTGACCGACCCCGCCCAGGTCGCCGAGGCGCGCCTGGAGCGCAACGGCGACATCAGCGTCATCCGCGCGCAGCCCGAACCCAGGGTGATCGAGATCCGCGTCGCCGACGGCGTGCAGACGGTGCGGGTGGAACTGGGGTAGGGGAGGGATGGGCGCCAGACCGCGCACCCAGGACCGTGCTCCAAGGTCGCCGCATCAAGCCGCCTTTTGGCCGTCATCCCCGCGAAGGCGGGGATCCAGGATGAGCCGCGACAGCGGTGACATGAGTCATGCGGCTCGCCGACGCGAGCACTGGATCCCCGCCTTCGCGGGGATGACGGGGGAATCCTTTTCATTCCATAAGCTTGCTGCATCGCAGCATGTGTGCATGCCATAGCGCCTTCGCGGGGACGACGACAAAAAGAGTGGCTGAACGGGTGCCGGCACGTTTGCCCGCCTATTCCATCACCCGGTCGTCCAGCATGTGGACCCGGCAGCGCTTGCCGGTCGCCTGCTCGCAGTAGGCCAGCGCCTCGGCCTCGGCCTCGGCCTCGCTGCGGCGGCCGGTGCGCCAGCCGAAGCCGCCGCCCGGCGACACCGCGAAGGCCTTGTGGTCCGGCCCCGCCAGGAACCTGGCGAACGCCTCGCGGCCCTTCTCGTTCAGCGACGGCGGCGGCCGTGCCGCCACCCGCGCCACCTCCAGCGGCGCCGCGCGCAGCGTCAGCCCCTGCGCCGCCAGGAAGCGGTCGACCAGCGGCGTCCACAGCGGGATGCCCTCGCGGGAGAACAGCGAGTGCCCATCCTCGCCGAAGGGCGGCACCATCACCAGACTGGCGCGCCCGCCGGCGCCATTGAACGCAGCGGCGAAGCGGCGCGCCAGCTCCGGCGCGAAGTAGTGGTCGTTCTCGGCGTACACCCACAGCATCGGCACCTGCGAGCGCCGGCCGAACGCGGCGAAGGCGTCGACCAGCCGCTCCTCGGTGCACACCTCGCCGTCGCGCGGCGAGCCGCGCCCGCCGGCGAAGCTGATCGCGGCGACCAGCCCCGGCGGCGGGTCGGCGCTCAGCGCCACCGTGGCGAAGCCGCCGGCCGAGACGCCGACGCTGATCACCTTGCGCGCGTCCACGTAGGGCAGGCGCGCCGCGGCGCGGATCGCCGCGCGGACGTCGTCGGCGCTGCGCCGGCCGGAGGTGACGTAGTCCGGCGTCTTGCACGGCCCGCTGCTCTCCGCGTAGGGGCCGCTCGACTCGCCGTAGCCGCGCCGCATCACGATCAGCGCCGCCCAGCCGCGCCGGGCGAACTCCTGCGCCTGCGGCAGCGCGCGGTTGGGCGTGCGCTCGCGCCGCTCCTCCGCCTTGCGCGGGGCGCCGTGGTTGAGCACCGCCAGCGGGAACGGCCCCGGCCCGTCCGGGCGCACCATCAGCGCCTCCAGCGACACGGGCTCGTCGCCGGCCTTGCCGGGCACGGTGACGGCGAGCCGCATCGGCTCCTGCACCAGTCCCGCCGCCGCGGCAGGCCCGGAAACGGTCAACAGGCCGGCGATCAGCAGCAGGGCGAGCAGCGGGCGTGGCGGCATGGCGTCACCGTGGCGGGGGCGGAAGCGTGATCGTAGCAGGCCGCGCGCCCGTGCGCAGCTCACGAGGGTTCCCCGCCCGCGCCGGCGACGGTATAGTCCGCCGCCCGCACCCGACTCGAAGGACGTCCCATGCCCGTTTCCGACCGCACGGCTCCGGCCCCGGTGGCCGTGTTCACGCACGGCGAGCTGATCGGCGACGCGCTGACCAAGATCCCCTTCGTGCGGGCGCTGCGCGGGGTGTTCCCCGACCGCCGCATCGTCTGGATCTGCACCGAGGAGACGCAGCTCGCCACCACCCTGTGGCCGCTGATGGACGGGCTGATCGACGAGGTGCGCGAGAGCACCGGCATCGGCCGCAGCCCGCTGGAGCTGGTCAAGCCCTTCCCGATCCGCGAGCGCTTCTCGGTGGTGATCGACACCCAGGTGGTGGTGTGGCGCACCTTCCTGGCACGCCGGCTGAAGCACGAGCTGTTCGTCTCGCCCTGCGCCGCCTACCGCTTCTCCGACCGCAAGCCCCCCGTGGGCTACGTCAAGCCGCGCCACGTGATGGACCGCCTGTTCGACCTGCTGGAGGTGGCGACCGGCCAGCGTCCGGTGCTCGACAAGGCGGTCGCCGTCCCGGCCGAGGCGGAGGCCGAGGCGCGCGCCATGCTGCCGGACGGCCGGACCTACGTCGCCATCGCGCCGGGGGCCGGCAAGCGCCACAAGTGCTGGCCGCTGTCCGGCTTCGTCGAGGTGGCGAAGGCGCAGGCCGCGCGCGGCCGGGTGCCGGTGTTCGTCCTCGGCCCGGCCGAGACGGAATGGGTGCCGGAGCTGCGCGCCGCCGTGCCGCAGGCGCTGTTTCCCCTGCAGGACGCGGCGCTGTCCGAGCCGCGCTACACGCCGCTGCGCACCATCGCGCTGAGCCGGCGCTGTTCGGCGGCGCTGGCCAACGACAGCGGCACCAGCCACCTGTTCGGCACCGCCGACGTGCCGCTGCTGGTGCTCTACGGCCCGACCGACGCCCTGAAGCTGATGCCCAAGGTGAAGCGCGGCGGCTTCCTCACCGCCACCACCTTCGGCGGCCCGGAGATGGAGCGCATCCCGGTGGATGCCGTGGTGGCGCAGTTGGACGCGCTGGTGGAGCCGGCGGTGGTGCCGGCCTAACGACCTTCCACATGCTCCCCGTCATGGCGGGGTGAACCACAGAGACACAGAGGCACAGAGATTATTTTTCTCCGTGTTCCTCTGTGCCTCTGTGTCTCTGTGTTTGTCGCCGTCCACCGCGTGGACCGCGGGGCGGCGCATCGCCGCCCGCGTTACCCCCACCGTACACGCCGGTATTGGCGTACCGCTGCAACCTTCGCGGCATCGTCCTGTTTCCCCGTGGACTTCCCTCAACCGGAACCGCGGCGACTCTCCATGATCGATCGGCAGGACCCTCTCTGGTACAAGGACGCGGTCATCTACCAGCTGCACATCAAGGCCTTCTTCGATTCCGACAACGACGGGATCGGCGATTTCGACGGCCTGCGGCAGAAGCTGGACTACATCCAGGACCTGGGCGTCACCGCGCTGTGGATCCTGCCCTTCTATCCCTCGCCGCTGCGCGACGACGGCTACGACATCGCCGACTACCGCGAGGTCAACCCGTCCTACGGCAACATGCAGGACTTCCGCCGCTTCCTCCGGGAATGCCACGACCGCGGCCTGCGCGTCATCACCGAACTGGTGATCAACCACACCTCCGACCAGCACCCGTGGTTCCAGCGCGCCCGGCAGGCCAAGCCCGGTTCGGCGCACCGCAATTACTACGTCTGGTCCGACACCGACCAGAAATACCAAGGCACCCGCATCATCTTCTGCGACACCGAGAAGTCCAACTGGACCTGGGATCCGGTGGCGCAAGCCTATTACTGGCACCGCTTCTATTCGCACCAGCCGGACCTGAACTTCGAGAACCCGCGGGTGATCCGCGAGGTGCTGAACACCATGCGCTACTGGCTGGACTTAGGCGTGGACGGGCTGCGCCTCGACGCCATCCCCTACCTGCGCGAGCGCGAGGGCACCAACAACGAGAACCTGCCCGAGACGCACGAGGTGCTGAAGATCATCCGCGCCGAGGTCGACAAGCACTACGTCGACCGCATGCTGCTGGCCGAGGCCAACCAGTGGCCGGAGGACGTGCTGCCCTATTTCGGCGACTTGGCGAAGGGCGGCGACGAGTGCCACATGGCCTTCCACTTCCCGGTGATGCCGCGCATGTACATGGCGCTGGCCATGGAGGACCGGCACCCGATCGCCGACATCATGCGCCAGACGCCGGAGATCCCGGAAGCCAGCCAGTGGGCCATCTTCCTGCGCAACCACGACGAGCTGACGCTGGAGATGGTCACCAACGACGAGCGCGACTACCTCTGGAACTTCTACGCCACCGACCGGCGCATGCGGATCAACCTGGGCATCCGGCGCCGTCTGGCGCCCCTGCTGGAGAACGACCGCCGCAAGATCGAGCTGCTGAACAGCCTCTTGATGTCGATGCCCGGCACGCCGGTGGTCTACTACGGCGACGAGATCGGCATGGGCGACAACATCTACCTGGGCGACCGCGACGGCGTGCGCACACCCATGCAGTGGTCGCCCGACCGCAACGGCGGCTTCTCGCGCACCGACCCGGCGCGCCTCTTCCTGCCGGCCATCCAGGACCCGATCTACGGCTTCCAGGCGGTCAACGTCGAGGCGCAGCAGCGCAACCCGTCCTCGCTGCTGAACTGGACCAAGCGCCTGATCGCCGTGCGCCAGCAGCACCAGGCCTTCGGCCGCGGCGCGTTTCGGCTGCTCTACCCCGGCAACCGCAAGATCCTCGCCTACCTGCGCGTCTTCCAGGACGGCGAGCATGAGGAGACCATCCTGTGCGTCGCCAACCTGTCGCGCTCGGCCCAGGCGGTGGAGCTCGACCTCAAGCCGTTCAAGGGCCGCGTCCCGGTGGAGATGCTGGGCCGCACGGTGTTCCCGCCGATCGGCGACCTGACCTACCTGCTGACGCTGCCGGCCTACGGCTTCTACTGGTTCGCGCTGGCCGCCGAGGCCGAGCTTCCCTCGTGGCACGAGACGCTGCCCGAGCCCAACCCCGACCTCGTCACCCTGGTGGTGCGCGAGGGCTGGTCGATCCCGGCCAACAGCCGCAGCGTGCAGGAGTTCGAGGGCTCGGTCCTGCCCGCCTTCCTGCCCGCCCAGCGCTGGTTTGCCGCCAAGGACCAGGACATCGCCGGCGCCCGCGTCGTCGGCTGGGGCCAACTGCCCGGTGCCGGCCCCGAGGGCGACGACGGCTACCTGCTGCTGCGCGTCGAGGTCACCGTGTCCGGAAACGGCGGCCCGCAGCAGTACTTCCTGCCGCTCGGCATGAGCTGGGCGCACGACGCCGGCACGGTGGGCTGGTACTTGCTGCCCTTCACGCTGGCCAAGGTCCGCCGCGGCCCGCACCCCGGCGCGCTGTTCGACGCGGCGGCCGAGGAGGGCTTCATCCGCGCGCTCGTCAGGGCGCTGCGCGACGGCCGCGAGGTGAAGGCGAACGACGGCGTGCTGCGCTTCCGGCCGACCTCGCGCCTCTCCGCCGTCGACTTCCGCGAGGACGCCGAGATCCGCCGCGTCGGCGTCGAGCAGTCCAACACCTCGGTCCTGATCGGCGACCAGGCGATGGTGAAGCTGCTGCGCCGCCTCTCCCCCGGCGTCCATCCGGAGCTGGAGGTCGGCCGCTTCCTCACCGAGGTGGCGGGCTTCGCCAACACGCCGCCGCTCCTGGGTGCGCTGGAGCACGTGGCGGAGGACGGCACGCCGACGACGCTGGCGGTGGTGCAGGGCTTCCTGCGCAACCAGGGCGACGGCTGGACCACCACCATCGCCTACCTGGAGCGCGAGCTGGACGAGCTGTCCGTCAACGCCCCGCAGGCCCCCGACGAGGCCCCGGAGGGCGAGCCCTTCGCCGTCTACCGCCAGTGGGCGGCGACGCTCGGCCAGCGCACCGCCGAGCTGCACCGCGCCTTCGCCACCCCCGGCGGCGGCCCCGACTTCGACCCCGAGCCGGTCACCCCCGGCGACCTGGAGGACTGGGCCGGCCGCGCCCGCCGGCAGGCCGACAGCGCCTTCGCCTGCCTGTCGGCGGCGCTCGACCGCCTGTCCGGCACCACCCGCGCCGAGGTCGAGTCTCTGCTGGCGCGCAAGCGCGAGGTCTTCGACCGCCTGGACGAGGCCGTCTCCCGCCCCGCGCAAGTCGTGAAGACCCGCGTGCACGGCGACTACCACCTGGGCCAGGTCCTCCAGGCGCAGAACGACTTCTACGTCATCGACTTCGAGGGCGAGCCGGCGCGCCCGCTCGCCGAGCGCCGCTCCAAGCGCGCGCCGCTGATCGACGTGGCGGGGATGCTGCGCTCGTTCGACTACGCGGCGTGGGCGGCGATCTTCCGCCTGGAGTCGCGCCTGCCCGACCAGGGCGCCTCGGCCCGGCTCGCCGCGGCGGTGCGCGACTGGCAGGCGCGCACGGTGGCGACGTTCCTCGCCTCCTACCGCGAGACCGCGCAGACCGGCGGCGTCTGGCCGGCCGACGAGGGCGCGGCGCGCCGCCTGCTCACGCTGTTCCTGCTGGAAAAGGCGCTCTACGAGATCGCCTACGAGGCGGCCAACCGCCCGAACTGGCTGTGCATCCCGGTGAAGGGCGTGCTCGGCCTGCTGGACGGCGACGCGCTGCCGGCGTGGGAGTAGGGTTCGAAGCTCCGAAAGTCACATTGACCGCAAGCCCTTGTTGAGCCACGAAGTCATTACCGAGAGGGAAGGGACGAGCGATGCCGAACGAGACCAGCACCCGGATGAAGGCCGACCCGAAGAAGGCGGCCCTGTTCCGCGGCGGCATCGAGGCGATCGTGCGCGCCGACCACGGCGACCCGTTCGCCATCCTCGGCATGCACCAGGACGGCGCCGACGCGCCGGTCGAGGTGCGCGCCTTCTTCCCCGGCGCGCTGCGCGCCTGGGTGATCGACAGCGCGACCGGCGAACCGGCGGCGGAGATGCACCGCCTGCACGACGACGGCTTCCTCGCCGCCGTGATGCCCGACCGCCGCCAGCGTTTCCGCTACCGCCTGCGCGTCGCGTTCCCGCTGGCCACCCTGGAGTTCGAGGACGCCTACCGCTTCGGCCAGATCCTGGGCGAGCTGGACCTGCACCTGATCGCCGAGGGCAACCACCTGCGCGCCTACGAGCGCCTGGGCGCCCACCCGCGCGAGATCGACGGCGTGGCCGGCGTCGCCTTCGCCGTGTGGGCGCCCAACGCCCGCCGCGTCAGCGTGATCGGCGACTTCTGCGAGTGGGACGGCCGCCGCCTGCCGATGCGCAAGCGCGTCGAGGCCGGCGTCTGGGAGGTCTTCGTCCCGCACGCCCAGGCCGGCGACCGCTACAAGTTCGAGATCAAGGGCGCCGACGGCGCCCTGCTGCCCCTCAAGGCCGACCCCTACGCCTTCGAGGCGGAGATGCGCCCGGCCACCGCCTCGGTGGTGCACGGCCTGCCGTCCTTCGGCTGGCAGGACCACAGCTGGATGCACGACCGCGCCCGCGCGCAGGACCGCGAGGCGGCCGTGAGCATCTACGAGGTGCACCTCGGCTCCTGGGCGCGGGTGCCGGAGGAGGGCGACCGCTTCCTCACCTACGACGAGCTGGCCGAGCGTCTGGTCCCCTACGTCCGCGACCTCGGCTTCACGCACATCGAGCTGCTGCCGATCACCGAGCACCCGTTCGACGGCTCCTGGGGCTACCAGCCCATCGGCCTGTACGCGCCGACGCGCCGGCACGGCGGCCCGGAGGACTTCAAGCGCTTCGTCGACGCCTGCCACCGCGAGGGATTGGGCGTCATCCTCGACTGGGTGCCCGGCCATTTCCCGACCGACCAGCACGGCCTGGGCCTGTTCGACGGCACGCACCTGTACGAGCACTCCGACCCGCGCCAGGGCTTCCACATGGACTGGAACACCCTGATCTACAATTTCGGCCGGCGCGAGGTGTCGAACTTCCTCCTGGGCAACGCGCTGTTCTGGCTGGAGCAGTACCACCTGGATGGCCTGCGCGTGGACGCGGTGGCCTCCATGCTCTACCTCGACTACAGCCGCAAGGAGGGGGAGTGGATCCCCAACCAGTTCGGCGGCCGCGAGAACCTGGAATCGATCGCCTTCCTCAAGCGCGTGAACGAGCTGGCCTTCGGCCGCCACGACGGCGCCACGACGATCGCCGAGGAGTCCACCGCCTGGCCCGGCGTGTCGCGGCCGACCTACCTGGGCGGCCTGGGCTTTGGGTACAAGTGGAACATGGGGTGGATGCACGACACGCTGACCTACATGTCGAAGGACCCGATCCACCGCCGCTACCACCACCACCACCTGACCTTCGGCCTGCTCTACGCCTTCTCCGAGAACTTCGTGCTGCCGCTGAGCCACGACGAGGTGGTGCACGGCAAGGGCTCGCTGATCAACAAGATGCCGGGCGACGCGTGGCAGAAGTTCGCCAACCTGCGCGCCTACTACGGCTTCATGTGGGCGCACCCGGGCAAGAAGCTGCTGTTCATGGGCGGCGAGTTCGCGCAGTGGCGCGAGTGGAACGACGCCGCCAGCCTGGACTGGCACCTGCTGGACGAGCCGCTGCACCGCGGCATGCGCGACCTGATCCGCGAGCTGAACGGCCTGTACCGCGACGAGCCGGCGCTGCACCAGCTCGACACCGACCCGGCCGGCTTCGAGTGGATCGAGGCGAACGACTCGGACAACAGCGTGCTGGCCTTCCTGCGCCGGGGGCGCGATCCCGAGCGCGTGTTCATCGTGGTGTGCAGCTTCACGCCGGTGCCGCGCGAGGGCTACCGCGTGGGGGTGCCGTACGCCGGGCGCTACGTCACGCGGCTGAACACGGATGACGCGCGGTTCGGGGGGAGCGGGGTGGGGCCGGGAGAGGCCGTGGACACCGAGGAGGTGTCGTGGCACGGCCGCCCGTACTCGCTGAACCTGACGCTGCCGCCGCTGGGGACGGTGGTGTTGGAGCGGAAGGGTTAGGGCGCCTATGCTCTCCAACAGGAAGAGGAGGTGGTAAATCAGCCTTCTTTCCTAGATTTATGCCTGCGTCGTCTTGGCATTCTTCCTAAGCACGGCAACCATCTTGTGTCTTATGCCTTTCAGGAGACATAATGGGGTTGTGCTGCGGGGAGAGGCGTATGTTATTGAAAGAGCGTTTGGCTAAGTTTGCATCGGCAATCTTTGCCATTTTCATGCTGGGCATAATTGTAGCCTGCGCAGCCGCCACGGGAATCAGCATATTAAGAAATGGGCTGGGAGCCGATTCAGCTGCTTGGGTGCAGGCGACAGGCTCGATTGCAGCAATAGCCGGAGCGGTTTGGCTGTCCAGTGTTGAGAGCTTTCGTCAACGCCGCTATAGACGCCGCGAACGAGAAGAGGTTGCCTGGGGGGTGCGTTTTGCGATTGTGCTTGCGCGTAACGAGGCGGGCGAAATAGCAAACGAAATCATTGACGGGAAATTCTCCATATCAATTGATAGTATAAGGTATTGGCGCCAACGCTGTACGAATGCCCGTTACCTGCTTAATAATTTTGCCACTCGGTCTGATCATATTCATCCCGCCATTGTCCAGGAAGCTGGTAATGCGATATTGTTGATGGAGGAAATGGAGGCGGACGTTGAGGCAATCTCTGAGTGTATCAGGGAAAAGAAAGAGCCAGGGCGGCAACTGATTGAATCAATATGTATGTATCACGTTCATTTTTCTTCTCTGCTGAGCAGAATTGATGAGCGGATGAATGGAGTGCGGGAGGCCCTTGATCGTGGCGAAGATATGCTGCCACTGAATGAGCTATGGCGTGAATAGCTTGTTTTAAGGCCTGATTTAGGAATTGGATGACAGGGCCTTGACATCAATGGATCGTGTCTATAAATATAGTAACGCATAGGTTACCATGACGGAAGTCCGGGAGTACCTGTACGAGGATGGTTGCAGCCCTTACCAGATCTGGTTCGACGGATTGACCGCCCAGGCGGCGTCGTTGGTATCAAAAGCAAAGACCAAGATGGCGCTTGGTCAGTACGGGAACATCAAGCCTCTGGACGAAGGCGTTCACGAATATCGGATCGATCACGGGCCTGGGTATCGGATCTATCTGGCGTGGGATGGTGATCAACTCATTGTCCTATTTGGCGGCGGCGACAAGAGCAGCCAGAGCAAGGATATCGCGGAGGCGAAGCGTTTGTGGGCGGAATACAAGCGCCGTAAAGCGGAAGCCCTGAAAGGTGCGAAAAGCGAGCAGGGGCCGAAGCCCAAGCCCGCCGGTACAAGCTCCAAGAGGAGAAAGTAGCCATGGCTCTCACGCGCGACTTTCGGGAGACGGTCAAAGCCCGCGCCGACCAGGACCCGGATTTCCGTCAGGCGCTACTTCGCGAGGCTGTGGACAGCCTGCTGGGTGGGGAGGTTGAGGTCGGGCAGGCCATGCTGCGCGATTACATCAACGCCACCATCGGCTTTGAAACTTTGGCCGCCGAGGTGAACATCAACGCCAAGAGCCTGCACCGCATGCTCGGCCCAAAAGGAAATCCGCAGGCGAAGACGCTGTTCTCGGTGCTCGCCCACTTGCAGCGGCGGGAAAACGTTCGGCTGCATATGGCTTCGGCCGCCTGACTTCCCCTTTCGCCCTCGCTCTCCCCAGGCTGCGCCTGGGTCCCCTCCCTCTCCCGCCTCAGGCGGGAGAGGGCAAGCGGCTTGACAACTCACCCGTCCCCATCATAGGATAAAAATCCGAATATGTGACAAAGAGCCCAGATATGCCCCCGACGACCGGCCCGAAGAAGGTGGAGTTCAACGAGCGCACCGACACCGAAGCGCTCCGCCTCGGCGTGCTGACGCCGACGGACGAGCTGCTGCCGGCGTGGCTGAAGGAGCCGCCGACGCCGACGTCCGGCTCGCTGGTGCCGGGCTCGCGGTTTCCCGAGGAGGCGTGGGTGCACGCCGCGTTCATGCTGGCGCGCGGCAGCTCGTTCCTCCAGGTGGCGCGCTCCATGGGGTGCAGCCGCACCACGCTGTGGCGGGCGTACTACGGCTCCATCGACTTCCGCACCCGCATCTGGTGGGAGCGCAAGATCCTGGAGCGCGAGGCGCGGGCGCAGCTCGGCTCGCTGACCGACATGGTGTCGCAGCAGATCCGCCACGCCGTCTCCAGCGGCGACATGGCCACCGTGCGCTGGCTGGCCGACCGGATGGACTTCTTCAACCAGCTCGGCCGCTCCCGCCCGCTGCCCGACACCCCGGAGCAGGACCGCGAGACGCCCGTCGAGCCGGTCTCCGGCGCGCTGCCGGCGCCCGCCGAGCACGATCCGCCGGTCGCCCTCATCGCCCATCTGCCGGAGTCCGAGGGCCCCAAGGGCCAGTTCCCCTGGACCGCGACCGGCATCGAGGACCAGCCCGACTTCCTCACCGTCGACACCCGCCGCACCCGCTGACTTAGCACCCGCCGGGGGGCGTGAACTGAACAGCCCCCGCACACTGTTCCACGGTGTTCCACAGCGTTCCATTCCTCCGGGCTTGCGCCGGCCTCGCCGTCCATGGACACTGCCGTCCCCCTGCCGAAGAGCGACCGGATGCCCGACACCACCTCCTCCAGCATCATGGCGAACGACGTTTGGGTGGAGCATCCGCGCGGGCGGATCTTCGCCCGGGTCTGGACTCCCGAGGGCGGCGCGCGCGCGGTCGCGCCGGACCGGCCCATCGTGCTCTTCCACGATTCCCTCGGCTCGGTCGAGCTGTGGCGCGACTTCCCCGCCGGCCTCAGCGCCGCCACCGGGCGCCGGGTCATCGCCTACGACCGGCTCGGGTTCGGGCGCTCCGATCCGCGCGCCGACTCGCTGGATCCCGCGACCTTCATCGCCGACGAGGCGCCGTCCTTCTTCCCGGCCCTGCGTGAGCAGCTCGGCGTCCGGCGCTTCATCGCCTTCGGCCACAGCGTCGGCGGCGGCATGGCCGTCCATTGCGCGGCGGAGTTCCCCGCCGACTGCGAGGCCCTGATCACCGAATCCGCTCAGGTCTTTCCGGAGGATCGGACGCTCGACGCCATCCGGGTGGCGAAGGAGCAGTTCAAGGACGATTCCCAGGTCGGCCGCCTGCGGAAATACCACGGCGACAAGGCGCGGTGGGTTCTCGATGCCTGGACCGACTCGTGGCTCCATCCGGAGTTCGCGGACTGGTCCCTGGCACCCGTCCTGCCGCGCGTGACCTGCCCGGTGCTGGCCATCCACGGTATCCACGACGAGTACGGCACGACGCGCCATCCGGAGCTGATCGGGCAGCTCAGCGGCGGCCCGGCGCGGGTCGAGATCATCCCGGACACCTACCACGTGCCGCACCGCGAACGGCCGGAGCTCATCCTCGATCTGGTGTCCGGGTTCGTCGCCGCGCTCCGGTAGACCGCCGCGCGGCGTGATCCCATCTTCAATAACGCCGGAACGGGGGTAGGGCGATGACGTACTGCGTTGGGCTGTGCCTGGATGAGGGGCTGGTGCTGCTGTCCGACACCCGGACCAACGCCGGCGTCGACCACATCTCGACCTTCTCCAAGATGTGCGTGACCGAGGTGCACGACGACCGGGTGCTGGTCATCCTGTCGGCCGGCAACCTGGCGATCAGCCAGGCGGTGATCGCCTTCGCCCGCTCCGGGGTCGAGGTGGACGGCTCGGTGCAAAGCCTGGGCTCGGTGCCCGACATGTTCGCCGCCGCGCAGCTCCTCGGCGCCGCCGTGCGCAAGGTGCACGGGCTGGACGGCAAGGCGCTGGGCGAGCACAACGTGTCCTTCGACGTGTCGCTGCTGCTCGGCGGGCAGATCAAGGGGGACGGCACGCGCCTCTTCCAGATCTACGCGGCCGGCAACTTCATCGAGGCGACGGCCGACACCCCCTTCTTCCAGATCGGCGAGCACAAGTACGGCAAGCCGATCCTCGACCGCGTCGTCCGCCACGACACCGACCTGAAGGCCGGTGTCAAGCTGGTGCTGGTGTCCATGGACTCGACCCTGCGCTCCAACCTGACGGTCGGGCTGCCCATCGACCTGCTGGTCTACCGCCGCGATTCGCTGCGCATCGACCTGCGCCGCCGCATCACCGAGGACGACCCGTATTTCCGCAGCATCGCCGAGCGCTGGTCCGCCGCGCTGCGCGACGCCTACCGCGCGCTCCCCGACATGGAGTGAGCGCCGCGCCCGGCCGCGGCGCTCCTCCCTCCGGTCACTTGAACACCGGGACGTGCTCCATCCCCGTGGCGCTCAGCCTGCCGTCGTCGGCCGGCGGAGCCGGCGCGAGGACCGGCGCCGGCCGTTCCGCGACCGTGGCCTGCGCGGGCGGCGGCGTGGCGCCGCCGACCATGCCGAGCCCGGCGACGAGCACCGCCGCCAACGCGACGGTGCTCAGGGCGATTTGGCTTTTCCTCATCATGGGCTGGTACCCTCCAGTGCGATCGAGCCGGCGGATGCCGACCCGCGCAGCCTGGAGCCGCGGGCCCCTCCGCGGCTGTGAGCCCGCCCACACTCCGCCCCATCCGGCACCGCCCACTTGTCCTGGGGCAAGTTGTCGCGCGGCACGACGTACCCTGGTCTTACCAATGCGTCAGGCGGACGCTCCCGTTCGGTACCAGCGATTTACGCTGTACCTTAGAACTAGAAAAGGGAGAGTCCTGATGTCGATGCGCGTAGTGGTATCCGTCGTCGCGCTGCTCGCCGGCACCTTCGGCGTGGTCTCCGCCGCCCAGGCCGCCAGCGACGAGCCGATCCAGCCGATCAAGGCCGCCGCCCCGCAGGATCCGGCGCTGGTCGAACTCGGCAAGAAGCTCTATTTCGACACCCGGCTGTCGAAGTCCGGGTTCATCTCGTGCAACTCGTGCCACAACCTGTCGATGGGCGGCACCGACAACCTGAAGACCTCGATCGGCCACAACTGGCAGAAGGGTCCGATCAACGCGCCCACCGTGCTGAACTCCAGCATGAACGTCGCGCAGTTCTGGGACGGCCGCGCCGCGGACCTGAAGGCGCAGGCCGGCGGCCCGATCGCCAACCCGGGCGAGATGGCCTCCACCCACGCGCTGGCGGTCGAGGTGCTCGCCTCCATCCCCGGCTACGTCTCCGAGTTCAACGCGGTGTTCGGCAGCCCGAAGGTCGATATCGAGAAGGTCACCAAGGCCATCGCCGCCTTCGAGGAGACGCTGGTCACGCCGAACTCGCGCTTCGACCGCTGGCTGAACGGCGAGAAGACCGCGCTGGCTCCCGCCGAGGTCGAGGGCTACCAGCTGTTCAAGGACAGCGGCTGCGTCGCCTGTCACAACGGCCCGGCGGTCGGCGGCGCCTCGTTCCAGAAGATGGGCGTGGTCGAGGCCTACAAGGCGACCAGCCCGGCCGAAGGCCGCGTCGCCGTCACCAAGGACGAGGCCGACCGCTTCAACTTCAAGGTCCCGACCCTGCGCAACGTCGAGCTGACCTACCCCTACTTCCACGACGGCGAGGCGGTGACGCTGACCCAGGCCGTGGACACCATGGGCCGCATCCAGCTCGGCAAGACGTTCACCGCGACCGAGAACGCCAAGATCGTCGCCTTTCTGAAGACGCTGACCGGCGATCAACCGCGCTTCATGATGCCGATCCTGCCGCCCTCCGCCGACGCCACCCCGCGCCCGGCGCCGTTCGGCAGCTGACGCTTCGCCCCGCGCAGGGGCTGTGTGTTACAGCCCCTGCGCGCCGCGCAGGTCGGTGCCGTCCATCCGGGCGCCGGCCAGTTCGGCGTCGGCCAGCATGGCGTTCATCAGGTTGGCACCGCTCAGGCGGGCGCCGCTGAGGTCGGCGCCCTCCAGGTCGGCGCCGGCCAGCTTGGCCTTGCTGAGGTCGGCGGTGACCAGGATGGTCTTGCGCATGCGGGCGCGCGACAGGTCGGCCGGCCACTGGTGGCCGCCGGTGATGACCAGCGGGCCGAGGCGGGCGCTCGACAGATCGGCCTCGTCCATCGAGGCGCGGTGCAGGTTGACGCCGCGCAGGTCGGCCTCGAACAGCGTGGCGCCGCGCAGGTCGGCCAGCGACATGTCGGCGGTCACCAGCGAGGCGCCGGACAGGTTGGCGGCGCGGATCTTCGCCGTGCGCAGCACCGCCGCCGACAGGTTCACCCCCGACAGGTCCAGCCCCGACAGGTCGCGGCCCGACAGGTCGGCGCGCTTGCCGTTCTTGCCGTTGCTGACGACCCAGGCGTCGTGCTGTTCCAGGATCTCGGCCAGTTCCTCGCCGTACAGCGCGCGGGCCTCGGCCAGGCGGGCGCCGGTCAGGCGGGCGGTGGTCAGGTCGACGCCGTCGGTCAGGGCGCCGAGCATGTTGGCGCCCTCCAGCTTGGTGTGGCGCATCACCGTGCGGCTGAGGTTGGCGCCCTCCAGCTTGGCGCCGCTCAGGTTGGCCTCGGACAGGTCGGCGCCCTCCATGTCGCAGCCGGTGAGGTCGGCGTTGCGCAGGTCGGCGCGCATCAGCTTGCTGCCGCGCAGGCAGGTGTCGCGCAGGTCGGTCTGCAGCACGAAGCTGTCGGAGATCTTCGCCTGGCTGAGGTTGGAACGCGCCAGCACCGCATCCGACAGGTCGGCCTGCGCCGACATCTGCACCATCGGCCGCAGGTCGCCGCCCGCCGCGTTCATCAGCATGCCGTTGCGCAGGTCGGCCTGCATCAGGTTGCATCCCGCCATCATGGCGCCGCGCAGCAGCACGCCGCGCATGTCGGCGCGGCCGAAGTTGGCGCGCACCATCTGCGCCCGGCGCAGGTCGCTGCCGAACAGCGAGGCCCCCTGCAGGTCCGTCCCGTTCAGCCGCGTCCCCACCAGCCGCGTGCCGGTGAGATCGGCGCCGGCCAGCACCCGCCCCGAGAGGTCCAGCCCCGACAGGTCGTACAGTTTGAGGATCGCCCGCGCTCCGCCCGGCCGCGAGCGCGCGAAGGCCTCGTGACGGGCGACCACGGCGTTCAGCTGCTCCTGCGTCAGGCGCACGCGCGTGGCGGTGGTCGGCTTCGCCTTTGCTTCGGCGGCGACCGTCGGCGTGGTGGCTGCGGAGTCGGCGGAGGCCTTCTGCTCCATGCCGGTGACCCTCCTGTAGGGATGACGCATTCGGGGCGAATTCGCCGCAATTTATGAATAGTAGTTTGGCATAGCCTCCTATCAATCGGGCGTACATCATCTTTTTGTCATATGATTTTGGTCGGAGGTCGGGTCTGGGATCCTTGACGCCCCAGGTGTGCTCTCGTTTATTGCGGGGGTGTGACACGCCCGATGGTGCCGGCTCCGCCGCTTCACCGTCCGCTACCCGGAGCCACCCCCGATGCCCTTGAACGGGTCCGAGCGCACCACCGTCTGGCCCGGCAAGCCCTATCCGCTCGGCGCCACCTGGGATGGGTTCGGCGTCAACTTCGCGCTGTTCTCCGCCAACGCCGAGAAGGTGGAGCTGTGCCTGTTCGACCCCTCCGGCCAGCGCGAGGTGGAACGCATCGCGCTGCCCGAGCACACCGACGAGGTCTGGCACGGCTACCTGCCGGAGGCGCGGCCGGGGCAGCTCTACGGCTACCGGGTGCACGGGCCGTACGATCCGGCGAACGGACACCGCTTCAACCCGAACAAACTGCTGCTCGACCCCTACGCCAAGGCGCTGTTCGGCGGCATCCGCTGGTCGGACGCGCATTACGGCTACCGCCTGGGCTCGACGCGCGAGGACCTGTCCTTCGACCGGCGCGACAACGCCCGCATCATGGCCAAGTGCCGGGTGGTCGACCCCGCCTTCACCTGGGGCAACGACCGCAGGCCGGAGGTGCCGTGGTCCGACACGGTGATCTACGAGGCGCACGCCCGCGGCTTCACCATGCGCCACCCCGACGTGCCGAAGCCGCTGCGCGGCACCTTCGCCGGGCTGTCGACGCCGGCGGTGCTCGACTATCTGAAGGGGCTGGGCATCACGGCGGTCGAGCTGCTGCCGGTGCACGCCTTCACCGACGACCGCCACCTGACCATCCAGGGGCTGCACAATTACTGGGGCTACAACTCCATCGGCTTCTTCGCGCCCGAGCCGCGCTACATGACCACCGGCGTCCTGTCGGAGTTCAAGACCATGGTCTCGCGCCTGCACGAGGCGGGGATCGAGGTCATCCTCGACGTCGTCTACAACCACACGGGCGAGGGCAACCACCTCGGCCCCACGCTCAGCTTCCGCGGCATCGACAACGCCAGCTACTACCGGTTGATGCCGGGCGACAGGCGCTACTACATCGACGACACCGGCACCGGCAACACGTTGAACCTGACGCATCCGCGCGTGCTGCAGATGGTGATGGACAGCCTGCGCTACTGGGTCACCGACATGCGGGTGGACGGCTTCCGCTTCGACCTCGCCACGGTGCTGGGGCGCGAGAGCTACGGCTTCGATCCGGCCGGCGGCTTCCTCGATGCGGTGCGGCAGGATCCGGTGCTGGCCGGCGTCAAGCTGATCGCCGAGCCTTGGGACGTCGGTCCCGGCGGCTATCAGGTCGGCAACTTCCCGCCGGGCTGGGCCGAGTGGAACGACCGCTACCGCGACAGCGTGCGCCGCTACTGGCGCGGCGATGAGGGCATGCTGCCGGAGGTGGCGGGGCGCATCGCCGGCTCGTCGGACCTGTTCGAGAAGCGCGGGCGCAAGGCGTGGTCGTCGGTGAACTTCGTCACCGCGCACGACGGCTTCACGCTGGACGACCTCGTCTCCTACACCGAGAAGCACAACTGGGCCAACGGCGAGAACAACCGCGACGGCCACTCCGCCAACTACTCGTCCAACTACGGCGTCGAGGGGCCGGCCGACGACCCGAAGATCCGCGCCATCCGCGACCGGCAGAAGCGCAACCTGCTGGCCACGCTGTTCCTGTCGCAGGGCACGCCGATGATGCTGGCCGGCGACGAGGTCGGGCACAGCCAGCTCGGCAACAACAACGCCTATTGCCAGGACAACGAGCTGACGTGGCTCGACTGGGCGCGGGTGGGCGGGGAGGGGGCCGGCATGCTGGCCTTCGTCCGCCGGCTGATCGCGCTGCGCAAGGCGCACCCGGTGCTGCGCCGCCCGGTCTTCCTGCACGGCCGGGTGGCGTCGGAGGACGGCCTCAAGGACATCGCCTGGTACGCCCCCTCGGGCACCGAGAAGACCGCCGAGCAGTGGCGCAACACGCACGCCCGCTGCATCGGCCTGCTGCTCAACGGCCACGCCGGGCAGTACCTGCGCGGGGACGGCACGAATGCCGACGACGGGGTGCTGCTGATCGTGCTGAACGCCCATGTGGACGCGGTGCTGTTCACCTTGCCCGACGTGCCGGGCGGGCGCGGTTGGCGCTGCGTGCTCGACACCCGGGTGGCGGACGGGGCGGGCGACGGGCGCATGGTGCTGTCCGGCAAGCCGCTCCCGGTGGACGGCCGCACGGCGCTGGTCTTCGTGCTGGTGGAATCTCCCGACCGCGGCGACGTTGCCCGGTAGCCGCCACGCCCGATTGTGCTAAGGTCGGGGTCATGCCCGACTATGATTTCTCCCAGGTCGACGCGGCGATCGTCGATACCCAGCCCAACAGCCTGCGGCTGATGCGCGACGTGCTCGGCCGCCTGGGCATCAAGAAGATCGAGACGCTCTCCAGCTTCAAGGAAGCGGCGGTGCGCCTGACCGGCGGCACGCCCGACCTCGTGCTGATCGACGCCGACGGCGAGGAGGCCGAGGCGGAGGCGTTCAAGCTGGTCCGCACCGTCCGCAACGACGCCAACACGCCCAACCCCTTCGCCGGGCTGATCGTCACCACGTGGCAGCCGACGCCGGTGCTGCTGATGCGGGTGACCAACTCGGGCGCCGACGATCTGCTGGTCAAGCCGGTCTCGCCCAAGCAGGTGTTGGACCGCATCGGCACGCTGATCCGTGAGCGCAAGGGCTTCGTCGTCACCGCCGACTACACCGGCCCGGACCGCCGCAAGTCGCCGCGTGAGGGCGCGCAGATCCCGCTGCTCGACGTGCCCAACACGCTGAAGCTGAAGGCCATGGGCCGCTGGGACACCGGCCACGTCCGCCAGTTGATGGCCACCGCGGTGCGGCAGGTCAGCGAGCAGAAGGTGCTGCGCTCTGCCGTGCAGGCCGCCTTTCTGGTGGAGTTCGCCCGCACCGGTCTGCTCGCCGCGCCGCCCGACCGCATGGCGTTGGATCATCTCGCCCGCGTCCCCGCGGTGGTGGACGAACTGGTGCGCCGCCTGCCCGACGACCGCGACACCACCGCGGCCAAGGCCGCGGCCCGCGCGCTCCGCCAACTGGCCGAGCTGATCCGCGCCAAGGCCGAGGCCGGCACTGTCGACGGCGGCGGGGTGGAGCGCACCGTCATCCTGTCGCATGAGTTGCTGCAGGCCTCCGACCCCGACCGCCCGCTCGACGCCATGGTGCGCGAGGTCGAGGCGGCGGTGGCCGGCTACCGCAGCCGGCTGGAACAGCTCGCCCAGGCCAAGGCCGCCGAAGCCGCCAAGGCTGCGGCGGAGGGCGGCGAAGAGGCGAAGGCGTCGTAGCTGCCCGTCTCCGGTCGTACGTCTTCCGAGGCGGCTGCGCCGCCGGATCCCGACGGCATGTCCCCTGTTGTCATGCGCGGCGGCGCGGCGCTGGACGGAACGGCGTGGACGCGCGATCCTCTCGCCAACAAGACGCGCTTCGGGGGAGACACGAGCGAATGAGCGACCTGGACCGGCTGGCCGAGCGTGTCGGTATCGAGCCCTTCTACCACGACATCTGGGGCAACCGGCGCGAGACCTCCCGCGAGACGCAGGTGGCGCTGATCTCGGCCATGGGGCTGGACGTCGGCTCCGACGAGGCCATCGCCCAAAGCCTCCGCACGGTCGAGGAACGCCCCTGGCGCACCATGCTGCCGCCGGTCCTGGTGCTGGACGAGGGCGCGGAGCTGTCGGTGCCCGTCAGCGCCCCCGCCGGGCTGGAGGACGCCACGCTGATCTGGACGCTCGCCGAGGAGGGCGGCGCGGAGCAGCGTGGGGAGGCCGGCTTCGGCAGCCTGCCGGTCGCGGCGAATGTTGCGCTGGACGGGCTGAGGTTCGAGCGGCGCACTCTGGCGCTGCCGCGCCGGCTGCCGCTCGGCTACCACACGCTGACCGTCGAGGTGCGCCCGCGCGGGCTGGGCGGCGCGCTGTCGGGCGCGGTCCGGCTGATCGTGGCGCCGGAGCGCTGCGTGATGCCGCAGGACGTGGTGCCCGATGGGCGCACCTGGGGCATTGGCGTGCAGGTCTATTCGCTCAAGAGCGCCGACGACTGGGGCATGGGCGACTTCGACGACCTTGCGCGCTTCGCCGAGGCGGCGGGCGGGCTCGGCGCCGGGCTGGTCGGGCTCAACCCGCTGCACGCGCTGTTCCCGGCCGACCCGCACCATTTCGGCCCCTATTCGCCGTCGAGCCGCACCTTCCTCAACGTCCTCTACATCGACGTGGAGGCGGTGCCCGACCTCGCCGACGCGCCGGCCGCGCAGGAGGCCATCGCGCAGGAGGCCTTCCAGCGCGACCTCGCGGCGGCGCGGGCGGCGGAGCTGGTGGACTACCCGGCGGTGGCGCGGCTCAAGCTGCCGGTCCTGCGGACGCTGCACGCCTATTTCCACGCCAACCACCTGAAGGAGGGCGATGTCAGCCCGCGCGGACAGGCATTCCGCGCCTTCCAGCGGGAGATGAGCGGGGATCTGCGCCGCCACGCCCTGTTCGACGCGCTGCACGAGCACTTCTACTCTGCCGACCCGAACCGCTGGCAATGGCAGACCTGGCCGGAGGAGTACCGCTCTCCCGACAGCGGCGCCGTCGCCGACTTCGCGCGCGACCACGCCGAGCGCGTCGAGTTCTTCGAATACCTGCAGTGGGAGGCCGACCGCCAGCTGGAGCAGGCGGCGATCCGCGGCAGAAAGGCCGGCCTCGCCCTCGGCTTCTACCGCGACCTCGCGGTTGCCGGGCACCCTGGCGGGGCGGCCTCCTGGGCCGATCCCCAGGTGCTGGTGCAGGGCGCCAACGTCGGGGCACCCCCGGACCAGTTCAACATGAAGGGGCAGAACTGGGGCCTCGCCCCGTTCTCACCGGTGGCGCTGCGCGAGGCGGCGTACGAACCGTTCATCCGCATGGTGCGCGCCAACATGCGCCACGCCGGTGCGTTGCGCATCGACCACGTCATGGCGCTGAAGCACCTGTTCTGGATCCCCTCCGACGGCGGCGACGGCGCCTACGTCGAGTACCCGTTCGAGGACCTGCGGCGGATCATCGCGCTGGAATCGCGCCGGCAGAATTGCATCGTCATCGGCGAGGACTTGGGAACGGTGCCCGAGGGCTTCCGCCCGGCCATGCAGGCGGCGGGGATCCTCAGCTACCGCGTGCTGTACTTCGAGCGCGCCTCGGACGGTGGCTTCCTGCCGCCTGGCGCCTATCCGGCGGACGCCATGGTGACCATCACCACGCACGACCTCGCCACCTTCAAGGGCTTCTGGACCGGCCACGACCTGGAGTGGCGCACGCGCCTCGACCTCTATCCGGGCAAGGAGGCGCAGGACAAGGATGCCTGGGACCGCGGCGTCGACCGCTGGCGGCTGCTGCAGGCGCTCGCGCGCGAGGGGGTGAAGCCGGCCTCCTATCCCACCGACGATGGCGGGCAGCCCTACAGCCGGGAACTGGTGGAGGCGGCGCACCGTTATCTCGCCACCACAGCGGGGCGAATCGTCATGGTCCAGATCGAAGACGCGCTCGGGGAGATCGAGCAGCCCAACCTGCCGGGCACCATCAACCAGCATCCCAACTGGCGCCGCCGTCTGGGCAGGACGGTGGAGGAGATTGCCGCCGACAGCGGTGTCCGTTCGCTCGCCGCCGCGGTCACGGCCGCGCGCGGTGTGACATGACCGGAGCACCCGCTGTCCCCCGCGCGACCATCCGCCTGCAGTTCAGCAAGGAGTTCACCTTCGGTCAAGCGACCGGGCTGGCGCCGTACTTCGCGGCGCTGGGGGTGAGCCACGTCTACGCCTCGCCGTTCCTGATGGCGCGGTCGGGCTCGACGCACGGCTACGACATCACCGACCACACCCGCGTCAACCCGGAGATCGGCGACGAAGCCGCCTTCGACCGCTTCGTCGCGGCGCTGCACGAGCACGGCATCGGCCTGATCCTCGACTTCGTGCCCAACCACATGGGCGTCGGCGCCAGCGACAACCCCTGGTGGCTCGACGTGCTGGAGTGGGGGCCGGCCTCGCCCTTCGCGCAGTTCTTCGACATCGACTGGGAGCCGGCGGAAACCCGCATGCACGGCAAGGTGCTGCTGCCCTTCCTCGGCGACCGTTACGGCGCGGTGCTGGAACGCGGCGAGCTGCAATTGAAGTTCGACGCGGAGCGCGGCGCCTTCAGCGTCTGGTACTGGTCGCACCGCTTGCCCGTAGCCGTGCGCAACTACCCGCGCCTGCTGAAGGCGGCGCGCGACCTGTTGATGGCCGAGGGCGTCGCGCTCGATGCGCTGGTCGCCGCCTTCGCCGGTTTGGGCAGCACGCCCCGGTCGGTGCAGCGCCAGGCGACCGTGCACCGCGAGGCGGAGGAACTGCGCGCCCAGCTCGCCGCCACCGTTGCCGCCCACCCCGGCATCGCTTCCGCCATCGGGCAGGCGGTCGCCCACATCAACGGCACCCCCGGCCAGCCGGACAGCTTCCATGAGCTGCACCGCCTGCTGGAGGAGCAGCACTACCGCGTCGCTTTCTGGCGCGTCGCGGCGGACGAGATCAACTACCGCCGCTTCTTCGACATCAACGACCTCGCCGGCCTGCGCATCGAACGGCCGGAGCTGTTCGAGCTGGCGCACCGCCTCGTCTTCCGCCTGATCGGCGAGGGCAAGCTGCAGGGCATCCGCCTCGACCACATCGACGGCCTGTACGACCCGGTCGAGTATTGCGAGCGGTTGCAGGACCGCGCGGCGTACCTGACGCTGAACGTCGGCGCCTCGGCGCTCGACCCGCCCGGCGTGCGGCTCAAGCAGCCGTTCTACGTGGTGGTGGAGAAGATCCTGGCGCACCACGAGACCCTGCGCGCGGACTGGCCGGTCGCCGGCACCACCGGCTACGAGTTCATGAACCTCGTTGGCGGCCTGTTCGTCGATCCGGCCGCCGAAGAGGCGATGACCCGGACCTACCACGGCTTCATCCGCCGCGAGGTCGATTTCGGGAAGATGGTCGTCGAGACCAAGCGCAAGGTGATGCTGTCCAGCCTGGCGAGCGAGCTGCACGTGCTCGCCTCGCAGATCCACCGGCTGGCGCAGGAGAGCTGGAACACCCGCGACTTCACCTTCACCGGCATCCGCCGCGCCCTGGTGGACGTCGCCGCCTGCCTGCCGGTCTACCGCACCTACGTGACGGCCGACCGGGTGGACGAGGGGGACCGCAAGTACCTGGACTGGGCGGTCGCCCGCGCCCGCAAGCTGGCCGGCGCCGCCGACGCCTCGGTGTACGACTTCCTGCATGGCGTGCTGACCACCGACCTCGCGCGCGAGCAGGAGGGGACGGGCCGCGGCCGGCACGGCTACAGGCCGGCGGACGTCGTCGCCATCGCCATGAAGTTCCAGCAGTTCACCGGCCCGGTGATGGCGAAGTCGCTGGAGGACACGGTGTTCTACCGCTACTTCCGCCTCGTCGCGCTGAACGAGGTGGGCGGCGAGCCGAGCCGGTGGGGCACCAGCCCGTCGGCCTTCCACCATGTGAACCAGGAGCGCCTCAAGCGCTTCCCCTTCAACCTGCTGGCCACCGCCACCCACGACCACAAGCGCGGCGAGGACACCCGCGCCCGCATCTGCGTGCTGTCCGAGATGCCGGAGCTGTGGGAACAGCGGGTGCGCCGCTGGCAGCGCATGAATCGCTTCAAGAAGCGGGAGATCGACGGCCTCGCCGCGCCCGGCCGCAACGACGAGTACATGCTGTACCAGACCCTGGTCGGCGCGTGGCCGCTCGACCTCGGCTGGCCGACGGGCGAGGGTCTGAAGGATTTCTGCGAGCGCATCCGCGCCTATATGACCAAGGCGGTGCGCGAGGCCAAGGTGCGCTCCTCCTGGACCGCGCCCAACGCCGACTACGAGGAGGCGCTGACGCGCTTCGTCCAGGGCGTGCTCGATCCCGAGCGCAGCGCCACCTTCCTGGCCGAGCTGATGGACCTGCTGGAGACGGTGGCGCCGGTCGGCGCGCTCAACGGCCTGTCGCAGGCGCTGTTGAAGCTGACCGCGCCGGGCGTGCCGGACATCTACCAGGGGACCGACTTCTGGGATCTCAGCCTCGTCGATCCCGACAACCGCCGTCCGGTGGACTACGCCGCCCGCCACACGGCGCTGACCGACGCACCGGAGGTCGCGCGCCTGATCGACGGCTGGCGCGATGGCCGCATCAAGCAGTTCGTCGTCGCCCGCACCCTGGACCTGCGCAAGCGCGAGGCGGCGCTGTTCGCCGCCGGCGACTACCGCCCGGTGGAGGCGGTGGGCGACCACGCCGAGCGGGTGGTCGCCTTCCTGCGCCGGGCCGGCGACGGCTTCGCGCTGGCCGTGGCGCCGCGCCTGACGCTGCCGCTGATGCAGGGCGTGGCGGTGCCGCTGCCGCCGGCCGAGGTCTGGGGCGACACCGCGTTGATGCTGCCCGAACTGCTGGAGACAGCGGCGCCGGTGGATGTCTTCACCGGCCGCACCGTCGGCCTGCCGCCTGACGGCCGGCTGCCGCTGACCGCGCTGCTGGACCGCTTCCCGCTGGCGCTGCTGCACGTTCCCACGGGGTGACCATGCAAGAGGTGCGGCTTTTTGCGTGGCGCGGCTTGACCGGCGCCGCGGCGACCTAGATTGGACTCGCAGGGCTCAGACGGGAGGCATCGATGAAGGGCGATCCGACAGTCATCCGGCACCTCAACACCATACTCACGAATGAGTTGACCGCCATCAACCAGTATTACTTGCATGCGCGCATGCTGAAGAACTGGGGGCTCAAGCGCATCGCCCACAAGGTCTACGAGGAATCCATCGGCGAGATGAAGCACGCCGACAAGCTGATCGAGCGTATCCTGTTCCTTGAAGGCCTGCCCAACCTCCAGGACCTGCACAAGTTGAAGATCGGCGAGGATCTGGTGGAGATGCTGACCGCCGACCTCGGCATCGAGTCCGGCAACCGCGGTAACCTCCAGACGGCCATCGCCGACTGCGAGGCCATCAAGGACTACCAGAGCCGCGAGATCCTGGTGAGCATCCTCGACGACACCGAGGAGCACATCGACTGGCTGGAAACCCAACTCGACCTCATCCAGCGGATCGGGCTGCAGGCCTACCAGCAGGAGCAACTGTACGGGGACGATTAGTCCGTTTTCCTACCGCTGCCACCACGCGCTCGGCCGTCCCTGCGACAATGGCGGCTGGCGCGTCGTCTTGTTCGCCTTCTCGGCGCAGGCGTAGTGCCAGGCATGCCCCTGCGGATCGCCGGCCCAGCGTGCCTGGCCGGGCAGGATCAGGTCGCCGCAGTGTTGGCAGCGCGGTCTCGAAGGCGAGGAGGCGACGACGTCGTGTTCGGCCATGACGCAAAAAGCTCTGTGCGGAGAAGCGGCGACACGCTGCACTTAAGCCTTCGGTCATAGGCCTCGCAACGGCGCAAAGGGAGGGAAGCCCTCTCCCGCCCGGACAGGTGCCGGGGCCTCACCATGGCCGACGGTACGGATCCCAGCGCTGGTCACGCCACGGATCGCGGGCCCACGGCGGCGGCGGCGGGGGCGCCCACTGGCGGCGCGCCTCGCGGCGCTGCTCGATCTCGCGGCCGAGGCGGACGCAGGCCCGCCGGTTGCCCCAGTCGCACGCCTCGCGCAGTTCCCGCATATAGCCGCGGCCGCCGCCCCAGCCGCCACCCCATCCGTTGTGGTCGTGCGCCTGGGCCAGCGAGGGGGTGATGGCGGTGAACAGGATGGCTGCCGCCGCAGCCAGCAACCGGGTGTGCATCGGAGCGCTCCAGAAAGAGGCTTGTTCTGGATGAACGCTGCCGGTCGCGGGACTATTCCGTTCAGACCGAGACGTTGCTGACCAGCGACTCGCGCGGCGCGGCAGCGGCGCGGCGGTAAGCGCCAAGGGCGGCGGCCCAGGGCTCGATGTGCAGGCCGCTGCCGATGGCTTCCTGCGCGATGCTCTGGGTGAGGAACCCGGTGCTCGGGCTCGCCGCGGCTTGCTGCTGCGGTGGGGGCGGCGGCGCGGCCTCGGCGCGGACGCCGCTCTCGGCGCGCGGCTGGCCGGCCTCGGTGGCGGAGCCGGGCGCGCGGCTGCGCACCGCATCGCCGGAGGCGCCGGAGCCGCGGCGGACCGCGTCCTCGGAGGTCTGCTGCGATTCGTCGACCCTGGGGTCGCGCAGGCGCCGGTCCTCGTCGGGGATCGGCTGGATCGGCCGCACCGCGATCGCATCGGATTCCAGCATCTGGCGCAGCTTCAGCGTCCCGGTCGGAGCGCTGCTCCGAACGTAGGCTGAGGGCGGCGGGATGGCGGCGATGCTGGTCACGGGGCAAAAGGTCACAGGTTGGTCTGCCGGAAGCTTACGCGCGCAGGGTTCCCGAAACGTTAATTTCCGCGTAACGGTTCGTCGGCGTGCCCGCATGACCCTGCGCTCGGCAGCATTTTACGTTAATCCGGTTTAAAGGAAGCGCGGCTAGCTTCCCAAGGAGCAGAAGGCTGTCCGGCGGGCCGTGTGGCGGTATCCCGGACGGCGAGGGCCGGAGCATGAGTGGACACGCCGAAGACCAGTCGATCATGGCCGCCGCGGTCGCCGCGGCCGGCGACGTCGGCTACTGCTGGGACTTCGCGGCGGACACCATCACCTGGGCCGGCGACGCGCGGTGTCTGTTCGGCGGCGATCCGGTGGGCAACGGCGAGGAGCTGCGCCGGTGCATCCGTGACGACGACCGTGCCCGCCGCCGCCGCGTGCTGTCGCGCCACATCGACCATGACACGCCCTTCGACGTGGACTACCGGCTGCGGCTGGCCGACGGCGCCCAGCGTTGGGTGCACGACCGCGGGCGGGTGGAGCGCGCGGCCGACGGCACGCCGGTGCGGCTGTACGGCATGCTGCGCACCATCGACGGCCGCAAGGCCTACGAGGTCGAACTGGAGCAGCAGGCGCACTTCGACCCGATGACCGGGCTGGTCAACCTCAACCGCCTGCGCGATTCGCTGCACCAGGCGCTGGTCGCCGCCGGTCGGTTCGAGCGCTCGGCCGTGTATCTGGCGGTGGGCATCGACAAGCTGGGGCTGGTCAACGAGGCGCTGGGCCACGCCGCCGCCGACGCGGTGGTGGTGGAGGTGGCGCGCCGCCTCGCCGCGGTGGTGCGACCGGGCGACACCGTCGGGCGGGGCGGCGGCGACATCTTCGGCGTGGTGCTGCCGCACTGCCCGGAGGAGCACATGCCCGCCGTCGCCGAGAAGCTGCTGGCGGCGGTGCGGGCCGGGCCGATCGCCTCCCCGGCCGGGCCGATCCACGCCACGGTGTCGGTCGGCGGCATCGTCGCCGGGCGCGACGCCGGCAGCGTCGAGGAGGCGATGACCCGCGCCGACACCGCGCTGCACGAGGCCAAGCGCCAGGGCCGCGACTGTTTCTGGCCGCACCACGCCACCAGCCTGCAGCAGAGCGCGCTGCGCGCCAGCCTCGCCATCGGCCAGCGGGTCAAGGCCGCGCTGATGAGCGATAGCCTGCGCTTCGCCTTCCAGCCCGTGGTCGATTCGTCCGGCGGGGTGGACTTCTTCGAGTGCCTGCTGCGCATGGACGGCGACGGCGGGTCGGTGCTGCCGGCCGGGCAGTTCGTGCCGGCGGTCGAGCGCTTGGGGATGGCGCGGCGGGTCGATCACCACACGCTGGGCATGGCGCTGCGCGAACTGCGCGCCCACGACGAGGTGCAGCTGTCGCTCAACGTCTCGGCCGAGACGACCGGCGACCGGACGTGGCTCGCCGCGTTGCAGGGCATGCTCGCCGACCGGCCGGAGATCGCCAGCCGCCTGATCGTCGAGATCACCGAGACCGCGGTGATCGAGGACCTGGACGAGGCCGCGCGCTTCGTCGCCGCGGTGCGCACGATGGGCTGCCGGGTGGCGCTCGACGACTTCGGGGCGGGCTACATCTCCTACCAGCACCTGCGCGCTCTGCCGGTGGACATCGTCAAGATCGACGGCGCCTTCGTGCGCGACATGCATGACAGCGCCGAGGCGCTGCTGTTCATACGCACTCTGGTCGGGTTGGCCCGCGGCTTCGGCCTGACCACCGTGGCCGAGTGCGTCGAGGACGAGACGCAGGCTACGGCGTTGCGGCGCGAGGGGGTGCGGCTGCTGCAGGGCTGGCACTTCGGCCGCCCCAGCCTGGAGCGCCCGTGGCTCGGCGCGGTCGAGCCGCTGGCCGCCGATTAGCCGCCTCCCGGCCGAAGGTGGTATCCCATACCCTCTCCGGAAGCGTAGGCTTGAGGGCGTCGCGCCGGGTGGCGGGAGCCGGCGACCTTAACCTATGTCATGTCGAGCGCCAGACGCCATTGTGCTAATACTTCCAACCAGTGATGCACCGGAGACGGTGCTTCCAATCCAAGGTTGGTTTCGGATCGAATATCATGGGTCAGTCGATGAACGCGGGCGGGGGCCGGAACTGGGCGGTGCTGGTGGTCGAGGACGACCCGCTGGTGCGCGCCACCGGGGTCGACCTGTTCGTGGATCTGGGGCTGCGCACCTACGGTGCCTACAACGGTGCCGACGCCCTGCGCCTGCTCGAGGAGAAGCCGCAGATCCGCCTCGTGTTGGCCGACGTGCGGATGCCCGGCATGGACGGCACCCAGCTGGCGCAGGAGATCGCCAGGCTGCGCCCCGACATCCGCGTGGTGCTCACCTCCGGCTATGTCGGGGAGGAGCAGGTCGCCGGCTACCCCTTCGTGCCCAAGCCGTGGCGGGCCGAAGTCATCGCCGCGGTCGTCGATACGCCCTGATCTGCCCGCGCTCGTCTTCCCACGGCAAACAATCGGCACGCGCGCGTGTTGTCCCGGGCGACCGTACGGCCGTTCGTGTGACCGCACACGACGCAAGTGAGAAGGCGGCATCCCCACGGACACCGCCGTTTTTCTGTCCGACTCGTGCCTGGGATCAGATGGCGGTGCGGCGGACCACCGCTGTGACGTCGCCGTTGCGGCTGGCGCGGCGCACCACCGAGCGCGCCTCCAGCGTGAAGTCCTGGAAGCCCAGCAGCCGCAGCAGGCCGGAGCGCACCACCGCCGTGCCGCGCACCGTCAGCGTCCCGTCCGTGGGGTTGTCGGCGATGGCCAGCGGCGCCGGCTCGGCGCCCAGGAAGCCGGTGGGGAAGGCGGTGGCGAAGAACTTGCGGATATGGCCGTCGCGTTGGTTGTCGAACAGCACGCGGCCGCCGGCCAGCGCCGCCTCGTCCACCGCGCGCGTCAGCCGGGCCTGCACCATGTAGCCGCGCACCGCGTCCGCGCCGTAGCCGACGGCCCCGGCCAGCGGAAGCAGCAGCAGCAGCAGGGCCGCGAACGCCAAGCGGCGGGCCGGCGAGGGGCGGGCCGGCTGCCCTAGCGGGCATGGATAGTACATGCTCATCGTTGGACTCTCAGTCACCGTTGCGGTCAATCCCCGAGTCGCGGGGTAATCGCTTTCAGCGCCGTATTGCTCGTCAACCTCACCTGGCCGACTTGCGTATTACCGTACGGCGATTCTCCAGGTCTGTTCAAGCCAAATAACATACGTTTCATTACTAACACAGTGCTGGGAAGCTGCGACCGGTTTGTCGCTGCATTGCCGCAAAAATGCTTCGAAATTAGAACTATATTGTCGGTGACCTCCGCGGAAAAATCAGGCGGATCCAGCTTTAAAGCGGCGGCATGTTGCGGTGAAAGCCTGAAAAAATCCTTTCCGCATTCCGTGATAAAAAGAAGATAAAAAGAAGGCGGAAATGGTTTTACTTGGATTGCCACAGATTTTCTAACGCAAATGCTCCGGCTTAATCTTTCGTTAATAACTTTGTTATCTAATCACGGTGTGGCCGATCGCTATGAACACTCGCGAACAACGGCAAAATCAACAACATTCGCCCCAATGGAGGTTTCCATGCTCTCCCAGATCCGTTCGCTGATGAAGGACGAGTCCGGCGCTACCGCGATCGAATACGCGCTGCTGCTCGCCATGGTCGCCGTCGTGGTCGCCGGCTTCAGCGGCGGTATCGGCGACAAGATCAACACCATCCTGACCAGCGTCGACACCGGCCTGAAGCCCAAGACTCCTTGATCAGCCGGTCGGTCCGGTAGCCCCGCAGGGGCGAATTGAAGGGGCTGACCGCCGGGGCGACGCACGGGAGCGGCGGGCGCAGGGCGCCGCCGCTGCCCGCCGGCGATCCCGCGGCTTTCGCCGCTCCAGCGTGTGCAACGCCGCGAGCCCCGGGCTCCGCGGCGTTTTCCGCGTAAAGAGGTCGTGCCATGTCCGTCCGCAAGATCATCCTCCTGGTGCTCGCCCTCGGCATCGCCGGCGTGACGGTGCAGCTGACCCGCGCGCTGGTGCAGCAGCCGGCGCCGGTCGCCGCGGTGCAGGCGCCGCCGGCCCCGAAGACGTTGCGCGTGCTGGTGGCGGCGTCGGACCTGCCGGCCGGCACGCTGGTGCAGCCGTCGCAGCTGCGCTGGCGGGCGTGGCCGGAGGATGACGGGGTGGCCGGCACCTACATGGTCGAGGGCCAGCGTCACGCCGAGGAGTTCACCGGCGCCGTCGTGCGCAACGGCCTGCGCGCCGGCGAGCCGGTGGTCGAGGGGCGGCTGGTGAAGCCGGGTGACCGCGGCTTCCTGGCGGCGGTGCTGAGCCCCGGCAACCGCGCGGTCAGCGTCGCCATCAACGGCGTCACCGGCATCGCCGGCTTCATCTTCCCGGGCGACCGTGTCGACCTGATCCTCACCCAGGCGGTCAAGGAGGAGGGGCAGGAGCGCGAGCGCCGCGCGAGCGAGACGGTGCTCGCGGACGTGCGCGTGCTGGCGCTCGACCAACGCGTCAACGACCAGAAGGGCGAGGCCAAGCCGGCGCAGCTCGCCACCCTGGAGGTCACGCCGCGCCAGGCCGAGGCGGTGGCGCTGGCGGCCGAGATGGGGCGCCTGTCGCTCTCCCTGCGCAGCCTTGGCGTGCCCGATGCCGAGCGCCTGCAGATGGCCGCGGCCGAGGGGCTGGCGGTCACCGCCACCGACGCCGCCCCGGACGCGATGATGCGCCCGGCGCACACCATCACCTGGGACCGCGACCTCAGCCTCGCGGTGTCCGGCGCGGTCACCGCTCCCGCCGCGCCGTCGGTCCCAGAAAGTTCGCCGAGCGAAAGCCCCGCCGGAGTGGTAAAAGTTCAGGTGATCCGCGGTTCCTCTTCCGCGGAAGTCACCTTCTCCCGTTGATCCCGGTGGTCGATCCCATGACGCGTCGTGTCCTGTGCTGTGTGTTGATGCTGCTGTTCGTCTGGGCCGGGTTCGCCCGGGCGCAGGACGGAGCGCCGTTGCGTATCGAGCAGGACAAGGGGCAGATGGTGAGGCTGCCGCAGCCGGCGTCCAGCGTCTTCATCGCCAACCCGGACATCGCCGACCTCCAGGTCATGTCGCCGACCATGGTCTATCTGTTTGGCAAGAAGCCGGGCGAGACCTCGCTGATCGCCGTCAACAGCGGCGAGCAGGTGCTGCTCAACCGCCGCGTCACCGTCACCCAGAACCTCAGCGGGCTGGAGCGCGCGCTGCGCGAGCGCTTCCCCAACCGGCAGCTCAAGGTCACGGCGTCGGAAGGGGCTCTGGTGCTGTCCGGCAGCGTCGCCAGCGCGGCCGAGGCGGAGGACGCCCGACGCCTCGCCCAGCGCTACGCCGGCGGCGAGAACAGCGAGGTGCTGAACCGCCTGACGGTCACCGGCGGCACCCAGGTGATGCTGCGGGTGCGCGTGTCGGAGGTCGCCCGCACCATCCGCGAGGACCTCGGCTTCAACT
>NZ_LGQZ01000182.1 GCF_003116015.1 Azospirillum sp. TSO22-1
GGCCGGGGCGGCGGCAACGGCCGGGGCCGGCGGCGGGGCGGCCGCGGCGGCGGCGGGAGTCACCACCGGGGCAGGCTCGTCCGCGCTGTCGCGCGAGGCGTGCGACGTGGGCATCTTGGCGTTCGACTTCGGCTTGGAATGGCACTTGGAGCATTCCGAAACCGGGAACGCCACCTTGCCGTGGCAGACGCCGCAGTACTGGCCCATCAGGATGGCGGCCATGCTGATCGGGTTGCCGCCCTTCTTGGGCACGAAGATCTTCGGGTGGCACTGCGCGCAGTCCAGCCACTCGGTGTGCGCCAGGTGCGGGTAGACGACGTCGGGCATCGAGCCCTTCACCTCGCGGATGATGTCGAGGTCCATCGTCTGCTTCGGCGTCTTGGTGCCTTCCTTGTCGACGCGCGGAAACACCGCGCCGGAGCGCAGCGCCTTCACCCAGTCGATCTTGTTGCCGGAGTTGCCCTTGGGCAGCTCGCCGAAGGCTTCCTTGGGCGGCTGCAGGGCGCCGGTGCCGGCGTTGGTGGCGTCGTGGAGGCCGTCGCTCGTCGGCGGCGCGTTGCTCTCGACCGACGACTTCATCAGGCGGTTGAACTTGTTGGCGCCGTCCTGCGCCTCGGCCGGGGCAACGGCGAGGGACAGGCTCAGCACCAGAGCGGCGCCGAGCGCGCCCAGGGTATGCATGCGGCTCATTTGGCACCTCCCGCGGGGGTCTGGCCGGCCTTGCTGGGCGGCGTCACCAGGCGGTCGATGGTGCTGTTGTGCACCTTCGTCGGCGTGTTGGGCTTGCCGGAATGGCAGAGCGTGCAGTTCTCCACCGACCAGGCGATCTGCCCGTTGTGGCAGGCGCCGCAGAACTGGCCGTCGAAGATCTTCAGCATGGTGATGTCGTTGCCGCCGGCCTTGAACTGGAAGCCGAGGTCGCCGTGGCACACCTTGCAGCGGAAGCGGATGCGGTGGAACCAGTGCGGGAACACGGCGGGCCGCATGCCGGCCGCGTCCGAATAGTTGTTGATGAGGACGTCACCGTACTCGGCTTTCGCCTCGTTGATCTCGGCGGTGGCCAGGACGCCGGCGACCGCCACGACCAGCAGCGCCGCGGCGAGACGCCATTTGGCAAGGAACCTTCTCAGCATAACGAACTCCTGGGCGAACGGGCATTCGCGCCCCGGAGCACCCCATTGCAAGACCCGAGCCGAATTGTGGATGCCTTGGAAACCCTGGATTCCGCCGCCGCCGCCGCCGCCGTCCGGGCCCGCTTGCCAAAAACGGGAAAAGCGGTCAGTACGCTCTCCCCAATTGGAAAAAGAGGCTCTCGCCGAGTCCCTTGGGGGTGTTCATGATGCGGGCGATCAGGCTCGTGCGCAGCTTGCCGATCGTGTAGTCGAGGCGGTTGGTCCAGCGCTGCGTGCCGTAGCCGACGTCCTCCTCGCGCCGGTAGGCGGAGAAGTAGGAGCGCTCTGAACGGAACATCGACGGCGGCTCCAGCGACAGGTCGGAGGTGAAGTTCAGCCGGTCCATGCCGAAGACGTTCATCATGCGGAAGCTGATGTTGCCGCCGAGGGTGTCGGTGGCGACCGCCTCGCCGGTGGCCGAGCGGAAGCGGGCGATCTGGTAGGTGATGGTGCCGCTCAGGCTGGTGAAGCGGTCGGGGTCGTAGCCCCGGGTGAACATGATGTTCAACAGCTGGCCGTCGGTGGCCGCGGTGCCGAAGGCGCGCGTGTCGTTGATGGAGATCTGCGCGTAGTCCCAGTTCTTGCCCTCGCGCGCCGTGCGGCCCAGCGAGACCGCGTGGCCGAGGCTGAACAGGTAGCCGGCGTCGGAATAGCCGGTGCCGACCGACTGGTTGACGCTGAGCTGCAGCGGCGTCTCCAGGAACGGCAGTTCCAGCGCGTAGCGGCCGCCGTGGCTGGCGTTGACCGTCTCGGTGTGGGTGGTGCCGAAGCTGGAGTAGCGGTAGGTGACGCCGGCCGAGGTGCTCCAGTTCCAATCGACGCCCATGATCTGCTCGGTCGGCGACGAGTAGGTCAGGTTGGTGCGCCCGCCGTAGCGGATGGCCGAGTTGCCCGAGGCCACCGCGGCCAGCGTCTGCTGCCGGCGCTGGTCGTAGCCGCCATCGACGCCGATGTTGCCGATCAGGCGCGGGGCGAACAGGTAGCTCGCCGCCAGATCGACGAAGGCGGTCTGGTAGACGTTCTGTAGGCGCTGGTTGGTGTCGCGGTAGACCGCCTCGCCGTTCTCGCTGTAGGTGCGCGTCGCCAGCGAGACGCCCAGCTCCGGCAGTTCCTTCGGCCGCCACAGCGCGGTCGACACGCCCTGGAAGACCAGGCTGCGCTCGCTGTAGCTGGTGCTGTCGAGGGTGGTGTGGCGGATCGTCGTCACGCTCTCGGTGGTGACGTCGATGAACGGCACCGAGCGGTAGCGCCACGAGAAGCTGGCCGAGCGGCCCAGCTCGTTGTCGCCGTCCGGGCGGGTGAAGTCGCGGTCGCGGTAGGTGAGCCGGACGTTCAGGTCGTCCTTGTCGAACGAGCGGTTCACGTTGACGTCGGCTTCCTTGTAGCTCTCCTGGAAGCCGTCGTCGGAGCGCATGCGCGAGACGTTGATGGTGGTGCCGATGGTCGTCCGGTCGAAGGACAGGATGCGCGACTGGATCGACAGCGTGTCGCCGGAGACGTCGGCCGGGTTGTTGGTGCCGAAGCTCAGCGAGCTGTTGGTGCGGTTGTAGGTGATCTCGACCGGGTACAGGCTGCGCGGCAGGATGCTCAGCGCGGCGCTGCCGGTCAGCATCAGCGAGCTTTCGCTGGCGCCCGGCGAGCTGCCCACCGCCTTGGTCACGTTCATCGTGCCGGTCACCCCCGCCAGCCAGGGGGCATAGATGTAGGTGGCGCCCTCCAGGGTCTGCGTGACCGCCTGCCGCATGGTGCGGCTGCTCTCGCCCGCCGCGCGGGCCGAGGAGAGCGAGTAGGTCGTCGCGCCGCTCCAGCTCAGCGCCGGCCATTCGAAGCCCGAAATCAGGTCTTCGGCGGCGGCGCTGCGGGCAAGGATGGCGGCGAGGACGATGCAGCCGCTGTGCAGGAGAGGGCGCATGGTTCATGCCCCCTAGGCGAGACCACCGCGCTCAGTTCCGGGCGGCGGACTGCTTCGGCTTGAAGGGCTCGTCGATCCAGATCTTCGCCTCGCGGCGGAGCTTTTCGGTCATCTCGGTCCAGCGCTTCTCGCCGGTGTTGCGGCGGTACAGCTCGGCGGCGCGCTCGCGCACCTCGTCGAGCTTGCGGACCTGCGGCGCCTTGCGCTCGGTCATCTTGAAGACGCCGTAGCCCTGCAGCATCAGGATCGGCTCCGACAGCTCGCCCACCGGCAGCTTGTCGAGCGACTCCTCGACCTCGCCGGCCAGCATGCCGCGGTGCAGATAGCCCATGTCGCCGCCGTTCTTCGACGACGGGTCGGCGGAGTGCATGGCCGCCAGATCGGCGAAGGACTCGCCCTTCAGCAGGCGGGCGCGGATGCGCTCGGCCTCCTGCTTGGCGGCGTCCCAGGTGGCGCGCGGCGCGGACGGGTCGACCTTCAGCAGGATCGCCGACACGCGGGTGCGCTGCGGCTCGGTGAAGGAGGGGATGTTCTTGTCGTAGAAGGCCTTGAGCTGCGCCTCGGTCGGCGCCGGCACCTCGCGGGCCTGCGCCTCCAGGCGGGCGCGCAGGCTGTTCTCGCGCATCTTGGCGCGCAGCTGCGGCAGCGCCTGCTCGCGGATCTGCGGCCACTGCGGGCTGTCCTTGTACTGCTGCTCGAAGGCGGCGATGCGCGCCTCGACGGCCGCTTCGTCCGGCGCGATGCCGCGCTTGCGGGCCTCGGCCAGGACCAGACGCTCGGTGATGATCTCGCCCAGCACCTTCTGGCGCAGTTCGGCCAGACGCTCGGGGCTGACCTGGCCGTGATAGAACGACGCCCGCGCCGAACGCGACAGCACGGTTTCCAGTTCCATCAGGGTGATTGGTTCGGCGTTGACCTTGGCGATGACCGCCTCGGGCGAGCGTTCAATGCCCTGGGCCGGGACCGAAGTCGGCAACAGGACCGCCGCGGAGGCGATCCAGGTTGCCAGAAGCAGACCGTGCTTCATTGGATTTCCTTTCTGATTCCGGCCGGGCGGCGGGATGCCGTCCGGCCGGATGTCAGGACACGTACTGAAGGGCGCGGCCTACTTGGTATGGCAGGTCAGGCACACTTGGCTGTTCGTGTTCGGGATGCGCAGGAAGGTCGCGTTGTCGGAGTGCGGGTCGTGGCAGCTGGCGCACTCGACGTACGGCTTGTCCGTGCCGTTGACGTTGCGGGTGTAGAGGAACATGTCCTGCTTGTCGCGGGCCGCCGGGTCGAGCGAGGCCGCACCGGACTCGACGTACCAGATGTTGTTGCCGCCCTTGACGATCTTGCTGGCCTGGTTGAAGTCGGCGTCCAGGTTGGCGCCGGTGTTGCCCTGCCACTTGGCGTATTCCATGCCGACCGGGTGGTCGTTCTTCAGGTCGCCGTCGCACATCAGGCAGGCCAGGCCGGTCATCTTGCCGGCGGTCTGATTGGCGCCCTGCCAGCCGCCGGCGAAGGTCGCGCCGTTGGCGTTGTAGCCGCCCGACCCCGGCGCGTTCAGCACCGTGTCCATGGCCTGCGAGCCGTCATGGCAGCTCAGGCAGGCGAGCGACACCGACGAGCTGATGAAGCCGACCGTGTCGACCGCGTCGAAGGTCTGCGAGTTGTACATCTTGCCGGAGAAGGACGCCGGGTCGGCGACCTTCTTGTTCCACAGGGGCGCCGCCGCCGTCGAGGACGAGCCGTGCGGGGTGTGGCAGAACACGCAGATCTCGCCGACGTCCGTGGTCTTGTTGATACCCGGACCGTCCTTCGACAGATTGTGCTTCGTGTTGCGGATACCCGTCAGGCCGGCGGCGTCGGCGGAGCCCGAAAACGCCGCGAACAGACCCGTTACGACCGCAGCCGTCGCCGCCATCAGCGTAGCTGCGCGAACGAACGATAGGCGTTTCATTGTAGTCACTCCTCCAAGCCGTTCTGGTCTTTGGTGTCCTGCCGGTGCGGATGTGCATGCCCCGTGCCAGAGCCTGCCAGAGCCTGAAGGACCGGAATTCCCCCTTTCGGGCGGTGTGAAAGCGCGCGAACGTCTTGAATGCGGGAAGCCCCCTCCCGGATTCGGGATGTTTCAAGCATCCCCGATGGGAATCCCCTGGCCGAAATCGTTGGCCCGGGTGTTGCAGCGGAGACCCGCGCCGACCCGGCTTGGAGAATCACGGTGCAGCCTCCGGAAATCACGGTCGAACGGCTCATCCACGGACTGGACGGCGCCACGTCGCTGCCAGCCGGGAAGCGCATCCGCCAGCTGGGCGTGCTGGACGAGTCCGGCACGCTGGTCGGCCTGCTCTCGGTCGCCGACCTCCTCGCCGCCATCGAGCACGGCGCCGCCGGGGAGCTGGCCGCCCTGCTGCGCGAGAAGAACGCGGCGCTCGCCCTGTCCCGCGAACGGGAGGCGCTGGCCGGCAAGGTGTTCGAGGCGACGCCGGAGCCGATCCCCATCACCGACGCCGAGGGGCGCTTCACCCACCACGCCGCGGTGTACGGCGACACCGCCCCGGCCGACCGGCAGGCCGGCCGCCTGCGGCACCGCTGGACGCACGACGCGCTGACCGGTCTGCCCGACCGCGGCCAGCTGATCGAGACGCTGGGCGACGCGGTGCGCCGCGCCCGCGCGGCCGGACAGGTGCCGGCGGTGGCGGTCGTCGGGCTCGACCGCTTCCGGGTGCTCAACGACACCTTCGGGTTGACGGTCGGCGACGAGATCCTGCGCATCGCCGCGCACCGGATCCGCGAATGCGTTCCGGCGGACGGAACGGTCGCCCGCCTGGTCGGCGACGAGTTCGCCGTGCTCCTGCCCGACGCCGGCGACGCCAAGGCGCTGCAGGCGCTCGCCGCGGCCATCCTCGACTCCCTCGCCCGGCCGGCCGACGTGGACGGGCAGGAGATCTACCTGACCGCCAGCATGGGCGTCGCCCTCCAGCCCGGCACCGCCGACGCCCCAGCCGACGCCGACGCCATCCTGCAGGCCGCCGGCTGCGCCCTGCACGCGGCCAAGCGGGCCGGCCGCAACACGGTCCACATCGCCACCGGCGGGCAGGAGCAGCGCGCCCGCCGCGCCTTCACCATCGAGACCGAGCTGCACCACGCCCTGGAGCGCGACGAGCTGCGCCTGCACTACCAGCCGAAGATCGACCTGGAGAGCCTGCGCGTCGTCGGCATGGAGGCGCTGGTGCGCTGGCAGCACCCGACGCGCGGCCTGGTGCCGCCCGACGAGTTCATCGCGGTGGCCGAGGCGTGCGGCCTGATCGTCCCCATCGGCAACTGGGTGCTGGAGAGCGCCTGCGCGCAGACCCGCACCTGGGTCGAGCAGGGGATGGGCGACGTGCAGGTGGCCGTCAACATCTCCGCCTGGCAGTTCCGCAGCGACCTGTTCGAGAGGCAGGTGCAGCGCGCGCTGGAGCGCACCGGCCTGCCGCCCCGCCATCTGGAGCTGGAGCTGACCGAGAGCATCGCGCTGGACGACACCGGCCGCTCGATCCGCACCATGCAGGCGCTGCGCGACATGGGCCTCGACCTCGCCATCGACGATTTCGGCACCGGTTATTCCAGCCTCAGCTACGTGCAGCGGCTGCCGGTGACCACGGTGAAGATCGACCGCAGCTTCATCCGCGAGTTGGACCGGCAGGCCACCGGCAGCGCCATCCCGCGCGCCATCATCACCATGGCGCACCACCTGGGCCTGCGCGTCGTCGCCGAGGGCATCGAGACCTACGGCCACCTGGACATGCTGCTGTTCGACGGCTGCGACCAGGGCCAGGGCTACTACTTCAGCAAGCCGCTTCCCGCCGCCGACTTCGCCGCATTCTGCCGTTCCCCGCGCCCCGCCGAACGGGCACACTGCCGATAAGGCTTCCGCTCCAGCGAGACCCCCGATGATGAAGAAAGCCCTCCTGCTCCTGTTCGCGCTCACCGTCACCGGGTGCGGGACGCAGAACTTCTCGGCCACCATCACCCGCTTCCACCGCGACCTGCCGCCGGCCGGCGAGACCTTCGCCATCCAGCCGCAGCAGGACCAGAAGGGCGGCGTCGAGTTCGACACCTACGCCGGCACCGTGGCCAGCCAGATGGTGTCCGCCGGCTACAAGCCGGTCACCCCCGGCAAGCCGGCCGACCTGCTGGTCGAGTTCCGCTACGGGGTCGACAACGGCCGCTCGGAGCTGGTCAGCACGCCGCTGTTCGGACGCGACACCTACTGGCAGCGGCAGAACTGCGCGCGCGTGATGCCGCCGTTCGACTGCTACGTCCCGCCGGTCACCAACGACATCCAGAGCTTCACCGTCTTCACCCGCTGGGTCGAGCTGAGCGTCACCGACACCCGCAAGAAGGCCGCGCAGCCGGTCAAGCTGTTCGAGGCCCGCGCCTACAGCGAGGGCGTCAACCGCAACCTGCCCGAGGTGGTGCCGCCGCTGATCGCCGCGCTGTTCGTCGAGTTCCCCGGCCTGAACGGCGAGACCCGCACAGTCGTTGTATCGCCCGATTGCTGCGGCAACAAACCAAAGTAATCGTCTGCGGCCACGTTCCCGCTTCCGGGAATAACCGCCCCAAAACTCAAGAAAATCCGCATTCCTGAACCAGAAACGGCGCCGTCCTCAGCGGCGCCGTTCTGGCCTCTGCCTTGCAAAGGCAGGAGTGGCATTTGTGCTTCACGCAAGCACGTTCACTCCGGTGATGCGATGTACGCGATCTTTTCCTCGCCAGTGCGGCTCCGGCGCATCGCGCTGACCCTGGCGTGCGGCGCGGCCCTGACGGCCTGCGCGCAGACCCTCCCCGCCTCCCGCCTCGACGCGCCGCTGCGGCCCGTGCCCGCGGTGATCGCGGTCCCGGCGCCCAAGCCCTCGACCGACCCGTGGTCGCCGCTGGTCCGCGAGGCCAGCCTGCGCTTCGGCATTCCCGAGCCGGTGATCCAGGCGGTGATCCGCCGCGAGAGCGGCGGCCGCGCCGAGGCCCGCAACGGCAGCGCCGTCGGGCTGATGCAGGTGACCCGCGACACCTACCGCGGCATGAGCGGCCGGCACGGCCTGGGCCGCAACCCGGCCGACCCGCGCGACAACATCCTGGCCGGCACCGCGTACCTGCGCGCCCTCTACGACCGCTTCGGCTCCCCCGGCTATCTCGCCGCCTACAACTGCGGGCCGAAATGCTACGAGGCGGTGCTGGCCGGCCGCCAGAAGCTGCCGCGCAGCACGCAGACCTACGTCGCCGCGCTGTCCCGCGGCCTCCCCGCGATCCAGATCGCGGAACGGCCGGACAGCGCAGGGGCGGTGGATTGAGGCTGTACCGGGTCGGCGCACACTTCTTCTCATCGTCATCCCCGCTTCTCATCGTCATCCCCGCGAAGGCGGGGATCCATAATTCCCAAAGCGAGAGGCCATGAAACGTATGGATCCCCGCCTTCGCGGGGATGACGGAAAGTTGTTGCTGGTTAACGATGGCATATCAAAACGGACAAGGGCTCTCACCGGCCATCAAAGGAGGAGCTTTCAAGCGACTGCCCTGTCGCGCCCGCTTGTCAGACGCGCCATGATCGTATAGGATCATAGTCACAAAAGGCCGGCGCCTGTGCACAGACCGGAGGGAGCGAACTGAACAGCCTCCGCACACTGTTCCACGGTGTTCCAAACTGTTCCACCCGGCCGGCGCACCGCTTGCATGTCTCCGCGCGCACACGACCGCGCGGAGGCCCCCATGGACGACACCATCGCAGCAGCGCCGACGGCCGGGTGACTGGGGCATGCGGCCGCTCATCATCTTCCTGACCGGCGGGACGATCCTGGCGCTCCAGCTGATCGCGTCGCGCATCATGACGCCGTACTTCGGCGTCAGTCTCTTCATCTGGACCAGCATCCTGTCGATCACCCTGCTGTTCCTGGCGCTGGGCTACGCGGCCGGCGGCCGGCTGACCCGCGTGTGGGCGCGGCCGAGGCTCGACCTCGCGTTCCAGCTGGCGCCGGGGCTGTCGGCGCTGTGGCTGGTCGCCGCCTGCTGGATCTACCCGGCGGTCTTCCGGCCGCTGGCGCTGTGGCACCTGCTGGGCGGCAGCTTCATCGCCTGCCTGATCCTGCTGTCGGGACCGCTGCTGCTGCTCTCCGCGCTCAACCCGCTGCTGGTGGCGCTGAGCCGCGACGCGGCGGCAGGCGACGACGGCGGCTCCGGCTGGGTGTTCTTCGTCAGCACCATCGGCTCGCTGGCCGGCGTGCTGGTCTGCGCCTTCCTCATCATCCCCACCGTCGGCAACCGCGACGCGGTGCTGCTGCTGGCCGCGGCGCTGTCGCTGACCGGGCTGCTGCGCCGCCGCGGCGACGGGCCGCTGGCGCGTCGGCACTGGCTGGCGCTCGCCGCGCTGAGCGGCGTCGGACTGGCCTCCGCCGGGCTGCTGGCCGAGGGGCGGGCCGGCGGCGTCCGCACCGCCCGCGACGGCGACGGCAACAGCTGGACGGTGCTGGCCGAGGCGCCCTCCGCCTTTGGTGGGCTCAAGGTGGTGAGCATCGTCGACCAGGGGAACGCGGCGCCGGTGCGCGCCCTGCTGCGCGACGGGCTGGTGCAGAACGCCATGGCCGCCGACGGCCGCTCCGACGCCCTGTTCGCCTACGCGCTGGAGAAGCTGGCGCTGAGCGCCGTGCCGGCGCCGAAGCGGGCGCTGGTGCTCGGCCTCGGCGCCGGGTTCGTGCCGATGGCGCTGGCGGCCCGCGGCGTCGCGGTGGACGTGGTGGAGATCGACCCCAAGGTGGTCGAACTGGCCGGCCGCTTCTTCGGCTTCCGCGCCGGGGCGGTGGGCGTGCACACCGAGGACGCCCGCACCTTCGTGCGCCGCTGCGCCGAGCCCTACGACGTCGTGCTGGTCGATCTCTTCAACGGCGACGGCATGCCCGAGCATCTGGTGACGCTGGAGTTCATGACCGACCTCGCGAACTGCCTGACGCCGGGCGGCGCGCTCGCCGCCAACACCTTCTTCGCCACCGGCAACCCGCTGTCGCAGCGGCTGCTGATCGCCACCATGACCCGCGTGTTCGGCCGCGTGCTGTTCCTGCCCGAGGACACCGAGGCGGAGCTGAGCAACGGCTACCTGCTGGCCAGCCGCACCGCGCCCCTCGACCGCCGCGCGGTGGGCACCGACGACGTGCCGGACGATTTGCGGCCGGTGTTCGTGCGGGCGCTGCGCGACGGCCGCGTCATCGCCGCCGACGACGCCACGCTGGCCGGGCTGGCGCCGCTGACCGACGACGCCAACGCCTGGAGCCGCGTCGGCACCGACTTCCAGGTCGCCTTCCGCCGTCATTTGTTGCGGCAGACGCCCGCCGAAATCCTGTTGAATTGACCCGCATCCGCTGCGGAGGCCACCCGTGACCGTCGCCGACACCCTGCACGCCGCCATCGCCCACCACCAGGCCGGCCGCCTCGACGCGGCGGCGGAGGGCTACGCGCTGGTCCTGCGCCTCCAGCCCAAACACCCCGACGCCCTGCACCTGATGGGTCTGGTCGAGCACAAGCGCGGCAACGGCGACCTCGCGGTGGACTTCATCCGCCACGCCCTGCGCTTCAACCCGAAATGGGCGGAGGTGCACGCCAACCTCGGCGCGGTGCTGTACGACCTCGGCCAGCCGGATCAGGCGGCGGCGGCGCTGCGCCAGTCCATCGCGCTGAAGAAGGACCATTACGAGGCACACGTCACCATGGGCCTCGTCCTGCTCGCCCAGGGGCGCCCGGCCGACGCCGAGGCGTCGCTCCGCCGGGCGCTGGGCCTGCGCCCCGACGCCGCCAAGCCGCGCCTCAAGCTGGCCGACGCCCTGGCCGCGCAGGGCCGCCCCGCCGACGCCCTCGCCGCCCTGGATGGCATGGACGACGGCGAGGCGCTGACCCGCCGCGGCACCAGCCTGGCGGCGCTCGGCCGCGACGACGAGGCCGCCGCCGCGCTGACCGGGGCGGCACGGCTCCTGCCCGGCGACCCCGGCCCGCACATCGAGCTGGGCAACCTGCATCAGACCCGCGGCCGGCTGGCCGAGGCGGAGGCCAGCTTCCTGAAGGCCGCCGACCTGGATCCCGACAACGTCGCCGCCTGGAACAACCTGGGCAGCCTGCGCCAGGACCAGGGCCGCACCGCCGACGCGCTGGCCGCCTACGGCAAGGCGCGCGACCTGTGCCCGGCGATGGCGACGGTGCACTACAACATCGGCACGCTGCACGAGGATCTGGGTTCATTCGCCGACGCGATGGCGGCCTACCAGGACGCCGTGGCGCAGAACCCAACCCACGCCGACGCGCACTGGAACCTCGCGCTGCTGAAGCTGCTGACCGGCGACTGGGCGGGCGGCTTCGCCGCGTACGAATGGCGCTGGAAGCGCAGCGGCGGCGAGCCCCTGCCCGTCTATCGCGCCTCCCAGCCCTGGAACGGCAAGCCGAAGCCCGGCCGCAGCATCCTGCTGTTCGGCGAGCAGGGCCTGGGCGACACCATCCAGTTCGCCCGCTTCGCCGGCCGCGTCGCCGCGCTCGGCATGGAGGTGGTGCTGCACGTCCAGCCGCCGCTGGTCCGCCTGCTCCGGGGCCTGCCGGGCGTGCGGCAGGTGGTGTCCCGCACCGATACTCCGCCGCGCACCGACTATCACGCCGCGCTGATGAGCCTGCCGCACTTGCTGCGCCTCGCGCCCGAGGACGCCGCGACGCCCGCCTACCTGACCGCGCCGACCGCCGCACGCGGCGAGCGGTGCCGGGTCGGTCTGGTGTGGGCGGGTGCGGCCGGCCACCGCAACGACGCCAACCGCTCGATCCCCGCCGGCCTCTTCGCCGGCCTCGTGCGCGGCGCGCCGGACATCGATTTCGTCTCCCTGCAGGTCGGCCCCGCGGCGAAGGACCTGCCCGGCGTCCCCGACCTCGGCGCGACCGTCACCGACTTCGCGGACACCGCGGCGGCGATGGCCGGGCTCGACCTCGTGATCTCGGTCGACACCGCGCCGGCCCACCTCGCCGGGGCGCTCGGCGTGCCGGTGTGGGTGCTGCTGCCGACGGCGCCGGACTGGCGCTGGGGGCTGGAGCGCGCCGACACCCCATGGTACCCCTCGGCCCGCCTGTTCCGCCAGAGGCACCCCGGCGACTGGCCCGCCGTGCTGGCCACGGTCGCCGCGGCGCTGCCGGGGCTCGCCAAACGTGCGTGAGCGGCTGCCCTGGCTGCTCGCCGCGGTGCTGCTGGTGGCGGCGGCGAACGCCGTGCTGGTGCTGACCGACGTGCTGCCGGCGCTGTCCAACGGCGTCTTCGCCCACCAGACCGACGCCGACAGCTACACCCGCCTGCTGCGCGTCCAGGCGCTGTGGGAGGGCGCCTCGCCGCACGACACCCGCCTGCCCGCCATGGCGCCGCCCGAAGGGCTGGACGTGCACTGGGGCCACGTCGTCGATTACCTGCTGCTCGCCGCCGGCGCGCTGCTGGCGCCGTTGCTCGGCTTCGAGCGGGCGCTGTTCCAGGCCGGGCTGTTCTTCGCCCCGGTGATGGAGGTGTTCGCCCTGCTGGCGCTGGCGCGCGGCCTGCGCGGGCTGGTGCCGTGGTGGGGCGTCGGCTTCGGCATGCTGGCGCTGGTGCTGGCGCGCAACGTCACCATCAACTCCGGCGTCGGCCGCGCCGACCACCACGCGCTGGAGGCCTTCCTCGCCGTCGCCGTGCAGGCGGGGCTGCTGCGCGCCACACTGGTCGCGGCGGTGCGCCGGCGCGAGACGCTGCTCGCCGGGGCGGCCTGCGGGCTGGCGGTGTGGGCGACGCCGGAGGGGCTGATCGTCTTCCTGCCGGCGGTGTGCGCGCTGGTCATCGCCGACCGCGGCGGCGCGCGGCTGGTTCCCTTCGCCGGGGCGGTGCTGGCGGTGATGGCCGTGGGCATGGCGGTGGAGCGCCCGCCCTCCGACTGGCTGGCGGTCGAGCCCGACCGGCTCTCGGCCCTGCAGATGGCGGTGGTCGCCATGCCGCTGGCGGTGGGGTGGCTGTCGCAGTGGTGGGCGGGCTTCCGGCCAGCCGCCGGCCTGCTGGCGGTGGGCAGCGCGCTGCTGGTCGCGGCGTTCCCGATACTGCTCCAGGGCGGCTACGCCGCTGTCGACCCGGTCGCCCGACAGGCCATCCTGGCGCTGGTCGAGGGCGAGGCGTCATTGTTGCCGGACAGTCCGCAGACCGCCTACTCGTTCTTCTTCGACGTCTGGGCCTCGGTGCTGGCGCTGGCCGGGTGCGCGGCGCTCGCGATGCGCTCGCGCGGGATGGCGCCCGCCACCATGATGATCCCCTACCTGCTCGTCGCCCTCCTGCTGACCCTGCACGCCGCCCGGGTGACGCTGTTTCTCCAGGCCTTCGCGGCGGTGCCCTGGGCGCTGCTCGCCGTCGCGGCGGCCCGGCGGCGCGCCTGGGCCTGGGCGCCGGCGGCTCTGCTGTTCGCCTCCGGCCCGGCGGTGGCGGCGGGGATCATCGCGCCGACCTGGTTCCCCAACGCCGGCTACGGCAACCGCCCGCTGTGCGAATACTCCGACATCGCGCCGCCGCTGCGCACGCTGCCGGCGCGGGGGACCGTCCTCACCGCGCTGTTCCAGGGACCGGAGGTCGCCTACAAGACCGGCCGCCCGACGCTGGCCGGCCCCTACCACCGCGCGGCCTCCAGCATCCTCGACCTGCAGGCGATCATGACGCAGCCCGACCCGCGCGCCGCCGAGGCGACGGCACGGCGGCGCGGCATCGGCCTGATCCTGCTGTGCCGGCGCGAGGCGCCCTACCTGCGCGGCTTCTTCGCCCGGAACCCCGGCGCGCTGCTGACCCGCCTGCACCGCAGCGCCCCGCCGCCGTGGCTGGAGCCGCTGGGGCTGCCGCCGGATCTGGCGCGCGGCTACCTGCTCTACCGCACGCGCGACTGAGGCCGGACAAGAAAATGGGCCCATGTCGCCATGGGCCCGCGAAGTCGGCTTGCTTGGGAGGAGAACAACGAACCGGTAACGGGGACTTACTGCTTGACGCCTTCGATCTCGAGGAACAGCTCGAGGTCGTCGCCGATGGCCGGAACCGAGTAGCTCAGGCCGAAATCCGAACGCTTGATCCTGGTGGTCGCCGACAGGCCGGCCATCTGCACCTCCTTGCGGAAGGGATGGGCGCCGGCGTTGTTCAGCACCGCGTCCAGCACCACCGCCTTGGTGACGCCCAGCATGGTGAGGTTGCCGTGCACCTTGGCGGCCTTGTCGCCGGTCTTCTCGACCTTGGTGCTGACGAACTTCATCTCCGGGAATTCGACCGAGTTCAGGTAGTCGGGCGAGCGCAGGTGGTCGTCGCGCTTCTGGTGGTTGGTGTCGACGCTCTCGGTCTTGATGACGACCTCGACCTTGCTGGCGGCCGGATCCGCCGGATCGAGCGCGAAGGCGCCCGACACCGCGTTGAAGCGGCCCCACAGGTTCGAGTAGCCGAGGTGGTTGACCTTGAACACGACGCTGACGTGCGCCGGGTCGAGCTTGTAGCTGTCCAGGGCCAGCGCGGGGGTGGCGGCGCCGGCGAACAGGCCGGTCAGCAGCAGGGCGGAAGCGAAGGTCTTCATAGTGTGGCTCTCGCGATGGGCGGAATTGCGGTGGTGCTCCCAACTGTGCAAGCGATGGGCCAGAGCCGCAACCCCGCCGATCCGCGCCGCAGCGGCCCGCCGCTTCCCGATGGCGGGAAGTGCCGGCCGCCATTCCCGGGAATGGGAGGGGCCTCCCCGCACGCACCCGCACCCGCATGCCCGCGTATTCCCACACCTCCGGAATTTTTCCCGGCGTCCCGAAAACTGCACCGGATTTTGCAGACATGCCCCCGACTGATCGAATTGGAGGGTACGGCCATGCGCACCGGAGTTCTGCGCAAGCTGCTGGGCGGCATCCGCGTCAAGATGACCGGCTGGCTGCTGGTGTTCGCGGCGATGCCGGCGGTCGGCGGCTTCATCAGCGTCGTCGGCAGCGAGGGGCAGTTCCGCGCCATGGGCCTCCAGCGCGCCGGCGACGCCGCCGTGCAGATCACCGAGACCATCGACCGCAACCTGCTGCAGCGCTACGCCGACGTGCAGGCCTTCGCGCTCAACCGCGCCACCCAGGTCAAGGCGTACTACAACACGCCCGACTACCCGAACCCGCTGACCGACGCCATGAACGCCTACATGCGCGTCTACGGCGTCTACACGCTGATGGCGCTGGTCGATCCGCAGGGCAAGGTGCTGGCGGTGCCGAACATCGACGGCGCCGGCAAGCCGCTCGACACGCTTTGGCTCTACGACCACCAGTTCAAGGACGCCGCCTGGCTGAAGAAGGCGGTGGCCGGCGAATTCCTGCAGGGCCGCAACGGCCTGACCGGCACGGTGGTGGAGCCGCCGGCCTTCGTGCCGGAGGTTGCCAAACTGCATGGTTCCGACGGCTACAGCCTGGCCTTCGCCGCCCCGGTGCGCGACAAGGACGGCAAGCCGATCGCCGTGTGGGTCAACTTCGCCGACTTCGGCGTGGTGGACGACATCGTCGCCACCGCCTACCAGCACCTCTCCGCCGGCGGCATGCCGGGGACGGAGATCGTGCTGCTCGACCAGAAGGGCCGCACGCTGGCCGCCTTCGACCCGGAGGCCCGCGCCAAGGGCGCCACCCGCCGCGACCCGGCGGCGCTCGGTAAGGCGCCGTGGCAGGAATCCGGCGCCGAGCCGGTCGCCAGGGTCCTCAAGGGCGAGAGCGGCGCCACCCAGTCGCCGCACCCCATGAAGGGCAGCGCGCAGGCGCTGGGCTACGCGCACTCCGACGGCGCCAACGACTTCCCCGGGCTGCACTGGTCGTCGCTGGTGCTGCTGCCGGAGAGCGAGCTGTTCGCCACCATCAACCAGCTCGAACTGCAGCTGCTGCTGATGGGCCTGGGCGCGGCGGTGCTGACGCTGCTGGCCGGGCTGGGCGTCGGCACGCTGATGAGCCGCCCGATCCAGCGCCTGACCGGCGCCATGGACCGCCTGACGCACGGCGACCTGGAGGCCGATGTCCCCGGCACCGCGCGCGGCGACGAGATCGGCGGCATGGCCCGCGCGGTCGAGGTGTTCAAGGACAACACCATCGCCATGCGCCGCCTGGAGCAGGAGCAGAAGGAACACGACGCCCGTGCCGAGGTCGAGAAGCGGCAGATGATGCAGCAGCTCGCCGACCGCTTCGAGGCCAGCGTGAACCAGGTGGTCGAGACGGTCGCCAACTCCTCGACCGAGCTGGAGTACACCGCGCAGTCCATGGCGCAGACCGCCGACCAGACCAGCCAGCTGTCCGGCGTGGTGGCGGGTGCCGCCGAGGAGGCGACGCGCAGCGTGCAGACCGCCGCCTGCGCCGCCGAGAGCCTCGCCGCCTCCATCGAGCAGATCAACGCCAAGGTCTCGCAGTCCACCAGCATCGCCCGCGCCGCGGTGGATCGCGCCAACTCCAGCCAGGCGAACGTGCAGTCGCTCAACAGCGCGGCGCAGAAGATCGGCGAGGCGGTCAGCCTGATCCACCGCATCGCCGGCCAGACCAACATCCTGGCGCTCAACGCCACCATCGAGGCGGCCTCGGCCGGCGAGGCCGGCAAGGGCTTCGCCGTGGTGGCGAGCGAAGTGAAGGCGCTGGCCAACCAGACGGCCAAGGCGGCGGACGAGATCCGCCACCTGATCGCCTCGGTCCAGGCGGCGACCGGCGACGCGACGGCGGCGATGACCGACATCGGCGCGATCATCGGCCGCATCGACGAGGTGGCGGCGGACATCGCGGCGGCGGTGGTGCAGCAGCACACCGCGACGCTGGAGATCGCCCGCAGCACGCAGGTGGCGGTGGCGAGCACCGTCGAGGTCTCGGCCAACATCGCCAAGGTCAGCACGGTGGCGAGCGATGCCGAGAGCGCGGCGGAGAACGTGCTGTCCGCCTCGCACGGCGTGACCGAACAGTCCGGCCTGCTGCGCACCGAGGTGGAACGCTTCCTGCGGACGGTGAGAGGCTAAATCCCTCTCCCGCCCCGGGAGAGGGTGGCCGCCGCAGGCGGCCGGGTGAGGGTGAGCTCAAGGATCCTAGGATTTACCCTCACCCTCCCGCTCGTTCCGAGCGGGCCCCTCCCTCTCCCGGGACGGGAGAGGGGAATTTACCTTCCCCTCAGGAAGGCCCCCAGTTCCCGGTCCGAGCACAGCACGTGCCCCTGGATCCACACGCGCAGCAGACCGACCACGTCGGACAGCATCCGCGGATCCGCCTCCACCCGCGCCACCAGGTCCGACACCACCGTCAGCAGCGCCTTATGCTCGCGCACATGCTCGGCGCGGCCAGGATAGCCGGTGCTGGCCATCACCGCCTCTTCGGTGGCGAAGTGGTAGTCGGTGTAATCGATCAACGCCTGCAGCACCGCCCCCGGCGTCAGCTGCCCCGGGTTCGTCCGCAGGGCGTGGAGCGCACGGTTGTACAGCTCGAAGAGCTGCTGGTGCTGCTCGTCGATCTCCGGATCGCCGACGGCGTGCGCCTCGGTCCATTCGAGCGGCGCGACGGTCGCGTCCTTCATGGAACCTTCCTTTCCGAAACGGCAAAAGCGGCACCGGGGCGCGGCGGACGCCGCACCTCGGTTCCGGCTCGACGGTGTGGTGGTGGGGTCAGACGGCGTTCGGTTCGGCCAGGACGGCCGTACGGCGCTCGCGCCGGCGCGCCGGGCGGCTGCCCTCCAGCGCCTTCAGCGTCGCTTCGCGTGCCCGCAGGCCGCGCAGCGTCGATGCGAGCACGGTGAGCATCATCAGCGCCGCCACGGCGTAGGCGGGCCAGACATACGCGGCGTAGCCGCCCATCGCGAAGAAATCTGTCATGGCGCTCAGCTGCTCCCGTTTGTTCGGTGCCCCAAATCATCTCCACTGCGTATGGCATAACTTGGCCGTACGCTTTGATCGAAAGCAAGCCGTCAGCCGCGCGCCTCGGAGAAGCGCAGCGTCTGCACCTTGCGGCCGATGATCTCGGCCTTGACGCGCAGCAGCACGACG
>NZ_LGQZ01000116.1 GCF_003116015.1 Azospirillum sp. TSO22-1
AGGTGAAGAACGACCCGGCGGTGATCCGCGCCTACCTCGGCGAGGAGGAGAGCGAAGACCTGCCGCCTGAGATCGCCAAGGACGTGCCGCCCCCCCAAACGTCAGACGCCGCCCACCGGGCCGGGGAGGGAGCATGAGCATGCTCAAGGTATCCGGGGTCCACACCTATTACGGCGCCATCGAGGCGTTGAAGGGCGTGGACGTGGACATCAACGAGGGCGAGATCGTCACGCTGATCGGCGCCAACGGCGCGGGGAAGTCGACGCTGCTGATGACCATCTGCGGCACGCCGCAGGCGCGGCAGGGCCGCATCACCTTCGAGGGCGAGGAAATCACCAAGCTGCCGACCTACGAGATCGTGCGGCGCGGCATCGCCCAGTCGCCCGAGGGCCGGCGCATCTTCCCGCGCATGTCGGTGCTGGAGAACCTGCAGATGGGCTCCATCACCGCGCAGCCGGGCAGCTTCGAGCGCGAGCTGGAGCGGGTGTTCCACCTGTTCCCGCGCCTGAAGGAACGCATGCACCAGCGCGCCGGCACCATGTCCGGCGGCGAGCAGCAGATGCTCGCCATCGGCCGGGCGCTGATGAGCCAGCCGCGCCTGCTGTTGCTTGACGAGCCGTCGCTCGGTCTGGCGCCGCTGGTGGTGAAGCAGATCTTCCAGGTCATCAAGGAGATCAACCGCGAGCAGAAGATGACCGTCTTCATGGTCGAACAGAACGCCTTCCACGCGCTGAAGCTCGCCCACCGCGGCTACGTCATGGTGACCGGCCGCATCACCATGAGCGGCACCGGCGCGCAGCTGCTGGCCGATCCGGAAGTCCGCGCCGCCTATCTCGAAGGAGGCCATTGATGGACGCCGTTTTCGGATCCTCGCTGCCCGTGTTCATCGGGCTGACGCTGCTGGTGTTCGGCGGCTGCGGCTACCTCACCGGCCAAGCGCTGGCGGAGGGCTGGAAGCCGGTGGGCATGGTGTTCGCCTATTCGCTCATGATGGGGCTGGGCGACCGCTTCCTGGTCTTCGCGCTGTTCGGTGGGCCGCTGCTGCACCTGCCGGGCTTCGTCGTGCACGCGGCGGCGATCCTGGGGATCACCTGGGTGTCGTACCGCATGGCGCTGGCGCACCGCATGGTGTCGCAGTACCCGTGGCTGTACGAGCGCTCGGGCCCGTTCGACTGGCGCGAGAAGATCGGCGCGCGGATCGCCGGATGAACCCCTCTATGGCCTTAGGCGATGTGTCGCATCGCAGGGCGGACGGACTATAGTAGAAGCAATTCCACCGGACTTCGCGCCAAAGCGGGGCCGGCGGCAAGGGCCCACGGCAGGGCTCAGGGTGTGACTCACAACAGGGAGCGAACCGTATAATGAACTACAAGCATCTCCTCCTCGCCGCTGTCGCGGCCACCGCGCTGGGCGCCACCTCGGCCAAGGCCGACATCGCCGTCGCCACCGCAGGCCCGATCACCGGCCAGTACGCCACCTTCGGCGAGCAGATGAAGAAGGGCATGGAGATGGCCGTGGCGGATATCAACGCCGCCGGCGGTCTTCTCGGCCAGAAGCTGAAGCTGGAAGTGGGCGACGACGCCTGCGACCCGAAGCAGGCGGTGGCCGTCGCCAACCAGCTGGCCAAGGCCGGCGTGAAGTTTGTGGCCGGCCACTTCTGCTCGGGCTCCTCGATCCCGGCCAGCCAGGTCTACAACGAGGAGGGCGTCCTGCAGATGTCCCCGGCCTCGACCAACCCGAAGCTGACCGAGCAGGGCTTCAAGAACGTCTTCCGCGTCTGCGGCCGTGACGACCAGCAGGGCAAGATCGCCGGCGCGTACCTCGTCGAGAAGTACAAGGGCAAGAACGTCGCCATCCTGCACGACAAGTCGGCCTACGGTAAGGGCCTCGCCGACGAGACGCAGAAGGCGCTGAACGGCGCCGGCACCAAGGAGAAGCTCTACGAGGCCTACACCGCCGGTGAAAAGGACTACTCGGCGCTGGTCTCGAAGCTGAAGCAGGAGGCCGTGGACGTCGTCTACATCGGCGGCTACCACACCGAGGCCGGCCTGATCGCCCGCCAGATGAAGGACCAGGGCCTGAAGGCCCCGATCGTGTCGGGCGACGCGCTGGTGACCAACGAGTACTGGTCGATCACCGGTCCGGCCGGCGAGGGCACCATGATGACCTTCGGTCCGGATCCGCGCGAGATGACGGACGCCAAGGCGGTGGTCGAGAAGTTCCGCAAGGCCGGCTACGAGCCGGAGGGCTACACCCTCTACACCTACGCCGCCTTGCAGATCTGGGCCGACGCCGTGCGCAAGGCCAACTCGACCGAGGTGGGCAAGGTCGGCCCGATCCTGCAGAAGGAGAAGTTCTCGACCGTCATCGGGTCGATCGGCTTCGACGGCAAGGGCGACGTGACCACGCCGGCCTACGTCTGGTACCGCTGGAACGCCGACGGCAAGTACGCCCAGGTGAAGTAAGACTTCAAGCAAGCGTATCATACGGACGCAACGAGGGGCCCGGCGGGAAACCGCCGGGCTCTTTCGCATTGCGGCATCGGCGTCTAGGTCGTGAGTCCCCTGGACAACGGTGCCGCCGACGCGGCCCCAGGCACCATCGCCGGGGAGCGCTGCGCCAGCAACTGCTCGGAAGCGCGCATCACGTCGCGCCAGAACGCCGCTGCCCTGAGATTGTTGGTGGCCGTCAGTTCGACGAGTCGAACGCGGCTGATGCGGACCGCGGCTTCGCCCATCTCATCGACCAGGCGAGTCGCGAAAAGAAGCACGTCGGTGTCGGTCTTCATACCGTAATGAACCGCACCTGGGCCGTTCTGTTCCAGACGGACTTACGAGTTTTTGCTGCGCTGCGGGGGTGCTCAATAGGGGTGGCTGTTGCAGGCCGGTTACAAAATGCGGCCATGCGTGTCCGCCCTATAACGGACACTCGCCAGACCGGGGGCGTTTCGTGTTTGAATGCGGATGCCGGCCGCCGTCGCTCGCCGGCCTCTCGGTGTTGGAGAACGGGCATGCGCAGAAAGCGCGAGATCGTCGAAGGGCAGATGTTCCGCAAGCTCGGTCCCGGCGGCGGGGTCTGGGAAGTGGTGGCGATCCGCAAGGACGGCATGGGCACCCAGCACGCCCAGATGAAGCGCGCGGACGACCCGCACACGTTGAAGACCCTGGCCGTCGTCACCCTGCTCGACCCCCACCAGTTCGAGTGGCTGGAAGGCTGATTCAGCCGCGGTTCCCCTGATCCCGACGATGCCGCCGGCGCCCGTGCGTCCGGCGGCTTTCGCATGCGATACTCCGTCCCATGGAGCAGCGCCTCGACATCGTCATCCCGTGCCTGAACGCCGCCGGCATGCTGCCGGCGACCCTAGCGGGGCTCGGGGGCGGAGCGGGGGTGATCGTCGCCGACGGCGGGTCCGCCGACGGCACGGCGGATGTCGCCGCCGCCCTGGGGGCGCGGGTGCTCCGGGCGCCGCGGGGACGGGGACCGCAATGTGCGGCCGGAGCGGCGGCGGGCGGCGCGCCCTGGCTGTTGTTCCTGCACGCCGACACCCGGCTCGGGGCGGGCTGGCGGGAGGCCGTGGCGCGGCACATCGACGCCCCTGACAACGCCGAGCGCGCCGGCTATTTCCGCCTGCGCTTCGACAGCGCCTCGCCCATGGCGCGCCGCTGGGAGCGGGCGGTGGCGTGGCGCAGCCGGGGGCTCGGGCTGCCGTACGGCGACCAGGGGCTGCTGATCGCGCGGCCATTCTACGAAACGCTCGGCGGGTTCCGGCCGCTGCCGCTGATGGAAGACGTAGACCTCGTCCGCCGAGTCGGCCGAAGGCGCCTCGTGCCGCTGGACGCCGAGGCCATCTCCTCCGCGGTCCGCTACGAGCGCGACGGCTGGCTGCTGCGCCCGGCGCGCAACCTCGCCTGCCTGTCCCTGTACTTCGTCGGCGTCCCGCCCCGGTTGATCCGGCGGCTGTACGGATGACCGCCCGCCATCTCGTCGTCTTCGCGCGCGAACCGCGCCTCGGCCGGGTCAAGAGCCGGCTTGCCCGCGGCATCGGTGCGCTGGAGGCGCTGCGCTTCTACCGGCGGACGCTGGAGGGGCTGCTGCGCCGCGTCGGACGCGATCCACGCTGGCGCGTCTGGCTGGCGGTGACGCCCGACCGCGCCGCGCGCTCCCGCGTCTGGCCGAGGGGGACGCAGGTGGTCCCGCAGGGGGGCGGCGACCTGGGTGCGCGCATGGCCCGGCCGCTGCGCCGGCTGCCGCCCGGCCCGGCGCTCATCGTCGGCAGCGACATCCCGGATGCCGACGCGACGCGCATCGCCGCCGCATTCCGGGCCCTCGGACGGGCGGCGTTCGTCTTCGGGCCGGCGGCGGACGGCGGCTACTGGTTGGTCGGCGCGGCCCGCCGCGGCGCGGTGCCGCGCGGGCTGTTCCGCCATGTCCGCTGGTCGAGCGAGCACGCGCTGGCCGACACGCTGGCGGGGGTGCCACACGCCGCCAAAGTGGCCTTCGTCGATACGCTGGACGACATCGACGACGCCGGGGGCTGGCGGCGCTGGCGGGCCCGGCAGGGGTGATCCGGCCAGAGTATCGCGCCGGCGGTATCACTTCTGATGGGGCGGTGTAACTGAACCGCACCGGTGTTTTGGCCGTACTCGACTCCAGACCGTGTTTCGATGGAGGATCCCATGTGGTCTCGCTACACCACGCTGATTCTTGGCGTCGCCTTCGCCGGCGCCGGTCTTAATGCGCCCGGTACCTGCCGGGCCGGCGCCGGACGCCGCCGCGCGTAGCAGTCGCGATTCGCTCAGTCCCGGTCGGGATCGAAACCGCAGGCGGTCAGCGCCGTCAGCATGTGCGCCGGCACCGGCGCGGTCACCGCGACCGGCGGCTTCTTCGGGTAGAGCGGCAGTTCGACGGCGCGCGAATGCAGGTGCAGCCGGCCCTCCGGCCCGCCGTATTGCGGGTCGCCGAGCAGCGGGCAGCCCATGGACGCGGCGTGCACGCGGATCTGGTGCGTGCGCCCGGTGTGCGGGTGGAAGGCGACCCAGCTCATCCCCTCGGCGCGGCCCAGCACCTCATAGTCGGTGACGGCGCTCTGCCCGTCCTCGGCGGTGACGATGCGCCAGCCGCCGGTGCGGTTGGTCTGCTTCTTCAGCGGCAGCTCGATGCGGCCCTGCTCGGCCGGCGGCGCGCCAGCGCACACCGCCCAGTAGGTCTTGCCGACCCGCCCCTCCTGGAACAGCTTGCCCAGCCGCCGCAGCGCCTTCGGGTGCCGCCCCAGCACCAGGCAGCCCGAGGTGTCGCGGTCCAGCCGGTGCGCCAGCCCCGGTGGCTTCGGGAAGCCGAAACGGAGGTGGTCGAAATAGCGCTCCAGGTTATCGCCCCCTCCCGGCCCGGCGTGCACGGCCAGCCCCGCCGGCTTGTCGATGACGAGCATAAGGCCGTCCCGGTGGAGGACGCGGGCCTGGATCTGGTCGGGGGTCATGGTGTGCACTTGCCCCCACCCCGACCCTCCCCCGCTTCGCAGGGGAGGGGGGCTTTCCTTGCCCTCCCCTGCGAAGCGGGGGAGGGAGGGGACCCGCGCCGGAGGGCGTGGGGAGGGTGGGGGCAAGCGTCGGCGGTCATTACGGCAGCTTCAGTTCCTTGAAGAAGTCGTTGCCCTTGTCATCGACGATGACGAAGGCGGGGAAGTCCTCCACCTCGATGCGCCAGATGGCTTCCATGCCCAGCTCGGGGTACTCGACCACCTCGACCTTCTTGATGCAGTCCTGCGCCAGACGGGCGGCCGCGCCGCCGATCGAGCCCAGGTAGAAGCCGCCGTACTTCTTGCAGGCCTCGGTCACCTCGGGGCTGCGGTTGCCCTTGGCGAGCATGACGAACGAGCCGCCCGCCGCCTGGAACTGATCGACGAAGCTGTCCATGCGGCCGGCCGTGGTCGGGCCGAAGGAACCCGAGGGCATGCCCTCCGGCGTCTTGGCCGGGCCGGCGTAGTAGATCGGGTGGTTCTTGAAGTAGTCGGGCAGCGGCTCGCCGGCGTCCAGGCGGGCGCGCAGCTTGGCGTGCGCCAGATCGCGGGCGACGATCAGCGGGCCGCTCAGCGAGACGCGGGTGCGGATCGGGTACTGGCTGAGGATGGCGCGGATCTCGGTCATCGGCTTGGTGAGGTCGATCTTCACCACCTCGCCGGAGAGCTGGCTGTCCTCGACCTCCGGCAGGTACTTGGCGGGATCGCGCTCCAGCTGTTCCAGGAAGATGCCGTCCTTGGTGATCTTGCCCAGCGCCTGACGGTCGGCCGAGCACGACACGCCGATGCCGATGGGCAGCGAGGCGCCGTGGCGCGGCAGGCGGATGACGCGCACGTCGTGGCAGAAGTACTTGCCGCCGAACTGTGCGCCGATGCCCATGCCCTGCGTCAGCTTGTGGATCGCCGCTTCCATCTCCAGGTCGCGGTAGGCGTGGCCGTCCTCGGAGCCCGCGGTCGGCAGGCTGTCGTAGTAGCGCGCCGAGGCCAGCTTGACCGTCTTCAGGTTCTGCTCGGCCGACAGGCCGCCGATCACCACGGCGAGGTGGTAGGGCGGGCAGGCCGAGGTGCCGAGGTACTTGATCTTGTCCTCGAGGAACTTCAGCAGCCGGTCCGGCGCCAGCACCGACGGGGTCGCCTGATGCAGGAAGGTCTTGTTGGCCGAGCCGCCGCCCTTGGCCATGAACAGGAACTTGTAGGCGTCCTCGCCCTCGGCGTAGATCTCGATCTGGCCGGGCAGGTTGTTGCGGGTGTTCTTCTCCTCGTACATCGACAGCGGCGCCAGCTGGCTGTAGCGCAGGTTGCGCTTCAGGTAGGCGTCGCGGGCGCCGATGGACAGCGCCTCCTCGTCCCCGCCCTTGGTGAAGACGCGGCGGCCCTTCTTGCCCATGACGATGGCGGTGCCGGTGTCCTGGCACATCGGCAGCGTGCCGGCGGCGGCGATGTTGGCGTTCTTCAGCAGGTCGAGCGCGACGAACTTGTCGTTCGACGAGGCTTCCCCGTCGTCGAGGATGTTGCGCAGCTGCTGGAGGTGGCCGGGGCGCAGCAGGTGGTTGATGTCACAGAACGCCGCCTCGGCGAGCAGGCGCAGGCCCTCCGGCTCGACCTTGACGACCTGTTCGCCGTCGAACTCGACGACGGAGACGTGGTCGGAGGTGAGCTTGCGGTACTGGGTCTCGTCCTTGCCGAGCGGGAAGAGGCTGTTGGCGCCGCGGGCCAGGCTGCTGTCGTCGGGCATGAAAGGCGTTCCTTCCGGTTTGAACTCCGCCTCCGGCGGCGCCGAAGGCGCGCAACGGGGAGGGCGCATTTTCGGCCCCCCTTATACACCCCTTCGGCCGGGGCACAACGGTTTGGGTCGCGGTGCCGTCCGGGCAAAAAAAAGCGTCCCTCGATGTCGTCGAGGGACGCTAAGGGGCATCCTATGGGAGAGATGGTGCCACGCAGTGCGTGGCTAAAGACCAGCGAAGTGATCTTCGCCTTTGTTTCTAGGCAAAAAGCGGAAGCTCCACCTTGACGCCGGTCAAGCCTTGAGAATCGTTCCAAAAAGACGTGTGTTCGTGAGGCGCGACGGGAATTTTGATAATAATCAAGTGGGGTGGATGTGGGGGAATTGCAGCGGATACCCCCACCCTAACCCTCCCCCGCTGGGCGGGGGAGGGAACTCTGCCGTTTCGCAGGGCAGCGCAAGCAACACCCCCCGCTCTCGGCGGATCTTTCAGATCCGCCGAGAGCGGGGGAGGGATGGGGTGGGGGCAAAACCTCAGAGAATCAGCGCGCCAGCTGCCTGTACAGCGCCGGCAAAGCCACGGTCAGCCGGCTGATGTGCGGGAAGATCGCGTAGGCCCCGCGCCCGAACAGCGTCGGGAAATAGTCCCGCGCGTGCGCGTCCACGGTGATGCCGAACACCGCCAGCCCTTCCTTGCGCGCCTCCAGCACCGCCTTGCGGGTGTCCTCGATGCCGTAGCGGCCCTCGTAGTGGTCCATGTCGTTCGGCTTGCCGTCGGACAGCAGGATCACCAGCTTCTGCCGGTTCGGCCGCTCGGCCAGTTTTGTGGTGACGTGACGAAGTGCCGCACCGATGCGGGTGTAGTGGCCGGGCTTCAGCGCCTGGATCCGCCGGTCGATCTTCGGCGACACCGTCTCGTCGAAGTCCTTCAGCGTCTTCACGTTGACGAAGGACCGCTTCTTCGAGGTGAAGGCGTACACCGCGTGGCTGTCGCCGCAGGCGGTCAGGCCGTGTGTCAGCGCCAGCAGCGCCTCCTTCTCCACGTCGAGCACGCGGCGGTCCTCGATCCACGAGTCGGTGGACAGCGACACGTCCACCAGCACCGCCACCGCCAGGTCGGGCAGGGCGTTGCGGACCTGGAGGTAGACGCGCTCGTTGGCGATGCCGCCGGCCCGCTTGTCGGCGTGGCTGCGCACCAGGGCGTTGAGGTCGACCTCGTCGCCGTCCGGCTGGCCGGGGAAGACCATGCGGCGGGGCCGCAGCGCCTCGAACTGCCGGCGCACGGCGCGGATGCGGCGGCGCGAGGCGTCGTCCGGCTCCCAGTCCTCGCCCTCCTCGGCGGCCGGCTCGGCGACGACGCGGCAGTAGTCCTTGTGGTAGACGCCGCGGTGGTAGTCCCACTCGGGATAGGTGATCTCGGCGCGGATCGGCCCGGTGTCGGCGGCGCCCGGCGCGATGTCGAGGTCGAGCTTCAGCTTGGTGGAGGTCTTGCGGTCGTTCTGGCCCAGCGAGATCTCGTCGGTCTCCTCCACCGCCTTCTGCGCGCTGTCCTGGTCGTCGTCCTCGGTCTTGCGGTTGAGGTTCACCATCTCCGCGATCGACATCATCGTGTCGAAGCGGTTGAGGATCAGCGGGTCGTCGCGGTTGGTCTGGTCGCTGTCGCGGCGGCTGGCCTTGCGGCGCTGGCTGTCCTTCTCCTCGCCGCCGCCGGATTCGCTGTCGTCGTCCGGGCGCTCGACGGCCTCGCCGGGCGGGCGGTTGATCGCCTCGCCCCACAGCGGCACCGGCAGGAACGGCTGGTAGCCGTGCTGCGCCTTGAACAGCTCCAGCGGCACCGCCTCGTTCAGCATGCGGTGCGCGGTGGCGTCGGGATCGGCGAGCAGCGCCGCCACCGCCTCCTCGACCTCCCTCTCCGGCTTGGGCAGCGTGCGCTTCGGCCGGGCGGCGAGCGTCGCCGCGGCGAGTTCCGTGTGGATCGGCCGCAGGCCGGGGAAGCGCGCTAGCGCCCGGCGCACCGCCCGCGCCGTGGCGCGCAGCGCCTGCACGTCGGCCTGCAGAGGATCGTCCGGCCGGTCGCCGAGCGGTTCGGCGTGTGCGAAGAACGCCGCCAGCCACTCGTACAGCAGCTCGTTCAGCCGCGCCTCGGGGAACAGGTCGATGGAAGGCGGAAGTTGCAGGACCTCGCCGTCCAGCCTCGCCTTGTCCACCTTCTCCACGCCCAGGCCGATGCGGTCGAGCAGCGACAGCCGGTGCCCGGACTCGGCCTTGGCGCCGGCGGCCAGCCGCACGCCGTGGTCGCCGCCCAGGCCGCGGTAGAACACCGCGAGCCGGTGGCGCAGCCCCTCCAGCGCCACCGCGGCCTGGGGATGGTGCGGATAGCTGGAGCGGTTGCCGACCAGCCGGTGCCAATGGCGCCCGACCAGCTCCTCCGGCTCGAAGATGCCCATGGTGCTTTACCCCCGGATCAGCCCAACGTGATCTGAGCGACGCGCAGCAGCGCCTGACGGACGTCGGTGTCGTCGGTCAGCGGCTCCAGCATGGCCGCGCGGATGGCGCGGTCCGGCTTGATGCCCGAGCGGATCAGCGTGGCGCAGTAGACCAGCAGGCGGGTCGACACGCCTTCCTCCAGGTCCTGGCCCTTGAGGTCGCGCAGCGCGTTGGCGAGGCGGACCAGCGGCACGACCTTCTCCTTGGCCAGGCCGCTTTCCTTGGCGACCACCTCGATCTCCAGCTCGGCCGGCGGGAAGTCGAACTCCATCGCCATGAAGCGCTGGCGGGTGGACGGCTTCAGCGCCTTCAGGACGTTCTGGTAGCCGGGGTTGTAGGAGACGACCAGCATGAAGTTGTCCGGCGCCTCCAGCGTCTCGCCGGTGCGGTCGATGGGCAGGATGCGGCGGTCGTCGGTCAGCGGGTGCAGCACGACGGTGACGTCCTTGCGCGCCTCGATGACCTCGTCCAGGTAGCAGATGGCGCCCTCGCGCACGGCGCGGGTCAGCGGCCCGTCCACCCACACGGTGTCGCCGCCCTTGATGAGGTAGCGGCCGGTGAGGTCGGCGGCGGTCAGGTCATCGTGGCACGACACGGTGTAGAGGGGACGCCCGAGCTTGGCCGCCATGTGCGCGACGAACCGGGTCTTGCCGCAGCCGGTCGGACCCTTCAGCAGCATCGGCAGCTGGTGGCGGTAGGCGTGCTCGAACAGCTCGCACTCGTCGCCGATCGGCTGGTAGTAGGGGGCGTCGGCGGCGTGCGCGGCGGCGAGCGGGGTGACGGACATCGGGGCATCTCCGGGGGATTCGACTGCTATGGACATAGTTGACCGGGGCGGTCCGGCTTCCCTTGACCATCGTCAAGTTGGTTGCGACATGGTCGCATCGACCAGACAACAAAAAACCCCGCCGGTTGGCACCGGCGGGGTTCTTGTCGCAGACCGCGCTTATTCGGCGGGCTGCAGGCTGCTGGTGCGGGCCGGCTTGGCGGCCATCACTGGGCCGACGACCGAGTAGATGTACAGCAGCACACCCACCAGGATCACCAGGCCGGAGCCGAGGCGCATCCAGTAGAACAGGCCGATCTGGTCCTGCACCTCCATGTAGCCCATGCCGAGCACGCGCTGCAGGTGGACCTGCACGACGCCCGCGACGGTCAGAGCGAAGGTCATGAAGGCGACGCCCGAGCTGATCAGCCAGAAGCTCCACATGTTGAGCACCTGGTTGTACGGCTCGCGGCCGCGCAGCAGGGGCATGGCGTAGGTGATGATGGCCAGGTTGATCATCACGTAGGCGCCGTAGAAGGCCAGGTGGCCGTGCGCCGCGGTGACCTGCGTGCCGTGCGAGTAGTAGTTGATCGGGGCGAGCGTGTGGAGGAAGCCCCACAGGCCGGCGCCGAAGAACGCGAACACCGAGCAGCCGAGCGACCACAGCATGGCGGCCTTGTTCGGGTGGTTGCGGCCGCCCTTGTAGACCATCATGAAGGCGAACACGACCATGGCGAAGAACGGCGCCACTTCCAGCGTCGAGAACAGCGAGCCGATCCACTGCCAGTAGCCCGGCGTGCCGATCCAGTAGAAGTGGTGGCCGGTGCCCAGGATGCCCGAGAACAGCGCCAGGCCGACGATGGCGTACAGCCACTTCTCGACGACCTCGCGGTCAACGCCGGTCATCTTGATCATCAGGAAGGCGAGGATCGAGGCCATCACCAGTTCCCACACGCCCTCGACCCACAGGTGGACGACGAACCACCAGTACATCTTGTCGAGCGCCAGGTTCGCCGGGTTGTAGAAGGCGAACAGGAAGAACAGCGCGATGCCCCACAGGCCCATCAGCAGGATGTTGGTGATGACCGTCTTGCGGCCCTTCAACACCGTCAGGCTGACGTTGTAGAGGAACATGAGCGCCACCACGACGATGGCGGCCTTGATCCACAGCGGCTGCTCGAGGAACTCGCGCCCCTCGTGGATGCGGAAGACGTAGCCGACGACCGCGGCCAGCGCGCCGAACATGAACAGGCCGAACTGCACGTAGGCAATCGTCGGGCTGTGGATCTCACGCTCGGACTCTTCCGGGATCAGGTAGTAGGCGGCGCCGAAGAAGCCCATCAGCAGCCACACGATCAGAGCGTTCGTGTGGATCATCCGCAGGATGTTGAAGGGCAGCAGCTCCGACAACAGGTTCGGCATGACATAGACCGCACCCGCCAGGATACCGACCAGAACCTGCACCGCGAAGAGCAGCAGGGCTCCGTAGAAGTAGGGCAGGGCGACTTTTTGCGTAGCGTACTTCATGGATCAAGTCTCCTCAGCCGGACACCTTGGGGGGCCAGTTCTGGGTGTTGATCGAGTTCGTCCAACGGAAGAAGGCGATCAGATCGTCCAGTTCCTTGTCGGACAGGTTGAACTGCGGCATCTGACGACGGCCCTCGACGCGCGACGGCTGAGCAGCCATCCAGCCCTTCAGCGCGCTGGTGGCGCCTTCCGCGTCCTTGTCGCCGCCGTAGCGGACCCACACGTTGCCCAGTTCCGGCGCGAAGTAGGCGCCTTCACCCAGCAGCGAGTGGCAGTTGATGCACGCGTGCTTCTCCCAGACGTGTTTGCCGCGCGCGACGTCGTCCGTGAGCGTTGCCGTGTTCGTGCTTTTGTTGAGGATGTAGTTGTGGCTCATCGCGACCAGCGAGATGAACACCACGAAGAAGAAGAGCGAGCCGCCGAAAAAGATGTTCCGCGCTGCCGCCTTTGTGAAACGCTCCGTCATCGCGTGGATCCTTGTTGCAAGGTATGCATGCGAGAACCCCTCCTGCCCTGGTGTACGGAGAGGTTCAAATTTCCGAATGGCGGCGGCCGCGACCGCGGGCACCATCGCCAGGGTGCTCCCATATTCCCCGGCTGCGGAGCGGTATCCTTGACTGCGGTCAAGCGGGATCACGGGTCATGGGACATAGGGTCTGACGAAGATCAGTTGCGGACCCCACGCCCATGGATGCGGACCTCGTCAGGACCGTCGCGAAGAGCCCGTTCCTCAGCCTGCTGGCCCCCACCGACCTGCGGCGCCTCGTCGGTTACGGCGTGGTGGCGCGGTTCGAGGCCGGCGACGTGCTGTTCACCGCCGGCGACGACGCCGACCGGTTCCACGTGCTGCTGGAGGGCAGCGTCGGCCTGTGTGCTCCGGTGGCCAACGACGCCGCCGACGATTCGGTGGTGCTCGACCTGCTCTCCCCCGGCGACGTGGCGGGCGACGAGGCGGTGTTCGACCGCGGCGCGCACGGCGTCACGGCGCGTGCGCTGCTGCCGTCGCGCACGCTGGCGGTCGCGGCCGGGCCGTTCCTGGAGCACCTGGACGAGCGGTTCGAGGTGGCGCTGGCCTTGCTCGCCGGGGCGTCGGCGCGGCTGCGCGGCATGATCCACGAGATCACCGAACTGAAGCTGCGCTGCACCACGCGGCGTCTGGCCAACTTCCTGCTCGGGCTGGCGGGCGAGCCGCGCGACGGCCGGATGCGGCTGCCGCTGCCGTGCGGCAAGAACCAGCTCGCCGAGCGGCTGGGCATGCAGCCGGAGAGCCTGTCGCGCGCCTTCGCCAAGCTGCGCCCGCACGGGGTGACGGCGCGCGCCGACGACGTGCTGGTGGATGACCTCGGCGCGCTGCGCCGCTTCTGCCGCGCCGATCTGGACTCATGAGGGCGATGCCATGACCTGCGGCCTCGGGGCCTACGCCAAGATCTGCCCGCTGCGGGCTCCCGCCGGGGCGCCCGGCCGCTGCCGCTCCGCCAAGGGGTGCCGGCGCCAGCGGCTCGACCCGGCGCTGGTCGCCGACCTGCCGATCTTCGAGAAAGTGCCGTCCGACGTGCTGGGCGACCTGCTCGGCAACGCGATGATCGAATCGCACGGCAACCACGCCATGCTGTTCGAGGCCGGCGACCCTGCCGACGCCTTCTTCATCCTGCTGGCCGGCCGGGTGAAGCTGTTCGCCCTGCTGGAGGACGGCAAGGAGAGCATCGTCGAGGTGGTCGAGCCGGTCTCCTCCTTCGCCGAGGGCGCCATGTTCGCCAGCGGCCACTACCCGGTCAGCGCCGAGGTGATCGAGGACGCCGCGCTGGTGCGCGTGCGCTCCGAGCCGTTCCTGGCCGGCCTGAAACAGAACCGCGACCTCGCCTGCCGCATGCTCTCGGCGCTCAGCCACTGGAACCGCCACCTGCGGCGCGAGGTGCGGGCCCTGCGCGAGCACACGCCGATCCGCCGCGTCTGCGGCTTCCTGCTGTCGCTGATCCCCTGCGACGAGGGGCCGGCCAGCGCCGTGCTGCCGCTCAAGAAGGTCATCATCGCCAGCCGCTTAGGCATGGAGCCGGAGAGCCTGTCGCGCGTGCTCGGCCGGCTGCGCGCCTTCGGCGTGCGCACCACCGGCAACACGGTGCACGTCGAGGATGTCGCGCGCCTGCGCCGCCTGTATCTGTGCGGCGAGGACGCGCCGACGGAAAGTCCCACGCAAAACGAGGTGCGGCGAAATGACCACGTCGGTGCGGCGCCCCGGCAGGACGCGGCGGCCGATCCCGGCGCCGGCACGCCCGAGCCCAAAAAAGCGGCAGAAATCCTACGATTCCCGACCACACGCCTTTCTGCTTAGGCCCAATAATTAGCACTCCCGGGAGGTTGACCAAAGTCAAGGTTGGGGCATGGGGCCACTCCTATAAGCGGTCTGGTAATTGCCTCATGTCTTGGGAGAACAAATATGCGGTGGAGCAGTCGGGCCCTTTGGGCCGCGTCGGTGGCGCTTCCGGCGTTGCTGGCGTTGGCGCCGGTCTCCGCTTCGGCTCAGTCGGCGGACCCGTCGCTGGCGAAGGAAGCCAAGGATCAAAGCGCGAAGATCTATTTCGAGCGTTGCGCGGGCTGCCACGGCGTGCTGCGCAAGGGTGCGACCGGCAAGAACCTGGAGCCGGAGGCCACCAAGAAGCTCGGCCAGCAGCGCCTGGAGAAGATCCTGACGCTCGGCACCGAAGGCGGCATGCCGAACTTCGACGACATCCTGAGCAAGGATGAGATCAAGAACGTCGCCACCTACATCCAGATGACTCCCGACGCTCCGCCCGAGTGGGGCATGAAGGAGATGAAGGACAGCTGGAAGGTCACGATCCCGGCGGACAAGCGCCCGACCAAGAAGCTGAACAACGTCAACCTGGACAACGTGTTCTCGGTGACGCTGCGCGACACCGGCGAGGTCGCCCTGATCGACGGCGACACGCACAAGATCTGGAACATCGTCAAGACCGGCTACGCCGTCCACATCTCCCGCATCTCCGCTTCGGGCCGCTACGTCTACGTGATCGGCCGCGACGGCAAGCTGGACATGATCGACCTGTGGATGGAGAAGCCGGAGGTCGTCGCGACGATCAAGACCGCGCTCGACGCCCGCTCGGTCGAGACGTCGAAGTCCAAGGGCTTCGAGGACAAGTACGCGATCGCCGGCGGTTACTGGCCGCCGCAGTACGTGATCATGGACGGCCTGACCCTGGAGCCGCTCAAGATCGTTTCGACCCGCGGCAACACCGTGGACGGCACCTACCACCCGGAGCCGCGCGTCGCCTCCATCGTGGCGTCGCCGATCAAGCCGGAGTTCGTGGTGAACGTGAAGGAGACGGGCATGATCAAGCTCGTCGACTACACCGACATCAAGGCCCTGAAGGAAACCACCATCGAGTCGGCCAAGTTCCTGCATGACGGCGGCTGGGACGCTTCCAAGCGTTACTTCCTCGTTGCCGCCAACGCGTCGGACAAGGTCGCGGTCGTGGACACCAAGGAAGGCAAGCTCGCCGCCCTGGTGGACACCAAGTCGAAGCCGCACCCCGGCCGCGGCGCCAACTTCGTCCATCCGAAGTTCGGTCCGGTCTGGGCGACCTCGCACCTGGGCTCCGACGTGATCACCCTGATCGGCACCGATCCGGAGAAGCACAAGGAGAGCGCCTGGAAGGTCGTGGCCGAGCTGAAGAACCACGGCGCCGGCTCGCTGTTCGTCAAGACGCACCCGAAGTCGAAGAACCTCTGGGCCGACGCCCCGCTGCATCCGGAGCGTGAGCTGGCCGAGTCCGTCTCGGTGTACGACATCTCCAACCTCGACAAGGGGCCGGAGATCATCAACGTCGCCAAGCTGGCCGAGCTGCCGGAGACCAAGGCGATCAAGCGCGTCGTGCACGCCGAGTACAACGCCAAGGGCGACGAGGTGTGGTTCTCGATCTGGGCCGGCAAGACCGACCCGTCGGCGATCGTCGTCCTCGACGACAAGACCCGCAAGCTGAAGACCGTCATCAAGGATCCGAAGCTGATCACCCCGACGGGCAAGTTCAACGTGCTGAACACCCAGCACGACATCTACTGAGCTTGACTGCGGTCAAATCCTACCCGGCTCCGGCCGGGTAGGCTCATTTCCGGGAAACGGGGGCGGGCAATTGGGCAACCAAGCCCGCCCTTTCTTTACAATCAGATCAAATGGGTGGTGACATGGCGCTGGGCACACTCTGGGCCCGTCTCGGCCGCTGGCGGATCTTCGGCGCGTCGCTGATCGGCGCGGCGGTGATCTTCGTTTCGGGCATCGTGTTCTGGGGCGGCTTCAACACCGCCATGGAAGCGACCAACCAGATGGACTTCTGCGTGTCGTGCCACGAGATGCGCGACAACGTCTACGCCGAGTACAAGAAGACCATCCATTTCGAGAACCGCACCGGCGTGCGCGCGACCTGCCCGGACTGCCACGTGCCGAAGGACTGGGTGCACAAGATCATGCGCAAGATCCAGGCCTCCAACGAGGTCTACCACTGGATCCTGGGCAGCGTGAACACGCCCGAGAAGTTCGACGCCAAGCGTCTTGAGCTCGCCAAGCACGAGTGGGCGCGCTTCAAGGCCAACGATTCGCTGGAATGCCGCAACTGCCACAGCTTCGAAGGCATGGCTCCGGACAAGCAGAAGCAGCGTGCCAAGAAGCAGCACGAGATGGCGCGCGCCGACAAGATGACCTGCATCGACTGCCACAAGGGCATCGCGCACAAGCCGGTCCATCAACTGCTCGAGCAGGAAGAGGGCGGCACGGTCGCCAAGGCCGAGGACAAGCCGGCGCCGGTCAAGACCGCTGCCGCCGCTCCGGCCGCTGCACCCGCCGCCGCGCCTGCTCCGGCCGCCCCGGCCCCGGCTCCCGTCGCGGTCGCCGCGGCTCCGGCGGCTGCCCCGGCTCCGGGTGGCGCGTCGACCTCCGCCGACATCCCGGCCATCGACTGGAGCAAGGTCGCCGAGAAGAAGGTGACGCTGTTCTACCCCGGCCAGACCTCGTTCGAGTGGATCCAGACCGGCACCAACCATGGCGGTGCCCGCGCCTTCAACAAGGGCGAGCAGTGCTCCGGCTGCCACGAGGGCGAGCAGGCCGACATGGGCGCCAAGATGGTCGAGGGCAAGAAGGCGGAGACCACGCCGATCCCCGGCAAGCCGGCCTCGATCCCGCTGACCGTGCAGGCGGCGCACGACGGCACCAACCTGGTCTTCCGCTTCCAGTGGCCGGCCAGCCCGCACGTCGCGATCCCCTTCGCCGAGGGCGGCAAGATGGACCCGGACAACCAGGTCAAGCTGGCCATGCTGATCGACCAGGGCACCGTGCAGGACGCCGACCGCTCCGGCTGCTGGAGCACCTGCCACCACGACGCCCGCTCCATGCCCGATGCGCCCGCCGGGGCCGGCGTCACCAAGTACCTGCCGCAGACCCGCACGGCGATCTCCCTCAAGGACAGCCCGCGCGGCGGGGCGGACAAGCTGAAGTCGCCGGACGAGCTGAAGGCGCTGATGGACCAGGGCGTGTTCCTCGACCTGCTGCGCTGGAAGTCGGGCAGCAACACGGTGGAGGA
>NZ_LGQZ01000060.1 GCF_003116015.1 Azospirillum sp. TSO22-1
GCCCCAGGTCACCGCCCCGGCGCTGGCGGCGGTGCCGTTGGCCCAATTGCTGCTGCGAACGACATAGTTGCCGTTGCTCAGCACCGTCACGCCGCCGCTGCCCACCAGATCGGTGGCGCTGGTGCCGACGAGGCTGTTGGCGGCGGACACCGTGCCGGCGACGCCGGCGGTACCGCTGCCCCAGGTCACCGCCCCGGCGCTGGCGGCGGTACCGTTGGCCCAATTGCTGCTGCGAACGACATAGTTGCCGTTGCCCAATGCGGTGACGCCGGTGCTGCCCACGGCATCGCCGGCCGTGGTGCCGGTCAGTGTCGAGATCAGGGCGCCCGTGGTGCCGTCGAACAGATAGACGGCCCCGGCGTTGGCGCCGCCGGTGTCGTCGCCGCTGCTGGTCACCACCACGTTGCCGCCGGACAGCGCCCGCACGGTCGCGCCGAAATTGTTGCCGCTGGCCGGCGCCGGGTCGGTCAGCTCGAACTGCGGGTAGGACGCCGCGTCCGAGATGGTGATGTTCTTGGGATCGAGCAGCAGCCTGCCCGCCTTCCCCGCCGCGGCCCCCGCGTCCACCACGCCGGCGAAATGCAGGCTGTCCTTCGACGACACCTCGACGAAGCCGCCGTCGCCGCCCGCCGCCCCGCCGCGCGCCCGGACGGTCCCGGCGAAGGTCGTCTTCTCGTCCGACCACACGACGACCCGTCCGCCCGTCCCGCCGGTCCGCGCGTCGGCCGTCAGCGTGGTCGCCGGGGTGGCCAGCGTCAGGCGCGCCCGCGGGGCGTCGCCGCCGCCCTGGTAGTCGCCGCCCACCCGGATGGCGCCGCCGCCGGTGCCGCCCGAGGCGTCCACCGCGGCGCCGACCAGCCGCACCGCGTCGCCGAACAGGTCGACGCGGCCGCCGGCGGTCGATCCCGTCGCCTCGACGCGGCCGGAGGCGAACAGCGAGCCCACCCCGGTCAGCGACACCGTGCCGCCGGCCCCGCCGCGGCCGTTGGCCGTGGTCCGGGCGCCGCTGGTGTCGATGTAGCGCGTGGTGGCGTGCACCGCGACCCGGCCGCCGTCGCCGGTCCGGCCGTCGGCGGCGATGCGGCCCTGGTTGACCACCCGGCCGGCCGTCACCGACACCGTGCCCCCCCGGCTTCCCCGCGCCGCCAGCGTGCCGGTGTGCATCGCCATGCCGTCGGGGGCGGCGAGGTCGATGCGCCCGCCGGTGCCGTCGGCGTTCCTCGCCGTCACCTTGCCCTCGGTGACGACGTGGCCGCCCGCACCGTCGCTTCCGGCGGCCGTCAGCCAGACGCGCCCCTCGCGGCTCTCCGATCCGGTGGCGCGGATCACGCCGCCGTTGTTGCCGGCCAGCGCGTAGATGTTGCCGCCCGCCGCCTTCAGCTCGACCTGCGCCGCCTCGATGCGGCCGGAGGTCTCGACCGTGCCGCCGCCGTTGCCGACCCGGACGAAGACGCGCTCGCCCCCCTGGCCGGTCTCGGCCAGCAGGATCTCGGTGCCCGAGGCCAGGGCCGCCGTGCCCTTCGGCGCGGCGATCTCGCCGCGGTTCACCACGTCGCGCGCGATCAGCACGACGTCGCCGCCGGTGGAGCTGATCTTGCCGAGGTTGGTGACGGTCCCCGCCGCCTCGCCCTTGAACAGCAGGCTGCCGCCCGCCATGAAATGCGCGTCCGGCACGTCGCGGGTCGAGGCCACGAAGGAGCCGCCGGTGACGACGACGCCCGAGGCGCCGACCACCACGCCCTGCGGGTTGACCAGGTACAGCGTGCCCGTCGCCCGCAGCGTGCCCATGATCTCGGACAGGTTGCCGCCGGTGACGCGGTTCAGCGTGGCGCCCGCCCCGTTGTTGATCTGGACGGTGCCGCCCGCCCCGATGGAGAAATCCGTCCAGGTGACGACGCCGCGCGCCGAGGTCTGGGTGACCGTCAGGGCGGCGCCGGACTGCGCGATGGTGCCGCTGCCCGCGACGAAGGCGCCGCCGGTCGGCAGCGCCGGCGTTCCCGCGACGCCGGACAGCGGCCACAGCAGCGCCGTCGTCGACAACAGAACGGCGCGGATTTGACGGGCGACCGGCATGCTTTGCCCCTGGTGGACCAGGGGGCGACGATAGCTCCCGCCATTCCGGCCGGACATCCCATGAATATGGGATGGACGGGATCAGGGCAGCCGGGTCGGCAGGTCCAGGATGACCGTCGTTCCCGCCGCGCCGGACTCGATGGCCAGGACGGCTCCCAGGCCTTCGGCCCGCCGCCGCATGTTGCCCATGCCGTAGCTTCCCGGACGGGCGGTGGCGCCGCCGCGCCCGTGATCGCGCAAGGACAGGCGCACGCTGCGGCCGGCCGCCGGCGACGGCCCGGCCTCGAACAGCAGGGTTTCCGAGCCGCTGTGGCGCACGGCGTTGGTGGTCGCCTCCTGCAGGATGCGGTAGATGGCGAGCGCGCCACCGGGATGCAGGCCCTTCAATTCGAGGGTCGGCGCCATCCGCCAGACCAGCGTCATGCCCTGGGCGGTCACCTGCGGCTCGATCCGTTCGCGGAACAGGGCGAGCATGACGCCGAGATCCTCCCCGTAATCGTCGAGCGAGGCGACGATCAGCCGCAGGTCGGCCAGCGCGGCGCGGACGGTGTCGGCCACCGTGTTCGGCGCGGTGCCCTGGAGTTCGCACAGGGACAGGATGGACACCAGGTGGCCGGCGATGCCGTCGTGAAGGTCGCTCATCAGGCGGACGCGCTCGGCTTCGAGCACAGCGGCCTGGGCCTGGGCCTGCTCGCGCTCGAAACTGTGGCGCAGGGCTTCCTCCGCCGCCGCCACCTCCCGCTTCAGATGGGCGTTGAACCGATCCAGCGTGTTCATGGTCGCGGCGAAGCGCCACATGAACACCGCGCTGAAGCTCGCCATGACGAGGGGGGCGACGAAGCGGGTGAGCAGCACGTCGCTTTCATTGAGCGCGTTGCGAAAAATGAACCAGTCGTGGACGATGAAGACCAGGGCCAGCAGGAAGCTGCCGAACAGCAGCAGCGCCTCGCTGTTGCGTTTCAGGAACGCCACCCGGAACACGACCGCAACCGCGCCCAGCATGCCGACGACGACGGCCGGAATGAAGAGTCTGGCCATCAGCCATTGATGCGTCTCCGCCGGCAGCGTCAGGAAGCTGGTGAACACGCCTGCGGGCAGCAGCAGAAAGATCCAGATGGGGACCGGCGGCCGGCGGCCGACGAACAGCCATGCCAGCGGCAGGACGAGGCTGCCGCTGACGAACCGGCCATGGTTGGCGAGATACAGGATGTCGTCGTCCAGGATGTCGCCGAGAAGGGCCGGCAGGGACGACAGCGTCTGGAACAGCAGGACGGCGCCGACCAGGAGAAAGATCGTCTCCCGTGGGCGGGCCGCCCACATGATCAGCATTCCCAATCCCATGGCCACCTGCCAGCCGTCGACGAGCCGCGGCAGGGTCGAGAACAGGAAGGTCCGGCGGTTGTGGTCGGGGCGCAGAAGGGTGTCGGGTCCGACCGCGACGCGGTCCAGAAAGCCCGGCCGTGTCCCCCGCCAGGCCAGGGTGATCAGGAATTCGTTGTCGCCGGACCGCAGAAGCGGCGACGGCAGGGGAATCAGCATCGGTACGGGCGTCCAGCTCTCGGCCGCCGACTGCTGCCATTCGCTGGTGGCCACGAAGGCACCGTTCAGGAAAACGGTCACTTTGCCCCGGAAGGACGGGATGTAGAGCGACGTCAGCCGGTCATCGGCCGTCTGGTGCCGGTGGACGATGCGGAGGGTGGGGGCACATTGGTCCGCCCCCTGACGCTGCGGGCAGCGGTAGGGCAGCTCCACCATCCTCGACGCCGTCGCCGGTTGATCCGCCCCCTCGCCGGGAACGGTCATCGCCGCCTCCCGGATGTACAGGGCGGCCTCGTCGGCCGAGGGCGGCGCGATCTTGAGAACGAACCAGCCGGCAATGGCCGGAAAGCCCAGGGATATGACGAGCAAGGCATACCACAGCCGCGTGGCCCTGCGCGGCCGCGGCGCTGTCGCTTCGTCCGCGGTGGATGGCGCGGTGGATGGAAAGCTCGTCAACGCTCAGGGGCCGATGCTGATGATCTTGTGGTTGATCGCGGTGAACACCGCCTCGCCGCGGGAATTGACCTCGAGCTTCCGGTAGATGTTCTTGATGTGGGTCAGGACGGTGTTGCGGGAAATGCCCAGCCGTTCGGCGATGTCGCCGTAGGTGAAGCCCTTGGCGATGCCCCAGAGGATGTCGATCTCCCGTTCGGTCAGGGCGGGGGGCGACGGCTCGCTGGCGGCGGGGGGCGGGCTGGCCTGGACCCGGCGGACGATGGTCCGGGCAATCGACGTCGAGATCGGCGAGCGGCCGGCGACCAGATCGAGGACCGAGCCCACCAGATCGACCGAGGTCGAGTCCTTCAGGATGTAGCCGGCGGCCCCGGCCTCGATGGCGGCGAGCACGCTGCGTTCGTCCCCCAGCACCGAGACGACCATGATCTCCATGGCCGGGTAGAGCCGCCGGGTCGTGCGGATCAGGTCGAGGCCGCTGCCGTCGGGCAGCTTCAGGTCGGTGACGAGCACCGCCGGGACGTGGGCGGCGCAGAGGTCCTGCGCCTGCTCCAGGGTCGCCGCGACGGCGACCAGTTCCAGGGACTCCGAACCGCGCAGGATGGAGACCATCCGCTCCCGAATGGGCGCATCGTCTTCCACCAGCATCACACGGATCCGGTGATCAGCCCCCGCGACCGTTCGCGAATCGTTGGTTGGCACGGTTGACGCTCCCTGGGTCCTGATGTGGTCGCGCGTCGGCCTGATCACCTCGGCAGCGGGAAACAGTCCCCATCCGTTGCGGATTTTGCCGGTCCGGGTCGATGAAGGGTTGGGGCGACAGGATAGCGAGAGCCGGAGAGGAGCCACAATACCCAAGATATGTGAGGCCGACCGGCTCCGCCGAGCTGTTGCGGCCGGGGAACCTAGCGATCCAGAACGTTGATCGATGTCCCGCCCGGTCACGTCCCTGAGCGTGGTAAGGAGCCATGGGACATGCCCCGCACCCTGGCCGTCCGCTACCGTCTGGCCCCGAAGACGGTAGCCGTGCGCTGCCAGATTGGGTGCAGGTCGCCGGCATTGTCTCGCTGAGAGCGCTAAAATGGCGTTTCGTCTCATGAATAGGCGCCAACTGCTGTCAATGATTGGACTTCGCATCGAGTGGCAGGCGCTCTCCGCTCTCATCTATGTCCAAATCCGACAACCGTCTTGCCCATGCGGGCAAGGGGCTGGACGTCGCGGCCGCGCCCACGGCCTTGCTCTCAAAACCACCTGCATTATCCGACCATGCGCGAGAAGGTGCTCGCACCGGAGCTGGTCGCGGCGCGGCGGCGCGGCGCCGGGGAATGCGGGCTGGTCGACACTGCCAGGGATGTCCTGACTGGCGATCTCGGATCCGTGGAGAACGGTACGGACGTTACCGAGGCCGCCAAGGGCAGCCGCGAGGCACTCCTCAGCTTCCTGGATGGCTCCGGAGAAGAATCGCCGGCAAGGGCGACACCCTGGACCTGACAGGCAGGACATGTCTCACGCATCGTGAACCAGCCTCCATGATCTCGGGTCCGTCTCAAACAATGCGGGTTCCGTCTCACCTAATTCGAGCCGAAACCCGCATTCAATCTCACGAAATCCGGTCCCGGAATCGGTCAGAATCTCGGGCCAGACGGCCGATGATCTCGGGCCGCTATAGGGACTGATCATCGCTCAGGGCTTGGCCGGCACCGTAATCGCCAACCAGCCGGCGGTCCTCGGGCATCCACATCGGCGGTCTCCGGCAGGGGATGTTCCCTGTCAACAGACGACGCGTCGGGCCCTCACCACGCCAGCGTCAACTTTCGAAACGGGCTGTCAATACCGGCAACGAAGCAGATCGTCGTCGATCAGCACGGTGATCCCAAACGAAACAAATCAGCGCACGGCATGTGCACATATTTTTGTACGGTACCAACCTCAGCCCGAATTCAGTCTTGGAGCCCAGGTGCAAACTTTACAAACCCAACTCGTTGCGCGCTTACGTTATATCAATGAGTTGGCCGACAACGAAGTGCAAACATTTTTGTCCGCAAACGGCCGCCCCGTCCTTGCGCTACGCCGCCATCTGGCCCCGGGCCGCGATGCTCGCGGCCTGTTCGCCCCGCGCCCGCATCTTCAGGTGATCGGCCAGACGCACCGCCAGCGCCACGATGGTCAGCGTCGGGTTGGCGTGGCCGCAGGTGGGGAAGACGGCGCTGCCGGTGACGAACAGCCCCGGCGTGCCGAACACCTCGCCATTTGCATCCACCACGCCGTCCCGCAGCGAGGCCGCCATGCGCGCGGTGCCCATGTGGTGGCCACCGATCGGCGTCGAGTCGCGCGCCTGCGCCTCCAGCGACCGCTCGTCGAGGTCCAGCCGGGCGCAGCCGGACCGCGCGAAGGCGTCGCGCAGCACACGGAACGTGCGCAGGATGCTGTCGACGTCCTGCTCGGTCATCCGCCAGTCGATGTGCAGGCGCGGCACGCCGAAGGCGTCGGTGTCCGCACCCAGCCCGACGCGGCTGTCGGGGTTGGGCACCTGCTCCATGTTGAAGTCCAGCGGGTAGACGCCGTTCCGGTTGCGCACGACCACGTGGGGCAGCTTCCGCTGCGGCAGAATGCGCCGCCGCACCCAGTCGGCGCCGAAGCGACCGACCGGAACCGTGTCGCGCGCGACGTTGCCGACGTGCGCCGCCCAGAACCGCCAGTCCTGCACCATGCGGTCGCGCTGCGCCCGCTCGATGGTGGCGATTTTGCGCCGGTATTCCGGCAGGACGCAGTCCTTCGCCAGGTACACCGCGGAGAGGATGCCGTTGCGGTGCGCCGGGTTGGAAATGAACGGGAAGTGCAGCCGGAACGTCGCGTTCATCAGGCCGTGGCGGCGCTGCGCGTCGGCGTTCAGGCAGAACTTGCGCCGGACGTAGACGCCGTCGGCGGTGCGCTCGAAATCGACCACCGCCGGGCGTGCCTGCGGCGTCAGGCACAGCCGGCCCAGCGTGTTCTCGATATGGCACATGTAGAAGCGCCCGAGCCGGCCGGACTCGTTGCCCAGGCCGCCGCGCCGGCTGCCGTCCGACGCCAGCAGCAGCCGCGTCGCCTCCAGCCCGCCCGCCGCGATCACCGTGAAGCGCGGCCGCACCGCGAAGCGCCGCTGCGGTTCGCCGGCGCAGGCCAGCGCGGTCACCGCGCCGGACTCCGCCGTCTCCACCCGCAGGCAATGGGCATGCGCCAGGATGCGGACGTTGGAGGCGTGCCGCAGCCGCGGCAGGTAGGCCCTGCCGAAATCGGTGGGCTCGCTGAACCGCTCGATGCGGTCGGTATCGATGACGTCGCTGCGGAAGCCGGAGATGGTCTCCGGCGCGTCGGCGCCCAGCGCCTCCGGCACCGTGTAGGCGCAAGCGCCGCTGCGCAGGTAGTCGTGCGCCCGCCGGTAGAACGGCGCCACCTCGTCCCACCCCACGGGCCATCCGCTGTGGGGGACATAGGGGCGCGCCTCGAAGTCGATGGGGTCCAGGGGCACGCAGCGTCCGCCCCAGACCGCGGTGGCGCCGCCCAGCCCGTGCCGGCGGTACAGATGCGCCGGAGCGTGCGGCGAGGACGGCGCCACGCTGCCCTGCAGCGGATCCTGCTCGGCGGCGTGGAAGCTGGTGCCGCCGGCCTCGAGCAGCAGCACCGACAGCGGGCCGCCGGCCAGTTCGCAGGCGATCGCGATGCCGGCGGCGCCGGCGCCGACGATGCAGACATCGCAATCGAGAACGGCCTTCTCGTCAAGGCTGCGGGCATCGAGCAGCATGGGCACCGCCACTGGCTGGAGGGAGCGCTCAAACCCACAGAACGACAGGGGTTTTGCCCGATTTCTAGGCGAAAGACGGCGGCGCCGCAAAGCAGCGTTGGCGGTATCGCCGTCGGTGCGCTCGTCCCGACCGGCGTAACGCAGCCCGCCTAGCCGGCCGCAGGCCCCTTGGCCGGGGCCCCCGCAAAGAGGATCGGCGCCGCCGCCGTCAGGACGGCGACCAGTCCTCCGTCCCCTCGCCTTCGTCGCCGGTCCAGCGGCCGGACACCGTGCCGTCCGGCGCCACGCGCAGGTCGTAGCGGAACGGCTCGCCGTCGTTGCGGCCTTCGATGACCAGGCGGTTGCCGGTCAGCGTGCCGACACCGTTGTAGATCACCCCGTCGATGTCCCAGCGCATCCGGTAGCGGTCGCCGTCCGGGCGCAGCGTCACCGTGCCGTCGTAGGTGATGTCGTCGCCGTTGGTCCCCCTCACCCGGTAACGCTGGGCGAGGCGCCCGCTCATCGGGGGAGACGGGGCGAGGTCCGGCATCGCCTTGGCCGGGCGCGGCGCGGCGCTGGCGGTCCGCACCGGCGCCGGCGTGCGCACCGGGACGCCGTTGACCAGGGTCGGCCCGACCTGGGCGCCCGGCGGCAGCGGCGGCTTCAGCTGCTCGCAGCCCGAGGTGCAGATCCGCGTCGCCGCCACCTGCCCGCCGCACGCCGCGTAGCAGTCGTTGTAGTCGACCTTGCACTGCGCCTCGCTGCTTTGGCAGGAGGAGGAGTTGTCGAAGTACGACAGGCTGTACTGCGGTTTCTCGCCCCGCCGCAGCGTGCTGAGGTAGCGGTTGTAGGAGCGCTCGGCCCGACGGTGGGCGTCGGCCTTGCAGGCGTCCACGGAGTAGCGCGCCTCGCGCACGCACTGGAAGCGGCCGGCCTCGCACTGCTGGATGCAGGCCATCCCGTTGCCGCCCGACGGCGGCGTGTAGGCGTAGCGCGTCTCGATCATCGGGCCGCAGGCGGTCAGCGCCACCGCGGCCAGCAGGGACAGCAGAAACAATCGCAGATCACGCACCGGCGGCCTCTCCCCATGGCGCCCCGCAAACGGAGGCTCACGGGGAGTACCGCATTTGAAATCCCGCCGCGTCAAGCCGCCCGATGCCCGGCGCGCCCGGCTCAATACACCTCCGGCACCCAGTTCTGCTTCGATTTCTTCGGCCGCTTGTAGCCGTCGTCGCCCTGCCGCGGCGGCAGCTCCAGTTCGACCGGCGCGATGTCCTTGTAGGGGATCCGCTGCAGCAGATGCTGGATGCAATTGAGCCGCGCCCGCTTCTTGTTGTCGGCATCGACGATGTACCAGGGCGTCAGCTTCTTGTCGGTGTGCTCCAGCATGAGGTCCTTGGCCTTGGAGTACTCGACCCAGTGCTTGCGGGATTCGAGGTCCATCGGGCTCAGCTTCCAGCGCTTGATCGGGTTGCGCATGCGCTCGTGGAAGCGTTTCTCCTGCTCCTCGTCGCTGACCGAGAACCAGTACTTGACGAGGATGATGCCGGAGCGGACCAGCATCTCCTCGAACAGCGGGCAGGCGCGCAGGAACTCATGATATTCCTCGTCGGTGCAGAAGCCCATCACCCGCTCGACGCCGGCACGGTTGTACCAGCTGCGGTCGAACAGGACGATCTCGCCCTTCGCCGGCAGCTGCGCCACGTAGCGCTGGAAGTACCACTGCCCGCGCTCCTTCTCGGTCGGCGTGCCGAGCGCCACGATGCGGCAGACGCGGGGGTTGAGGCTCTCGGTGATGCGCTTGATGACGCCGCCCTTGCCGGCGGCGTCGCGCCCCTCGAACAGCACGCAGACCTTCAGGCCGTTCACGCGCACCCATTCCTGCAGCTTGATCAGCTCGAACTGCAGGTGCGCCAGCTCGTCCACGTACTTGTGCTTCTTGCCGGGCTTGGCCGGCTTGTCCTCGGCGACGTCCTTCCAGTGGGCCTCGATGGCGGCCACCTCCCTGGCGTCGCGCAGCACCTCGCCGCCGGTGGCCGGCGCGTCGAGGCCGAGGTCCTTCAGCCTCGGGGCCTTCTTTTTCTTGATGACCGCCTTCACCTCGTCCATCGCTGCCTTCCCCCGCGATCAGCTTCCCCACCAATCGACGGTAGGGGAAGCCGGCGCGGCAGGCAACGGCGCGCACGGGTACCGCGACGATGTGCCCTAAGCCCGGGGCAGCGGCGCCAGGGCGGCCAGCGCGTGCGTCTTGCGCTCGTCGAAGAGGCGGCCCAGCTCGCCGGCGCGCTCGTCGGGCAGCGCCTCGCGGGCCTCCTCGAACAGCTCCTCCTCCTCCTCGTCCAGGTGGTGGCGCAGCAGCTCGCCCAGCACCTGCAGCTTGGCGGTCCAGGCGCCGCTGTCGGCGGGCATGGCGTTCAGTTCCTCGGCCAGGCCGTTGATCATGTGGTGCTCGTTCAGCCCCTCCATGGTCTCCGCCCTGGCGTCCTTATGGCGGGCCAGCGCCGCGTAGAACACCGCCTCCTCCACCTTGCCGTGCGCCCACAGCTCGCGCTGGAACTCCTCGAAGGTGGCGCGGCGGTTGTCCGCCCCAGGATCCTCGATGCGCTCCAGCAGGGCGCGCAAAGTGTCGTGGTCGTGCTTGATGCGGTCGAAGATGTCCATGATCGCTCGTGTCCTCACTTGCCGTCACCCCCATCAGAATGCCCGGGCGGCGCGGATGTTCCGGATCCGGTCAGCGCCGGTGGGGGCATCCCGGCGGCGAGGTCCAGCTCGGCGCGCAGTGGCGGCAGCAGCGCCGCCGCCACGGCCTGCTCGGGGCCGGCGGTCCAGCCCTCCAGCGCCACGATCAACGCGGGGTAGTCCTGGCGGACGCGCTCGGCAAGCACCGCGGCCAGCGACTCCGCCGGCTGGGCGCGGATCGCTTCCGCCCCTGCCGGCCCCTCCCCGGGCGGCGGCGCGCCCTGCGCACGGATCAGCCGGTCGAGGCGGCGGCCGAGGTCGGCCTGGGTCAGCGCCACCCGCCCGGCGAAGCGCCCGTCGCCGAGCACGGCGATGCGCCACAGCTCGTCCGCGGTGCGCGCCAGCCGGCGCAGCGTCTCCGTCGGCACGGCGGCGGGAGCCGGCAGCGGCGGCGGTTCGGCGGGGGGCGGCACCGCCTCGGCCGGCTGGTCGGCGGGCGGTGGATCGGCCGGGTCCTGCGCCCCGGCTCCCGAGGCGCCCCCGGAAACGGCGAGCGCCAAACCCGCGACGATGAGCATCCGGATCCGCATGCCGGTACAACCGCCCGCCGGCGCGAAGCTCTCGTGGAAGGTGCGGCGAAATGCGCCATGACCTTCGTTGAGTGCCCTATCGCCATTGGCTAGGGTGCGGCGGCGTGGCGAGCAAGAGTAGCGTCACCGCAACGTTTTGCGCGTGGCGGGGAGTTTCGGGAAGCGTGCGGACACTCTGGGCCACCGAGCGGCTGCTGGCGTGGACGATGGCGTTCAGCCTCGTCGCCGGCATCGGACTCTTCGGCGCGCTGGCCTACCTGGACCGGCTGAGCACCCTGGAGGAGGCGAAGGAGACCCTGCACCGCACCGTCGGCCTGATGGAAGGCCACGCCCGCATCGCCGTCGAGGCGGAAGGCGTCATCCTGTCCAACATGGCCGCCCTGCTGACCGGCACCGAGCCCGCCGCCTTGCGCGACACCCCTGCGGCGTGGGAGGGGCTGACCCGCCTCAAGGCCGAGATGCCGGCGATCCAGTCGCTGTGGATCCTCGACGCCCGGGGCGACGTGGCGCTGACCAGCGTCCGGCGCGACCTGCCCCGGATGAACTTCGCCGACCGCGAATATTTCTCGGCGCATACCGGGCCGGCCGACGTCGGCACCTTCGTCAGCCCGATGATCTGGGGCCGCGTCACCGGCAGCTTCCTGTTCGCCGTCAGCCGGGCGGTGCGCGCACCCGACGGCGCGCTGCGGGCGGTGGTCGAATCCTCCATCGAAGCCACCCATTTCGTCAGCTTCTACGAGAGCCTGAAGCCAGTCCCCGGCGCCTCGTTCACGCTGTTCCGCGACGACGGCGACGTGGTGATCCGCTTCCCGCTGCCGAAGCGGGAGGTCCGGCTCAGCTCCGCACGCTCCGAGCTGTTCACCACGCTGCTGAAGCAGGCGCCGGAGGGCATCGTGCAGGCGCGCTCGACCCTCGACGGGGTGGAGCGGCTGGGCGCCTACAAGCGCGTGGCGGGGTGGCCGCTGGTGGTGTTCGCCGGCGTGCCGGTGGACACCGTGTTCGAAGACTGGTGGGCGCGCACCCGGCGCAACGCGCTGCTGACCGGCGGCGTGCTGACGGCGCTGTGCGGCATGATCGGCTTCGGCATCCGCAACGTCCGGCGCGAGCGGCGGGCCGAGGCGGCGGCGCAGGCGGCGAACCTGCGGCTCGATCTGGTGCTGAACGCCGCCGGTGCCGGCGTCTTCACCATCGACCTGCGGGCCGGCACCGTCGACTGGGGGCCCGGCATCCGCGCCATCTTCGGCTTCCCCGAGGACGAGCCGGCCAGCCTGGAGCGCTGGATGGGGGTGATCGTGCCGGAAGACCGCGACCGCGTGGCCGCGATCCGCCGCGCGACGCTGGCGGAGCGCCGGGCGCACGCCACCTTCGAGTACCGCATCGCCCACCCGGATCTCGGGGAGCGCTGGGTGCTCGCCGCCTCCAACGTCCATTACGCCGCCGACGGCACGCCGCTGCGCACGGTGGGCGTCAACTTCGACATCACCCGCCTGAAGCAGGCGGAGATCCAGGCCGAGCGCGCCCGCGACGAGGCGCTGGCCGCCAAGGACCACGCGCTGCACGCCAAGGCGGAGGCGGAGCGCGCCAACCTCGCCAAGTCGAAGTTCCTCGCCGCCGCCAGCCACGACCTGCGCCAGCCGGTGCAGTCGCTGGTGCTGCTGCTGGCCTCGGTGGAAAGCCACACGCGGGAGCGGCCGGCGCTGGCCCGCCCGGTGGCGATGATGGAAGGCGCGCTGGGGGCGCTGAACCGCCTGCTGACCAGCCTGCTGGACGTGTCGCGCCTCGACGCCGGGGTGGTGGCGCCGTCGCCGGCCGACCTCTCCGCCGCCGACCTGCTGGGCAAGCTGGACGCCGAATACCGCCTGCGCGCCGAGCAGCGCGGCCTGCGCCTGCGCACCGTGGCGTGCCCGGCCTGGGTGCGCTCCGACCCGGTGCTGCTGGAGCGGATCCTGCGCAACCTGATCGAGAACGCGCTGCAGTACACCCGCGAGGGCGGCATCCTGCTGGGCTGCCGGCGGCGCGGCGGCAAGGTGCTGCTGCAGGTCTTCGACACCGGCGCCGGCATCCCGGATGACCAGCAGGAGACGGTCTTCGAGGAGTTCTTCCAGATGCACAACCCCGGCCGCGACCAGTCCAAGGGGCTGGGGCTGGGGCTGGCCATCGTCAAGCGCATCGCCCGCCTGCTGGGGGCCACGGTGGAGGTGCGCTCGACGCCCGGCCGCGGCTCGTGCTTCACGGTGGCGCTGGACGCCGTCGCCGCCCCGGCGGAGCGCACCGCCCCGGCCAGGCGCGCCGCGGCGCCGTCCGGCGGGACGCTGCTCGTCATCGAGGACGACGGGATCGTCCGCGTCGGACTGCAGATGACGGTGGAGGGCTGGGGCTACCGGGTCGCCGCTGCCGCGTCGGGCGAGGAGGCGCTGGCCCTCGTCGCCGAGCGCGGCGTCGATCCGGACGCGGTGGTCGCCGACTACCGCCTGGGCGAGGGCATGAACGGCGTGCAGGCGGTGCTGGCGGTCCGCCACACGCTCGGCCGCCCGGTGCCGGCGGTCATCGTGACCGGCGACACCGCGCCCGAACGCATCCAGGAGGTGCATTCCAGCGGCATCGGCATCCTGCACAAGCCCTACGGCGCCGACGAGCTGCACCAGCGCCTCGCCGAGCTGCTCGCCGAGCGGGCACGCGTGGCGGTGGGCGGGGAGTAACAAAAAGCCCTTCTCCCCTTGAGGGAGAAGGGTTTGGGATGAGGGGGCGTAGCCGCCGGCAGGCGGCGGAAGAAACGGGCCGGTTCCGCCGGCGCCCCCCTCTCCCCAACCCCTCTCCCTCAAGGGGAGAGGGGCTCACGTCACCCCGCCCCGTCCTCCAGCGTCGACAGATCCCCCTCCGGCAACCCCAGTTCGCGCGCCTTCAGCAGGCGGCGCAGGATCTTGCCGCTGCGGGTGTGCGGCAGCGACGGCGCCACGGCGATCTCCTTCGGCGCCAGCGCCGGCCCCAGGCGCCGGCGGGCGTGCCCCAGCAGCTCCGCCGCCAGCGCGTCGCTCCACGCAACACCCGGCTTCAGCGCGACGAAGGCCTTCACGATCTCGCCCGCCACCGGGTCCGGTTTGCCGATGACGCCGGCCTCGGCGACCGCCGGGTGCTCCAGCAGCACGCTCTCCACCTCGAACGGCCCGATCCGGTGGCCGGAAGCCTTGATGACGTCGTCGGCCCGCCCGACGAAGCGGAACAGCCCGTCCGCGCCGCGCCGCACCAGGTCGCCGGTGCGGTACCAGCCCTCGGCGAAGCAGGCGGCGGTGCGCGCCGGATCGTCCAGGTAGCCGCGGAACAGCGACGGCCAGGGCGGGCGCAGCACCAGCTCCCCCACGCCCTCGGCGTCCGGCCGCCACACTTCGGCCCCGATGCCCGGCAGCGGCGCCCCTAGGACGCCGGGCGTGGCGTCGCGGTTGGCCAGCATGATGCTGCCGGTCTCGGTCTGCCACCACGTGTCGTGGAACGGCCGGCCGAGCGTCCGGCGGCTCCACAGCACCGCCTCGGGGTTCAGCGGCTCGCCGACGCTGGCGAGGTGGCGCAGGCTGGTCAGGTCGAAGCGGCGCGGCAGATCGTCGCCGGCGCGCATCAGCAGGCGGATGGCGGTCGGCGTGCTGTACCAGACGGCGACGCGCTGCCGCTCGATCAGGCCGTACCAGCGCGCCGTGTCGAAGTCGCCCTCGTCCAGCACCACCGTCGCCCCGCAGGCGAGCGGCGCCAGCACGCCGTACACCGTCCCGGTCACCCAGCCCGGATCGGCGGTGCACCAGTAGACGTCCCCCGGCCGCAGGTCGAGCGCAGCACGCGCCGAGGCGACCTGCGCCACGACGGCGTCGTGCGCGGTCAGCGCTCCCTTGGGCGCCCCCGTCGTGCCGCTGGTGAAGTGCAGCAGCGCCGGATCGTCCGGCCCGGTCGGCGCGACGGGAACCTGCGGGTCGGCGGCCCCCAGCAGCGCGGCGAGGTCGTGCGTCCCCTCCGGCGCGTCGCCGCCGGCGATCAGCGCGTGCGGCACGTCCAGCGGCCCCTTGCGCCGCCACAGCGCCGCGGTGGTGACCACGGCCCGCGCCCGCCCCAGCGCGAGGCGCAGCCGCAGCGGCTCCGGCCCGAAGGCGGCGTACAGCGGTGCGGCGACGCAGCCGGCCTTCAGCGTGCCGAGCAGCGCGACGACGAGATCCGGCACCCGCGGCAGCAGCGTGAACACCGTTTCGCCCCGCCGCACGCCGAGCCGGCGCAGCGCGTCGGCGAAGCGGCTGCTGTGTTCGGCCAGGTCGGCGTAGGTGAGCGTCCGCTCGGCACCGTCGCGGCCGACCCAGCGCAGAGCGGGGGCTTCGCCATGGCCCAACGCGACATGCCGGTCCGCCGCCGCCCAGCCCATGTTGAGCCCTGCGGGTCCGGACAGCTCGGCGCGGATCGCGGCCCAGGAAGAGGAATCGCTCATTGCCCCCACCCTAACCCTCCCCCGCTTCGCAGGGGAGGGAACTCCGCCGTTTTTCCCCCTCCCCTGCGAAGCGGGGGAGGGGTTGGGGGTGGGGGCGATACGCACGCATCTCACCTGTCCTCACAGCATCAGCGACACGTGCACCACCCCCGGATCGTCGACGCTGACCTTCCGCTTGAACCCCAGCGCCTCGCACAGCCGCAGCATGGCGCGGTTCTCCATCAGCACCTCGCCGAACACCTCGCGCAGACCGCGCGAGCGCGCGTGGTCGAGGATGCGGCGCATCAGCACCGGCCCCAGGCCCAGGCCGGCCATGTCGTGCGCCAGCATGATGGCGAACTCGGCGCGCTCCAGGTCGGCGTCGGCGGACAGGTGCACGGCACCATGCACCGCCGCCGTCCCAGGCGGCCCGGGATCCGCCACCACCAACCCCATGTCGCGGTCGTAGTCGATCTGCGACATGCGGGCGGCGGTGGCGTGCGTCAGCTCGGCCTTGGGGGCGAAGAAGCGCAGGCGCACCTCGTCGGCGGTCAGGCGGGCGAACATCGCCTTCAGCGCCGGCTCGTCCTCCGGCAGCACCGGGCGCACCGCGAAGGCCCGCCCGTCCGGCAGCGGCAGCGCGCGTTCCAGCTCGGTCGGATAGGGCCGGATCGCCGGCGGCGTGCGCGGAGACCCGGCCGGCAGCAGGTCCACCGAGGCGCCGCCCGGGCCGAGCGTCAGCCCGGCCACATCCTCGCGCTCGGCCACCAGCTGCGCCAGCCGCACGAGGTCGGGCGCCGCCGCGTCGTCCACCACCGCGCGCGCCAGCGCCAGGTTGAGCGGCGGCAGCACCACGGAGCCGCCCACCGCCAGCACCGGCCCGAACAGCGGATCGACGCGCATCGACGCGCTCAGCCCCGCGCCGACGCCGTAGGCGGCGAGCAGCGCCATCGCCTCCGCCCCTTCCAGCCGCAGCCGCCCGTCGGCGCGCGCCACGGCGGCCAGCGAGTCCGCCACCGCGCGGTCGGGCGGCGGGCCGGACGGGATGGAGGGCGGCGTCTCGGTCAGCAGCTCCTGGTTCCGGCGGTGCGCCGCCATGTGCAGGAAGGCGCGCGCCGCCCGGTCGGGGGTGTCGAACACCGGCACGTGGTGGCCGGCCAGGGCCGGGGCCGCGCGCTCGGCGTCGCGCTCGCCCAGCCAGCTGGTCAGCACCGGCAGGCGGATGGACGGCATGGCCTCGGCCACCGCGCGCGCCGCGTCGCCGGCCGGCGCCAGGGCGGTCGGCGCGTGCAGCAGCAGCACGGCGTCGGCCGCGCGCTCCGCCTGCAC
>NZ_LGQZ01000131.1 GCF_003116015.1 Azospirillum sp. TSO22-1
GAACCTTCGTGATGGCCGCCGTCAGCGACGTCTTGCCATGGTCGACGTGACCGATCGTGCCGATGTTGCAGTGCGGCTTGTTCCGCTCGAATTTGGCCTTGGCCATGGTGGGGTTCTCCTTGGTTTTATCCTAGCGGTCGATTCAAGCCATCTTCGCGCGGACTTCGTCGGCGATGGCCTGCGGCACCGGTTCGTAGTGATCGAAGTGCATGCTGTACTGGGCGCGCCCCTGACTCATCGAGCGGAGCGTGTTCACATAACCGAACATGTTGGCCAATGGCACCATGGCGGTGATCGCCCGCGCGTTGCCGCGCTGGTCCATGCCGCCGATCTGGCCGCGGCGGCTGTTCAGGTCGCCGATGACGTCGCCCATGTAATCCTCGGGCGTCAGCACCTCGACCTTCATGATCGGCTCCAGCAGGACCGGAGCCGCCTTGAGCGCGCCTTCGCGGAAGGCGGCGCGCGACGCGATCTCGAAGGCGAGCACCGACGAGTCGACCTCGTGGAAGGCGCCGTCCACCAGCTCGGCCTTGAAGTCGATGGTCGGGAAGCCGGCGACGACGCCCGCCTCCTTGGCCGAGTCCAGGCCCTTCTGCACGCCGGGGACGAACTCGCGCGGCACGGCGCCGCCGACCACCTTGTTCTCGAACTTGAAGCCCTCGCCGCGCGGCAGCGGCGACAGCACCAGCTTGACGCGGGCGAACTGCCCGGTGCCGCCGGTCTGCTTCTTGTGGGTGTAATCGACCTCGGCGCGCTCGGTGATGGTCTCGCGGTACGCCACCTGCGGCGCGCCGACGTTGGCCTCCACCTTGTACTCGCGCTTCATGCGGTCGACGATGATCTCCAGGTGCAGCTCGCCCATGCCCTTGATGATGGTCTGGCCGCTCTCGTGGTCGACCGACACGCGGAAGGACGGGTCCTCCTGCGCCAGGCGGGACAGGGCGACACCCATCTTCTCCTGGTCGGCCTGCGACTTCGGCTCGACCGCCACCTCGATCACCGGCTCGGGGAACTCCATGCGCTCCAGCACGATGGGGTGCTGCGGATCGCAGAGCGTGTCGCCGGTGGTGGTGGACTTGAGCGACGCGAAGGCGACGATGTCGCCGGCGTAGGCGTCCTTGATCTCCTCGCGGGAGTTGGCGTGCATCTGCAGCATGCGCCCGATGCGCTCGCGCTCGCCCTTCACCGCGTTCAGCACATGGGAGCCGCTCTCCACCGTGCCGGAATAGATGCGGGCGAAGGTCAGCGAGCCGACGAACGGGTCGGTCATGATCTTGAACGCCAGTGCCGAGAACGGCGCCTTGTCGTCGGTGGCGCGCACCGCCACGGCGCCGTCCAGCGTGTGGCCGCTCATGTGGTCGATGTCCAGCGGGCTGGGCAGATAATCGACCACGGCGTCCAGCATCGGCTGCACGCCCTTGTTCTTGAAGGCGGAGCCGCACAGCACGGGGACGAACCTGAAGCCGATGGTCCCCTTGCGGATCAGCGCCTTGAGCGTCGCGGCATCCGGCGCCTCGCCCGTCTCCAGGTAGCGCTCGGTGGCGGCGTCGTCCACCTCGACCGCCAGCTCGACCAGACGGTCGCGGTAGGCGGCGGCCTGCTCCTTCAGGGAGTCGGGAATCTCGGTGTGGATGAACTCGGCGCCCAGCGTCTCGTCCTTCCAGACGATCGCACGGTTCTCGACCAGGTCGATGACGCCGGCGAAGGAGGACTCGGCGCCGATGGGCAGCTGCAGCACCAGGGGCGTGGCGCCCAGGCGCTCGACCATCATATCGACGCAGCGGAAGAAGTCGGCGCCGGTGCGGTCCATCTTGTTGACGAATCCCATGCGCGGCACGCGGTACTTGTCCGCCTGCCGCCACACGGTCTCCGATTGGGGCTCGACGCCGGCGACGGAGTCGAACACCGCCACCGCACCGTCAAGGACACGCAGGGACCGCTCGACCTCGATGGTGAAGTCGACGTGGCCCGGCGTGTCGATGATGTTGATGCGGTGGTCCCGCCAGAAGCAGGTGGTCGCGGCGGAGGTGATCGTGATGCCCCGCTCCTGTTCCTGCTCCATCCAGTCCATGACCGCGGTGCCTTCGTGCACCTCACCGATTTTGTACGACTTACCGGTGTAGTACAGAATGCGTTCCGTGGTCGTGGTCTTACCGGCATCGATGTGCGCCATGATGCCGATGTTGCGGTAGCGGTCCAGGGGGTGGGAACGGGGCATGACGAGAGGGACTCCGCCTCGAATCACCTTACCAGCGGTAGTGCGAGAACGCCTTGTTGGCCTCGGCCATGCGGTGCGTGTCCTCACGCTTCTTCACCGCGGTGCCGCGCTGGTTGGCCGCGTCCAGCAGCTCGCCGGACAGGCGCTCGGTCATGGTGTTTTCCGAGCGGGCGCGGGCGGCGTTGATCAGCCAGCGGATGGCCAGCGCCTGGGCGCGTTCCGAGCGGACCTCGACCGGCACCTGGTAGGTGGCGCCGCCGACGCGGCGGGAACGCACTTCCAGGTGCGGCTTCACGTTGCTCAGCGCATCGTGGAACACCTGCACCGGATCGGCCTTCGCCTTGCCCTCGACGCGCTCCAGCGCGCCGTAGACGATCTGTTCGGCGACGGACTTCTTGCCATCGAACATCAGGCAGTTCATGAACTTGGTCAGGACGCGGTCGCCATACTTGGCGTCCGGCAGGACCTCACGCTTGTCGGCGCGACGACGACGGGACATCGTGAATTCTCCTTACTTCGGACGCTTCGCGCCGTACTTCGAACGACGCTGCTTACGGTCCTTCACGCCCTGGGTATCGAGCGTGCCGCGGATGATGTGGTAGCGCACACCAGGAAGATCCTTGACGCGACCGCCGCGGATCATGACGACCGAGTGCTCCTGAAGGTTGTGGCCTTCACCCGGGATGTACGAGGTCACCTCGAAGCCGTTGGTCAGGCGCACGCGCGCGACCTTACGAAGGGCCGAGTTCGGCTTCTTCGGCGTCGTGGTGTAGACGCGGGTGCACACGCCGCGCTTCTGCGGGCAGGCCTCCAGCGCCGGGACCTTGTTGCGCGCGGCGAGCGGCTCGCGCGGCTTACGGATCAACTGGTTGATCGTCGGCATATCAGCCCTTCGATTCCTTACATGTGTGGTTCGCCCGGCAAAAGCCGGACGATGCAAAAACCCGCCATCGAAGCGTCTCCGCCTCGTTGCGGGCTGGTCGGTCGAGCGCCGTCCGAAAAAGCTCGGGTGCGGCTATATCGAAATTCATGCAGGGCCGCGTTCAGGCGTGCGTCCGCCTGCAGCCGGCCCTGGTCCGAAGTGGCCGGACTATATGGATGGGCTCCACGCGCGTCAAGCGCGGAGATGACGGTTTGGAGTACCGGCGGCGCATTGCGGTCAACCGCCGCGGAGCAGCGCGGCAGCGGCTTTCACCGCGGCGGCACGGGCTTCCAGCATGCCGCCCATGGCCCCCATCACCCGCTCGAGCACCGCCGCGTCGGCGGCCTCGGGAGAGCCGTTGTCGAACGGCGGCTTGGGGTCGTACTCGATGGAGAGCTGGATCGCCTTGGCCGCGGTCTCGCCGAGCAGGTCGGCGACGATGCGCAGCGCGATGTCGATCCCGGCGGTGACGCCGCCGCCGGTGAACAGCGTGCCGTCCACCACGACGCGCTCCGCCACCGGAATGGCGCCGAACGCGGTGAGGAAGGGGCGCGAGGCCCAATGGGTGCCAGAGCGGCGGCCCTTCAGCAGCCCGGCGGCGCCGAGCACCAGCGCGCCGGTGCAGACGGAGGCGAGGTGCCTGGTGCACCCTGCCCGCTCGCGCAGGAAGGCCAGCGCCTCGGCGTCCCCCATCAGTTCGTTGACGCCGGCGCCGCCGGGGACCAGCAGCAGGTCGAGGTCCGGACACTCGGCAAAGGTCGTGGTGGGAAGGATGCGCAGGCCGGTGTCGGCGGTCACCGGGTCGAGCGTCTTCCAGATCAGGTGCACTTTGGCGCCCGGAACGCGGGCCAGCACCTCATAGGGGCCGGTCAGATCGAGTTGGGTCAGGCGGGGAAGCAGCAGCAGGCCGAAGCTCAGCGGTCCGGTGTCCATGGCGTCGCCCTCCCCTGTCCTTCTTCGTCATCCCCGCGAAGGCGGGGATCCATTCTTGCCGAAGATGGACGGTGTGCAAAGGCTGGATCCCCGCCTTCGCGGGGATGACGGCAAAAGAAGCGCGGGTAAAGAAAAAGGGCGCGTCCCCTGCGGAACGCGCCCCCTTCCCTACCCTATGACCTGAAGCGTCAGGCCGCGGTGCTCTCGCCCGGGTGCGGCAGGGCCGGAGCCTCGCCTTCCTCGGCGACCGCCGCGGCGCGATCCCGCTCGGCGGCGATCTGCTTGAGGCGGTTGACCACCGAGCCCGTGCCGGCCGGAATGAGACGGCCGACGATGACGTTCTCCTTGAGGCCCTCCAGGTTGTCGACCTTGCCGCCGACCGCCGCCTCGGTGAGGACGCGGGTGGTCTCCTGGAACGACGCGGCCGAGATGAACGAGCGGGTCTGCAGCGACGCCTTGGTGATGCCCTGCAGAACCGGCTTGCCGTCCGCGGGCTTGAGGCCCTCGGCGATGGTCTTCTCGTTCTCCTCGTCGAACTCCTGGCGGTCGACCTGCTCGCCCACCAGGAAGGTGGTCTCGCCGGCGTCCATGATCTCGACCTTCTGCAGCATCTGGCGGACGATCACCTCGATGTGCTTGTCGTTGATCTTCACGCCCTGCAGCCGGTAGACCTCCTGGATCTCGTTGATGAGGTAGTTGGCCAAGGCCTCCACGCCCATCACCGACAGGATGTCGTGCGGGACGGGATTGCCGTCCATCAGCAGGTCGCCCCGCTGGACGTAGTCGCCCTCCTGCACCGAGATGTGCTTGCCCTTCGGGATCAGGTACTCGCGCTCGTCGCCGGTCTCGTCGTTGCGCACGACGATGCGGCGCTTCGTCTTGTAGTCCTTGCCGAACTCGACGCGGCCGTCGAGGTCCGAGATGATCGCGAAGTCCTTCGGACGGCGCGCCTCGAACAGCTCGGCCACGCGCGGCAGACCGCCCGTGATGTCGCGGGTCTTGGAGGACTCGCGGGGGATACGGGCCAGCACGTCACCGGCCTTCACGTGCGCGCCGTTCTCGATGGAGAGGATGGCGTCCACGGAGAGGAAGTAACGCGCCTCCAGGCCGTTCGGCAGCGTGATGACGTCGCCCTTCTCGTCGCGCAGCACGATGCGCGGCTTGAGGTCGGCGCCGCGCGGCTGCTGACGCCAGTCCACCACCACCTTGGCGCTGATGCCGGTCGCCTCGTCCATCACCTCGCGCATGGAGATGCCCTCCACGAGGTCGGTGTAGTGCGCCGTGCCCTCGCGCTCGGTGATGATCGGCAGGGTGTACGGATCCCACTCGGCCAGCTTCTGGCCGCGCGTGACCTTGACGCCCTCGTCGGCCAGCAGCTTGGCGCCGTACGGAACGCGGTGGCGCGCCCGCTCGCGGCCCTGCTCGTCGAGCAGGATCACCTCGGCGTTGCGGCCCATCACGACCGGGATGTTGGCGGAGTTGATGACCACGTTGCGGTTGTTGATGCGCACCGTGGCGTCGAACGCCGCCTCGACCTGGCTCTGCTCCGCACCGCGCTGCGCCGCACCGCCGATGTGGAACGTGCGCATGGTCAGCTGCGTGCCCGGCTCGCCGATCGACTGCGCCGCGATGACGCCGACCGCCTCGCCGGTGTTGACCAGCGTGCCGCGGGCCAGATCGCGGCCGTAGCACTTGGCGCACACGCCGTCCCTGGTTTCGCAGGTCAGCACCGAACGGATCTTGATGCTGTCGATGCCCGAGCGGTCGATGCGGTCGACGGTGGCCTCCTCGATCAGGCCGCCGTCCTCGATGATCATCTCGCCGTTCAGCGGATCGACCACGTCGCCGACCGCGGTGCGGCCGAGGATGCGGTCGGCCAGCGGGCTGATGACCTCGCCGCCCTCGATCACCGCCTTGACGGTGATGCCCTGCTTGGTGCCGCAGTCGCGCTCGACGATGATGGCGTCCTGCGCCACGTCGACCAGACGGCGGGTCAGGTAACCGGAGTTCGCCGTCTTCAGCGCGGTGTCGGCCAGACCCTTGCGGGCGCCGTGCGTGGAGTTGAAGTACTCCAGCACCGTCAGGCCTTCCTTGAAGTTCGAGATGATCGGCGTCTCGATGATCTCGCCCGACGGCTTGGCCATCAGGCCGCGCATACCGGCCAGCTGGCGGATCTGCGCGGCGGAACCGCGGGCGCCGGAGTGGGCCATCATGTACACCGAGTTGACGGGCTTGCCCGGCGCGGTGTCGGAGATGGCCTTCATCATCTCGGTCGCCACCTTCTCGGTGGTGTCCGACCAGACGTCGACGACCTTGTTGTACTTCTCGCCCTGGGTGATCAGGCCGTCGAGGTACTGCTGCTCGTACTCCTTGACGCGCTCCTTGGCCTCGTTGACCAGCTTCTCCTTGGCGACCGGGATGACCATGTCGTCCTTGCCGAACGAGATGCCGGCGCGGCAGGCGTGGCTGAAGCCCAGCTTCATCAGGCGGTCGGCGAAGATCACCGTCTCCTTCTGGCCGCCGTGGCGGTAGACGGCGTCGATGACGTTGCCGACGTCCTTCTTGGTCAGCAGGCGGTTGATCAGGCTGAACGGCACGTTCGGGTGCCGCGGCAGAATCTCCGACAGCAGCATGCGGCCCGGCGTCGTCTCGACGATGGTGGTCGTCACCTCGCCGGTGTCGTCCACGCCGGTGTAACGGCACTTGATCTTGGCGTGCAGCGTCACCGCCTTGGCGTCGAGGGCCTGCTGCACCTCGCCGACGTCGGCGAACACCATGCCCTCGCCCCGCTCACCCGGACGCTCCATGGTGATGTAGTAGAGGCCGAGCACGATGTCCTGCGACGGCACGATGATCGGCTTGCCGTTGGCGGGCGACAGGATGTTGTTGGTCGACATCATCAGCACGCGCGCTTCCAGCTGAGCTTCCAGGCTCAGCGGAACGTGCACGGCCATCTGGTCGCCGTCGAAGTCGGCGTTGAAGGCGGTGCAGACCAGCGGGTGCAGCTGGATCGCCTTGCCTTCGATCAGCGTCGGCTCGAACGCCTGGATGCCCAGGCGGTGCAGCGTCGGCGCCCGGTTCAACATGACCGGGTGCTCGCGGATGACCTCCTCCAGGATGTCCCACACCTCGGGACGCTCCTTCTCCACCATGCGCTTGGCCGCCTTGATGGTGGAGGCTAGGCCGTACAGCTCCAGCTTGGCGTAGATGAACGGCTTGAACAGCTCCAGCGCCATCTTCTTGGGCAGGCCGCACTGGTGCAGCTTCAGCTCCGGACCGACCACGATGACCGAACGGCCCGAGTAGTCCACGCGCTTGCCGAGCAGGTTCTGGCGGAAGCGGCCCTGCTTGCCCTTCAGCATGTCGGACAGCGACTTCAGCGGACGCTTGTTGGCGCCGGTGATGACGCGGCCGCGGCGGCCGTTGTCGAACAGGGCGTCGACGGCCTCCTGCAGCATGCGCTTCTCGTTGCGCACGATGATGTCCGGCGCCTTCAGCTCGATCAGCCGCTTCAGACGGTTGTTGCGGTTGATGACGCGGCGGTACAGGTCGTTGAGGTCCGAGGTGGCGAAGCGGCCGCCGTCCAGCGGCACAAGCGGGCGCAGCTCGGGCGGGATCACCGGAATCACTTCCAGGATCATCCACTCCGGCCGCGACTGCGACACCATGAACGCCTCGATCAGCTTGAGGCGCTTGACCAGCTTCTTGCGCTTGGCCTCCGAGGAGGTGTCGCGCAGGTCCTCACGGCACTTCTTCTTCTCGTCGTCGAGGTCGAGCGCGGACAGCATGATCCGCAGCGCCTCGGCGCCGATGGAGGCGGTGAACGCATCCTCGCCGTACTCGTCCTGGGCGGTGATGTACTCCTCCTCGCTCAGCAGCTGGTGCAGCTTAAGCGGGGTCAGGCCGGGCTCGATGACGACGTAGTTCTCGAAGTACAGGATGCGCTCGAGGTCCTTCAGCGTCATGTCGAGCAGCAGGCCGATGCGGCTCGGCAGCGACTTCAGGAACCAGATGTGCGCCACCGGCGAGGCCAGCTCGATGTGGCCCATGCGCTCGCGGCGGACCTTCGACAGGGTCACCTCGACGCCGCACTTCTCGCAGATGATGCCGCGGTACTTCATGCGCTTGTACTTGCCGCACAAGCACTCGTAATCCTTGATCGGCCCGAAGATGCGCGCGCAGAACAGGCCGTCGCGCTCAGGCTTGAAAGTGCGGTAGTTGATGGTTTCCGGCTTCTTGATCTCGCCGTACGACCAGGAGCGGATCCTCTCCGGGCTGGCGATCGAGATGCGGATCTGATCGAAGCTCTGGGGACCCTGGACCTGGCCGAAAATGTTCATCAACTCGTTCATGACCGTCTCCCGCTGGCATAAGCCGCGTTTCGGATAAGGGGACGCGCGGTCGGGAGGGCGTGCGCACACCGCTCCCGACCGGTACTCGGTAACGTGGTCAGTACGTCCGCTGGTTCAGCTCGACGTTCAGGCCGAGGGAGCGCAGCTCCTTGACCAGCACGTTGAACGACTCCGGGATGCCCGCCTCGAAGTTGTCGTCGCCGCGGACGATGGCTTCGTAGACCTTGGTGCGGCCGGACACGTCGTCCGACTTGACCGTGAGCATCTCCTGCAGCGTGTACGCGGCGCCGTACGCCTCCAGCGCCCACACCTCCATTTCACCGAAGCGCTGACCGCCGAACTGCGCCTTGCCGCCCAGCGGCTGCTGGGTGACCAGCGAGTACGGGCCGATCGAGCGCGCGTGGATCTTGTCGTCCACCAGGTGGTGCAGCTTCAGCATGTAGATGTAGCCGACCGTGACCTTGCGGTCGAAGGTCTCGCCGGTGCGGCCGTCGGTCAGGGTGACCTGGCCCGAGCGGTCGAGGCCGGCGGCCTCCAGGTGGCGGCAGATGTCCTCCTCGCGCGCACCGTCGAAGACCGGCGTCGCGAAGGGCACGCCCTTGCGCAGGTTGGCGGACAGCTCCAGCACCTCGGCGTCGTTCAGCTCGGCGATGTCCTCGCCGAAGACCTTCTCGCCGTAGGCGTTCTTCAGGACCTTGCGCAGCTCGGCGAGGCGCGCCGGGCCGAGCTTCTCCGCGTCCTGCTTCAGGCCGTGGCGGTACTGGTCGAGCGCGTGGCCGATCTGCTTGCCCAGGCCGGCGGCGGCCCAGCCCAGGTGCGTCTCGAGGATCTGACCGACGTTCATGCGCGACGGCACGCCCAGCGGGTTCAGCACGAGATCGACCGGGGTGCCGTCCTCCAGGTACGGCATGTCCTCCTGCGGGATGATTCGCGACACGACACCCTTGTTGCCGTGACGGCCGGCCATCTTGTCGCCCGGCTGAAGCTTGCGCTTCACGGCGACGAAGACCTTGACCATCTTCATCACGCCCGGCGGCAGCTCGTCGCCGCGCTGCAGCTTCTCGACCTTGTTCTCGAAGCGGTTCTGCAGCGCCTGGATGGAGTCGTCGAACACCTTGCCGAGGTTCTCGACGCTCTCCATCGCCTGCTCGTTCTCGACCGAGATCTGGCGCCACTGGCCCTTGGTGAACGGCTCCAGGTCGGCGGCGGCGATGACGCCGCCGGTCTTGAAGCCGCGCGGGCCGGTGACCGAGGTCTGGCCGACCAGGATCTCCTTGAGGCGCGTGTAGAACGAACGCTCCAGGATGGCCTTCTCGTCGTCGCGGTCCTTGGCGAGCTTCTCGATCTCCGCCCGCTCGATGGCGAGCGCGCGCTCGTCCTTGTCGACGCCGCGGCGGGAGAACACGCGCACCTCGACGATGGTGCCGGCGACGCCCGGCGGCAGGCGCAGCGACGTGTCGCGCACGTCGGAGGCCTTCTCGCCGAAGATGGCGCGCAGCAGCTTCTCTTCCGGCGTCATCGGGCTCTCGCCCTTCGGCGTCACCTTGCCGACCAGGATGTCGCCCGGGCGGACCTCGGCGCCGATGTAGACGATGCCGGCCTCGTCGAGGTTCTTCAGCGCCTCCTCACCGACGTTCGGGATGTCGCGGGTGATCTCTTCCTGGCCCAGCTTGGTGTCGCGGGCCATCACCTCGAACTCCTCGATGTGGATCGAGGTGAAGACGTCGTCCTTGACGATGCGCTCGTTGATGAGGATCGAGTCCTCGAAGTTGTAGCCGTTCCACGGCATGAACGCGACGAGCACGTTGCGCCCCAGGGCCAGCTCGCCCAGCTCGGTGGACGGACCGTCGCCGATGATGTCGCCGGCGGCCACCCGATCGCCCACCTTCACCAGCGGACGCTGGGTGATGCAGGTGTTCTGGTTGGAGCGCTGGAACTTCAGCAGGTTGTAGATGTCGACGCCCGGCGCCGTGGAATCGGCGTTGTCCGTCGCGCGCACCACGATGCGCGTGGCGTCGATCTGGTCGACGATGCCCGAACGCTTGGCGACGATGGTCACGCCGGAGTCGCGGGCGACCGTGGCCTCCATGCCGGTGCCGACCAGCGGCGCGTCGGCCTTCACCAGCGGCACCGCCTGACGCTGCATGTTGGAGCCCATCAGCGCGCGGTTGGCGTCGTCGTTCTCGAGGAACGGGATCAGCGCCGCGGCGACGGACACCAGCTGCTTCGGCGACACGTCGATGAGGTCGATGGCCTCCGGGCGGAACATCAGGTATTCGCCGCCCTGCCGGCACGACACCAGGTCGGCGGCGAAGCGGTTGTTCCCGTCCAGCTCGGCGTTGGCCTGCGCGACGACGTAGCGGCCCTCCTCCATGGCGGAGAGGTAGACCACCTCGTCGGTGACGATGCCGTCCGCGACCTTGCGGTACGGGCTCTCGATGAAGCCGTACTGGTTGACGCGGGCGTAGGTGGCCAGCGAGTTGATCAGACCGATGTTCGGGCCTTCCGGCGTCTCAATCGGGCAGATGCGGCCGTAGTGCGTCGGGTGCACGTCGCGCACCTCGAAGCCGGCGCGCTCGCGGGTCAGACCGCCCGGGCCGAGGGCCGAGAGACGACGCTTGTGCGTGATCTCGGACAGCGGGTTGGTCTGGTCCATGAACTGCGACAGCTGCGACGAGCCGAAGAACTCGCGCACCGCCGCCGCCGCCGGCTTGGCGTTGATCAGGTCGTGCGGCATGACCGTGTCGATCTCGACCGAGCTCATGCGCTCGCGGATCGCGCGCTCCATGCGCAGCAGGCCGACGCGGTACTGGTTCTCCATCAGCTCGCCGACCGAGCGCACGCGGCGGTTGCCGAGGTGGTCGATGTCGTCGATCTCGCCGCGGCCGTCCTTCAGGTTCACCAGAACCTTCAGGATCTCCAGGATGTCCTCCTTGCGGAGCACGCGCATCTGGTCGTCGGTCTTGAAGCCCAGGCGGGCGTTCATCTTCACGCGGCCGACGGCCGACAGGTCGTAGCGCTCGCTGTCGAAGAACAGGCCGGCGAACAGCGCCTCGGCCGACTCCAGGGTCGGCGGCTCGCCCGGACGCATGACGCGGTAGATGTCGATCAGCGCGTCCTCGCGGGACGCGTTGCGGTCGGCGGACATGGTGTTGCGGATGTAGGCGCCGACGTTCAGGTGGTCGATCGCCAGGATCGGCAGCTCGTCGATGCCGAGCTTCTCCACCTTCTCCAGGTCCGACGCCGACAGCTCGTCACCGGCCTCGAACAGCACCTCGCCGGTCTTCTCGTTGATGATGTCGACGGCGAGGTAGCGGCCGGTCAGCTCCTCGGTGGAGACGAGCTGTTCGGTGAGCCCGCCCTCCTGGAGCTTCTTGATGGCGCGCGGGGTCATCTTGGCGCCGGCCTCGGCGACGACGGCGCCGGTCTTGGCGTCCACCAGGTCGGAGACGAGCTTGACGCCCTTCATGCGCTCGGCGTTGAACGGCGTCTTCCAGCCGCCCGAGGCGCGCGTGTAGGTGATGTGCTGGTAGAAGTAGGAGAGGATCTCCTCCTTCGCCATGCCCTGCGCCTCGTAGGGCAGCAGGTCCTTGCCGTTGGCCTTGCGCCCGGCGCGCAGCGCGGCGGTGTCGGCGCCGTCCAGCGCGAACAGCAGCGTGGTGGCCGGCAGCTTGCGGCGGCGGTCGATGCGCACGTACACGAGGTCCTTGGCGTCGAACTCGAAGTCGAGCCAGGAGCCGCGGTACGGGATGACGCGGGCGGCGAAGAGGTACTTGCCCGACGAGTGGGTCTTGCCCTTGTCGTGGTCGAAGAACACACCGGGGCTGCGGTGCATCTGGGAGACGATGACGCGCTCGGTGCCGTTGATGATGAAGGTGCCGTTGGCCGTCATCAGGGGCATGTCGCCCATGTAGACGTCCTGCTCCTTGATGTCGCGGATCGACTTGAGGCCGGTGTCCTCCTCGATGTCGAAGACGGACAGACGCAGGGTGACCTTGAGCGGCGCGGCGAAGGTGATGCCGCGCTGCTGGCACTCGTCCACGTCGTACTTCGGCGTCTCAAGCTCGTACTTCACGAAGTCGAGAACCGCGCGGTCGGAAAAGTCCTTGATGGGGAACACCGACCGGAAGACCTCCTGCAGGCCCAGGTTGGCGCGCTTCTCCGGCGCCACGTCCATCTGCAGGAAGTGGTCGTACGAGCTCCGTTGAACCTCGATGAGGTTCGGCATCTGGGTGACTTCCGGGATGCGCCCGAAGCTTTTCCGAACACGCTTACGACCCGTAAAGGATTTGGCCATGGATGTCCCCAAACGTCTGGTGTGTGCGCTCAACCGACACTCGCGCGGGCCGCCCCGGAAATACGGGACGGAAAAATCCGGGCGGGGAGAGCCCCCGTCCGGTGGAAGGCAGAAAACGCCGCGCGGCGGCGGGCCCCTGTTCGGAGCCAGCCGCCGTTCGGCGTGGATATGTCAGATCCGTATCGCTGCACTACGGTCTTACTTAATATCGACCTTCGCGCCGGCCTCTTCAAGCTGCTTCTTGATCTTGCCGGCCTCGTCCTTCGTGACGCCTTCCTTGACGGGCTTCGGCGCGCCCTCGACCAGGTCCTTGGCCTCCTTCAGGCCGAGACCGGTGATCGCACGGACCTCCTTGATCACGTTGATCTTCTTGTCGCCGGCGTCGGCGAGGATCACCGTGAACTCGGTCTGCTCTTCGACCGGAGCGGCAGCGGCGGCCGGGCCGGCGGCGGCGACGGCCACCGGAGCAGCGGCGGAGACGCCCCACTTCTCTTCCAGCAGCTTCGACAGCTCGGCGGCCTCGAGGACGGTCAGGGCCGACAGCTCGTCGACCAGCTTGTTCAGATCAGCCATTGTACTACTCCAAAGACTTGTCTTCTGGGTTCAGACTTAAACGTAAACGTGCGGCTCAGGCCGCCTCGTCCTTCTTCGCGTAGGCAGCAAGCACGCGGGCGACCTGGCCGCCCGGCGCCTGGAGGACACCGGCGATACGGGTCGCCGGGGTCTGGATCATGCCCACGAGCTTGGCGCGCAGTTCGTCCAGCGACGGGAGCGAGGCCAGGGCCTTCACACCCTCGGCGTCGAGCACCTGGGAACCCAGGCTGCCGCCGATGATCACCAGCTTGTCGTTGGTCTTGGCGAAGTCGGCCACCGCCTTGGCAGCCGCCACCGGATCCTTCGAATAGCTGATCGCCGTCGGCCCCTTGAAGAGGCCGTCGATGCCTTCGAACTGCGTGCCCTTGAGGGCGCGGCGGGCGAGCCGGTTCTTCGTCACCTTGAAGCTCGCGCCCGCGGCCCGAACTTTTCCGCGCAGGTTGGTGACTTCCGCCACCGTGAGGCCGAGGTGGTGGGTGACCACCACCAGGCCCGCGTCCTGCAGCTTCGAGTTCAGGTCCGCGATCGTCGCTTCTTTCTGTGTACGATCCACGGATCGCCTCCGTTACTCAGAGGTGCACTGGTTAGGACCGCTCGGAACGCCGGGCGGCCCCGGTTACAAACCTGTCCCAGAAGCTCAAGCCGTCTGTCCGCCGGGCATGACGCCCTTTGGAAATCCGGTTTCAACTCCTGTCTATGCAGGGAATTAAGTCCACCGTTTCTCTCGATCGGGCGGACACCTGCGGTCTCGGACAGGGGCGGACGGTGTCGCCACCGCCCTGACTCACCGCCGGCTCCTGCGAACCGGCGGCGAAATCGGTTCAGATCAGCCGGCGGTCGTCGCCGAGGCGACGTCCAGCTTCAGACCCGGGCCCATGGTCGAGGAGAGCGAGATCTTCTCGATGTAGGTGCCCTTGGCGCCGGTCGGCTTGGCGCGGCTGATCGCCTCGATGAAGGCGCGGACGTTCTCGACCAGCTTCTGCTCGTCGAAGCTGGCCTTGCCGACGCCGGCGTGCACGATGCCGGTCTTCTCGGCGCGGAACTCCACGGCGCCGGCCTTGGCGGCCTTGACGGCCTCGCCGACGTTCGGGGTCACGGTGCCCAGCTTCGGGTTCGGCATCAGGCCGCGCGGGCCGAGCACCTTACCCAGCTTGCCGACCACGCCCATCATGTCCGGGGTGGCGATGCAGCGGTCGAAGTTCATCTCGCCGGCCAGGATCTTCTCGGCCAGATCATCGGCGCCGACGATGTCCGCACCGGCGGCCAGCGCCTCGTCGGTCTTCGGGCCGGGGCGGACGAACACGGCGACGCGCACGGTCTTGCCGGTGCCGTTCGGCAGGTTCACGACGCCGCGGACCATCTGGTCGGCGTGGCGCGGATCGATGCCGAGGTTCATGGCGATCTCGATCGTCTCGTCGAACTTGGCCTTGGCGTTCGACTTCACGAGCTTGACGGCCTCGTCGAGGGCGTAGAGCGCGTCGCGGTTCACCGCCGCGTTGGCGGCCTTCAGGCGCTTACCCAGCTTGGCCATGATCAGCCCTCCACCACTTCGAGGCCCATCGAGCGGGCGGAACCGGCGATCATCGTCGCCGCCTGATCGACGTCGAACGCGTTCAGATCGGCCATCTTCTTCTGGGCGATCTCACGCACCTGGGACGTCGTGACCTTGCCCACGAAGCCGCCCTTGCCGGGGGTCTGCGAGCCCTTGTCCAGACCGGCGGCCTTCTTCAGGAAGTACGACGCCGGCGGGGTCTTGGTGACGAAGGTGAAGGTGCGGTCGCCGTAGGCGGTGATCACCACCGGGATCGGCATGCCGACCTCGAGGTCCGCCGTCTTGGCGTTGAACGCCTTGCAGAACTCCATGATGTTCAGGCCGCGCTGACCCAGCGCCGGGCCGATCGGCGGCGACGGGTTGGCCTTGCCGGCCGGCACCTGCAGCTTGATATAGCCAACGATTTTCTTTGCCATGTCACAACCTCCTGAAGCGATGCCGTCTACTGTCTAGAGCCAGCACCGCTGGGTTCCCGTGGTCCGGCTATGGCGGGCCTCCCACGGCGAAAGCCGGCCCGGGGGACTGGAATCCCCCGAGCCGGTGTTGAACGCGTCAGACCTTCTCGACCTGGGTGTATTCCAGCTCGACCGGCGTGGAGCGGCCGAAGATCGAGACCGCCACCTTGAGGCGGGCCTTCTCCTCGTCGACCTCTTCGACGACGCCGTTGAAGGAGGTGAAGGGGCCGTCCGAGACGCGGACCTGCTCGCCCACCTCGAAGGTGATCGAGGGCTTGGGGCGCTCGATCCCCTCCTGAACCTGCTGAATCAGCCGGTTGGCTTCGCGGTCGCTGATCGGCTGCGGCTTGCCGCCGCCGCCCAGGAAACCGGTGACCTTCGGCGTGTTCTTCACCAGCGACCACGTCTCGTCGATCAGGTCCATCTTGACCAGGACGTAGCCGGGGAAGAACTTGTTCTCGACGTTCACCTTGGCGCCGCGGCGCACTTCGATGACCTGCTCGGTCGGCACCAGGATCTCTTCGAAGTGGCTCTCCAGACCCTTCTGGGCGGCCTTTTCGCGGATCGACTGGGCGACCTTCTTCTCGAAGCCCGAATAGACGTGGACGACGTACCAGCGCATGGCCATTGGCGTCAGGCTCCCAGACCCAGCACCAGCTTGACGGCGAACGCCAAGACCTGGTCGACGACGAGGAAGAACAGCGCGGCGACCACCACCATGACGAACACCATGGCCGTGGTGATGCCCGTCTCCTTGCGGGTCGGCCACGTCACCTTGGCGACTTCCTGGCGGACCTCACGAACGAAATCTGCGGGTTTTACTTTAGCCATCGTGGGGTACGTGCCAGCTCCGGTAACAGATTGTCAAAGACCGACCAGACGAGGCGGGATGGCAGGAGTGGAGGGGCTCGAACCCCCAACCCCCGGTTTTGGAGACCGGTGCTCTACCAATTGAGCTACACTCCTAGCGCCGCCCTGCGGGATCCCGGGGGATCCCGACGTCACGGTGTCGCGCCCAAGGGCTTCGATACCGTGTCCGTCTCGGACAAAAACATCCGCCGCCGGCGGTCAGCCGGCGGCGGAGGCAGGCTTATACCACTACTCGATGATCTTGGCAACCACGCCGGCGCCGACGGTGCGGCCGCCCTCGCGGATGGCGAAGCGCAGACCCTCGTCCATGG
>NZ_LGQZ01000134.1 GCF_003116015.1 Azospirillum sp. TSO22-1
GCGCCGCCGAGGCGCCGCGCCCGGCCGCGGCCGCTCCTGCCCCCGCTGCCGCCCCCGCCGCCGAGGCCCCTCCCGCCGCCAAGCCGGCCGAGGCGCCCCGCCCCGCCGACCCGCCGAAGACCCGCCTGGAGCTGAAGCGCGAGGAACCGCGCCCGGCCCCGACTCCGGCACCCGCCCCGGCGCCTGCCGCTGCGGCTCCGGCCCCGGTTGCCGCTCCCTCTGCCACCGAGACTCCGGCCGCCGCCCCGGCGCCGCGTCCGGCTGGTGCCCGTCCCGAGCCGACTCCGCCGGTCGATGAGACCGAGGCGCGGCTGCGCGAGACGGCGCGCGGCTGCCTCGCCGCCTACCGCACCTGGCGCCAGCAGCCGGGCCAGGGCAGCATCCAGGCGCTGTCGGACGCGGTGCACGACCTGCGCAAGGTGCTGGCCCGCATCGAGATCGACATGTCGGTGAGCCGCCGCGACGAGCAGGTGGCCCGTCCCATCCCGATCCCCGCCCATCGCGCCGCCCGCCGCCCCCAGTAAGGGCGGCCGCCGCAAGGCTGCGTCGACATCGGAACCCCTCCCCGGCCACCTCGGTTCATTCCGTGGATGCGCCGAGGAGGGGTTCCGCATGTCCGGCAAGCAATTCATTTACACCGTCGCGGAAACCGAGGCGTGGCTGCACGACGTGCAGCGCGCCGGCGGCTTCGATCACGAGCGGCAGGCCTACGCGGCGCTGCGCGCCGTGCTGCACGCCATCCGCGACCAGCTGACCATTGCCGACACCGCCCGATTCGCCGCGCAGTTCCCCACCCTGCTGCGCGGGCTGTATTTCGACGGCTGGCACCCGAACGGCGAACCGGGCCGGGGCTCCCTCGCCGACCGTGTGCGCGAGCACCTGCACGGCCAGCCGGACGTGCCGGCCGACCGGGCGCTCCAGGCGGTGCAGACCGTAGTCGCGCAGCGCCTCGGCCAAAAGGAGGTGGCGGGGCTGTGGTGATCCCCGGCGAAAGATCTACTGCACGTTACAAACAGGAATGGGTAATATAGGGCCAACGACAAAAAGGCCTGGAGGAAACCCGATGCCATACCATCGGAACACGGAGCTGCCGGAGTCGGTGAAGGCCCACCTGCCCCTGCATGCGCAAGACATCTACCGGTCCGCGTTCAACAACGCGTGGCAGGAGTACGACCGCCCGGAAACCCGCCGCGCCGGTTCGCGCGAGGCGACCGCGCACAAGGTGGCCTGGGCCGCCGTCAAGCGCCGCTACGAAAAGGTCGGCGAGGGCTGGCAGCCGAAGCACTGAGGCGAGGCGGAACCAACTCCGCTCAGCGTTCGACAGCGGCGGTTACCTTGCCGCGGAATCCTTGCACGTCCAGCTTCTTCACCCGGATGCCGTTCTGCACCAGAGCCCGTTGCTGCTGGGTTCGAGGATCCACAGGAGGGTGGCCGTTCACATGGCCTGGCAGATCGGCGGCGGTCCGGTTGGCCGTGTTCCAGTTCTGCCAATAGCCGTTGGCACTGTTCCACACACGCACCCAATGACCGCCCGGGTGGGTGATGTTGTACCCGGCCCATTCCTGGTAACCGTTCACCGGTGCGTTTGCCCGTATGAGACGGTAGTTGCCCGCGGCGCCGACACCGGCATTGATGTCCTGCTCGGTGTATGTCACTCCGCCAGGAAAGTAGTTCTGCAAATTCTGATACACCTGCGTGCGTCCATACCCGGTATCGACCGCCTCCGCCACACCATTTGGCTTGGGCACATAATTGCGCCTGCGGTCGAAGTAATAATCATCGCGATCCTGTTCATACCGCACCGTCAACTGTTTGGCGGTGGCAAGGGTCTGCCGCTTCAGGAAATTCTCAGCGTCGATCGCCTGTCTCGCCTCGTCGCAATCGTCCAGATCGACGTACTCGCCTTCCTGATAGACCCGCACCTGATTGACGACAATCGCTTGCTGTATCGGGGGTAGCGGAAGGTTCCGTCGAACGTTTTGCGCTTGGTTCTGATTGCCCTGGTTCTGATTGCCCTGGTTCTGATTGCCGTGGTTTTGTTGGCGCGGCGCGTGCTGTTGCAGGTTCTGCTGCCCGGGCTGCGCGTCCTCATCGGGAAGGTTGCGCCACCAGCGCACCGCGGGCCCGAGCACCGCGCCGCCCACCACGCCACCAAAGGCACCGGCGGGACCGGCCATGGTGAGGCCATAAATCCCGCCCACCACAGCGCCCGCGAACACGCTCGCCAAGAACGGCTGGGCAACGGCCGGCGCCCGCGGTCCCACCGGCGCGGGCGCCGCGCCGTAACGGGTCGGGGGCGGTGGCAGCCCCCGCGAGCGATCATGCCTCATGCGACGAAAGCCCCCGACAGGCGGCCAAATTGCCACCCTGCGGTGTATGATACGCAAGAACTCAACGCACGCAAGGCAAGCTTGGAAACATTGAAGGACGGCCGGTTGCGTCGGCGGGGTGCCCGCACGGCGCTTCCGCCGCACGGGCGCACCGTACGGTCACTTGATGCCGAGCATCCCCTCGGCCTTCATCAGCATGGCCTCGGAGTCGGCGTGCTTGCCGGCCTTGTGGGCAGCCTCGCCGTCAGCGCGCAGCTTCTTCACCTCGGTCATCTGCTGCGCCGAGATCTGCGGGTTCTTGGCCAGCGCGTCGTCGATCTTCTTCATGTGGGTGGGGCAGCTGTTGGCGAAGGCCGGCGCCGCGAACGCGGTCGCCAGGATGGCGGCGAGTGCCAGAGCGCGCATCTTCGAGTCCTCCCTTTGCCGGGCACCCGGCGGGTGCCCTGAAGGACTGACGTATCGCGGCGCCGGATTATTCCAAGGCCACGCCTCAGGCCGCCCGCGGCTGGCGCAGGGCACGGGCGGTGCGGGTCATCTCCGCCACCGCATCGGGCGCCGCGCGGTCGCGGATCAGCGGCACCAGTTCGGCGTCCTCGCGCAGGCATTGCTCGTCGAACAGCCGCTTCAGCTCCTCGAAGTCGGTCAGCCAGCGGCCGTCGGCGTTGTGGCGCCGGCGGGCGCGGCCGGCGAGGTCGGCGGCCATCCCGGCGACGCGGCGGTTGAGGTCCAGCAGGCCGCCCAGGTCGGCCGCCGGGTCGAGACGCGGCAGCACCGCGCGCTCCAGCATCACGCCGTGCACCTCCCACAGCCTGGCCAGCGCCTCCATCTCCCCCGCGCGCTCGTCCCACGCCGGCTCCGCGGCGTTGCCGACGACGGCGAAGACCTCCTTGCCCGCATCGTGGTCGGATTCGATGGTCTGGGCGATCATGGGCGCATACCCCGCTGCAATGTAAGGCCCGCTGCAATGTAAGGAAGGAACCCCGGCGCGTACGATCGGTTCCCGGCGGGACCGTCCGTGTGGAAGACGGTGAAAGTCCTTAACGATTGCGCCATAATCTTCTAAGAAGCTGTCCGATATCGGAAGCAACCAGCCGCGACGCCCAAGGCGCCGCGGCGCACGCAACGGGCCGGGCCATGACGCCTCACGAGTTGGTCGCCGTGCTCGAGAAGCACGAGCGCTGGCTGAAGAACAAGCAGGGCGGCAGCCGCGCCAACCTGACCATGGCCAATCTCGAGGGCGCCAACCTGTCCGGCGTCGACCTGACGTCGGGCAAGCTCTCCGGCGCCAACCTGACGCACAGCGACCTCTCCAACGCCAACCTCAGCCACGCCGACCTGTTCGCCGCGCACCTGACCAAGTCCGACATGTCCGGCACCAACCTGTACCGGGCCGACCTGCGCGGCGCCCACCTGCGCGGCGCCAAGCTGAAGCGCGCCATCCTGAAGGAGGCCGACCTGCGCGGCGGCGCGCTGCTGTACGGCGGCAACAGCGGCGGCGGCAAGGGCAAGGGCGTGGATTTCGTGCGCTCCGACCTGTCGGGCAGCGACCTCGACGACGCCATGATGTCGAACGCCAACCTGTCCGGCGCCGACCTCACCGACGTCAGCATGAACGGCGCCGACTGCGAGGGCGCGCTGCTGACCGGCGCCACGCTGCTGCGCGCGCAGATGAAGACCTGCAATCTGACGCGCGCCGACCTGCGCGGCTGCAACCTGTCGGGCGTCAACCTGAACGGCGCGGTGCTGCGCGACGCCAACCTGACCGGCGCCGTGCTGGCCGGCGCCAACCTGCGCAACGCCGACCTGCAGGGCGCCAAGCTGGAGGGCGCCGACCTCGCCGGCGCCGACACCACCGGCGCCAACATGGCCCGCTCGGCCGAGAATTTCTCGCTGCACATCCAGGAGGCGCTGGGCAACCACTACACCTGGATCAACACCAACGGCGCCATGGGCGCGCGCGCCGACCTGAACGGCGCCGACCTCGCCCACATCGACCTGCACGGCGTGAACCTCAGCGGCGCCAGCCTGAAGGGCGCCCAGTTGCCCGGCGCCAAGATGCGGGACAGCCTGCTCATCATGTGCGAGATTTCCGAGGCCGACCTGCGCGACGCCGACTTCACCGGCGCCATCCTGGACGGCGCCAACCTGCGCGGCAGCGACTTCAGCGGCGCCCGCCTCGACGGCGCCGGCATCGGCTGGGTCGACATCAAGGGGCCCGACGGCAAGCCGACGGGGCGCCTGTGGGCCGCCAACCTGATCGGCTGCAAGTTCGTCAACGCCTCGCTGGTGCGCGCCAACCTGCGCGGCGCCAACCTGGCGGGGTGCGACTTCAGCGGCGCCGACCTGACCGGCGCCATCCTGACCGACGCCAACATCCGCGACGCCAAATTCACCGGCGCCAACCTGACCGGCGCCAGCCTGCCGCCGGCCCCCGACCCCGACGATTGAGCGCCGCGGCGCATTCGGGCACCAAGTCTCCGAAAGTGTCCACCCCGACGCTATGACAAGTGGTATAACCACCTTCGCTCAAAGCGAGCGCGACAGGGCCTCGGGTCTTGTGTCATCATTCCATTGCGCTGGCTGCCCGGGATACCCAGGTATGGCAGCAGCAGGGGACGGATGGAATGAGCCGACACCCAGAATGGTCGGCCGATCGGGAGGCAAGCGTTCGGGAGAGCGGCCCGTGCAGGCGTCATTGCCGGCGTGCCAGGATCCGCGCGCCAGGACCGGCGGAGGGTTTCCGCCGGGGGTTTAGGGCATAGGCGGCAGCACGAGGACACAAGAGCACCCATGGATCTCGAATATCTGCAAAGCCTGGTCGCCGACTACGGCATCTGGTTCTACGTGGTGACCTTCCTGTGGACGTTCATCGAGGGCGAGACCTTCGTGATCTACGCGGGCGTGCTGGTGGCGCAGGGTCTCCTCGACGGCCCGCTGCTGCTCGCCTGCGCGTGGCTCGGCAGCTTCTGCGGCGACCAGACCTACTTCTACATCGGCCGCCTGTTCGGCCCCCGGCTGCTGCGGCGCTTCCCGAGCTGGCAACGCCACGTGAACACCGCCGACGACTTCCTGAAGCGCTACGACACCGTGTTCATCCTCAGCTTCCGCTGGATCTACGGCGTGCGCAACTTCGCCAGCTTCGCCATGGGCATGAGCCACCTGCCCTGGTACCGCTTCCTGATGCTGAACTTCATGGCTGCCGGCGTCTGGGCGATCGGCTTCGCCGGTGGCGGCTACCTGCTCGGCACGGCGCTGCGCCCGGTGCTGGACCAGGTGGCGCCGTACTTCACGCTCGCCATGCTCGGCGTCTTCGTCTTCATGTTCAGCATGGTGTTCCTGGCGCACCGCATCCAGAAGCGCCGCATGGCCAGGCGCCTGAAGGCGGCGACGGACACCACGCCCCCGCTGTCCACCGCGCCGCTGGGCGCTGGCCAGCGGACCGAGGCGGTGGTCGCCACGGCCAGCAAGATCTAGGACCACGAACGCGAAAGGGCCGCTCCGATGGAGCGGCCCTTTCGCGTTCGGAACGGCGTGTCGGGGGTCAGTCCACGTCGTCGCCCAGCAGGCCGGTGCCGCCCAGGTTGGCGGAGATGCGGCACAGCACCTCCATGGTGCGGCGCAGATCCTCGGCCGGGATGCCGCGCACCGCCTGGTCGTTCACCTCCCCGGCGCAGTCCAGCAGCACGTCCTTCAGCGCGCGGCCGCGGGCGGTCAGGAAGATGTTGACCTTGCGACGGTCGTGGACGTTGCGGACCCGCTCGACCAGCCCCTTGTGCTCCATGGTGTTGAGCGCCGTGACGGTGGTCGGCTCCATCATGCCGACGCGCTGGCTCAGCTCGCGCTGGGTCAGCCCGTCCTCCTCCCACAGCGCGCGCAGGAAGAACCACTGCCCCATGCTGACGCCGTGCGAGGCGATGCGCGACTGCAGCGCCCGCGAGAACGCCCGGTGGACATCGCGGACGGCGTGCGACAGGTTCGCGTCGACCTGATCGGCGACGATTCCGTTGCTGCTCGATGCCAAGGCCAGCGCCGCTCCGTACCTCTTGAAAGGGCTGTGCATCCAAACAATCTTTCCGCAGTCGTCGGCGGAACCCCGGATCGGCCGGAGCCCGAACGACAGGTTGAATTTTTACCAATCATAATCGTTTCCACAAAAAGCGCAAAGCAAAAGCGCAGTATGCCGTGTGTGCATGCAATGATATGCTACACCTCCATGCAACTGGGCCACATTCCGACCAGAGCTTGGCTGCCGATCGAATCTGTATACGCAAGTATGTGACCGACTATTTCGGCTCTCGAGAGCCCAAAAATTCACCATATCCCGGTATGCAGGAGAGATTGTTTCTGAAACATTCCGCCCGGTATCTTGCCCGGACGGGTTCGTTGGTTGCTTACCGTGCCGAACAGGAGTGCCGAGAGAGATGAGGACCGTGACCGTGGCGGCCACGCAGATGGCCTGCACCTGGGACCGCGCCGCCAACGTGAAGCGCGCCGAAGCGCTGGTGCGCGAGGCCGCCGGCCGCGGCGCGCAGATCGTGCTGCTGCAGGAGTTGTTCGAGACGCCCTACTTCTGCAAGGACCAGAAACCTGAGCTGTTCGACCTCGCCGCCCCCGCCGAGGGCCACCCGGTGCTGGCGCGGATGAGCGCCCTGGCCGCCGAACTGGGCGTGGTGCTCCCCGTCAGCTTCTTCGAGCGGGCGAACACCGCCTTCTACAACTCGCTGGCCGTCATCGACGCCGACGGGCGGGTGCTCGGCGTGTACCGCAAGTCGCACATCCCGGACGGCCCCGGGTATCAGGAAAAGTACTATTTCAGCCCCGGCGACACCGGCTTCCAGGTCTACAGGACGCGCCACGCCACCATCGGCGCGGCGATCTGCTGGGACCAGTGGTTCCCGGAAGGGGCGCGGATCATGGCGCTGAAGGGGGCGGAGCTGCTGTTCTACCCGACCGCCATCGGCTCGGAGCCGCAGGACGCCTCGCTGGACAGCCGCGACCATTGGACGCGGGTGATGCAGGGCCACGCCGGCGCCAACCTGATGCCGCTGATCGCCTCCAACCGCATCGGCCGCGAGGAGGCGGAGAGCTGCGGCATCACCTTCTACGGTTCGTCCTTCATCGCCGGCCCGACCGGCGAGTTGGTCGCGCAGGCCGACCGCGAAAGCCAGACGGTGCTGACCGCCAGCTTCGACCTGGACGCGGCGGCGCGCCAGCGTGCCGCGTGGGGCGTCTTCCGCGACCGCCGGCCGGAGTTCTACGGGCCGCTGTTGACCCTCGACGGACAGACGCGGCGCTAACCGGCGGCTAGGCGAACAGCGCCGCGGCGCTGCGGGGCGCAGCGTTGATCCGGGCGGCGGCGCCGTAGGCGGCCACCCCCCGTGCCACCAGCGCCGGGATCGTCGCCGCTTCGGACCCCGGCGCCGGAAAGGTCGGCAGGCCGGGTTGCGGCTCGTTCCGCGAGCCCGCCGCCGCGGCCGGCCGCCCGCCGCCTGCCGTCCCGTCGCTCTTCTCCCCGCCCTGCGGAGCCGTCCCGGCCTGGGCGGTCGCGGACGGGTCATCCGACGCGTTCAGCTCGCGTTGCGCCTGGACCACGGCGGCGTCCGCCGACGCGGCAACCGCGAGATCCTGCCCCGACGGCTCGGCCGGCGCCAGGGCGGCGGCCTTGATCTGCTGCGCCTGCTGGATGGCGGCTTCCGGCGAGCGGGCGGCCGGCGCGCGGACCGGCACCTCGCCGCCGGTGGCGTAGCTGCGGCCGTCCGGCCCCTTGGTGTAGGTGAAGGTGGCGCCGCCGGCCAGGGCACCGCCGGCCGCCTGATGCGCGGCCTCGTGCTGGCGCACCTTGGTGTCGACGGCCTTGAGCTTGTCGACCTGCTTCTGCTCGTCGTCGCTGAGCGGGGTGCCGGGCGCCTTGAGGTCGCCGGTCGCCTGCGGGCTGGAGGTCCGGGTGCCGGAAGTCTTGGTGTCGGTGGACGTCTCGGCCGCGTCCTGGGCGCCATCCGCCGTTCGGCCGAAGCCCACCTGGGGCGGCCGGTACAGGGCGCCGTAGCCAATCCGCGGAATGTCCATCCTTGGACCCTCCACACCAACACCGGTCCATCCTACCACCATCGCGCACCGGCGACAACGCGGCCGGGCGCACGTCGATGCGCGTTGCATTTCGCGTCAATACACGCAAATGTATTCATATCTGCGGCGCCTTACGGGCACTGCTCTGTATGGCCGATGACTTATGTTTCTTTTCGCGTGCATGACGATTGTCCGATCAGCGCCGGTGGCGGCTCTGATCCTGTGGACACACGCGGCGCTGGCCGCTGAGCCGGCCCGCCCGTCGCCGCACGGCCAATCGCCCGTCGAGGCCGCCTTCTCCGCCCGCGCCGGAACCCCGTTGCGGGCCTTCGGCTACGACCAGCTGCCGGACACGCCCGGCGGCACGGCGACGCTGGGCGCCGTGCAGGCCGACTACCGGCTGGGCACCGGCGACACGCTGTCGGTGATGCTGCGCGGCCAGAAGACCGCCAGCAAGCGGGTGGTCATCGACGCCGAAGGGCGCCTGCTGCTGGAGGACCTGCGCCCGGTGACCGCCGCCGGCCGCACGCTGGCCGAGCTGCGCGAGGAGGTGCAGGCGGCCATGTCGGCGGCGCACCTGGACGTGGAGGTGTTCGTCTCGCTGGCCGAGGTGCGGCGGATCGGCGTCTTCGTGCTCGGCCCGGTGCGGCGGCCGGGTCGCGTCGAGCTGACCGCCTTCGCCACCGTGCTGGACGCGCTGACCGCGGCCGGCGGCGTCACCGCCGACGGCTCGCTGCGCAGTGTCCGGCTGGTCAGCCCCGGCGGCGGCGAGCGCACCATCGACCTCTACCGCCTGCTGATGCCCGGCGGCGGCGGCGCGGCCGACGAGCGGCTGCGCGACGGCGACCGCGTCCTGGTGCCGCCGCTCGGCCCCACCGTGGCGGTGGCCGGAGCGGTCAAGCGGCCGGGCATCTACGAGCTGGCCGCCGACCGCCCCCGCCTGACGCTGGCGGAGATGGGCGAACTGGCCGGCGGGCCGGTGCGCCCCGGCCCGGCGCGGGCGCTGCGCCTCGCCATCGGCGCGGACGGCGCCGAGCGGGGCGAGGAGGTCACGGACGCCGGGACGCCGCTGTTCGGCGACGGCGACCTGCTGCTGCTGACGCCGCGCCAGGAGAACCGCCGCAACACCGTGCGGCTGGAGGGCCACGTGCACCGCCCCGGCCCGCGCGAGCTGGCCAAGGCGCGCTCGCTGCGCGGCCTCGTGCGCGCCGAGGACCTGCGGCCGGAGCCCTACCTGCCCTTCGCCGCGCTGGCCACCACCGAGCCGCGCAGCCGGGCGCGGGCGCTGCACCCCATCGACCTCGCCGCGGTGCTCGACGGCGAGAGCGATCCCCGCCTCGCCGAGGGCGACACGCTGATCGTGCTGGGGGCGGAGGACGTGGACTTCCTGACGTCCGAGCCGGTGCTCGCCCTGCTGCGCGACGGCAAGCCACCGCCGGCCGGTGCCTGCCGTGGCCTGGAGGTGCTGGCCCGCACTCTGGCGGCCGAGCCGCAGGGCACACTGGCCCGCGGCCCGCAGGCGCGCGCTGCGGCGACCATGACCGGCAGCACCGCCCCCTGCCCGCCGGTGTTCGACGAGCACCCCGACCTGCTGGCCTTCGCGCTCGGCCATGCGACGCTGGTGCGCAGCGGCGTGCCGCGGCCCGGCTTCTACCCCGCGGCGCGGCCGACGGTGGCGATGGGCGGCGCCTCAGCCCCGCGTGGCGGCATCCTGGAATCCGAAGCGCCGCGCGTCGAGCTGATCGGCCACGTCCGCCACCCCGGCGTGCGACCGCTGCACGCCGCATCCTCGCTGCGCCGCGCGCTGGCCGACGGCGAGGCCATGCTGCCCGGCATCTACCCGCTGCTGGGCGTGATCGAGCGGCACGACCGCCGCACGCTGGCCCGCCAGCTCATCGCCTTCTCGCCGCAGGAGGTCGCCGCCGGGCGCTTCGACCGGCATCTCTCCGACCACGACCGGATCCACCTGCTGAGCGCCGAGCGCGTCCGCGCCCTGGTCGCCCCGGCCACCGGCGATCCGCGCGCCCCCGCCGCCCCGGTCGCCGCCGCTCCGCCCGGCGCCCCCGCCGCCGAGGCGCCGCCTCCCCTGCCCGCGTCCGCGCCGGTGGGGGCGCCGATGGGCGGCGAGCCCATCGACCCGGCGATCGCCGCGCTGTTCCTGGAGCGCGTCGTGCAGGTGCGCGGCGCGGTGCTGCGGCCGGGCGCCTACCCGGTGGCGGGGCCGACCGCGATCGAGGCGCTGATCGACGCCGCCGACGGCGCCACGGCCGGCGCCGACCTCACGGCGGTGGAGGTGACCGCCGCGGCGCAGCGGCGCCTCGTCGACCTCGTCCGTCCCGGAACCGTCCGGCAGGCCGTCGCGGCCGGCGACGCCATCCGCGTCAACGCCGCGCCGGCGGCGCTGGAGAGCCGCGCCGTCACCATCGCCGGCGCGGTGCGCCGCCCCGGCTCGTACGACGTGACCCGCAACGAGACGCTGTCCTCGCTGATCGAGCGGGCCGGCGGCCTGACCGAGGAGGCCTACCCGGCCGGCACCCTCTTCACCCGCGCCAGCGAGCGCCGCCGCCAGAAGGAGGAGTTCGAGCAGGGCGCCCGCACCATCGAGCGCGCGCTGGTCCGCGCCAAGGCCAAGGGCGACACGGTCAATCCGGACGACGCCGCGCACACCCGACAGCTGGTGGCCGAGCTGCGCAGCGCCGAGCCGCTGGGCCGCATCGTCGTCGAGGCCGACCCGACGGTGCTGAAGCTGCGCCCGGAACTGAACGTGCTGCTGGAATCCGACGACCGCATCCTTATTCCAAAGCGCCCGTTGACCGTGGCCGTGGCCGGCGAGGTGCTGCGGCCGGCCGCGCTGCAGTTCCGCACCGGCAAGGCGCCGGAGGACTACATCCGCGAGGCCGGCGGCACGACGCGCGAGGCCGACGAGGGCCGCGCCTACCTGATCCTGCCCGACGGCCGAGCGCAGCCGATGGCGATCTCCGCCTGGAACCACACGGTCACGGCGGTGCCGCCGGGCTCGGTCGTGGTGGTGCCGCGCGATCCCAAGCCGTTCGACTGGCTGGAACTGAGCAAGAACCTCGGCAGCATCCTGTCCAGCCTCGCCATCACCGCCGCCTCCGTCTCGGTGATCTCGCGATGAGCCGGATCTCCGTCGTCACCGTCGTGCGCAACGATCTCGCCGGTCTGCTGGCGACGCGGGACAGCCTGCGGGCGCAGCGCTTCGGCGGCTGGGAGTGGATCGTCGTGGACGGTGCCTCCACCGACGGCACCGCCGCGTGGCTGGCGGCGCACGCCGACGAGCCGGCGTGGTGGCGCTCCGCCCCCGACGGCGGGCTGTACGACGCCATGAACGTCGGGCTGGACGCGGCCCGCGGCGAGCATGTGCTGTTCCTCAACGCCGGCGACACGCTGGCCGGGCCGGAAGTGCTGGGCCGCCTCGCCGCGGCCGACGGCGACCTGCTGTACGGCGACGCGCTGGAGCGCGGGGCGGATGGTCAAACGCGCCTGAAGCCGGCGCGGTCGCACCGCTTCGCCTTCTACGGCATGTTCACCCATCATCAGGCGATGGCCTACCGCCGGACCGTGGCGGCCGGGTTGCGCTTCGAGTCGCGCTACCCGGTCGGCGCCGATTACGCCTTCACGTTGCAGGCGCTGGAACGCTCGGAACGGGTGTCGCGGCTCGACTTTCCGGTGTGCGTGTTCGCCCCCGGCGGGGTGTCGCAGCGCCACGCCGCGGTCGGACGCGACGACCAGACGCGGGTGCGCCGGGAACTGCTCGGCACCGGCCGGTTGCTTTGTGCCGCGATCACGGCAACACAATGTTGCGCGGCGGCAATGAAACGGCACCTGCCCACCCTGTATTCGCTTGGCCGTTTCCGCCCCCTGGACATTTCGTTTCGTTTATAGCCTCCACCCCAGGTCCGTGCGGATATATTGTTGATGCCGACGGGGGGTTGCATAAAATTTGGTTTCAAGACTTACCGTCAGGGCCGCCAGCCGATCCCAACAGCCGACCGGCGCCTGAACCCAGCCCGAGGGCCCCGCCATGACCACAACCAAGACCAGACTCGCATCCCCCCACACCCTGTCCCGGCGCGGCGAAGGTCCCAATCCCATCGATGTCCACGTCGGCGCCCGCCTGCGGTTGCGCCGGACGCTGCTCGGCCTCAGCCAGGAGAAGCTGGGCGAGGCGGTGGGAATCACCTTCCAGCAGTTGCAGAAGTACGAGCGCGGCTCCAACCGCATCAGCGCCAGCCGGCTGTTCAACCTGTCGCAGGTGCTGGAGGTGCCGGTCAGCTTCTTCTTCGACGACATGCCGCAGGCCGGAGCCAAGCCCAGCGCCGCCGAGATGCCGCCCAGCGAGACCGAGGAGTTCGACTCCATGGCCCGGCGCGAGACGCTGGAACTGGTGCGCGCCTACTACCGCATCGACGACGCGTCGGTGCGCAAGCGCACCTTCGACCTCGTCAAGGCGCTGGGCGGCGAGCGCGAGGCCACCAGCGAAGCGGCTTAACATTTTCCCTCAGACGGCGGGCGGGGCCGTCCGGCCCCTTGCCTTCGCGCCCACGAGGGCGCGGGGCCGCGGTCGCGGCCCTTGCGCTTCGCGCGGGTCTTGACGCCCACCTGCCAGTAGTAGAAGGCGCGGGCCAGCGCATGGTGCAAGCCCGCCGCCCCATCGAGGAAGCCCAGCTTCAGCACGTAGCCGTGCAGGAAGACCGCGAGCGGGCGCAGCGGCATCGCGTGCAGCAGCCGCTTCAGCGCCCGCCGCCGCGGGCTCTCCAGCGCGATCAGCGCCGCCATGCGGTCGTCGGCGCGCAACGCCGCCTCCCAGTCGGAATAGCGGTTGTGGCGGTCGAACCACGCCGCCAGCGGCTTGTCGTCGGCGTGCAGCAGAGGTGCGGCCAAACGGCCGACGGGGCCCTCCACCAGCGGCTGGTAGTGCCCCTCCACCTCCCACATGGCGGCCACGTCGAGGTCCGCCACCTCCGGGAAGCGCGCGCGGCGGCGGTCGAGCAGCGCCAGTTTGGCGTTCCCGGCGCCGAAGCGCAGGACCTGGCCGAGGAACACCGGCCGCCCCTCGACGACATAGCCCACGCAGACGGGGCCGCGGGCCATCAGCGCGGCCAGTTCGTCGACCAGCGCCGGGGTCAGCCGCTCGTCGGCGTCCACGTACAGCACCCAGTCGTGCGCGAAGGGCAGGTTGTCCAGGCACCACTGCTTCTTCTTCGGGTAGCGCCCGTTCCAGCGGAACGGCACGACGGTGGCGCCCCACGCCTCGGCGATGGCGGCCGTGCCATCGGCGCTGCCGGAATCCACCACGAACACCTGCGCGAAGCGGTCCAGCGCGGCGAGGCAACGCGGCAGGTTCTCCGCCTCGTTGAGTGTCATAGTGACGACCGAGATCGGTATCATCCGCGCCGGACCGCCCGATACGTCGCCAGGAACGCCCCCAGCGCCAGCCCGCCGGCCAGCGCCCCCGGCAGCACCAGCAGCGGGTCCGGCCAGTCCGGCTGGCGCGCCGCCGCGGGCGGCTGGATCGGGTCGGCGGCGAAGGGCAGGTCCACCTCGATCAGCAGGGAGACGCGCTCCTGCTCGGCCAGCAGGTCGACCAGCGGGCGGCGGTGATCGGCCTGGGTGACGGTGGCGAGCTTGGCGCGGACGTGCGCCACCTGGGCGGCGCTGCGTCGGCTCGCCTCGGCCCGCAGGTGCGCGTCCGCCGCCGCGGCGACGCGGCCCAGCAGGTCCAGCGCGAACGCGCGGTCGGGATGGCGCAGGGACAAGCGCCGCATCGGGCTGGTGCCCACCGGCGCCACCACCAGCATGCGGCGCAGCCGGGTGGCTACCGCTTCGGCGTCCGGTTCCACCCAGTCCTCGCGGCCGGCGAGGCCGAGCGCCAGCCGCTTCAGCGCCGCCCCGACGCCGGCGGGCGCCACCCAGCCGGCGCCGTCCCAACGCTCGGGAAACAGGCGCGGCGCCAGCGCCGGATCGGCCATCAGCCGCGCCGCCACCGGCACCGAGCCGAGCAGTTCCAGGAAGCGGGTGAAGTCCGACAGCGTCTCCTCGCCGGTGCCCGGCTCGGCGAGGCCGAAGGCGCCATCGGCGCCGTGCACCGGCATGCGCGGCCCCATGGCGGCGACGCCGGTGCGCGCCGTCGGGCCGACCACCATGCTGGCGGTGTGCTGCGCCGGCACCAGCCGCAGGCCGAGCACCGCCAGCAGCAGCGCCGTCAACCCGCAGGCCAGGGCAAACCGCCAGCCGGAGCGCAGCGTGCCGGTCAGCACGCGCAGGCCGCCCGCTTCGCCGACAAAGGGCTGCGACACCTCAACCATGCCCGGAGCCCCAGGCGGGCGCCGACGCGCACGGCGCCGGGCGCAACGCCGCCGTCAGCGCCAGGAAGCGTGCCGCCGCCGCATCGGCGTCCCACGCCTGCGCCGCGGCCTGCGCCCGCGCGCCGTCCGCCGCGCAACGCGCCGGATCGGCGGCGTAGGCGCGGATCACCGCGGCGAGCCCCCTGGAATCGCCAGGGTCGAGCGCCATGCCACAGCCCTGCTCGGCCAGCAGCCGCGCCGCCTCGCTGCCGGCCGGACCGAGGAACAGGCAGGGCCTCGCCGCGGCGAGCGCGCCGTACACCTTGCAGGGCACCAGCAGCCCCTCTGCCCGCGGGTCCATGGCGGCGACGTGCAGGTCGGCGGCGGCCAGGGTGTCCGACAGGCGCCCGGCGGGCTGGAACGGCAGGACGTGCACGTTGTCCAGGCGTCCGGCCGCCTCGGCCACCGCCGCATGCCCGCGGCCGTCGCCGACCAGCAGGAACGCCACCTCCGGCAGATCCGCCGCGGCGGCGAGCAGCGCCCCCAGCGGGTGCGCCAGCCCGAAATTGCCGGCGTAGGCGACGGTGAAGCGCTCGCCCAGCCCCCGTTCCGCCCGCAAGGCGGACACGGCGCGCGGCAACGGCCGGATGGCGGGATCGCCCCAGTTCGGCAGCACCGCCGGCTCCGCCACGCCCAGCGCGCGCAGGCGCCCCGCCATGCAGCGGCCAATGGCGATCACCCGCGCGTGGCGCCGCAGCGCCGCGGCCATGGCGCCCTCCAGAAGGCGAACCGCCGCACCCGGCGGGGAAACGCCGAGCACCGGCAGCAGCGCCGGGAACAGGTCGTGGCACCAGTGCACCGCCGCTCCGTGCCGCATCGCCAGCGGCGGTCCGGCCAGGGCCAGCAGCGGCGGGTCGGTCATGGTGACCACCACGTCGTGCCGCGGCAGCGTCAGAGCGCGCACCGTCAGCCGGGTCAGCGCCGCCAGATAGCCACGCAAACCCGGCCGCCCCTCCCCGCGCCCGCCGGCGCGCACCACGGCGATGCCGCGCGGTGCCTCCACCGGGCCGGCGCCGTCGGCCAGCACCGTGACACGCCAGCCGGCGCGCGCCGCCCGTTCCGCCAGATCGGCGAGGCAGCGCCCGCTGGCCCCGCGGTCCGGCGGAAAGACCCGGTTGACGAAAAGGATCGACGGCGGCTCGGGCAACGCGCAGGACCTTCGAAGCGATTGCATTCGAAAGTATGCATCACACGCTACGCGGCAGCAAATCCATTGTTATCTGGAACAACGCGGGTTTTCTCTGCCGCCACCACCATCAGAGTGAGCAACAGGCCGCAATCGAGATACTTGAAGCTGGTGTGCGCGCCGAGCGCCATCGCAGCCGGCGCCAGCACCGCCACCGCCAGCGGCGGGGCGGCGCGCAGCAACCCCCCCGCCG
>NZ_LGQZ01000096.1 GCF_003116015.1 Azospirillum sp. TSO22-1
CGTCGCCGTGGCGGTCGATCTGGTTGCGGATGGCGGTGCGGATGAAGTCGGTGCGGTTCGCGTAGAACCCTTCCTGCACCAGCAGGTCGATGTGGCCGAGGTCGACGTAGCCGAGGTTGATCGTGATCTTCTCGCTGTCGCCGGGCTTTGGCCTCAGGTCCCGTGCGTTGTCGGCCATCTCACTGCCATCCCTTCACCATCCAACTGGATGGTAAATGGGAATGCGCGCGAACCGTTCAAGGGGCACGCGGCGGCGCTGATTTCGGTGATCCACGGCCCGGTGAGCTGACCCCGGTTGCGCCTCGGTGCCGGCTCAAGGGGCTGGAACGCTCGAGCCACGCGCCGTATCGGCCTTGGCCTCCATGGCACGCCGCAGCAGGATTACCTGCTCCTTCTGCTCGTCGAGCAGGCCGATTATGGCGTCGATCCTCAGGTGATCCAGCTTTTCATGGAGCCGCATGATCTCCACCTCGGCCTTCAGGTTCACCTCGTAGTCGAGACCATCGGCAAGCCGGTCCTTCGCCGCCTGCCGGTTCTGCGACATCATGATCACGGGAGCCTGGAGGGCCGCGAGCATGGACAGGATCAGGTTCAGGAACACATAGGGATAGGGATCGAACTGATCGCCGAAGCGGATCAGGATCCCGGAATTGATGATCGTCCAGGTGACGATGAGCAGGCCAAACCCGCTCACGAACGCCCATGAGCCACCAATCGCCGCCACCTTGTCGGCCAGCCGGTCGCCGAAGGTCAGCTTCTCCTCGAAAGCGTGGCTGACGTTCTGCGCGACATGGTGGCGTCTGGCGATGTGGGAAATCACCTTCCGCTCCCGGTCGTTGAGGGAATCATAGCCGGTGCTCAAGAATTCCTCAGCAAGGTGGCGCAGCTCCTCGTCCATGACGCAATCCTTCCGTTTCTCGCCCTCGCTACCGAACGTAGCTTGCGGAACAGAGGAGGCAATATCGTCATGTGTACGTCTGTGCAGCGGTGAACGGATTGCAGGAACACCATATGGCATTTACCGGCATGTCATTTATGAGTGACCTGATGCCGAAGCATGAACTCCGGTTCGACTGTGGCGGTCGAGTTCGCCATCGACGCTCCTGTGCTCGATGGCGAACTCGACCACGAGCTTCCGTGGCGCGGCCTCTCCCTCGGCGAAGCCGATGGGCTTCCATGTCAACCGCCGGGGCCGTCGAGCCCCCCCTGCAAGCCAGCACCGAGCCTTCACCTGCCGCGTGGCGACCGGCCCCTGTCAACAGGAGATCCGACATGATGAAGCGCATCTACGACTTTACTATCGACCCGGCGGGGACCGGCTGGATGGTGATCGAACTCGGCACCGGAAAGGTGGCTTGCCTCAATGGCTTTCCGCAAGACCGCCTCAGCTTGAACGAGGCTGATGATATGGCGGCGCTTCTCAACAGGGTCGAAGAAAACCCGCTCCCAATTCTGGATTAGACCTGAGCATCGAGCGCGTCGGTCCTGGCCAGCCGCCCGGTGGCGCGCGCCAAATCGCGGACCCGGCGCGGGTTGACGTCATTACCTCAGCCCCCAGACCAGCGGGATGAGTGCGGACCCGACGGCAACGATGATCACCGAGAGTGGCAGGCCAAGCCGCCAATAATCGCCGAAGCGGTAACCACCGGGTCCCATGACCAGCGTGTTGCACTGGTGCCCGATCGGAGTCAGGAAATCGCAAGCGGCACCGACGGCCACGGCCATCAGCAAGGGATCGGCGTTCATGCCGAGCCGTTGCGCCAGGCTCGCCGCGATCGGCGCCATGATCAGCGCCGTTGCCGCGTTGTTGAGGAAGGGCGTCAGGATCATTGCCGTCACCAGGACGAGCGTGACCACCCCGGTCGGCGGCAGGATTCCAGCGATCGCGGCGAGCCCTTCGGCGACCAGATCCGCCGTGCCCGTGCGGCCGATCGCATCGCTGATCGGAATCAGGCAGGCGAGCAGAACCAGGATCGGCAGTTCGATCGCCTCATACGCCTCCTGCAAGGTCAGGACACCGAACAGCACGATCAGCACAGCGGCTCCGAAGAAGGCTGCCGGCACGGGAACCAGGTTAAGCGCCACCGAACCCATGGCGAGCACCAGCAACACGAGCGGCAGGTACTCCTGGCGGCGGCGCTCCAGCCCCGTCGCCCGATCGACGAGCGGCAGGCAGCCGAGGCCGCGCAGGGTCTCCGGCATGGCTTCGACACTTCCCGCCAGGACGAGGACGTCGCCGGCCTGGAAGAGGAGATTGCGCAGCCGGGTTGCGATGCGGTCGCCGTGCCGGCTGATGCCGAGGAGGTTCACGCCGTGCCTCTGGCGCAGCCCCAGTTCCGCCGGGGAGGCGGCGATCAGAGGCGAGTTCGTCATCACCACGGCCTCGACCACACCGATGCCGCTGGCCGGCAGGCCCTTGGTCAATCCTTTGCCGGCCCCTTCGAGGTGCAGGCCCGCGTCGCTCAGGATCGCTTTCAGGGCATGGGGGTCGCTTTGCAGGACGAGGATGTCGTCGGCGAACAGGATCCAGTTCCCGGCGGGAACGTAGCGCCTGTCCGCCTCGCGAACGATAGCGATCACGCTGATGCCGCCCTCGCCGAGGGCTTCCAGGTCGGCCACCGTTTTTCCAACCAGGGGTGACATGGCCGGCAGGCGCACCTCCGAAAGGTAGGGCTCGATGTCGAAAGCCGCTGCCGGCGTCGCCGCTCCCTGGCGGCGGCCAGGCAAAAGCCGCCAGCCGACCACCAGGAAGGCAAAACCGGCCGCCAGGATCCCGAGGCCGACTGGCGCAAAGTCGAACATGGCGAACGGCTTGCCGGTGAGGTCGGCACGCACGCGCGAGACGAGGATGTTGGGGGACGTGCCGATCAAGGTCACGAGGCCGCCGATCAGCGACCCGAACGCCATCGGCATGAGGAGGCTGGAGGCCGGGGTGCCGCTGCGCCGGGCAACCTGGATGGCGATCGGCAGGAAGATCGCCAAGGCACCGATGTTCTTCATAAAGGCGGACAGGACCGCGACGCTGCCTGTCAGCACCGCCACCCGCATCCCGGTCGTCCGCATGCGGGGCTCCAGGTTCCTGACGGTCCGCCCGATCACGCCCGACTTGCCCACCCCCGCGCTTATCACGAGCGCCGAAGCGACGATCACCACCACAGGATCACTGAACCCGGCAAAGGCCCGATCCGGCGGGACGACACCGCACGCCGTCGCCACGAGGAGCCCGAGCAGCGCGGCCAGATCGTAGCGCAGCCGGTTCCAGACGAACAACGCCACCAGCCCGATGAGGATCGTGACGGCCAGAGCTTGGTCAAGTGTCAGAGGTGACCTCGATGCGTTGGAAGCGGTTGCGGGCACGATCCTGTGAGCCGATGGTGCTTGCGATGTTGCTGGCCGTCGTGCCGCAAAGGTGACTGAAGGAGACAGTCAGCACCTCAACACTCCGCAACGGAGAGCGTGCCACCGCCGGCCATATCACCGTACAGTTCGGGAGCAGCGGGGGCACGCCAAGCGTTCACCGAGGCGAGGGCTGGAGCGGCCACCGGGCCGAACGGCGGCGGCCGCGCTTCGCATCCTGTTTTCCATAGGGGCGGTGGCCGCTTCTGCGGTTCGTGAAGAAGCTCGGTGTCGATTTGGGAGCGACCATTGAAATCTTCGGAACCGGCGGGTCACCGGGAGGCGTTTTGTGGATCAGGAAATGGCCCCCATATAAGTTGAACGGCGCAACTGAAATGCGACGTGTGCACGCTGTGGCGCATCGTTGACTTTTCCCGCGAAGGCGTGCCGAATTGGGTTGCCCTTGCGATGTTGGTGCTTTGGATTTCTCCCGCCGGCTTGGGTGCTGACAACAAGCGAAAGCGCAGTCCGAGCCGCGAAACGGAAACGCACGACGTCGAAGTTTCGGGGCGCGAGCCCCGCTCGGCGGATTTGAGGGCATGATGACCGCCTCCACCGACACCACCGGCCGGGACGACGCGCAATCGGATCCTGGGAAGCGGGTGCCCTCGGGACGCCAGGACGGTCCGGTGGCGGTGATCGGGATCGGCGCGTCGGCCGGCGGGCTGAAGGCCATCACCGCCTTTCTGGAGGCCGTGCCGGCGGACAGCGGCCTCGCCCTGGTGGTGCTGCAGCACCGCACGCCGAACCACGAATGGCTGATGGTGGACCTGCTGTCCAAGGCTGCGCCGCTGCCGGTCCGCGCCGCCGAGGACGGGATGCCGGTCGAGGCGGATCACATCTACGTCGCCCCGGCGGGCAAGATGCTGTCCATGGCGCGGGACCGCTTCGTCGTCGCCGATCCGGCGGAGGACAGGGCGGCCCTGCCGATCGACATCTTCTTCCGCTCCCTGGCCGCCGAGTGGCAGCAGCACGCCATCTGCGTCGTGCTGTCCGGGTCGGGAGCCGACGGTACGCTCGGGCTGATGGCCGTCAAGGAGGGCGGCGGCCTGGTCGTCGTCCAGGACCCCGCGACGGCGGCGTTCGACGGCATGCCGCGCAGCGCCATCGCGACCGGTCTGGCCGACTACGTGCTGGCGCCGGAGCGGATGGCCGAGGCGCTGCTCCGCTATGTCCGCCAGCCGTACGTCCGCGCCGGCGCCGACGAGGAAACCGCCTTCGGCGGCGAGGACATCGACCACATCCTCGAACTGATGCAGGCGCGCAGCCGCCACGACTACCGGGCCTACAAGACGCGCACGCTGGTCCGCCGCATCGAGCGGCGGATGGGCATTCACCAGATCGACAGCATGCGCCAATACCGCGACTTCCTGGGAACCCATCCCGGCGAGGTCGAACAGCTGGCGCGCGACATCCTGATCAGCGTCACCCGCTTCTTCCGTGACCCGGAAGCCTTCGCCATCCTCGACGAGGCGGTCCTCACCCCCCTGGCGCGCGACCGCGGCGGGGAGCGGCCGATCCGCGTCTGGGTCCCCGGCTGCGCCACCGGCGAGGAGGTCTACTCCATCGCCATGCTGCTGATGGAAGCCTGCGCCTCGGCGAACCGGGCCTGCGACATCAAGGTGTTCGGCACCGACATCGACGTGCACGCGCTGGACGTCGCACGGACCGGAGTCTATCCGGAAACCATCGCGGTCGACATTTCGGCGCAACGGCTGGCCCGCTTCTTCACCCGTGTCGATGCCGGCTACAAGGTGAGCCGGGTGCTGCGGGAGGCGGTCACCTTCGCCGTTCAGAACATGATCAGCGATCCCCCCTTCTCCACTCTCGACCTGATCAGTTGCCGCAACGTCCTGATCTACATCGACCCGGCGGTCCAGCGGTCGATCATCGAGCTGTTCCACTTCGGCCTGGGGGACGGCGGCGCCCTGTTCCTGGGATCGGCCGAGACCATCGGCGCCCGCACCGACCTGTTCGCGCCGCTGTCCAAGAAGTGGCGCCTGTACCGCAAGCTCGGCGCCGGCCGCCGGCCCCGCCCGACCCTGCCGGCGGTCGTCGGTGCGCCCGCGGGAACCCTCCCGGTGTCGCTCGTCACCGCCCGGATCAGCCCGGCCGAGATCACCCGGCACGCGCTGCTGCTCGCCTACGCGCCCGCCGCCGTGCTGATCGACCAGCAGCACCGGATCCTCTATCTGTATGGCCCGACCGGCGACTTCCTCGACCTGCCGACCGGGGAAATGCCGCAGGACCTGACGGCCATGATGCGCGGCGACCTGCGCCTGAAGGTGCGCGGCGCCGTGAAGCGGGTCCTGTCGTCGGGGCAGCGCGTGATCGTCACCGGCGTCCGCCAGACACGGGGCGGCACGCCGTCCATGGTCACCGTCACCGTGGCTCCGGTCCGCCCACCGCAGGCGAAGGAGGACCTGCTGCTGGTGACCTTCGTCCGGGAAGCGGCGGTGGAATCGGCGCTGCCGGCCGTCGGCGGGCCAGCCGACGATCTGCAGGCGTCGGCCGAAACCTCAGCCGTCGAACAGCTCGAACACGAGCTGCGGGTGACGCGCGAGGACCTGAGCGCCACCATCCTGGAGCTGGAGGCGTCGAACGAAGCCCTGCGCGCGGCCAACGAGGAAATCCTGTCGATCAACGAGGAGCTGCAATCCTCCAACGAGGAGATGGAGACCTCGAAGGAGGAACTGCAGTCGCTGAACGAGGAACTCGGCACGCTCAACAGCCAGCTTCACGAGAAGGTCGACGAGTTGGAGGCCACGACCAACGACCTGACCAATCTGCTGACCAGCACCGAGATCGCGACCCTCTTCCTGTCGCCCGACCTGAAGATCAAGCGCTTCACGGCGCCGGCGACGCGCCTGTTCTCGCTCATCCCGACGGACATCGGGCGGCCGATCACCGACGTGTCGCGCCATTTCAGCGATCCGGACCTGATGGCCGACATCCGCACCGTCCTTGACACCCTGTCGCCCCTGGAGCGCGAGGTGAAGACCGAGAGCGGCAGCACGCTGCTGCGCCGCGTTCATCCGTACCGCACGCAGGACAACCGGATCGAGGGGAGCGTCGTCACCTTCAGCGACGTCACGGCGCTGAAGCGCAGCGCCGCCGTCCTCGCCGAGCGGGCCCGGCAGCAGAAGCTGGTCGCCGATCTGGGCCGCCGGGCGCTGACCGGCGAGACCCCCGACGCCTTCCTGCAAGCGGCGTCCGCTCTCGTCGCCGAGACGTTCGGCGCCGACTGCGTCGGCATCTTCGTCCCGTCCGGAGACGCCGGGGGGGTGAGGCTGCTGGAGGGCTGCGGCTGGGACCAGCCCGGAGGGGATTTCCACGACATGCCGGGCGGTCCGTCGACACACCTCGGACAGGTCCTGTGGTCGCGGCAAGCCCTGGTCGTCGGCGACTTCGCCGCCGACCGGCGCGTGCCCGGCGGTCCTCCCGTCCCCGGAATCGCGAGCGGAATCGGGGTCGCCTTCGGCGGGGAGGGTGCGACCGGGCCGGCCGTCCTGGCGCTGTACAGCCGGCAGCCGGGGCGGTTCGGCGACGACGACCTCGAATTCGTGCAGGCGGTCGCCACCGTCCTGGGCCTCGCCATGGAGCGGGCGGCCATCCAGGACAAGGTCCGGGCGGCCCGCGACTTCGCCGAGGCCATCGTCGACACCGTGCGCGAACCGTTGCTTGTGCTCGACGCCGGCCTGGCGGTGCAAGCCGCCAGCCAGGCCTATTACCATATGTTCGCCACCACGCCGGAGGCGACGCTGGGGCACCCGCTGGGCGATCTTGCCGACGGGGTCTTCCGGGACGCCGCGCTGGACGGGCGCCTGACGGCGATGATCGCCGGCGGCCCCACCATCGAGGCGCTGGAGATCGACGCCGGGCACGACGTCGAGGGGCCGCGCGCGTTGCAGATCAACGCCCGCCCGCTGAGCCGCTCGGAGCGCCCGCTGATCCTTCTGGGCATCGAGGACGTCACCGAACGCAACCGTGCCCGGCAGGCGCTGGCCGCCGCCAAGGCGATGGCGGAACAGGCGAGCGCCGGCAAGACCCGCTTCCTGGCCGCCGCCAGCCACGACCTGCGGCAGCCCGTCCAGGCGGCGGTGCTGTTCCACCACCTGCTCGCCAGCCAGGATCTCCCGCCGGCGTCGGCCAAGCTGCTGACCAGCCTGGGCAACACCCTGAACGCGTTGCATTTGATGCTCGAAGAGATCCTGCACGTGTCGCGTCTCGACGCCGGCGTGGTCGAGGTCAAGCCGAAGCCGTTCCGGCTGTGCACGCTCATCGGCCGTCTGGTCGAGGAGTTCGGGCCGCTTGCCAACGCCGCGGGGCTGACGCTGCGTTCGGTCGACACCGGCGTCACGGTTCACAGCGATCCGAAGCTGTTGGGCCGCATCCTCCAGAACCTCCTCGCCAACGCCGTGAAGTACACGGACAGCGGGCGCATCCTCATCGGATGCCGTCATGTCCCTGGGGCGGTGCGCATCCAGGTCTGGGACACCGGGCGGGGGATTCCCCAGGGGCAGCTCAAGGCGATCTTCGAGGAGTTCCACCAGGTCGACAATCTGGGGCGCGACCGCCGCCAGGGGCTTGGCCTTGGCCTGTCGATCGTGGACCGGCTCGCCATGCTGCTTCACCACCCGATCGGCGTGCGGTCCACGCCGGGCAAGGGGTCGGTCTTCGAGATCGTCGTCCCCGTCGCCGAGGACGCCCAGGCGGTTGAGGATCCCTCCATCGAACCGGCGCTCGACGGAGCCGGGCGGCGCGTGCTGGTGATCGACGATGATCCCGTGGTGCTCGACAGCATCCGGCAGTACCTCGCAGAGCACGGATTCGACGTGTCTGCGGCGGTGGATCGGGAGACGGCGGTGGCGCTGTTCACCCCACAGCGACCGCCGCAGCTGGTCATCGCCGACTACCGTCTCGCGGGTGAGGAAACCGGGGCGGAGGTCATCCGGCGCCTGAGGAGTGCCTTCGGGATCGCCGTGCCCGGCATCATCCTGACCGGCGACACCTCCCCGGAGCGGATCCGGGAGGCCAGCCGCAGCGGCTTTTCGCTGCTACACAAACCGATCGCCCCGCCGGACCTCTCGGCGGCCGTGCGAAGCGCACTGGCAGACGGCGCGGTTCCCTGACGGCCCGGCGGACCCATGCTCGATTGGGACGATCTGAGGTTCTTTCTGGCCCTGGCGCGCACCGGCAGCCTTTCGGCGGCGGCCCGGGATCTGCGGGTTGCCCAATCGACGGTCGGCCGCCGGCTGGCCTCGCTGGAGGCGAGCCTCGGCGTTCGGCTGCTGAACCGCACGCCCGACGGCTATCTGCCAACCCCGGCCGGCGCGGAGGTCCGCGTTCAGGCGGAGAGGCTCGAAGCGGAGGCGCTGACCCTGGAACGCAACGTCGGCGGGCGGGACACCCGTCTGGCCGGCCTGGTTCGCGTCACCTGCGCCGAGACCGTCGCCAGCCAGATCCTGGCGCCCTGCGTCGCGGCGCTGCACGCGGAGCACCCCGAGATGATGGTCGAGCTGATCTCCAGCCCGCGCGAACTCAGCCTCGCCATGCGCGAAGCGGACATCTCCGTGCGCCTGACGCGCTCGGATCTGCACGACCTCGTCGTCCGCAAGATCGGCAGCCTGGACTTCGGGCTCTACGGGGGGCCGGCCTACCTGGATCGCCACGGTGAGCCGGACTACGAAGCCGGCTGTCCCGGCCACCACCTGATCACGCAGACCGGCGACATCCAGGACGCGGCGCAGATCGACTGGCTGGCCGACCTGGCCCCCCGCGCCCGTGTCGCGCTGCAGACCAACAGCCACGAAGCCGCGGTGCTGGCTGCCGCGCAGGGCGGCGGGCTCGCCTGCCTGGCGCGGTTCCGGGCCGATCGGGAAAGCGGGTTGACGCGCCTGACGGTCCCGTCGCCGCCTCCGGGCGCCGGGATCTGGCTCGTCGTGCATCGCGACAACCGCCATACGCCCCGGATCAGAACCGTCCTGACCCATATCGGTGGCCACATTCAAAATCTTGCCAAGACACTGTCTCCGGACGTGGTGGGAAAGTCTTCTGGTGGGAAGCCGAACCGATAGTACGAAAAACCACCCGATTCTCCGGTGTCAGCGGCAGTGCGGATTTGCATAGCCGCTCACCGTAATTGGACGTGCTGGATAAAACAACTTCCCTGACTGGGGCCTGTTTCTTCTCACGTTGCTGCCGAAGGTTCGCGTTCGAGCGAATGAACCCAGACGTCAAGGCTGTGTCGGCCGCCGCGCGACTCCCTCATCATCGTTTTACAGGGCCTTTGCATGCCGTCTGCCCTCACCCCGCTCTGCGGCCCGGTGCTGCCTCTTCACACCGAGGAGGTGGTGGTCGCACGCCGCAACACCGCCGGCGATACGGTTCGGGTCGCCATCGTCACACGCGAACACGAGCGGCTGGTGGACGAGGAACTGACCCATGAGCGGGTCGAAATTGACCGCGTGGTCGTCGGCCGGGTGGTCGATGCCGTGCCGCCCATCCGCGAGGACGGCGACCTGACGATCATTCCCGTCGTGGAGGAAGAGGTCGTCGTCGTCGTCGAACGCCGGCTCGTCCTGCGCGAGGAAATCCACATGCGGCGGGTCCGCGTCACCGAGCGTCACCGGGAAACGGTGACGGTGCGCCGTCAGGATGCCGAGATCAGCCGTGTCCGGCCGGATCAGCGGGACGACGCCGGCTGACGGGCATCGTGCCGGCCCTAGAGCAAGCCCAATTCCCCCTTCCCAGGAGAAACAGACATGACCGACGAAACCATCGTCGCCATTTACGACACGAACGCCCAAGCCGACGCGGCCGTCCGCGACCTCATGGCGGCCCGCGTTCCGGCGGATGCCATCAGCCGGCATGCCGGCAAGGCACCGGGAACCGCCACACCGGCCCCAGCCCCGGAGATGGGCTTCTGGGCCAGCCTGTTCGGCGGCGAACCGGATCACGACGACGCGGTCTATGACCGCAGCCTGGAAAACGGCTCGACCGTCGTGGCCGTGAGGGCTTCGGGGCAGAACGCCGCGATGGTGACCGAAATCCTGGAGACGCACGACCCGGTCGATATCGACGAGCGGGCGTCCGGCTACGGGCTGTCGGGGACGACCACCTCCACGGCGATGCCGATCACGGCCGCACCGGTGACGACCACTCGGGAAGGCGCCGCCGCAATGGCCGCGTCCAACGAGGGCGGCAGCATCCCGCTGTCCGAAGAGCAACTGCACGTCGGCAAGCGTTCGGTGAATCGGGGGACGACCCGTGTTCGCCGCTTCGTGGTCGAAACGCCGGTCGAGGAGCAGGTCAGCCTGCGCGACGAGACGGTGACGGTCGAGCGCCGCGCGGCGACCGGCCGCCAGCCGGTCACGGATGCGGACTTCACCGAGAAGACGGTCGAGATGACCGAGGTTGACGAGGAGGCGGTGGTCGGCAAGAGCGCCCGCGTCACCGAGGAAGTGGTTCTGCGCAAGGACGCGACGGACCGCGTCGAGACGGTGCGGGACACCGTGCGCCGCGAGGATGTCGAGATCGAGAAGCTCCCGGCCGCGCCGTCCGTCGCCAAGACCTGACCCCCTGTCACCGCGCGTTCGGGGTGCCGTCAGGGGCCCCGAACGCTCCTATCCGGAGCGACCCATGTCAACGGACACCTACGCCGCCCCGCCGCTTCGCGGATCGGGCGTGCTCGAGACCACCGCCACCACGACAAGCGGGGGCGCGCACATCCACCGCCGCATCTCGTGGGCGGCGATCTTCGGGGGTGTGATCCTCGCCCTCGCCATCCAACTCGTGCTCAGCCTGCTGGGTGCCGGCATCGGCCTGGGCACGGTCGAGACCAACGCGGGAAGCACCCCCAGCGCCAGCAGCCTCGGCATCGGCGCGGGCATCTGGTGGGTCGTCAGCAGCTGCCTCGCCCTTGCCGCCGGCGGCTATGTCGCGGCCTGGCTGGCCGGTGTCGAGATCCGGTTTGATGGGCTCCTGCACGGCTTGGTCACCTGGGGCATCGCCACCCTCGTGACGTTCTGGCTGCTGACCTCGGCCATCGGCGGCATCATCGGTGGCGGCTTCTCGGCCCTGGGCAGCGTGACCTCGGCGGCGGGCAGCGGCCTCAGCGACGCGGCCAAGCCGATCGCCCAAGCGGCGGGAGTGTCCCCCGACACGCTTCGGCAGCTGGCCGAGGCGTACCTGCAGCCGGCCACCCCCGATCCGGCGACGATGAGCCCGCAGGACGCCCAGAAGGCGATCGCGACCGATCTGGTCACCTATGCGGGCGGTGGCGGCGAGGCTGCGGCGGCCAAGGAGCGGATCATCGCCGTCATGGCGATCCAGATGAAGGTCGACCACGACGAGGCCGCCCGGCGTTTCGACGACGGTCAGGCCAAGCTGCAGCAGACCCGTGACAAGGCCGTGCAGACCGCCAAGGATACGGCGGACGCCAGCGCATCGGCGGCGTCCCGGACATCCTTCGCCGGCTTTGCCGTCCTGCTGTTCGGCGCCGTCGCCGCGGCGGTCGGCGGTTCCCTGGCCGTGCAACGCCGGCTACGGGTGGTGGCCCAGCGCGTCGTTCGATAACCGGCGATCAGCGGCTGGCCGGCCCATGGCGGGTTGGCCAGCCGCTGACCCCAAATTCGCTGGCCCGAAATCACCGACCAGAGCCCGATCTCACATTCGCCGAACGCCGCAGGTGGCGGGGTTATTCCCTTACGAACCGGCTCGTCAATGATGATTCCTCAATTATCTCCTCGCTATCTGAAGATACTATTAAGTACGCCGCCCTCTTGTCTGGGTAAATTTCCGTGATCAGCAGCGACTTCGTCGCCATTATAATAAATACCATCGTCGGTTTAACCAGGATTCGCCGGATTTATATTTTCTTCTATCTTGAATTACTGCAGCGCAACATAATATGAATACAAGAAGCCCAGGACGAGCACACCGCTCCCTGGCCACCCAATCAGTCAATGGAGATGATTATGGCCGATGGCACGCCCCCGGTTCGCACGATCCGCAGCGCCAGCGATGAGGCAGCGGCAAAGACAGAGAGTTCCAAGACTCACACCATCCAGAGCGCCAGCGGTGAACGGGCGACCAAGGCCGCCAGTCATGATGCCAGACAACCTCACGACCACTCGGCCCGGCCGTTCGATAGAATGGCGGCACAAGCCGGCCGTGACTTCGTCGAACAGGCAACGAGTTGGCCAGCTCAGCAATTCGGCACTGGTGGCGAACTGGCCGGCCGCACCGTCCAGGGCATCACCCGCCAGACCGACCAGAACCTCACACTGGCCATGGAACTCGGCAACGTCATGGCTTCGAGCTATGAGGCCGCGTGCTCCGAGATCGTCAAGCACATGCAGCAAGCGGCCCAACGTCAGAACGAGATGCTGAACGACATGCTTCGTGCACGCAGCCCGAGCGACGTCCTGCTCGCCGGAAACCGGTATCTGCTTGGCGGTCTGCAGGCCTTCTTCGACACCAGCGCCCGCATCGCCCAGGCCTCGGCCCATACGGCAGACGAGGCGGGTCAGAAGCGGATCCGGCGCGCTGCCTGATGCGACCGGCATCCACCCGGCCATCCGGACGGCGATGCCCTCCCGATGTAGCGGCAGGAGGACCTCTGTGAAAGCATCCGAGACCGAGCGGCACACGCTTCCGGTGGTCGAGGAGCAGGTGACCATCCACAAACGCAAGCGGGTCACAGAAGCGCTTCAGGCCCACACCGTCACCCATGAGCATGAGCAGCCGATCGACGCCGACTTGTCGGTGCAGGCGATCGAAATCGAGCGGATCCCGTGCGACCGGTTTGTCGATCGCCCGATCCCCGACCGCCAGGAGGGTGACACGACCATCATCTCGGTCATCGAGGAGGTCGCAACCCTGGAGGTGCGGCTGAAGCTGGTGGAGGAGGTGCGGATCACCCGCCGCACCGAAACCCGCAGGGTCAGCGACGCGGTCACGGTTCGCCGCCAGGAAGTCATCGTCGAACGGGAGCAATCCCCGCCCGATACCGAGGCCTGATCGGCCTCTACACCAGATCTCAATGGAGAACATCATGAGCACGATTGTCATTGGACTGTACAAGGAGCCGCGCGCCGCCAGGAAGGCCTTCCAGGCCCTCGTTGCGGCCGGTTGCCAGGAGAAGGACATCGACACCTTCAACGGGGCCGGCGACGCCGGCAAGGCAACGCAGGAGTTGCTGAATCACGGCTTCGCGAAGGCCGTTGCGCAGCGATACGGCGCCGCCGTCAAGCAGGGCCATGCCCTGGTCGCGGCCGACATCGCCGATCAGGATGCGGATGCCGCGGAGGCCATTCTTGACGAGAACGGCGCCATCGACCTGCCCAATACCGCCGCCCAGCAGCCGAAAACGGCTCGCGGGACGGTCGTCGAGGAGGAGGCCGTTCCCGTGGTCGAGGAGGAGGTGGAGATCGGCAAGCGTCGGATCAGCAAGGGCGGGATGCGGGTAACGACGGAAGTCACCGAGACGCCGGTCCGGGAGACCGTCCGGCTGCGCGAGGAGAAGGTGGACGTCGAGCACCACAAGGCCGACCGGGCTCTCAGCCACCGTGAGGCGGAAGCCGCGTTCGAGGAAAAGAGCCTCGAGATGACGGCCACCTCCGAGACGCCGAAGGTGACCAAGGAGGCCCGCGTGGTCGAGGAGGTCGTGCTGTCCAAAAAGGCGGCTGAACACGAGAAAACCGTGGAAGCCTCAGCACGGCGCACCGATGTGAAGGTCGAGCCCATCGGCGACCGCCCCGGCACCAAGCGCTAACCGCGGCCAAGCGAAGGCCTGCTCCTTAAAGGGGGCAGGCGGCTTGGGGCTGCCACCCAGGATGATCTTATTCGGTGCGTGGCGCGCTTCTTCGGTGCGTGGCGCGCTTCCGACCCTGTCCGCAACAATAAAGCTGCATGGTCTGAATATCCATGCCCCGTGTGAGCGGAATTCCGTTGCCGTGCTCATATGAATCGTGATGCGGCAACTTGTAAGAATTTTCGCCGCCGCAGATTAGGAGGGCGCGATGGTTGACGTTTTGACCGAGATCCTTCCGCGTGGACCCCACGGAATGACCGAGCTTCCGGACAAGGTCGCGACGGGTGCCGGTGTCCCGGCGGCTCCCGCGGGCGATCGACGGGCCGAATCCGACGACGATCGGTCATGGAATGACGCCGTGTCTGAAGGCTGGCCCTCGTCCCCCCCTGCATCGCTCCCGATGGATAGAGCCCGAGGAGACGTCTGATGTTCTCACGCACCAGCACCAAAACGGTGACGTTCTCGCACCCCTTCGTGTTGACGGGGATCGACGGCGTGCAGCCGGCGGGAACCTACACGGTCGACACCGACGAAGAACTGGTCGATGGCTTGTCCTTTCCGGTCTACCGGCGCGTCGCGACGGTGATCCTGCTGCCGGCGCCCGCCGGCGGTACGGTCCTCGTCCAGGCCGCCACGATCGATCCCCTGGAATTGGAGCGGGCTGAACAGGCCGACGCAGCCATCGTATAGATGGCGCCGCCGGCACGGCGTACGGACAGGGCCGCCGGCCGGCCCGCTGATCTCCGGACCCCGTTGGCCGCTGGCGATGTTCCGGCTCGTTCGAGAACAGAGGCCTCTACAGGACGCTTGGCAGCCAGCCGACGGCGCTCATCGTCTCCCAGGCGGCCCCCAGGGCGATGGCGGACAGCAAGAGGGTTCCGGCCAGCGCGGCGCAGAGCAGCGCGCCGTCTTCCTCCAGGTAGGCGAAGGCGATCAGGACAACGAGGAGGGCAGGGGGAAGGTTGCTCAGGGGGACGGGGATGAGAAGGCTCGCGCCAAGCAGCAGGACGACACCGCCGACCGCCCGTTTGGTTGCCACGAACGGTGTGGCCCAGCGCGGCCGGATAAACCGTTCCAGATACCGCAACACCGGAACGGTCCGGCGGATGATCGCGGTGAGCCGCCGGGTTTCGACGTGACGGGTGGCTATGCGGCGGGGGAACACGGGGCCGGGATGATCCAGGATCATCTGGAACGCAACGATGGCAAGCAGCACGCCGGCCATGGCCGATACGCCCGGAAGCACGCCGAGGAGCGCCAGGAGAAGGAGGATGACGCCGAAAGAACGGTGGCCAAGCCTCGCGATGAGCCAGTCCAGCGTGACGTGCTCCGCGGGTGCTTCCCCGAGAATCCCGTTCAGCACCACGGACGTGGGCACGCGCGTGATCATGACAAGGCACCCTGAGGCGGTTGAGCGGTTCGGAGGCGGAACCAGTTGGCCGGCTCGGGAGGGTGAAACACGTGGTCCGGGTCATGGGCGGGGGATGCCATGAACCAGTCGCAGATGGGCCTGTTCATCGCCGCCGCCTCGGTCATCGCGCTTTCCGTTACCCTATACCGGCGCGGCCGCCTCAGCGAGGCTGGTTTGACCGGCGTGCTGATCGGCATCGCCGCCGTGGTGGCGTGGATGCTCGCCGGTCGGTGACGAACCTCCTCCGCAAGGCCGGAGGGAAACGCCCATGCGGCTGAGGGCCTTGGGTAAAACGAACAACCACCGGCAATGTTGATGTCGAGGAGCGTCCTCACCCGCATGGCGCGGGCGGCGCACAGCTGGTACCTGCGCAACACCTACGTCGAGAACAACCTGATCGTTCCGGGCAAGGTCAGGCTCAAGGGCGAGCCCATCGACCTCGGGCGCATCCCGCAGGACGTCTACGCGGTCGGCGCGGAGAAGGACCACATCGTGCCCTGGGATGCCGCGTG
>NZ_LGQZ01000192.1 GCF_003116015.1 Azospirillum sp. TSO22-1
CGACCGCGCTCCGCCTACGATCGCCTTCGGCGCTCGTTAACTTCGTTACCGGCTCCACGCCCCCGCCGGAGGCGAGGGAGGGAACTGGAGGAGAACCGTCATGGCTCGCTTGGTCGCCGTCACCGCCTGCCCGACCGGCATCGCCCACACCGTGATGGCGGCGGAGGCGTTGCGGCGCACCGCCGCGCTGAAGGGCCACGCCATCGAGATCGAGACGCAGGGCGCCGAAGGCGTCGGTACCCGGTTGGGCGACGCGGCCATCGAGAGCGCCGACGCGGTGATCCTCGCCGCCGACATCGCCGTGGACGAATCCCGCTTCGCCGGCAAGCCGATCCTGCGCACCTCCACCGCCCGCGCCATCCGCGAGACCGGCCACGTGCTCGACGAGGCGCTGGCGGACGTCTCCGCCGCGCAGCCGGCCGCGCCCGCTCCACCGCCCGCCACCGAGGGCGGAAAGCTGCTGGTCGCCATCACCGCCTGCCCGACCGGCATCGCCCACACCTTCATGGCCGCCGAGGCGCTGAAGCAGGCCGCCCAGGCGCGCGGCTACCGCATCAAGGTGGAGACGCAGGGCTCGGTCGGCGCCAAGAACGCCCTGACGCCGGAGGAGATCGCCGAGGCCGAGGCGGTCATCATCGGCGCCGACACCCACGTCACCACCGAGCGCTTCACCGGCAAGCGCGTGCTGAAGACCTCGGTCGGCGACGCGCTGAAGCACGCCGACCGCGTCGTCTCCGACGCTCTCGCCCTGCCCGCCCCCACCGGCGGCTACGCCGACACCGTGGCGCAGGCGAAGGCGCAGCAGAAGGAGGCGCAGTCCGGCCCCTACAAGCACCTGCTGACCGGCGTGTCCTTCATGCTGCCCTTCGTGGTGGCGGGCGGCCTCGTCATCGCGCTGTCCTTCGTCTTCGGCATCGAGGCGTTCAAGGAAAAGGGCACGCTGCCCGCCGCCCTCATGCAGATCGGCGGCGAGGCGGCCTTCGCGCTGATGGTGCCGGTGCTGGCCGGCTACATCGCCTATTCGATCGCCGACCGGCCGGGGCTGGCGCCGGGCTTCATCGGCGGCATGCTGGCCTCCAGGATCGGTGCCGGCTTCCTGGGCGGCATCGTCGCCGGGTTCCTCGCCGGCTACGTGGCGCGCTGGCTGCGCGACACCATCCGACTGCCCACGAACCTGGAGGGGCTGAAGCCGGTGCTGGTCATCCCGCTGCTGGCGACGCTCGCGGTCGGGCTGATGATGATCTACGTGATCGGCACGCCGGTGGCGGCGATCATGAACGGGCTGACCGCCTTCCTGCAGGGCATGACGGGCGCGAACGCGGTGGCGCTCGGCCTGCTGCTCGGCGGCATGATGGCGCTCGACATGGGCGGGCCGGTCAACAAGGCGGCCTACACCTTCGCGGTCGGCCTGCTGGCTTCCAACACCTTCACGCCGATGGCCGCGGTGATGGCGGCGGGCATGACGCCGCCGCTGGGCCTGGCGCTCGCCACCATGGTCGCGAAGAACCGCTTCTCCGCGCAGGAACAGGAGGCGGGCAAGGCCGCCGGCGTGCTCGGCCTCGCCTTCATCACCGAGGGCGCGATCCCCTTCGCCGCCAAGGACCCGCTGCGCGTCATCCCCGCCTGCGTGGCCGGCTCGGCGATCGCAGGCGCGCTGTCCATGTGGTTCGGCTGCGCGCTGCGGGCGCCGCACGGCGGCGTGTTCGTGCTGGCGATCCCGAACGCGGTGACGCCGCTGGGCTTCTACGTGCTGGCGATCCTTGCCGGCACCCTCGTCACCACGCTGGCGCTGGTCGTGCTCAAGCGCCCGGTCGACATGGCAGCGGCGGCACCCGTGGGCGCCGCCGCTCCAACCGCCGCGCGCAGCGGCTGAAGTGTCCCTCCGCGTCAGGCCGCCTCGGCGACCTCGACGGGGACCATGCGGATCAGGTGGTCGAAGGCGGACAGCGCAGCCTTCGAGCCCTCGCCCATGGCGATGACGATCTGCTTGTACGGCACCGTGGTGGCGTCGCCGGCGGCGAACACGCCGGGGACCGAGGTCTGGCCACGCACGTCGATCTCGATCTCGCCGCGCGGGCTGAGCGCCACGGAGCCCTTCAGCCACTCGGTGTTCGGCACCAGACCGATCTGCACGAAGATGCCCTCCAGGTCGATGCGGTGCAGCTCGCCGCCGGTGCGGTCCTTGTAGGACAGGCCGGTCACCCTGGTGCCGTCGCCGTGCACCTCGGTGGTCTGGGCAGACGTGATGACCCGCACGTTGGGCAGGCTGTTCAGCTTGCGCTGCAGGACGGCGTCGGCGCGCAGGGCCGAATCGAACTCGATCAGCGTCACGTGGGCGACGATGCCGGCGAGGTCGATGGCCGCCTCGACGCCCGAGTTGCCGCCGCCGATCACCGCCACGCGCTTGCCCTTGAACAGCGGGCCGTCGCAGTGCGGGCAGTAGGCCACGCCCTTGTTGCGGTACTCGGCCTCGCCCGGCACGCCCATCTGGCGCCAGCGCGCCCCGGTGGACAGGATGACCGTCTTGGCCCTCAGCGACGCGCCGCCGGCCAACTGTACCTCGATCAGCCCGCCGGGCTCGGGCGCCGGCACCAGCTTCTCGGCGCGCTGCAGGTTCATCACGTCGACCTCGTAGTCCTTGACGTGCTGCTCCAGCGCCGCGGCCAGCTTGGGGCCCTCGGTGTGCGGGACGGAGATGAAGTTCTCGATGGCCATGGTGTCGAGCACCTGGCCGCCGAAGCGCTCGGCCACCACGCCGGTGCGGATGCCCTTGCGGGCGGCGTAGATCGCCGCGGCCGAGCCGGCCGGCCCGCCGCCGACCACCAGCACGTCGAAGGCGTCCTTGCCCTTCAGCTTCTCGGCGGCGCGCGCCGCGGCCCCGGTGTCGATCTTGGCGAGGATCTCCTCCAGGCCCATGCGGCCCTGGGCGAACGGCTCGCCGTTCAGGAACACGGAGGGCACCGCCATCACCTGGCGCGCCGTCACCTCGTCCTGGAACAGCGCGCCGTCGATGGCGACGTGCTTGATCCGCGGGTTCAGCGCGCTCATCAGGTTCAGGGCCTGCACCACGTCCGGGCAGTTCTGGCAGGACAGCGAGAAATAGGTCTCGAAGCGGTAGTCGCCGTCCAGCGCCTTGACCTGCTCGATCACCTCCGCCGACTCCTTCGGCGGGTGGCCGCCGACCTGGAGCAGCGCCAAGATCAGCGAGTTGAACTCATGCCCCAGCGGCAGGCCGGCGAAGCGGACGCCGATGTCGGTGCCGGCGCGCTCGATGGCGAAGGAGGGCGTGCGCGCGTCGTCGCGGCGCACCACGGTGATCTTGTCGGTGAGCGAGGCGATGCCGGTCAGCAGCGAGTCGAGTTCCTGGGACTTCGGGCCGTCGTCCAGGCTGGCCGCCAGCACGACGGGCTGCGTGATGCGCTCGAAATAGGCCTTCAGCTGGCCCTTGACGTTTTCATCCAACATGGCGGCGACCCTCGTTGTCAGGCAGTTTCTTGTTTGGTGGAGCGTCCCCTCCCGCGGACGGGAGGGGGGCTCGGTACGCGGTGCCGGCGTTAGATCTTGCCGACCAGGTCCAGCGACGGGGCGAGGGTCTTCTGGCCCTCCTCCCACTTGGCCGGGCAGACCTCGCCCGGGTGCGAGGCGACGTACTGCGCGGCCTTGACCTTACGCAGCAGCTCGGTGGCGCTGCGGCCGACGCCGCCGGCGGTGATCTCGACGATCTGGATCTTGCCGTTCGGATCGACGACGAAGGTGCCGCGGTCGGCAAGGCCCTTCTCCTCGATCAGCACCTCGAAGTTGCGCGAGATGGCGAGGGTCGGGTCGCCGACCATCGTGTACTCGATCTTGCTGATCGCCGGCGAAGTGTCGTGCCAGGCCTTGTGGCAGAAGTGCGTGTCGGTCGACACGCTGTAGATCTCCACGCCGAGCTGCTGGAACGCGCCGTAGTTGTCGGCCAGGTCCTCCAGCTCGGTCGGGCAGACGAACGTGAAGTCGGCCGGGTAGAAGAACACCACCGACCACTTGCCCTTCAGGTCGGCGTCGCTGACCTCGATGAACTTGCCGTTCTTGAAGGCGGTCGTCTTGAAGGGCTTGATTTCGGTACCGATGAGCGACATTGGAAATGCTCCGTGTTGCGAATTGTATAACGAGCGGATTTTCTGGCTTCCGGGGTTTTTGATCGACCGTCGTCTCTCGTTGTCCCGGTGTCCGCACGGAACGTAAGGGCAATGGATCACCGATAAAAACAGAAAATTCAGATCGCATTGATCGACTAAATCGATTAATGTGCGCGGCATGAAGCCCCTGCCCACCCTGCGCCAGTTGCGCTACCTCGTCGCCGTGGTCGACCGCTGCCACTTCAGCCGCGCCGCCGAAGCCTGCCTCGTCACCCAATCCACGCTCAGCGCCGGCATCCAGGAACTGGAGGAGCTGCTGGGCGCGCCGCTGCTGGAGCGCACGCGGCGCTCGGTGATTCCGACGCCGCTGGGGCGCGAGGTGGCGGAGCGCGCGCGCGCCCTGCTGAAGGACGCCGAGGATCTGGTGGACATCGCCCGCGCCGCCGAGGATCCCATGGCCGGCCCGCTGCACCTGGGCGTGATCCCGACCATCGGGCCGTTCATGATCCCGCGCGTGATGCCGGCCCTGCGCGCCGCCTTTCCGGAACTGAAGCTGTACCTGCGCGAGGACCAGACCGCCCGCCTGATCACGCGACTCGAGAGCGGCGAACTGGACTGCGCGCTGCTCGCCCTGCCCTACCCGCTGGGCGACCTGGAGAGCGTCGACGTCGTCGACGACCGCTTCGCCGTGGTCTGCCCGCCGGGGCACCGGCTGTGCGCCCAGCCGACCGCGCGCACCAGCGATATGCACCTGGAGGAGCTGCTGCTGCTGGAGGACGGCCACTGCCTGCGCGAGCACGCGCTGGCCGCCTGCGCGCTGGAGGACGCGCCGCGCAACACCGCCTTTCAGGGCACCAGCCTGCACACGCTGGTGCAGATGGTGGCGAACCGGCTGGGGGTGACGCTGCTGCCGCAGATGGCGCTCGATTCAGGCATCCTGCGCGGCCTCGACGTGGAGGTCCGGCCGCTGGCCGGCGAGAGCCCGCCTCGCCGCATCGGTCTGGTGTGGCGCCGCAGCTCCGGCCGCAAGGCGACCTTCCGGCAGCTCGCCGAAGCGCTCAAGGCGGAGATGCAGCCGGCGAAGGCCTGACGTGCTTTTCGGGCTCGGCCGAATTTCCGCCTTTTTGCCGTCATCCCCGCGAAGGCGGGGATCCAGGAAGAGCCCCGGCAGGGGCGACATGAGTCATGTGGCTCGCGGACGCGAGCACTGGATCCCCGCTTCCGCGGAGATGACGACTTAAAACGTGTTTCTTTGCCCGCTCACGGCGCTACCAGCAGCAACACGCCCTGGCCCAGGTAGACGCTGCCGGTCAGCATGACGATGCGCTTGCTCCAGGTGCGGAACTGCGCGTCGGTCAGGGCGTCGAGCACGCGGCGCGACAGCGTGGTGCCGGTGATCGCGATGGCGACGCACATCAGCACCGTCGCCGCGTCCACCCCCTGCGCCCCCGACGCGGCGACCACCGAACCGAAATACGCCGCCTTGAACAGGTGGCCGAAGACCTGGGTGGTCGCCTTGGTGGCGACGACGCTCTGCCGCGTCAGGTCGGACTTCACGAAGAACACGTCGAGCAGCGGGCCGGAGATGCCGGCGATCAGCTGGATGCCGATGCACAGGAACCCGGCCAGCGCGCTGTGACCGCGCCGCGTCACGTCCGGCGACCAGCCGCGCGGCACCGCCAGCGCCAGCCAGGGCGACAGGCCCAGCACGATCAGCGACACCGCCTTGTCCGGCACCAGCCCGACCAGCGTGAACAGCCCGACCGCCACCGCACCGCCTGCCAGGAACTGCACCACCACCCGCCACACGATGTGCCGCTGCCACAGCCACGCCCGCCAGCCGTTCGAGGCCATCTGCGTGATGCCGTGCAGCAGCATCGCCGTGGACACCGGCAGCATCAGCAGCAGGATGCCCATCAGCACCATGCCGCCGGCCATGCCGAACAGGCCGCTGAGGAACGAGGTGACGAGCACGGCGGTGCCGAGCCCCAGCGCCAGGGGAACGGTGAGCATTCCACACCACTTGGATTTCTGATGGTTGCGGATCAAAGGTGGCATCCCCGCGCTTGCGCCGCAAACGACATTGCCTGATGCTCACCCGTAGGAAAACTTGGGGTGAACGGAGATGCGGCGCCTGCCCTCGCTGAACGGCCTGCGCGCCTTCGAGGCGGCGGCGCGGCACGGCAGCTTCACCGGTGCAGCGGGGGAGCTGAACGTCTCCCAGGCCGCGGTCAGCCGCATGGTCCGCCTGCTGGAGGAGCGGCTCGGCTTCCCGCTGTTCGAGCGGCGCGCCAACGCGCTGGTGCCGACCCCGCGCGGACGGGCGCTGCAGCCGGGCCTCACCGCCGCCTTCGACGCCATCGAGCGCAGCGTCGACGCGGTCTCGGCCATGCGCACCGGCCCGGTGCTGACGGTCGGCGTCGGCGCCACCTTCGCGGTGCGCTGGCTGATCCCGCGCCTGGGCGGCTTCCACGCCGAACATCCGGAGATCGAAGTGCGCATCGCCACCGGCGGCGCCTCGCAGCCGATCCGCGACGACTGGACCTGCGGCATCGTGCTGGGCGACGGGCATTGGCCCGGCCACACGGTGGAGCCGCTGTTCACCGCCGGCATGCTGCCGGTCTGCGCCCCGTCGCTGGCGTCCTCGCTGCGCCGGCCGGAGGACCTGCCGGGCGCGACGCTGCTGTCCAACTCGCAGTGGCCGAACGACTGGGCGCAGTGGTTCGCCGCCGCCGGCCTGCCGGCGCCCTCGACGCGCGAGCTGTCCTTCGGCAGCTACGCCATGGCGCTGCAGGCCGCCCTCGACGGCGTCGGCGTGACCCTGGGGATCGGGCCCTACATCGTCGACGACGTGGCCGCCGGCCGGCTGGTGGCGCCGTTCCCGCTGGCGGTGCCGATGGGCCGCTCCTGGTATCTGGTGTCGCGCCCGGCACGGCGGGACGACCCGGGCTTCGCCGCTTTCCGCGCCTGGTTGTGCGCGCGGGCCGCCGCGGAATCGCCCGCCTCCTGAGGCAAATCGCCGCCGCGGCGCAGGAGGCGCCGGCCCCGCGCGTACAATGCCGTTGCCCCTTGATTCCGGTCAGCGCGCGACACCCCCGAACGGCGCACCCTGGCCGGAGAGCGTCAGACGAAAGCCAATCCCATGGCCGACCTCCTGTCCCGCGACGACACCCGCGACGTGGACGCGCTGCTTGGCCTGCCGCCCGGCTCCGGGCGCCGGTCCCGCCGGCTGTGGATCGTGGCGCCGGCCTTGCTGCTCGCCGCCGCGGGCGCAGTCGCATACGGTCTGTCGGGGCGGCCGTCCGACGGCATCGCCTACCTGACGGAGCCGGCCGCGCGCGGCGACCTGCACGTGATCGTCACCGCCACCGGCAGCGTCCAGCCGACCAGCCAGGTCGAGATCTCCAGTGAGCTGTCCGGCACCATCCGCCGCGTGCACGTGGACTTCAACAGCACCGTGGCCGCCGGCCAGGTGATCGCCGAACTGGACACCGACAAGTTCAAGGCCAGCGTCGACAGCTCCCGCGCCAAGCGCGACGCCGCCGTCGCCCGCGTCGCCCAGGCCGAGGTGACGCTCGACGAGACCGCCCGCGACTACGAGCGCAAGAAGGCGCTGGCCGGCACCTCGGCCGGCAACCGCCATGATTTCGACGCCGCCCGGGCGGCGTACAACCGCGCCGTCACCGGCTTGGCCAGCGCCAAGGCCGAGGTGCTGTCCACCGAGGCGGACCTGACGCTCAACGAATCGAATCTGGCCAAGACGCGCATCACCGCGCCGGTCAACGGCGTGGTGCTGAAGCGCAACGTCGATCCCGGCCAGACCGTGGCGGCCTCCCTCCAGGCCCCGGTGCTGTTCACCATCGCCGAGGACCTGCGGCAAATGGAGGTGCAGGTGAACGTGGACGAGGCCGACGTCGGCAAGGTGCGCGAGGGGCAGTCGGCCACCTTCTCGGTCGATGCCTACCCCGAGCGCCGCTTCCCCGCCCGCATCCGCGAGCTGCGCTACGCGCCGGAGACGGTGCAGGGCGTGGTCACCTACAAGGCGGTGCTGACGGTGGACAACGCGGAGCTGCTGCTGCGCCCCGGCATGACGGCGACCGCGGAGATCGGCGTGCAGGACGTGACCGGCGCGCTGCTGGTGCCCAACGCCGCGCTGCGCTTCACCCCGCCGGCCAGCGAGCCGCAGCAGTCCGCCAGCCTGCTGCGCCGCCTGCTGCCCGGCCCGCCGCAGTTCCGCGCCCCCAGCCGTCAGGAGACCGCCGGCCCGGCGCGCGCCGTCTGGGTGCTGCGCGACGGGGCGCCCGCCGCCGTGCCGGTCCGCGTCGGCGCCAGCGACGGCAAGCGCACGGAGATCCAGCAGGGAGATCTGGCGGACGGGCAGCCGGTCATCGTGGATTCCGCGGCGAAGCGCTGACGAGGCGGCCATGCCCAAGGACGGAACGCCCGCCATCCCGGTCATCGAGTTCCAGACGCTGGGCAAGGTCTTCGGCGCCGGCGACGCCGCCGTGCACGCGCTGCGCGCCGTCGATCTGCGCATCGCGGAGGGCGAGTTCGTGGCGATCATGGGGCCGTCCGGCTCGGGCAAATCCACCACCATGAACATCATCGGCTGCCTCGATACGCCGTCCTCCGGCGCCTTCCGCTTCAAGGGCGTCGAGGTCGGCGGCATTGACCGGACGCGGCGCGCGCTGCTGCGCCGCCGCTATCTCGGCTTCGTGTTCCAGGGCTTCAACCTGCTGGCCCGCACCAGCGCGGTGGAGAACGTCGAACTGCCGCTGATCTACCGCGGCGTGCCCGCCTCCGACCGCCGCCGCCTCGCGTTGCGCGCGCTGGCCCGCGTCGGGCTGGCCGGGCGCGAGCGCCACACCCCGGCCGAGCTGTCCGGCGGCCAGCAGCAGCGCGTCGCCATCGCCCGCGCCATCGTCACCGAGCCCGCCGTCCTGCTCGCCGATGAGCCCACCGGCAACCTCGACACCGCCATGAGCCGCGAGGTGATGGACCTGCTCGTCGCACTCAACCGCGACCAGGGCATCACCGTCGTCATGGTGACGCACGAACCGGACATGGCGGCCTACGCCGACCGCGTGATCCGCTTCGTCGACGGCCGCATCGAGGCCGACGCGGCGGGCGGGAGGGCCGCCTGATGCTGCTGGAAGCGATCCGCCTCGCCCTCCAGGCGATCCGCCGCAACGCGCTGCGCTCGTTCCTCACAGTGCTCGGCATCATCATCGGCGTCGGCGCGGTGATCGCCATGGTGACCATCGGCAACGGCACCACGGCGAAGGTGACGGCCGACCTGTCCAAGCTGGGCAGCAACCTGCTGTTCGTCTCCCCCGGCCAGTTCGGCCCCGGCCGCGCCAGCTCCGACGCCAAGGCCTTCAACGCCCGCGACATCGAGGCGATGCGCACCCAGCTGGGCGGCGTGCGCGCGGTGGCGCCGGTGGCGCAGAAGTCGGTGACCGCCGTCTTCGGCACGGAAAGCCGCACCACGGTGGTGACCGGCACCGACAACGACTACTTCGTCACCCAGGACTGGGGCCTGTCCGCCGGCCGCACCTTCCTGGACGGCGAGCTGCGCGGCGGCCGCGCCGCCTGCCTGATCGGCCAGACGGTGCGCGACAGGCTGTTCGCCCGCGTCCCGGCGGTCGGGCAGAACCTGCGGGTGGGCAACGTCTCGTGCGAGGTGATCGGCACCCTGGAGTCCAAGGGCCAGTCGGGCTTCGGCACCGACATGGACGACATCATCCTGATGCCGCTGCGCGCGGTGCAGCGCCGCATCGTCGGCAACACCGACATCCCCCGCGTCTACGTCTCGGCCGAGGACGGGGCGGACACCGCCAAGGTGCAGGCCGACATCGAGCGCCTGCTGCGCGAGCGCCGCTCCATCACGCCGGGCAAGGAGGACGACTTCTCGGTCCGCGACATGCGGCAGATCGTCCAGGCCACCGCCGGCGCCACGATGATGCTGACCGGCCTCTTGGGCGCGGTGGCGGCGGTGTCGCTGCTGGTGGGCGGCATCGGCATCATGAACATCATGCTGGTCTCGGTCACCGAGCGCACGCGCGAGATCGGCATCCGCCTCGCCATCGGCGCGCTGGAAGGCCAGGTGCTGATGCAGTTCCTGGTCGAGGCGGTGGTGCTGTCGCTGTTCGGCGGGCTGATGGGCGTGCTGCTCGGCCTCGGCATCGCCGGGGCGGTGACGGCGGGGATGGGCGTGCCGTTCCTGGTCGATCCGAAGATCATCCTGATCGCCTTCGGATTCTCCGGGCTGGTGGGGATCGTCTTCGGCTATTTCCCGGCCCGCCGCGCCGCCCGCCTGAACCCCATCGAAGCCCTTAGGCACGAATGACTTCACCGGAGTCGCGGCGGCCGTGAACGCCGTGCCGTCGGCGCGGCGGCGATCCTCCGGTTGTGCTCCATTTGCCGAGTCGCAGCGTCTGGTATTTGGGTGCGGCGCGTCATGCGTTGGCATCCAAAGCCGAAAATCGGCTCCGCCTTTGGACGGAGATGAAATCAAACCACCTCATTCCTCGGTCTTACACGCTCACTCATATGCATGCGGCAAATGGTTCCCCGCGGCATTCCACCCTTGCCTATCAAGTGATCCGGAGATCTCATAAAGAGACCAGAACACACCTGAGGAACATCAGAATTATTCTTATAATTCTGTAACTTTGGTGACAAGCTTTTCTTGCGGATGACGCAGGAAGCGGAGGCCCGACATGAGCGATGACAGCAAAAGCGGCGCGCATTTTCTACAACTTTACGGAGCATTCGATATGCGCAGCATCGATACGGTGCGCGACCGGATTCTCGACGCGTTGCGGCAGCACGACGCCGTTGTCATCGACTGCGCCGAGGTCATCGCCGCGGACCTCAGCGCCGCGCAACTCCTCCTCGCCGCGCACCGCAGCGCCGGGGCGTGGGGCAAGACGCTCGCCCTGGCGGCGCCGGCCGAGGGGGCGTTGCGCGAGGTGCTGGTCCGCGGCGGGTTCCTTCCCGATGGCGCGGACGGGCCCGGCAACCGGTTCTGGAACGAGGGGAGCGCCGCAGCATGAGCAAGAGCATCCTCAGCGTCGATGACTCCGAGAGCATCCGCCAGATGGTGAAGCTGACCCTGTCGTCCGCCGGCTACCAGGTGCACGAGGCGGGCAACGGCTCGGAAGGCCTGAACAAGGCCAAGGCCACCACGGTCGACCTGGTGGTGACCGACCTCAACATGCCGGTGATGGACGGCCTGACCTTCATCCGCGAGCTGCGCAAGCTGCCGGCCTACCGCGGCGTGCCGATCATCTTCCTGACCACGGAATCCGACGGCGCCAAGAAGCAGGAGGCCAAGGCCGCCGGCGCCACCGGCTGGATCACCAAGCCGTTCCAGCAGGACCAGTTGCTCGCCGTCGCCCGGAAGGTGCTCGGCTGATGGCGGCGCCCGACCCCGCGGAGACCTTCCGCCAGGAAAGCCAGGACCTGCTGGAGCAGCTGGAATCCGCCCTGCTCAGCCTGGAGCGGGACACCGCCAACCGCGACCTGATCGACAGCGCCTTCCGCGCCCTGCACACGATCAAGGGCTCGGGCGCCATGTTCGGCTTCGAGCGCGCCTCGGCCTTCACCCACCACGTGGAGACGGCCTTCGACCGCGTCCGCAAGGGCGAAGTGCCACCGAGCGACGAGCTGATCGCCATCGCGCTGGCCGCCAAGGACCACATCCGCGGCCTGATCGACGCGCCCGACGACGCCGACACCGCGCACGGCGAGCGCATCCTCACCGACCTGCACGCCGTGGTCGGCTGCGCGCCCTCCGCCGCCCCGGCGGGCAAGGAGACGCGCGCGCCGAAGCCGGAGGCCCGCTCCACCTGGCGGATCCGCTTTAAGCTGGCCAAGGACGCCATGGCGATGGGCACCAACCCGCTGCTGCTGCTCGACGAGCTGCGCGGCCTGGGTCCCTGCACCGTGGCGGCGCTGACCGACGGCATTCCGCCGCTCGACGAGATGGAGCCGGACGCCTGCTACGTCTCGTGGGATGTCACGCTCTCGACCGATCGCCCGAAGGCGGCGATCGAGGAGGTGTTCCTGTTCGTCATCGACGACATGGAGCTGCGGATCGAGGAGATCGACGCCGCCGCCGAGCCAAAACGGCTCGGCGAGATCCTCGTCGAACGCGGCGACGTGGCGCCGGAGGCGGTGCACACCGCGCTCGCCGAACAGCAGCCGATCGGCGCCCGTCTGGTGCGCACCGGCGCCGTCACCGAGGACCGCGTCGCCTCCGCCCTGGCCGAGCAACAGCACGCCCGACGCGAGGCGGAGGCCAAGAGCTCCGCCAGCATCCGCGTCTCGGCGGAACGCCTCGACCTGCTGATGGACCGGGTCGGCGAGCTGGTCATCACCCAGGCGCGGCTGAGCCAGCTGGCCGCCACCCGCAACGATCCCGACCTGCAGACCGTGGCCGAGGAGCTGCAACGGCTGGCGTCCGAGCTGCGCGACACCACCATGGGCATCCGCATGGTGCCCATCGGGTCGATCTTCGGCCGCTTCCGCCGCCTCGTGCACGACCTCGCGCACGAGTTGGGCAAGGAGGTCGAGCTGGTCACCTCCGGCGAGGAGACCGAGCTGGACAAGACGGTGGTCGAGCGTCTGGCCGACCCGCTGGTGCACCTGATCCGCAACGCCATCGACCACGGCGTCGAGACGCCGGAGGCGCGGGCGGCGGCCGGCAAGCCGGCGCGCGGACAGGTCCGCCTCGCCGCCCGCCATTCCGGGGCGGAGGTGCTGGTGTCGATCTCCGACGACGGCCGCGGGCTGGACCGCGACCGCATCCGCGCCAAGGCGGAGGAGCTGGGGCTGCTGAGCCCCGGCGCCGCGCTGCCAGACGGGCAGCTGTTCCAGTTCCTGTTCCACCCGGGCTTCTCGACGGCCGCCGCCATCACCTCGGTCTCCGGGCGCGGCGTCGGCATGGACGTGGTCAAGCGCAACATCGAGACGCTGCGCGGCTCCATCGACATCGCCACCACGCCGGGCCGGGGCACCGAGATGACGCTGCGCCTGCCGCTGACGCTGGCGATCATCGACGGGCTGCTGGTGCGCGTCGGCTCCGGCCGCTACGCCATGCCGCTGTCGGCGGTGGAGGAGTGCGTCGAGCTGAGCGAGGCGGACGACGCCCGCTCGACCGGGCGCCGCTTCCTCAACATCCGCGGCGAGCTGGTGCCGTTCCTGCGCCTGCGCGACCTGTTCGGCGTCCGCACCCCGGCCGAGCCGTACCCGAAGGTGGTCATCGTTTCCTCGGGCGAGATGCGGGTGGGGCTGGTGGTCGACCAGATCATCGGCAGCCACCAGACGGTCATCAAGTCGCTGTCCAAGCTGCACGCCGACGTCGAGACCTTCTCCGGCGCCACCATCCTGGGCGACGGCAGCGTCGCGCTGATCCTCGACCTGCCGCATCTGGTCGAGTTCGGCCAGGCCTGCGACGAACGCCGCGAAGCGTGCTGAAGGAGCCCCCGCCATGAGCAAGGTCGCCGACGCGCACACGCTGGAAGTGTTGATGCTGGGCCTGGGCCCGGAGGTCTTCGCCATCGAGGCCACCTGCGTGCGCGAGATCCTCGACCCGGTGCCGGTCACCGCGGTGCCGAACGCCCGGCCGTTCGTCGACGGCGTGATCAACGTGCGCGGCAAGGTGGTGCCGCTGGCCGACCTGCGGCTGCTGTTCGGCATGCCGCGCACGCCGCCCACCCAGGACACCCGCGTCGTGGTGATCGAGGCCGACCTGGACGGCGAGCCGACGCTGGTCGGCCTGACCACCGACAAGGTCTACGAGGTCACCGAACTCGCCGCCGCCTCGCTGGAGGAGGTGCCGCGCGTCGGCATGCGCTGGCGGCCGGAGCTGGTCCGCTGCATCGGCCTGCGCGGCGACGGGTTCGTGATCGTCCCCGACATCGCGCGCCTGCTGGCCGCGCACGCCGCCTGACCACCCCTGCCCCGGAGAGGATTCCCCATGCGCGCGTCCGTCAAACTCAAGCTCGGCGTTTCCTTCGCGGTGGTGATCGCCCTTTCGGCCGCCGCCACGATGCTCGGCATCAACAGCCTGGCCACGCTGAACGAAAGCATGGAGCGCGTGATCCAGGGCGACGCCGAGCGGCTGCGCCAGTCGCAGGAGATCAACGCCGACGTGCTGGCCGCGGTCGCCGCGGAGAAGAACCTGATCCTGGCCGACACGCAGGAACAGCTCGACCGCTACGAAGCCGAGATGCTCAAGAGCCGCGCCGAGGTGAAGAAGCACTTCGACCTTTACCGCGGCATCGCCACCGCCTGGGGCCGGCAGAAGGCCGAAGCGTTCGACGCCGCCTGGAGCCGCTACGTCGCCGTTCAAGACAAGATCCGCGAGCTGGCCCGCGTCCAGAGTCTGAAACAGGCGCGCCACCTGTCCAGGGAAGACGGCCAGCAGGCGTTCAACCGCATGGTCGAGCCGCTGCAAGCCCTCATCGACGCCGGCATCGCGGCGGCGACGGCCGAGGAGCTGCAGGTTGCGACGCGCACGGCGCGCCTGATGCAGACGCTCACCGAGGTGCGCGGCATCGAGAAGGACCTCATCCTCACCACCAGCTTCGAGGCCAGCGAACGCTTCCGCAAGGCAATCGAAACGAAGATGGCCGAGGCGCAGCGTCAGCGCGACGCCCTGACCGAGCTTGCGAAGACCCCGCCCCGGCTGTCCGCGCTGGCCGCATACAGCGAGCGGTTCGAGAGCTGGCGGCGGATACACCTCAACACGGTCGCCCTCGGCCACGAGAAGTCCGACATCAAGGCCCAGGAGCTGTCCACCACCGTCGGCCGCCCGCAGCTTGAACAGGCTTTGGTGGTCCTGGAGGAGATCCTCCACCAGAACGCCGAAAGCATGAAGAAGGCCGACGAGGAGGCGGACGTGCAGTACGGCAATGCCCGCACCCTGCTGCTCGCCGCGCTGGCCGGCTCCGTGCTGATCGCCATCGTCGCCGCCACCTGGATCGCGCTGAGCATCAGCCGCGGCCTGCGCAGCGCCGTGGCGCTGGCCGACGCCGTGGCGCTCGGCGACCTCGACCAGCAAGTTTCGGTGTCGTCGAACGACGAGATCAAAGATCTGGTGGACGCGCTGAACCGCATGACCGCCAACCTGCGGGTGACGGCGGAGGTCGCCAACCAGATCGCCGCGGGCAACCTCATGGTGCAGGCCAAGCCGGTGTCCGACCGCGACACGCTGGGCATCGCGCTGAAGACCATGCTGGACTCGCTGCGGTCCATCGTCGCCGACGCGGCGGCGGCAGCGCAGAACGTCTCCGCCGGCAGCCAGGAGCTGTCGGCCAGCGCCGAGCAGCTCAGTCAGGGCGCCACCGAGCAGGCTGCGGCCGCCGAGGAAGCGTCCTCGTCGATGGAGGAGATGGCCTCCAACGTCAAGCAGAACGCCGAGAACGCCGGCCAGACCGAGAAGA
>NZ_LGQZ01000045.1 GCF_003116015.1 Azospirillum sp. TSO22-1
GCTGTCCGATCCGCCGCCCGCCGCCCCCGCCCGCCCGCCGCGCGCCCGCGGCGGCGGCTGGGCGACTTTCGCGGCGCTGGTGGCGCTGGCCGGGGCCGGGGCGTCGATCGCCGGGCCGAGCCTGCGGCCCTACCTCGCGGAGCAGCTCACCGCCCGCTTCGGCGAGCATGAGCTGATCGGCATCCTGACCGGCACCGCGGCGCCGAAGCCCAAGGACGCGGTGCAGATCGAACTCGCCGCCTTCGACCAGCGCGTCGCAGCGCTGGCCCAGGCACTGGGCCAGCCCGGCAGCCCGGCGGCCGATCCAGCGACGCTGAAGGTGCTGGCCGTGGCGCTCGGCAAGCCGCTGCCCGACACCGGCCCCTCGCCTGAGGCGCGCAAGCTGGCCGAGCTGGAGGGCCGGTTCGCCGCGCTGGGCGGGCGACTCGACACGCTGGAGCCGCGCCTCGGCGACACCGCGGCAGCCGCCGCCGCGACGGCCAAGGCGCAGGGCGACCTGAAGGCCGAACTGGCCACCCGCCTCGACGCCGCCGAGCAGGCCGGTACCGCGCTGGCGCAACGCATCGACGTGCTCGACCAGGGCCTCGCCGCCGTGCGCAAGGAGGGGGCGGACGCGCTCGCCGCCCAGACCACGGCGGTCGACGAGCGGCTCGCCGCCGCCGACCGCCGGATCGGCGAGGTGGACCAGCGCAGCGCCGCCCTGGCGTCCCGCACCAGCGCCGCGATGCTGCTAGCGCTGGTGTCGCGCGTGCGGCTGGCGCTGGAGATGTCGGAGTCCTTCGACGCCGAGGCGAAGACCCTGGCGGCCCTGGTGAACGGCGACCCGGAGACGCGCGCCGCGGTCGAGATCCTGGCCTCGGTGGCGGGCGAGGGGGTGTCGAACCTGCCGCGCCTGCAGCAGACGTTGAAGCCGCTGCTCGCCGCCATCGTCGAATCGGAGCGGGCGGCCACCGCGACATGGTACGCGAAGGCGTCGTCGCTGCTGTTCTGGTCGCAGCCGTGGTCGAGCCGTGCCGAGACGCTCGGCCAGAAGACCGACGCGATCAGCCGCGACCTGCGCAACGGGCTTCTGGACAGCGCGGTGTGGAAGCTGCGCGGGCTCGACACGCCGGTGACGCCGGGCCTGCAGACGTGGCTCGCCGAGGCCAACCGGCGGCTGCTCGCCGATCAGGCCCTGCGCGCGCTGACCGCCATCGCGTTCAAGCGCGCGCAAGGCTGAGCGCGACTCGGGAGCTTATTCGACGCCCCTCAGTCGACGGCCGAGAGCTGCTGGCGCATCGGCAGGCCGCGCGCATCGACCGTCGGGCGGGTCGCGTACCACCAGTTGCCGATCAGCGCGCCGGCCAGACCGCCGACGACCGTGGCGAACGGCCCGTTGGTCAGCACGCTCATGCCGACGCCGCCGGCGAGCACGCCGACGCCGATCGCCAGCGCCTGGTTCGGCGGCAGGCCGAAGATGGTCGAGGACGCCGCGGGCGGTGCGCCCGGAGCCGGAACGGGAGCGGGAGCCGGCGCCGTCTGGGCTCGAGCGCTCAACGGGGCGACGGCCAGGAACGCGGCGAGCACCAGCAGGATAAGCGTGCGCATGGATGAATACCTCCGGGCGAAGCGTAACCGGAGCCATGCTATCATTGATCCGGCAACCCCGCCAACCCGGCCTAGCCGTCGACGTCCGCCGCCGCCACCGTCGCCGGCCGCCCCATCGAGAACAGCCCGGCCAGAAAGGCGCCGATCGAGCAGCCGGCGCCGAAATAGGTGACGATCTCACCCACCATCGCACCGACCGCCACCGTGCCCGACCCGGCGGAGCCGGCCGAAGCCAGCGCCCCCGACGCCACCGCCACGCCGGTCACACCCAGCCCGACCAGCGTGCAGCCCAGCGCCTGCCGCTGCGCCACTTCCGGATTGGCGGAGGGGCTGGTCAGCTCCGTCGCCATCGACCAGGGGAACGGGCCGCCGGCGCCGCCCCCCGCCCCACCGCCGGGCGCAGCCAGGGCCGACACCGGCACCGCGCCCGCCAGCAGGGCGCCGGCCACCGCCGCCGCCGCCGCGCGCCTGCCCCAGTTCCGCCGTATCCTTGCCGTGCCCATCGGCGATCTCCCGAAAAAAAGCTCATACAGGATCCTTGATTTGGTCCGGTGACGGGGCGCGTCGACGGCGCATCCGGGGCGGCGGGGCGGCATGGCGGCGTACCGCCGGGGGCGTCGCGGCGCCACCGGATACCCCGAACGGAAAAGGTCGCTTGTTGGGCACGCGGCAGTTGAGGCACAGTTCCGGCCGGGTGCGCGGCCCAACCTCACGATCGGGCCGCCTCACGATCTGGAATGGTTCCGCCGATGACCTTCGACGCCCTGCTCCGCCGCGCCCGCGGCTCCGCAACCGCCCCGCTGGCCGGTGCCGTCCTGCTGGTGATCGCCGCCGCCGCGACGGCCCAGACGGCCGCGCCGCAGGGGCCGCGTCTCGAACCGCTGGAGGGCGCGTACGTCGCCACCACCCGCGTCAACGTCCGCCAGCAGCCCAGCGCGCAGGCATCGCGCGTCGGCCAGATCGAATCCGGGGCGACGGTGCGGGTCACCGGCAAGGTGGCGGGCGCCCCCTGGTACGCGGTGGTGCAGGACAACGGCACGCCGGGCTTCGTCGCCGCCGATCTGCTGCGCGCGCCGCCGGCCCCGGTGCAGGCTCAGGTGCAAGTCCAGGCGCCGGCCCAGGCGCCGGTGGCCGCCGCTCCGGCTCCGGTGGTCCCGACCGCGGACGACGCGGCGCTGAAGGAGCAGTTGACGAAGATCGAGGGCGCCCTGACCGAACTCAACCGGCAGATGCCCAACGCCAAGGAACTGGAAAGCCTGTCCGCTGCGGTGAAGGGCCTGCTGGAGCGCGAGCAGAAGCGCCTCGCCGAGGAGGCCGCGACCGCCACCGAGCCGAAGCCGGCGCCCACCCCGGAAGGCCCGGGCATCGCCGAGCGCATGACCCGGCTGCAGGAACAGATCGCGCAGCAGATCGCCGAGCAGAAGGCGGAGTTCGGCCGGCTCGGCGACAAGATCGAATCGGTGGAAAGCTCGGTGCAGCCGCTGATCGACTGGGCGAAGGGCTGGACCAGCAAGGCCGGCCCGGCGGCCGACAGCGCCCAGAGCTGGCTGTACACCACCTACGCCTCGCTGCGCGACTGGCTGCTCGGCTGGATCCCCGGGTGGGGCGCCAAGCCGCAGCCGGACATGAACACACCACAGCGGACGTAGGCTTCTTCACTCCCTCCCCCAGCCCCGCTGGGGGAGGGTCGGGGTGGGGGCAGCGGCCGACCGGACAAGCCGTAGCCCCCACCCTCCCGCTTTGCGGGCCCCTCCACCGGTCGCCCGCAAGTCGGGCGATCGCGCTCCGCCTACGATCGCCTTCGGCGCTCATTAACTTCGTTACCGGCTCCACGCCCCCGCCGGAGGCGAGGGAGGGGCGATAACGCCTACTTCGCCTGCTTGCTCGCGACGTTGGCGACCTGCTCGGCGATGCGGTCCACCGCCTGGTTGGCGGCCAGACGGGCCTTCGCCTCGCCGAGCCAGACGCGCGCCGCACCGGCGGCGTCGCCCTCCAGCTTGGCCAGCTCCTCCACCGCGCCGCGCAGGTCGCCGTCGTACAGCTTGCCCTGCGCCCGCTCGACGATGTCGGCGGGACGGTCGGGCTGCGGCCCCTCGGGGGCCGGCGGCTCGGCCGACCAGGTGACCAAGTTGGTCAGGGTGTTGATGCCGGTGACGTTGGTCAGCCAGTGCATCATCGACGGCCGCGCCTCGGTGCGCGCCACCGCGTCGGACACCGACGAGAACTCGCGCCGCAGCTGCGAATCCAGCGGGATGCCGGTGCTGGCGTAGGACTCGATGGCCGCCAGCAGCGGCTCCAGGTCGTCACCCTTGCCGCCGAAGGCGCGCACCGCCTTCAGCTCGGCGTCGAAGGGCACCGGGCGGCGCAGCACGGCGCGCAGCTGCAGCTGCGCCAGCGCGCGGGTCTGCGCTTCCAGCGCGGCCTGCGTCGCCTTGACGCCGGCGGCCTGGTCGTTGGCCTTGGCGACCACCCCGGCGAGGTCGGCGAGGCGGCGGTCCAGCTCGGCCAGCGACTGGGCGTGGCGGCCGTTCTCGACCTCCTGCCGGGCCTGCCACTCCATGCCGGGCGTGCGCAGGTGCAGGGCGCGGTACAGCGGCGTGGTCCAGTAGGGCGCGCCCAGCGCCAGCACCACCGCGGCCGAGGCCAGCAGCAGCGCCGCCTTGTTGCCGCTGCGCGGCGGGGCCGGCGGCGGGGCGGGCGGGTCCACGTAAACGTCGTTGGCGGGCGCCGTCTCCGTCTTGCTGCTGTCCTGCTCGCTGCTCATCGGCCCCTCGGATACCAGTTCGTTGATTAAGCGCACTATACTGCACGCACCGCGATTGCGCACCGCGAAAGAGGTAGTTCCGCCCTCCGGCCTACAGCGTCAGCACGGATATCACGGCGTGCACCAGCAGGGTCAGCGTCACCCCGATGATGATCGAGCGCGCGATGGCGGAGTTGATCTCCAGCACCGAGTCCTTGCGCCCGCCGCCGATGACGATGGCGGCGGCCCCGGCCAGCACCGCGCTCAGCGCCACCTTCAGCAGCACCCAGCCCATGCTGGACGCCGGGCGGTAGCCCTCGAGGATCAGCTTCTGGAAGAACTGGCCGCGCCACAGCTCGAAGTTCTGCTGCGGGAACTGCAGGTGCCAGGTCTGCATGGAGCTCCAGCTTGCCACGCCGAGCGACAGCACCAGCAGCATCAGCGACCCCACCACCATGTTGATGAGGATCGACGAGAAGATGTAGGTGCGCGCCTCGATGCGCAGGTTCTCCATGGCCTTGAACTGCGAGGACAGCACGCGATTGCCGATGTCGGCGGCGATGATGGCGTTGTTGCGGGCGACGAACAGGATCGAGCTGATCAGCGGCACCGCCACCGTGCCCTGCACGAGGCCAAGCCCCACCAGCGTCTCGTCGTGCAGCAGCGACTTCAGGTAGCCGCCGAACGAGTTGTAGTGGAAGCCGAACCACATGGACACGAAGCCCATGATCAGCGCCCCCGCCCCCATGTAGATCAGCATCAGCGGCGAGACGCACAGCTCCCAGAAATACTCGGCCATGTAGCGGCCGAACCAGTAGAGCTTCGAGCGGTGGCCGATCGCCGCCGGCCACGGGTTGCGGCGCGGCTGGACGGTCTGGGCGGGCGCCGCCGCCGGAGCCGGCGCGGCGCCCGTGGCGGTGGGGGCGCCGCCGTCGGCGTCGAGCTTCAGCAGCTCGGCCTCGATGATTTCGGCGTCGCGCGGCACCTCGACCAGCCGGCGCGAGCGGGTGTCGAACAGCAGCACGCGGTCGGCGACCGGCAGCAGGTCCTTGACGTGGTGCGCCACCACCAGCGCCGGCTTGCCCATCGACTGGCAGAGGTCGCGGATCAGCTCGCCCAGCCGACGCGCCATGTTGACGTCGAGGCCGGAGTTCGGCTCGTCGAACAGCAGCACCGGCCGGTCGGCCAGCAGCGTGCGCGCGATGGCGAGGCGCTGGCGCTGGCCGCCGCTGCACGACGCGATGGTCTTGCGCGGCTCGATGTCGCCCAGCAGCGCGGTGGCCCCCGAGACCAGCTCCGGGTCCGGCGCGCCGCCGGCGTGGTCGGCGGCGATGCGCAGGTTCTCCAGCGCGCTCAGGTCGTTGAACAGCGCGTGGTCCTGGAAGACGATGCCGCCGACGTGGCTGCGCTCCTGCCCCAGGTCGATGGAGCGGCCGCCACAGCCCAGCCGGCCGGCCACCGCCCAGCCCTCGCGCCCGGTGTCCAGCAGGCCGCCCAGCAGCTTGACGATGGTGGACTTGCCGCAGCCGCTGGGGCCGACCAGCAGCACCACCTCGCTGGGCCCGATGGTGAAGGTGGCGTCGCGCACCAGCAGCGCGCCGCTCGGCCGGTGGATGGTCAGCCCGGCGATGTCGAGCGAAGTGGAGGTCGCGGTCATTGGGCCGTGCCGTGCAGGAGGGGCCGGGGCGACTGGCGGTCGAGCGCGAGGATCTCCTCGCGCCGCTGCGCGTTCATCAGGATGATCAGCGGACCCGGCCGCCCGGTGACGAAGCCGCGGAAGGTGTAGGCGGCCAGCGCGTTGAGGTCGGACTGCGGGTGCACGCCGAACAGCACCTGCGGCGTCATCCGCGCCAGCTCGCCGGCCGGCTGCGAGGCGGCGCTCAGGTAGGGCCCCAGGCGCTGGTCGGTGAGCAGCCGGGCCAGCACGTCCTTCAGCCGGGTGTCGCGCGCCACCGCGTCCACCACGTTGCCGGCGAAGGTGCGCAGGAAGTCCTTGGCCTGCCAGCTGTCGAGGATGCGCTGCGCGGTCTTCTCGATCAGCGCGCGCTCGCGCACGTCGCGCTGGATGGCGTCCATCGCCTGCTCGACCGGCGTCAGGTCCCACTGGTGCGCGTGGAAGACGCTGAACAGCGAGCCGACGTTGGCCGACACCATTTCCCACAGCAGCGGCTCGGCCCGCTTCAGGACGATGGCCTTGAGGTCGCGCCCCACCGCCTCGCGCAGCACCGGCTCGGCGCTGCGCAGCAGTTCCTCGTAGGCGGCCCTGGTGCGCGGGTCGCGCCACGCCGCCTCGATGGTCTCGCGGCCGATCTCGGTCAGCGCGCTGCGGTAGTCCTCGTTGAACTCGGGCGAGCGCAGCACCGCGTCCACCGCCTCGCGCAGGCCGCGGCCGAGCTTCTCCAGGCCGCGCTGCAGCTGGGCGCGCTCCTCCTCCGAGGCCATCAGCCACAGCACGCGCAGGTCGGCGTTGAACAGCAGCCCCTCGCTGCCGTCGATCAGCCGCGGATCGGAGGGGTCGTAGAGGGTGACGTCGATGCGGCCGTCCGCCTTGACGTTGGCTTGGCCCGCACGCAGCGTCGAGCGGTCGGCGCGCATGATGAAGACGGGGATCGCGTCCGCCGCCGCGACCGATCCAGGATCCGGCAGGCGGTAGACCCAGGTGGGCGGCGGGTTGCGGGTCGGCAGCGTCGCCCAGCCCGCGGACAGGAACAGCAGCGACAGGCCGATGCTTGCGGCCATCGCCGCCGGCCGCCCGAACATGACATTCACGGAGCGCACTGAACCCGACCACCCCCAGCCTCGCAGCGGCACGATAACAGCGTGTCCGGTAGCGGATTGTAAAGTGACTTCGTCGCGCAACGGTCACGGCGAGAGTTGTGGCCCGCACCGGGGCGAGCCGTTAGAATGGCCGCCAGCGCGTTTCCATTGCCGCCGCAGGCCCTCATCATGATGACGACCGCGGGTTTCATCGTCCGGATGCTGCTCACGCTGTTGACGGTGTTCGGGACCTACAACCCGTCCGGATACTCCTACTGGCACTGGATCCGCATGGAGGATGCCGGGGACTGGACGTTGAAGCTGTTCGCCGGCACCGTCATCGTCTTCCTGCTCTACACGCACGTCCTGGCGACGTGGCGGTCGATGAAGCTGATCGGCGTGACGATGGTGGTGATCAGCTACGTCACCGCGGTGTGGACGCTGTGGGACCACGACCTGCTCGACCTCAACGACCCGACCATCGTCACGCTGACCCTGCTGTCCGGCGTGACGCTGGTGCTGGGCATGGGCTTCCTGTGGTCGCTGGTGCGCTACCGGCTGTCCGGTCAGGTCGATTCGCAGAACGTCATCCCGCCATGAGCGCCGGCTGAGGATCCCCTGCCGTGAAATTCTTCGGATACCTCGTCCGGCTGCTCGGCTGTTTCCTGCTGCTGTTCGGCACCTGGAACCCGGCCGGCTATTCCTACGTCGCCTGGCTGTCGCAGGACGACGGTTACCGCTTCTCGTTCAAGGTGGTGGTCGGTGTGCTGCTGTTCATGGTGTACGTCGTCTACCTGCGCATCGCGTGGCTGGCGCTGGGGGCGCTGGGCGTCGGCATCTCGGCGGCGATCCTGCTGACCGGCTACATGACGCTGCGCCACTACGGCGTGTTCGACGAGCAGGCGCCGTTCTGGACCGGCTACCTGATGCTGACCATCGCCTCGGTGACGCTGGCCGCCGGCCTGAGCTGGGCGCACTTCAAGCGCCGCGTCCTCGGCACCTCGCAGGTCATCTACCCGCCGCCTTGAGCATTTGATTTCATTCCACTTCTCCCGTCATCCCCGCGAAGGCGGGGATCCATACGTTCCACAGCTGCACGTTGTGGGAATTATGGATCCCCGCCTTCGCGGGGATGACGGTGAGAGAAAGAATGAAAGGTCCCTACCGCCGCCGCTTCAGCGTCGGGAAGGCGATTTCCTGCGGCAGGCGGGCGCGCGGCAGGCGGAAGTGGCGGTGGCGCGGGAACAGGCCGAGCATGTTGTAGCGGTATTCCTGGATCATCACGAGGCCGACCAGGAACAGCCAGAAGTTCAGCCGGTTGCACAGCCACAGCCCGAGGATCACCGCGTACAGCGTCAGCGCCGCGGTCATCGTGGCGACGGTCAGGTCCATGGCGATGGTCGCCACCGAATGCCACCAGCCCTGCCGGGCGATGCCGAACACGGCGCGACCGAGCAGCAGCGCTGCGGCCATGGCGAGGCCAAGCGTCAGGTTCAGCCGCTCGTCGTCCAGCATCAGACGGTCGAGCAGCAGGCCGGGCGCCACCTCCATCCGGTCGCGGACCAGGGAGCCGAACGCCTCCAGGTGGAAGTCCCAGGGCCCGCCGCGGTTGAAGACGGAATCGAAGCTGAGCGGCTGGCCGGGCAGCGGCGTCACCGCCACCAGGCAGATGCCCAGCAGCAGGCCGGCCAGCGTGGCGTTGTCCTCGCGGAAGCCGCCGTACAGGTCCCAGTGGGCGGCGGTGTCCGTCACCCAGCGGTACGTCAGCAGCGGAACGATGATCAGCAGCGGGCCGACGGCGAAGGACGCGGCGGATGAGAGCAGCTCAAGAACGTCCATCGCTCACCGCCCGCGAGCCGTGGAGGGCGCGCCCAGCGCCCCCTTTCAGACTTCGACGCTCTTGTACCAGCGCTGGGTCGGCAGCAGGCCGGCGCGGCGCGGCTTCCAGCCGTTCTCGATCATGATGCGCTTGACGTGCCGGCGGGCCTCGGCCTCGCCGATGGCGCCGTTCGAGAAGTCGCGCAGGATCTCGGCCGTCTGCTCGAACTGCTTCTTGCTGACCTTGCCCTTCTTGCCGGCGTGCTTGTCCAGCACCTGGCGGATGCGCCGGCCGGTCTCGGTCTCGAAGACGTAGTCGTTGTCTTCCGCGACCGACCGCATCATGCCGCGCGCCTCGTCGAGCGTCAGGTTGAAGCGGGTGACCCCCTCCTCCAGGACGCGGCGCTCGGTCTCGCGGTCGATGAACTTGCTCGTCAGGCCGTTGAGCTTGACGAGGTCGGCAAATCTGCGACGCGGGTCTTCGGTATCGGCCATTGCGGATCCATGAACTTTGAGACGGCAGAGACGACGGTCGCCACCACCCGGCCGTGCGTGCGACCGCACCCAGGACGGGAAGAAGACGGCACATTAAGAGTAACCCGAACGGTCAAAGTCAAGAAAACACCTTGGGACAATGATGCGTTTCCACAGCCATCGCCGCGGGCCTGCGTCACGATGCGGCGGACCGCCGGTAACAAGTGGGGCCGGTGACAAGTGGGATTGCACACGCACGCGTGACTTCAACTCCCTGGGAAACGAAGGTAAAGTCGTTCGGGCTACCCCGTCCGTCCGGGACTCGGGGGAGGAACGCCGCAGGGAGCACTGTGCCGAACACCGCCCCGCCCCTCCGCGCACCGGCAGCCACCGGGCGCGCCGTGGAGTCGGACCGCCTGTTTCTCCAGGCGGGCGGCCGGCGATGGTCGGTTCCTGCCGCCGACGTGCTGTGCATCGCCGACCCGCCTGCCGCGCTCTCTCCCATCCCGCACGCCCCGTCCCCCGTCGCCGGCCTCTCTGGAATCGAGGGGCGCGCCTTCGCCGTGCTCGACCTCGCGCCCGGGAGCATCGGCGGCGCCCTGGTCGTGGTCGCCTCCGGCCGCGGCGGGCTGGCCCTGCGCGTCGAGGCGGTGGGCCGCGGCGCCGGTGACGCTCCGCCGCTGTGCGACCTCCTGGCCGACATCGCCCCCTGGGCGCCGCCGCCGGCCGCCGGGTGGGCGCCGAGTCTCCGCCCCGTCCAGGCCGCCGCACCGGCGCGGCGCGTGCCGTTCCTCCTGGTCGCCGGCGGCGGCGTCACCGCGGCGCTGCCGGTCGAGCGCGTCGGCCGCGTCGGCGTGGTGTCGGCGGTGCAGCCCCTGCGCAGCGGCGACTCGCTGGTGCGGGTGGACGGCGACCTGCTGCCCGCGCACCGCCTCGCCGACGCCCTGCCGACCGTGCCCGGCGAGGCCGGAGACCCGCGCTGGGCGGTGGTGCTGCGCGGCGGGAGCCAGGAGAGCGCGCTGCTGGTCGACCGGGTCGTCGGGCTGGAGCCCTGCGAGGCGCGCAGCATCGCCGCGGTGACGCTGCCCGACGGCCGGCCGCAGCGCTGGCTGAACCGACCCGACACCGACCCGGTGCCGGTGCTCGACGACGGCACGCCGCCCGCGGCGCCGGGCGCCCGGTCCTCGACGGAACCAACGCGCGCCGCCGCGGACGCCGTGCTCACCGTCCAGGCCGGCGACCTACGGCTGGCGCTGCCGCTCGCCCTCGTCGGCCGCATCCTCGATTCCGCCGTCGTTCCGGCGCCCCGGCCGGCGGCCAGGCTCGTCCCGGTCCTCGACGTCGCCGTCGCGCTCGGCCGCCGTGCCGAGGCGCGGGCCGGCGCCCTGGTCCTCGTCCGCACCGCCGGCGGCACCCCGCTGCTGCTGTCGGTGGACCGCGTGCTGGCGTTGCCGCCGCCCGTGTCCTGGCAGCCGGTGGCACCGCTGCCGCCCGCCGCGGCGCTGGCGTTCGACGCCGCCGGCCGCGACGAGGCCGGCTGGCTGTTCCGCCTGCGCCACGACCCGCCCTCCCCTGCCGCCGTGCCGAGGCACCTGCGGCGCGCCCTCGCCGCCGCCCGCCTCGGCTGGGCGGATCCCGACACCCCCGCTTGAGTTGCCGACCATGACCATCAAAACCAAACTCCGGCTGGCCTTCGGGATCCTGATAGGGCTCTTCGTCGCGTTCGGCGTCGGCGTCCTGCAGGTGCTGTCGGCGGTGTCGGCGGACAGCGACCTGGTCGCCAAGGACGTGCTGCTCGGCATCCAGGCCACCTACGCCATCGACGTCGCCTCCAGCGACTACCGCGGCGCCGAGATGATGCATGTGCTGAGCCACGACGACGGCGACATGCAGGCGCTCGAGCAGACCATGGCCCGCCTGAAGGACGACATCGCCCACTGGCGCAAGCGGTACGAGCCGCTCGTCGACACGCCGGAGGAGCGCCGCTACTACGACGCCTTCGCGCGCGACTACACCGCCTATCTGGCGAGCAGCGCCAAAATGCTCGACCTGTCGCGCCGCAACGAGACCGCCGGGGCGACGGCGCTGCTGCGGGAGACCGGCGCCCTCTTCCAGGAGTTCTCCACCGACCTGGAGGAGCTGGTCCGCCTCGCCGCCGCGCACGCCGCCGAGGCCAACCGCGCCTCGGCCACGCTGATCGGCGACAGCCGCACCCTGATCCTCGCCGGCATGGCGCTGGTGCTGCTGTTCGGCGGCGCCTGCCTGTGGGGCGTGGACCGCGGCATCGGCCAGCCGGTCGCGGCCATGACCGGCACGCTGACCCAGCTGGCCGCCGGCGACTTCTCGCGCATCGAGGCCGGCACCGACCGCGCCGACGACCTCGGCCGCATGGCCCGCGCGGTGGAGGCCACCGGCATGGCGGTGCGGGCGCTGGCCACCGACCTCGGCGAACTGGTGGACGCCGCGCACGCCGGCGCCCTGTCCACCCGCGTCGAGGCGATCGGCCACACCGGCGAATACGCCGTGCTGGTCAAGGGCATGAACGAGTTGATCGAGGGCCTGACCCGCCCGCTGTTCGAGGTGGTGGAGGTCATGCAGCTGCTCGCCGCTGGCGACCTGCGCGGCCGCATGGAAGGCGCCTACGAGGGCGACCTGCGCGCCCTGAAGGCCAACATGAACCGCAGCCTCGACGCGCTGGTCAGCCTGCTGCACGAGCTGGGCTCGGTCACCGCGGCCATGGCGCAGGGCAACCTGACGCGCGCCGTCGGCGGCAGCTACCAGGGCGACTTCGCGGTGCTGAAGGGCCACATCAACCAGGCCATCGAGCAGCTGCGCGGCCTGATCGGCTCGGTCGCCGAGGACACCCAGCAGATCGCCGTCGCCATCACCCAGACCTCCGCCGCCGCCCGGCAGGTGGCCGAGGAATCCTCGCGCTCGCTGACCACGCTGAACGGCGTCGCCGCCAGCATCGGCGAGACCGCAGCGTCGGTCGACACCATCGCCGGCAGCGCCGCGCGCGGCAGCGAACTGGCGGCGCGCACCAGCGCCTTCGCCGACGAGGGGCGCGCGCGCCTCGTCCACCTCGCCGGGTCGGTGGAGCGCATCGCCGCCACGCATGGCCGGATCGAGCAGATCACCGGCAAGATCACCCGCATCTCCGACAAGACGCACATCCTGTCGCTGAACGCCGGCATCGAGGCGGCGCGGGCCGGCGAGGAGGGCATGGGCTTCGCCATCGTCGCCCAGCAGATCGGCCGGCTGGCCGAGGAGGCGGCGCTCGCCGCCCACGACATCGAGCAGATCATCGCCGAATCGGCGCTGGTCGTGCGCGAGGGCGTCGGCACCACCGCCGAGGCGCGCACCGCCATCGAGCGCATCGCCGAGGCGGCGCACGACAGCGGCGCCACCGTGCAGGCGATGTCCGCCGCCATCACCCAGCAGTCGGCGGCGGTGAAGGACCTGCACGAGCGGGTGTCGGCGCTGCGCCAGGGCAGCCAGGCCAACGCCGCCGCCGCCGAGGAGATCAGCGCCACCATGGAGGAGCTGGCCCGCATGGTCCACCGCGCCCGCGAGCAGGTCGGCCGCTTCGTCCTCACCCAGTCCGCCCAAACGGAGCCGCGCGCCCAATGGCAGCCCCTTACGCTCGAAAGCTCGGCAAGCTCCTGACGCCGCTCGCCGGCTGTCTGATCCTCGGCGGGGCGCTGTACTTCGCCGGCACCACCTACCAGGACGCGGGCGCCGAGGCGCTGGCCGTGGTCTACCGGGTGCTGGGCTACGCGCTCAGCATCGGGCTGATCCTGTTCGCCGCGCTGTTCGTGCACCGGCTGGTGCAGGTGGTGGTGCTGGAGGGGCTGGTCACCTCCGCGCTGGGCGAGCCGGTGCCGCGGCTGCTGGTGCAGCTGTCCGGCATGGTGGTGTTCGGCATCGCCTTCGCCGCCATCGCCGGCTACGTGTTCAAGCAGGACCTGACCGTGCTGTGGGCGGCGTCCGGCGTGCTCGGCGTCGTGCTCGGCATGGCGATCCGCGAGCCGCTGCTCGACATCTGCTCCGGCCTCGCCCTCAACCTCGACCGGCCGATCCGCATCGGCGACCACATCCGCCTGCACCGCATGGGCGACATCACCGTCGAAGGCCGGGTGCAGGAGATCAGCTGGCGCAGCACCCGCATCCAGGACGACTTCCGCAACATCATCGTGGTGCCGAACAGCCGGCTCGCCGCCGCCACCATCACCAACCACTCGCGCCCCGGGCCGTTCATCGAGTTCATGACCACCGTGATCCTCGACCACGGCGCCCCGACCGAGCGGGCGCTGCGCATCCTCGAGGCGGCGGCGCTGGAGGCGTGGGGCCCCTTCGCGGTGCCGGGGGCCGCGCCGCCCTACATCCGGGTGCGCGCGGCGACGCTGGACGGCGTCGATTACGGCATCTACTTCGAGATCCCCGTCGAGAAGCGGTTCCGTGCCCGCAGCATGGTGCTGCAGAAGGTGCTGGAGCACCTCGACGTCGCCGGCCTGCGCCCGGCCTGGCCGAAGGGCGAGCGCAGCCCCGGCGACCCGGCGACGCGGGCGTGGCGCGACCTCGACGCCGCGCGGATCGCCCAGGCGCTGGCCGGCACCGCGCTGTTCGGCGGGCTGCCGGACGGCGACGTGCGGGTGCTGGCGGAGAACGCCCGGCTGCGCCGCCTGCCGGCGGGCGCCACGCTGGTCCAGGCCGGCGAGGCGGCGGCGGCGCTCTACGTCGTGCTGGAGGGGTTGCTGACCGTCGAGCCGGTGCGCGGGCGCACCGGGCAGGGTGAACCGCCGCGCGACGCCGGCCCCGGCAGCGTGGTCGGCGCGGTCGCCCTGTTCCAGGGCACGACGTACGCCGAGACGGCGCGCGGCCGCACCGAGGCGCTGGTGGTGGAACTCGGCCTGGAAGCGATCCGCGCCCTGGTGACCCGCCGCCCGGAAAGCGCGGAGGAGCTGAGCCGGCAGGTGGCGGCGCTGGTGGTCAGCGAGCTGCGCGGACGCGCCGGCGGCCGCCGCAGCGTCGCCGCCGAGGCCGACCTCGCCGCCGACGTGCTGGCGCACATCCGCCGCGCCACGGGCGTGCAGCCGGTGGCGCTGGTATCGGGAGGGTAAGGCCCGTCCGGAGGAAGTAGCCGGGAAGCCCGGATATCACCGGGCGGCGGACCAGGGTAGCGTCGGCGGTCCGCATCCCAGATACCACCGCCTGGAGGGCGCCGATGTCCGGTCTTGTGCTGTTCCTGCTGCTTCCCGCCATTGCGCTGGGCATGGCGATGGCGGGGCCGTCGGGACGGTAATCGCCGTATTGCCCCCACCCCCGGCCCCTCCCCCGCTGCGCAGGGGAGGGGAGCTCGGCCCTCCCCTGCGCAGCGGGGGAGGGGCCGGGGGTGGGGGCAAGTGCTCCGTCAGATCGTCCAGTCGTCCACCGGAATGAGTCCCCGCCGCTCCAGCTCCTTGACAACCCGCGCCGCCAGGGCCTCGGGCGTCTCCTCGCCGGCCGGCAGGTGGATCTCCGGTGCCTCCGGCGCCTCGTACGGGCTGCTGATGCCGGTGAAGTTCGGCAGTTGCCCGGCCCGTGCCTTCTGGTACAGCCCCTTCGGATCGCGCGCCTCGCACACCGCCAGCGGGGCGTCGACGAACACCTCCAGGAACTCGCCCTCGGCGACCAGCGCGCGCGCCATGCCGCGTTCCTCGCGGAAGGGCGAGATGAAGCTGACCAGCACGATCAGCCCGGCGTCCACCATCAACTTCGCCACCTCGCCGACGCGCCGGATGTTCTCCACCCGGTCCTCGGCCGTGAAGCCCAGGTCCTTGTTCAGGCCGTGGCGGACGTTGTCGCCGTCCAGGCTCATGGTGCGCCGGCCGCGGCGGTGCAGCTCCTGCTCCACCAGATCCGCCACCGTCGACTTGCCGGCCCCCGACAGACCGGTGAACCACAGCACGCACGGCGTCTGATCGTTCAGCGCGGCGCGTTGCGGCTTGCCGACCTTCATCGACTGCCAGTGGATGTTCGAGGCGCGGCGCAGCGGAAAATCGATCATGCCGCAGCCCACGGTGGCGTTGCTGATCCGGTCGATCAGCACGAAGCTGCCCGTCGCCCGGTTGTCGGCGTAGG
>NZ_LGQZ01000158.1 GCF_003116015.1 Azospirillum sp. TSO22-1
CGGCCCGCCACTGGCCCCGTCCGAAGGTCCATTGCTGGCCCGCGGGGGGCGCTTGCGGCGGGAAGGTGTAGCCGGTGAAATAGCCGTTCGGCTTGGAGTGGCGCGTCCAGCGGTTGCCGTTCCGGGCGGCGGCCAGCAGGGTGTTGCCGCTCACCGCCGCCTCGATCTCCTGCGCGCCGGCCGGCTTCTGGCTGCCGAGGACCGGTGGCGCCGGCGGGCCGCCGTACCGCAGTTCGGCCAGTGACCGGGAGGAGCCGCAGCCCGCCAGCACGGCGAGAATGGCGAAGGACGCAAGACGGCGCATGAAAACGGACCTTTCGTCGATGGGAATGCGGTTCAGCGGTCGTCGCAGCGCCGTTCAGGCCCAGAAGGTTCCCACGGCCGGCTGGGCGAAGCGGCCGAGCAGGTCGGCCGCACCGGGCTGGAGGTCCGCCAGCGTGCCGAGGGCCGCGGCCATCGCCTGCGCGCCGTCGCCGCCGACGGCGCTGCGCACCGCACCGCTCGCCCACCCCGCCGCGTCCACGTTGCCGCCCCCACTGCCCCCTCCGCCGCCGAAGAACGCCGCGGCGTCCGCCTCGTCCATGGCGGACGGCGCGCCGGCCGCGCCCGCGCTCGTCGAGGCCACGTAGTAGGCGATGCCCTCGTAGGTGAAGGTGCCGGACAAGGTGGTGATCACCGAATCCCGCTCGCTGGTCGAGGTGGTGAAGAAGTGCGAGCCCAGGCGGTGGTTGAAGAAGCGGTACAGCGCGGTGGCGCCACTGGTGGACGCGCCGCTCGATCCCGTCGCGAAGGCGTGATAGGCCGTGCCTTCGTAGGAGTAGGTGCCGGACAGGTTGGTGATGACGTTGTCCCGCTCGCTCTCGCTGGCGGTGTAGAAGTGGTTGCCGACCCGGGTGTTGAAGAACCGGTAGACCGCCGTGGCGCCGGGATAGGCGCTGTTGATCGAGTTGAACGGCTGGCTCTCGTAGCGGAACTGCGGCAGCGTCTGCAGCACGTTGTCCCGCTCGGTCGTGGACGCGGTGTAGAAGTGGAAGCCCGTCTGCGTGTTGAAGAAGCGGTGGATGGCGCTGCCGGTGATGCCGACGCTGCCGCTCACCGAGGCGGCGCTGATCGAGGTGTCGCCGAACCGCAGCGTCTCGACGTTGCTGAGCGTGCTGACGACGCTCCCTTGGGCGACGCTCAGCGCGCCGTTGGCCCAGGCCATGGTGTAGAGGGTCGACGCGCCGGAGAACACCACGGTGTCGCTGCCGGCCCCGCCGTCGATGGTGTCGCCCAGGCCGCTGGCGTAGATGGTGTCGGCCCCGCTGCCGCCGCGCGCGCCCTGGATGCGGCTGCCGGAGGCCACCCCGGCGACCAGCGTGCCGCCGATGCTCGACAGGGTGCCGCCGCGCAGGTCCAGCACCGCCGCGGCGGTCTGTGCGCTGGCGTCCAGCGTGTTGGTACCGTTCGGGTCCCAGATGGTGACGAAGCTGCTGCGGCTCAGCGTGTAGGTGTTGTTTCCGGGGGCGGCGGCGGTGTTGGCGCCGTACAGGTGCTGCACGGCGGCGATGTCGTAGATCGACGGCTGCGTCGGGTCGGCGGCCGTCGGCAGCGCGCTGTTCTCGTTGTAGGACATCAGCGTGTAGGCGTAGTTGTCCTGCGCCGCGGGCAGGTAGGGCCCGTCGGTGCCGCCGCCGCCGGCGTTGTAGTTGCCGGGGTGCTTGAGCCCGATGGCGTGCCCGATCTCGTGGATGAGCGTCATGTAGCCGTAGCTGCCCGGCGACGGCGTGACGTTGTTGGAATCGTCGTTCGCCATCATCGTCAGGCCGCCCGTCGCGGACGTGGACGGGTAGTAGGCGTAGCCGGCGGAGACGCCGGACTGGTTGTTGGTGCCGAAGCGGATGCTGGCGCTGCTGGCCGCCGTGGTTTCCCGGAAGGTGATGTTGGCCACCGCGCTCCACGCGGCGAGCGCCTGGCGGATGTAGGTCTTCTGCGTGCTGCTGGCCGGCGCGAAGCCCCACGCGTCATCCCAGTCCAGCCCCGACGCGCTGGTCAGGAAGCCGTAGGTGACGGTGACCGCCCGTCCGAGCGTGGAGCCGTCCAGCACCGAACCGCCGCTACCCCAGTGCGGGGAGTCCGCCGGCAGGAGCGCGGCGATGGTGCTGTCGGTGACGCTGAGCGCGGATGCCGGCATGAAACCTCCACGTGCTCGGGACCGCTCCGGCCGCGCTGCCGCGCCCCGAAGCCCGGATCGGGTGGGCCCTCCACCGATGGGGTAGGCTACCCAACGCAATAATGGATTGGGAAGCCGGAGCCGGTGTCGCTCCGGCTTTAAGAGCGGACTCGGCATCGAGGTTTTCCACGGGTGAGTTCCGGCTTTATGGACGGACCTTCCGGGTATAAGGCCGAACTTTCCGGCTTCATGACCGAACAAAACGACAGCCGGTATCCGGCCTGCCCGACAGCCTGCACCTCGACAACGCAAAGGAATTCCGCGCCCATGCCCTGAAGCGGGGCGCCGAAGAGCACGGCATTCGTCTGCTCTACCGTCCGGTTCGCACGCCGCACTACGGCGGGCACATCGAGCGGCTGATCGGCACGATGATGGGCGAGATCCATCTGCTGCCGGGCACCACCTTCGCCAATGTCGCCGAACGCGGCAACTACGATCCCGAGCGACACGCCGCACTGACGCTGTCCGAGTTGGAGCGTTGGCTGGCGATCCAGATCGTCGGCCCCTACCACTCCGACATTCATGCCGGCCTCGGCATGCCGCCGACTGCAGCCTGGGCCCAGTCCGTCGACCGACGCCCCATCCCAGCTCGGGTTCCGCCGGATCTCAATGGCTTCCTCGTCGATCTGCTGCCCTGTCAGGAGCGGATGGTCCGGCGAGACGGCATCCGCTTGTTCAACATCCACTATTGGGACGACGTGCTGAGCGTGTGGGCCGGGCGCGTGGAAACGCGCCTGCCGGTGCGCTTCGACCCCCGCGACCTGTCCTGCATCTGGCTGGAGGCGCCCGACGGGACCCGCTGGCCGATCCGCTACCGCGATCTCGCCCGCCCTCCCATCACCCTGTGGGAGCACAAAGAGGCGCAACGACGGCTCCGCGAGCAGGGACGGGGTGCCGTTGACGAGCAGCTGATTTTCGACGCCGTGGAGGCTCAGCGAGCCTTGGTGGCCGAGGCCGTGGCACAGACGAAGCGGGCACGTCGGGCCGTGCAGCGTGTAGCCCACTTGGCGGCGGCCGACAGCACAGCGCGTTCATCGCAGCCTGTCCTGGACGACCTTGCCCCAACGCGTCCCGATCCGACCAGCAACGACAGTTCCGACCCTGCCCCTCCTCCTCTGCTGCCCTATGTCGTGGAGGATTGGTCGTGAGCGAGGATTTCCAACACCTGCACGTCGCCTATCGTCCGTTTGCTGCGTCGCCCGACGACGATCGCATCGCGCGGGTGCGGGCCGACCGCTGGATCCAGTACCCGGCCGCCGACGCCGCCCTGGCGCGGCTCGCGGACGTGATGAGCTATCCGCCGCGTGATCGCATGCCGTGCCTGCTCCTCTATGGCGACACCGGCATGGGCAAGACCATGATCATCCGCCGCTTTACGCGGGCGCACATGCCGAACTTCGAGCACGCCTCCGGTCTCACGACCATGCCGGTGGTGGCTTTCCAGATGCCTCCAGAACCCGATGAGGCGGACTTCTATGGCGAACTCTTCACAGCCCTGGGAGCACCGCAGCGGGTCAGCAGCCGCCCTCCTGCCAAGCAGATCCGTGACCTGTGCCGTCAACTGCTGCGGACCATGGGCACGCGCCTGCTCATCATCGACGAGGTGCATGCCATGCTGGCCGGGACCTATCGGCAGCAGCGGATCTTTCTGAACACCATTCGGTTCCTGGCCAACGATCTGCGCATTCCGCTGGTCTGCGCCGGCACCGACCTTGCGCGCCAAGCCCTGCTTACCGACCCACAGCTGGCCGAGCGATTTGATGCCCTTCACTTGCCGCGGTGGCGCGACGGAGAACCGTTCCGGCGACTGCTGGCCAGCCTGTGCGCAGTCCTGCCTTTGCGCAAGCCGTCCGACCTGGACAGCGCCGATGTCCGCAAGCGGGTGCTCGAACTGACGGATGGCGTCACGGTGCGGATCTGCCGCCTCATTGAGACGGCGGCTGTCGACGCCATCCGGTCTGGCCGGGAGCACTTGGATCTGTCCTCGTTCACCAGCGACAGCGTGGTCTTGCCGCTCGTCTCGATGACGATGAAGGGTTCGCCCCGGCCGGCCCGTGGGCATGCGAGCACCGGATGAGGCTGGCCCCCCACCCATTTCCAGTTGCTCCCCGGCCAATGGACGGCGAGTTGCTGTCCTCCTGGCGCGCCCGGATAGCATGCCGCTACGGCCTGGAAGGCTGGGAATTGGCCCCGGACGTTCTGTCCGGCCGACACTCCGAAGGTGCGTGCCAACACGACGTCGATTGGGCGCCCGCCCCGCAGGACATTCAGTTCCTGGCCGCATCGACCCGCCTGGATGTCGAGACCGTGGCAGCCATGGCCCTGTCCCGACGCGGGTGGCGCCGCCATTGGGCGTGTTGGGAACGCGCTCCGGACGACACGACGGCCTGGGGGCCGTACGGGCGGGTCGAGGTGGCTTGGTGCCCGGCGTGCCTGCGGCATGATCGGCAGATCGGCCGGGATGCGTGGCTTCGACGCGACTGGGCCATCGCCGCCCGAGGGCTGTGCGCCACACATGGGCTGCCTTTGGAACAGCGGTGTCACTTTTGCGAGGGCTGGCAGCCGCAACGGTGGGTAACGCTCAGCGATTCAGCCGTGCTGCTGTGCAGTCATTGTGGGCGCTCGCTCGATGAGGTCGTCATCGACAATGACATAAGCAGCAACGGGGTGACGCAGCCGCGCACGCTCCATGACTGGGCAAAATTGCGGGCGTTTGAGGAGCATCTCGTGGCCGTCCTCGATGGCCATGAACCCGACGGTCGCTGGACCGGGCGTTCAACCCGGCAGGCCTTCCTCTGCCTTGTCGAGGATCTGACCCGATTGCTCTGCCACTTGAACATGTGCAACGGAGGTGATTGGGCTCTCATCAACCGGATCGTCCAGCCCCCATGGCCCACCGGATGGCGGGACCGGCTTCGGTGTTCCTCCGCTTACCCACTGGCGGTGGTCCCGATTTGGTGGCGCCGGGCGTTGTTGTCGGCCGTGGCCCGCCTGTTGACCGAAACCGCGTCGGAGCGTGGCTACGGCTTCTCCTGGCTGGAAGACGTCTTGCCTCCCCGTCCTTTGAGCATCGGCACGCTCTACACCGAGCTGGACGATGTGGGTCGCCGCATGCTGGCCGACCGGAGCAGCCGATGGCCCGTGCGCCCACAGGCAGCGGCGCTCGCAGCCGTTCGAAATGCCCAGAAACAGGCTTCTGTCACAGCTCAGAAAAAGCTTCAGGAATGGCAAGCCGCCGCCTATCGACGACAGGAGCGCGAGCGAAAATCTGACCTTAGACGTCAGCGCCGAGAGCGGCAGCGCCTTATCAGAATACTGAACAACCTTTTTCAGGCGACGCGCCACGGGCCAGTCTCAGCCAGCCTGTTCAGTTTGGTCATTGGGCATCCATCAGCACAGCCCGCTGATAACCTTCCTCCAACCCTTGGTTTGCGCCCGGCATCTGTCTATCGGGACATGGCCGAAGACATCCTGCGGGGTCCTGTCTGGCAAGCCTCGCGCCAGCTCGACGCCAAGGATCGGATCAAGCTTCTGGGCCGCTTGGCGCGCCAAGCGCTTTTCGACGAGCCCGCTTCCCCTGGGCCGCCGGCGTGACGAGGCCGAACCGCTCGGCACGGTCCAGCAGCGCCTTGACCGATGAGGCTGACCATGTGGTGCCGCGGCGTGGGGTACGGATGTGCATCTCCTCCAGGCGCGTCGCGATGGCACGCAGGCTGATGTCCGGATCGGCCCCTTTGATGCCGGCGATCACCAGCAGGATGTCGTCCTTCGGCGACTTGCGCGACGCCGGCGCGATCAGCGCCCGGTCGGCCAGTCCTTCCGTGACCAGACGGCGCACCGCCCGCGACAGCCGGTCCGTCGTCCACGGCCGGTCGGGCGAGCCGAGCCGGCCCAGAGCCTTGGCCACCTTGCCCCAGGAACTGGCTGGCCGCATGGCGGAGACCTTCGGGAGCCATGCGTCCATGGTGGAGAGCAACTCCGCCATGTACTGGCGGTCGCGGATGGCGGTCAGCTTGCGGATAGCGTCTGGATCGCGTTCGCGCAGCTTGGGGTTTCCCCCCACCCTGCCGCGCGCCTTGGCCGCCCGCAGCCCGGCCTTGGTGCGCTCTCGGATCAACGCGCGCTCCAGCTCCGCCGCCGCACCGAGGACCTGGAGGGCGAACTTGCCCTGCGGGGTCGAGGTGTCGATCGGGTCGCGCAGCGACTTGAAGTGGGCGCCGACCGCCTCCAGCCCTTCGATCACCTCGAGCAGGTGGGACAGCGAGCGCGCCAGACGATCGATGCGCGCCACGACCAGGATGTCGCCGCGCTTGATCTGGGCGATCGCCTTGGCCAGCTCCGGCCGCGCCCGACTGGCGCCGGATGCCTTCTCCTCGAAGATGGTCGAGCAGCCGGCGGCCTTCAGCTCATCGAGCTGACTGAAGGTGGCCTGGTCCTCGGTGGAGACGCGGGCGTAGCCGATGAGCGCCATAGGATCCGTTCAGAAAAGCGGAGAAAACGCCCTATTGTACAGTTCAATCCGCTCCGAGGAAACGATCGTTTGAGAAGCTGTGCAGACCGTTTGAACAGCTGCAGACGCCTTCCGCCCTGTTCGCCGGGACGAGCGGAGAGTCCGGTTATGAAGCCGGAAACCAGTTCAGTCTTAAAGCCGGAAAGTGGGTCGAAACGGCGCAGAACCGCGGGATTCCGCTCATAAAGCCGGAGCGACAGCCCGGACCGGTGTCCGCCGGTACGGCCGGATGGCTTGGGCGCACGGCGGTTCCGAACCGGCAGAACCGCCCGGCGGCGGCGGGGCCGGCAGCGTGGAGGGTGGTGCGGACGGCGGCAACGACGCGGACTCGCCATTTCGTCGATACCGCTTGCATGGTATTTCCCTGTCACCATAATCCCATTCCTGTCAAATACTTGGGAGAGCCCACCATGATCCCGCCGCGCGCCGTGCCCGACCTGCTGTCCGCCGAACGCGGGCTGGCGCGCTTCGACGCGCTGCTGGCCGACCCCGCGCGGGCGCGCCGGCACGCCTGCGACGCGGTGCGGCGGGACGTGCTGGCGATGGCGGCGCTCGACGGGGCGCTGGTGGCGGCGGACGACCTGCTGCTCGCCCTGGCCTCGCCGGACGAGGTGGACCTGCCGCGGCGGAGCGAGGCCGGCGCGGCGGCCCTCCTCTATAGAGTGCTGCTGGCCCTGCCCGGCGGGCTCGCGACGGCGGTCCCGGCGCCGGAGGAGGTTCCGAAGGACGGCCGGCTGCGCCCGGAGACGGTGGCCGCGTGGTCGTCGCTCGCCGCCGAGACCCGGCGCCTGCTCGCCGAGGCGGAAGCCGCCCTCGGCGGAGACGAGCCCGGGGGCGGAATCGAGGGCGGGACGGAGGACGGGGAACCGGCCCCGGCGCGCGCCCTGTCCCCTTGGGCCCTGCCCTGGCTGGAGGAGATCCACGCGCGCTGGTACGAGGCCCGGCACGGCCGGCGCCCCGCGCCCTGGGCAGCCGGCGCGCGGGAGACCGCGCAGGACGCCCTGCGCACGGTCGACGAGGCGCTCGCCGCCGACCCCGGCGTGGCCGGCGCGGCGCGGGCGCTGCACCGGCTGCACGGCGTGCGCGAGGCGCCGCCCTCTCCCCTCCCCGCCGTCGCCGACGAGGACGAGCACAGCCAAGCCATCCGCCGCCACATCGCCGGCCAGGCGGAGGGCGGCTGGTGGCCGCACTTTGCCCGGATGGCGGCGCCGCACCTGATCGCGCGGGCGTGCCGGATGGGCGCGGCCCGCCTGCCGGTGGCCGCCTGGTGGGGCCGGGACCACGCCGGCTACCGCGTGGCGCTCGGCGGGTCCGAGGACGGCTGGATCGCCTGGATGGCGCGCCTCGCCGCCGACGCCGTCGAGGCCGAGACCGAGCGCTCGGCGCGGATCGAGGCCCGGCACGCCTCCTGGATCGCCGCCACCGCCGTGGTTCCCCGGCTGCCGAAGCGGCGGAGCGACACGCGCGGCCCGACGCGCCGGCAGCGCGCCGGAACCCGCCGCTCCACCGGACGGCTGCCGCAGCTCCTCGACCTGCTGTGGGAGCAGCCGATGGTGAGCACGCGCGCGGTGGAGCGGCGGCTCGGCATGACCTACCGCTCGGCGCTCGACCTCATCCAGGACCTCGAGACGGCCGGGGTGCTGCGGCGCGCCACCGAGCGCAAGCTCGACCGTTTGTGGCAGGCGGCCACGCTCTGAGCGGGGTACCGGAATTGGAGTCTTGTCGCGCCCCCCGGCGCCGGCCCCAGGGCCGGGGGACGGCCAGGCTGGCGCCGGCTTTCCGGCCGCCGCGCGGCCTCCCAAGATCTGGTGTCGCGACTCGGTCTTCCCACAAACCAAGCGATTCGCTGGCGACTCGCCAGGGATTCATTGGAGTCTTGTCGCGTCCGGCTCCGGCCGTCCACAAAGTCGCGAACTATCCTCTGGACTCTTGTCGCGCGATTCCTGGAGTTTTGTCGCGCGAATCGCGATTCGCTATTGGAGTCTTGTCGCACAAGCTATTAGGTTAACCCAAATATCCTTGCAAATAGTTTGCGCGACAAGACTCCAAATTGCCGCTGTCTACGTTCCATGTTATAGCCGCGATCAGAGAGTGATGCTAAGGCCGACCCCGATGGGAAAGATCCACCACCTGATCACCCAGCTTGGGCGTGACCAAGCGAGGGCTCTCCAGACCGAACCGGAACAGCGCGCCCTAGTGAATATCGCCGCCGCCGTTCTGGAGGAAGAGCGTCAAGACCTTGGCATTACCTATTCGGGCTTTGCGCTCACCGCGCTTCCTCATCGCCGCTTGCCGGACGACCAGCCCTGGGAACGGCGGGGCCATCGGATCCGTCTTCTGATCGAGCCCGGGCGACTTCCGATTCGCAACGGAGGATTCAAGCTTTACGGCGTGCCGTATGGCAGCCGCGCCCGCATGATTCTGCTTTATCTGCAAACCCGGGCCCTGCAGACCGACAGCCGGGAGGTCGAGCTCGGCCGCAGCATGCACGAGTGGCTGGACCGCATGGGCTTGTCGGTGGGCGGGCAGACCTACCGCGACATTCGCGAGCAGGCCTCGCGCATCGCCGCCTGCAACTTGACCTTCGCCTGGGAGGATACCAACAGCGTCGGGTTCGAAAAGAGCTCGATCGTCAAGGGTGGCGTCCACTTCTCGACCAACGCCAATGCCGACCAGGGCACGCTGTGGGAAGACCGCGTGCTGCTGTCCGAAGCGTTCTTCCGCGAGCTGAAGGCACATCCGGTGCCGATCTGGGAGCCGGCACTGCGGCACATCCAGAACAACAGCACCAGCATTGACATCTATATTTGGATGGCCTACCGCCTGCACAGCCTGTCCCGATCGACGACCATCACCTGGCCGGCAGTGTTCGAGCAGTTCGGCGCCGGATACAGCCGGCTGCGCGACTTCCGCAAGCGCTTCACCGAGGCCCTGCAGCTGGCGCTCGCCGTCTATCCTGACGCCAACGTCGACGTCGAGGAGCACGGCCTGGTCCTGCACCCCTCCCCGCCCCCGATTCCCGAGCGGAAGCTGGCGCAGCTGTCCCGCTGATCGTCGGGAAGCACCCGACGATCAGCGCTTCCGGCATGGCGACGGCTGGATTCAGCCCGCGCGGACCTTGTGCCTGGCGGAGTGGTCGAGCCAATAATCCGGCGCGTCGCTGTAAGCGGCCTGAATCCCGAATACCCGCTCCCACTCGCGCTCGTGGAAGACGTTGAAGTCACGGTCGGCGAGGTATTCACACACGACCTCGCGCGTGAAACTGTTCTGCGGCGGGTTCGCCACCCGCATGAGAGCCGAAAAATCCATGACTCTGACCGTTCGGGGCAAATCCGCGCTTTCACGCTACTCCGATCAGACTAGGCCGCGCAACGGCGGTGCGAGGGCAAAGGTGGGACATCCGCGCTCTCCCCCCGGCGGCGGGGTGCGACAAGACTCCAAGTGCGGACCGCTCATACGGCCGTGGGACGGAGGGCCGGGGTGCGTCCGGCGTGCAGGTCCTCGATCAGGCGGATCTGCGCCGGCAGGCAGACGGAGTGCAGGTCGTAGCGCTCCACCACGGTGTGCCGCGCCGCCTCGCGGATCGCCGCCATGCGCTGCGCATCGCCGAGCGCCTCGTCCACCCGGTCGGCCACCGCCTTCGGGTCGAAGAAGTCCACCAGCAGCCCGTTGCGGCCGTCCTCGATCGCCTCGGCGACCGGCGGGGTGTTCGAGCCGACCACCACCGCGCCGCAGGCCATGGCCTCCAGCATCGACCAGGACAGCACGAAGGGATAGGTCAGGTAGATGTGGGCGCGCGACAGCTGGACGATGCGCAGGAAGACCTCGTAGGGGACCTTGCCCAGGAAGTGCAGGCGCTGCGGGTCGACCTGCACCTCGCCCAGCAGCTTTTCCCGCCAATTAGCGGCGTCCGCCGGGCGCGCACCGTAGCTGACGTCGTCGGCACCAACCACCAGGATCTCCGCCTTCGGGCGGCGGCGCAGGATCTCCGCCGCGGCGTGCATGAAGGTCGGGAAGCCGCGGTAGGGCTCCAGGTTGCGGGCGACGTAGGTGACCACCTCGTCGGCGCGCGACAGCGTGCGGCCGTTCGGCAGCGTGAACGTGACCGTCTCGTCGGGCCGGCACACCTCCGTATCGACGCCGTCGTGGACGACGGAGATCTTCGACTGGAACCCGACGGGGTGCTGGGCGTGCTGCCACTCCGTCGGGCTGACGCCCCAGTCCGCCGCCTCCAGGCTGGTCAGCAGCGTGGTGTTCTTGCAGCGGATGCGGCAGGCCATGTCGATGGACACCTCCTGCCGCGGGTCGAAGCCGACGTCGGAGCCCCAGCTGCGGTAGAAGAACTCGCAGAAGGCCAGCAGCTTGGACTCCGGGAACACGTCCTTGAGGAACAGCGCCTCGCCCCAGCCGGGATGGGCGCAGATCACGTCGGGCACGAAGCCGCGCCGCCGCAGCTCGATCCCCGCGCGCGCCACCGCCTGCCCGTGCAGGACCTGATCCTCGAACGGGCGCAGGTAGTGGTGGATCTCCTTCGCCGGCCCGCGGCTCGGCGCGTAGGTGACGACGGTGGCGTTAGGGATCTCCCGCTTCGCCTTGCCGATGAAAACCACCTCGTTCTCCGGGCGGGCGGCGAGGTGCCGCGCCATGTGCTTGTACTGTCCGGGCGTGTTCTGGTGGACGAAAAGCAGACGCATGACGGGATCCGGTCTGGTAGGCGGGGCTGGCCCCTAACGGGCGGCGCGCGCCACGTCGAGAACGACACGGTACCCGCGATCGCCTTCCGGTGGCAGCACGAACATGGATTTCAGCTGGATCGGGTCCGGGGACTCGATGGTCAGGCGGCTGGCGCCGCGGGCCCCCTCCTCGACCCGGTAGCCCAGGGCTTTGGTGGTCAGGCGCCCCTGGCGGGCCATCCGCCAGACGGCGTTCGGCATCTCGATCCCCACCGCGCGCGGCGCCGACTGGGCCGCCCGCTCGAGGCGCGGCTGCGCGCTCACGTCCAGTACGATCCGGGTGAAGCCGTCGTGCGCGCCGGCGCGGATGCCGGACACCAGCACGGCGGACGGGGCGGTCGAGGCCGCTGGCGCCGGACCAGGCACGGGCGGCTTGGCCGGCGGGACGGCGACCGGAACGACGGCCGGAGGCGACGGCTGGGGTGGAGACTGGGGTGGAGACTGGGGATGCGTCCGGGGGGCGGCCGGCATCGCGGCCACGACCGCCGGTGGTGAGGGCGGCGGCGTTTCCGGTGCGGCGGCGGCCGTGACAGGGGCCGGAGCCGGCGACGTGGGCTGGGCCGGCGGGGCGGCCGTCGTCGCGAAGCCGCCGGTCCGCCCCTCGGCCTGGCCGAAGCGCACGTAGTGCTCGTAGCCGCTGCGCAGCGCGCCCTGGCGGACCGCCGCCGCCACGTCCGGGTTCCGGGCCAGGTAGACGTGCTCCCGCCAGCCGGCCGGCGGCCCCGCGCCGTCGCTCCCGGCCGGCTCCGTCTTCACCCAGGACGACGCCAGCGGCAGCAAGGAGATGCGGATCCCCAACCGCTCCAGGCCCAGGGGAACCCACAAGGGCAGGAGGGCCAGGAAACCCAGGAGGAAGAAGCCCCTTATCATCGCCGGGTCGCTGTGGTTTTTGACGCGTGGTTTTTGCCGGTATGATCGCGCGACGCGCACGACCCCTGAACGGCTGCCGCCGGAAGGAATAGCATGGATTGCCGCCACCGCATCGTCGCCCGTCGCCTCGCCGCCTCCAACACGCGCTTCGACGTGCGCTTCGACCGCATCGAGGGGCCGGACGGCGTCGTGCCCGAGTTCCTGATGGTGCGCCCGAAGGTGCTGCACGCCGACCTGGTGTCCGGCGTCTGCGTGTTGCCCGAGGTGGACGGGCGCATCGGCCTGATGCGGATCCGCCGTCCGCACTTTCCCGAGCCGATCTGGGTGGCGCCGTCCGGCTTCGTCGAGCCCGGCGAGCCGACGGCGGTCTCGGCTCTGCGGGAGCTGGAGGAGGAGACCGGGCTGACCTGCGCGCCGGACGACCTGCGGCCGCTCGGGCTGCTGCTGCTCGACCCGGCGGTGCTGGAGGCCCGCGTCGCCCTGTTCGCGGCGGTCCGCACCCGCCCGCTGCCCGGCGCGGCCGGTGGTGCTGTGGGCGAGCTGGGGGTGGGCCGGCTCGAGCTGTTCACCCCGGACGAGCTGGAGGAGCTGGCGGTCGCCTCCCCCGACATGGACGGCGGTACGGTCGCCGCCTGCCTGCGCTACCTGGCGCTGCACCGTCGCCCATAGGAGAAAAGGAGATCTGCCGCTCCGTTTCCCTTACCCAGTTTGGGTATGGTGCCTTCGAACAGACGGACGAAAAAGAACATGTGCCGCCCGGATTGGGCGGGGATGGCCGGTGGATTACCACTTCTTCTGAAGTAGATTTGCCGGGTTCCGGGAGACACTTGCGGATGAGCCCGCGACAGCGGCCGCAAGGACAGCAGACCGGAACAGGCCATGGAAAACGTTGACAGGGGATCGAGCCGCGACCCGGGGATAGCCGCGCTGGTCGCCGCCCTGCGGATCCTGGGCGTGCCCGCCGACCACGAGGCGATCCGCCACGACTGCGGCGGCCGGCCGGCCGAACTGCGCGACCTGATCCGCCAGGCGCGCCGCATCGGCGCCAAAGCGCGCGTGGTCTCCACCAACTGGAAGCGGCTGGAGCGGACCCCGCTGCCCGCCGTGGTACCGGGGCCCGACGGGTCGTTCCGGGTGCTCGTCAAGGCCGGGCGCGACAAGGTGCTGGTGCACGACGCGGCGTCCGGCCAGACGACGATCCTCGACCACGACGCCTTCGCGCCGCTGTGGGACGGCCGGCTGCTGTGCCTGGGCCGCAAGGGGACGCTCGGCATGGGCGTGCCGCGCTTCGACATCGGCTGGTTCGGCGCCGCGGTGTGGAAGTACCGCAGCATCCTCGGCGAGGTGCTGGCGGCCTCGTTGTTCCTCCAGCTGTTCGCGCTGGTCACGCCGCTGTTCTTCCAGGTGATCATCGACAAGGTGCTGGTGCACCACAGCGCCAGCACGCTCGACGTGCTCATCCTCGGCATGTTCGCGGTGATGGTGTTCGAAGGGCTGCTGGGGGGCCTGCGCACCTACACCTTCGCCCACACCGCCAACCGCATCGACGTGGAGCTGGGCGTCCAGCTGTTCCGCCGCCTGCTGTCGCTGCCCATCGGCTATTTCGGCACGCGTCGCGTCGGCGACAGCGTGGCTCGGGTGCGCGAGCTGGAGACGATCCGCAACTTCCTCACCAGTTCGACCATGACGCTGGTGCTGGACCTGCTGTTCACCGTGGTCTTCCTGGCCGTGATGCTGCTGTACAGCCCGGTGCTGACGGCGGTGGTCGCCGCCTCCTTCCCGCTCTACGTCGCCATCAGCCTGGTCGCCACGCCGATCCTGCGCCGCCGGCTGGACGAGAAGTTCGCCCGCGGCGCCGAGAACCAGAGCTTCCTGGTCGAGGCGGTGTCGAGCGTCGAGACCATCAAGGCGATGGCGGTCGAGCCGCGCATGCAGCGCAAGTGGGAGGACCAGCTCGCCGCCTACGTGCGCGCCGGCTTCCGGGCCGGCATGCTGACCAACATCGCCAGCCAGTCGGTGCAGTTCGTCTCCAAGCTGTCCACCATGGCCGTGCTGTGGCTGGGCGCCAGGCTGGTCATCGAGGGCGGGCTGACGGTGGGCGAGCTGATCGCCTTCAACATGTTCGCCGGCCGGGTGGCGCAGCCGGTGCTGCGCATCGCCCAGCTCTGGCAGGACTTCCAGCAGGTGCGCCTGTCGGTGCAGCGCATCGGCGACATCCTGAACACGGCGCCCGAGCCCCTGCAGATCGCCGGGCGCGGCGCCCTGCCGGCGATCAAGGGCGACGTCGTCTTCGACCACGTCACCTTCCGCTACCGCCACGACGGGCCGGAGACGCTGGCCGACGTCACCCTGCACATCCCGGCGGGCCAAGTGGTCGGCATCGTCGGCTCGTCCGGCTCGGGCAAGAGCACGCTGTCGAAGCTGCTGCAGCGCTTCTATGTGCCGGAGCGGGGCCGCATCCTGGTGGACGGCGTCGACCTGTCCACCGCCGATGCGGTGTGGCTGCGCCGGCAGGTCGGCGTGGTGCTGCAGGAGAACGTGCTGTTCAGCGGCAGCATCCGCGAGAACGTCGCGCTGTCCGACCCGACCATGGACATGGACCGCATCGTTGCCGCGGCGAAGCTGGCCGGCGCCCACGACTTCATCGCCGAGCTGCCGGAGGGCTACGACACGGTGGTCGGCGAGCGCGGCGCCACGCTGTCCGGCGGGCAGCGCCAGCGCATCGCCATCGCCCGCGCCCTGGTGAACAACCCGCGCATCCTGATCTTCGACGAGGCGACCTCGGCGCTCGACTACGAGTCCGAGCGGGTCATCCAGCAGAACATGCAGCGCATCTGCGCCGGGCGCACCGTGCTGATCATCGCCCACCGGCTCTCCGCCGTGCGCATCGCGCACCGCATCATCACGGTCGAGCGCGGCCGCGTCGTCGAGGACGGCGCGCACGAGGACCTGATCCGCTGCGGCGGCCGCTACGCCACGCTGTTCAACAGCCAGACCGGTGGTCAGCCGGGCAGCCAGCTCGGCCGCGCCGCGGGCTGAGGAGGGAGGACCGATCATGAGCCGCACCGCCGCCGTTCCCGCCCCCCTCCCCTCCCCCGC
>NZ_LGQZ01000036.1 GCF_003116015.1 Azospirillum sp. TSO22-1
CCCCGCCAATCCTGATGGTGACGGAGGACACGCCGCCGCTGCTGGCGTGGCTGCTGCCGCTGCTGATCATGGCGGTGGCGGCGGCCGGCCTGACCTGGTCGGTGAAGGGCGAGCTGGACATCGTCGTGCCAGCCCAGGGCACGCTGGTGCCGTCGGGCAAGGTGAAGGTGATCCAGGCGCCGGAGCAGCGCGTGGTGCGCCGCATCCTGGTGGCCGAGGGGCAGCGGGTGTCCGCCGGCGACGAACTGGTCGAGTTCGACACCACCGACGCCGCCGCCGACCGCGACCGCACCGCCAAGGAGCTGGCGGCCGCCCGGTTGCGCGCGGCGCGCCTGCGCGCGGGGCTGGACGGCGCCGGGACCTTCGAGCCGCCGTCCGACGCGGACCGGGCCGCGGTGGCGGACGAGAGCCGCCTGTTCGCCGCCGACCGCGACCGCATCGCCGGCGAGGTGGCGTCGCTGCGCCAGGAGCACGGCCGCCTGCTGGCCGCCGCCGACACCATCACGGCCAGCATCGACAAGCTGGAGGCCGTGTTGCCGCTGATCCGCCAGCGCGTCGAGGCGCGTCGCCAGCTGGTCGAGCGGCAGATCGTGTCGACCACCGAGTTTCTGACGCTGCAGCAGGAGTTGGTCACCGCCGAGGCCGACCTGCGCATCCAGCGCGCCAACCTGCGCGAGGCCGAGGCCTCTGCCGCCACCGCCGCCGAACGGATCGGGCAGGCGGAGCGCGTGCACCGGATGGAGCAGGCCGCCGCGCTGGTCGAGACCGAGACGCGCGCCGCCAGCCTCGCCGAGGACCTCACCAAGGCCGGGCAGCGGCTGCGCGCGCTGTCGCTGCGCGCGCCGGAGGACGGCACGGTGCACGAGCTGGCCCTGCACACCGCCGGGGGCGTGGTACAGGCGGCACAGGCGATGATGAAGCTGGTACCGGTGGGCGCGGTGCTGGAGGTCGAGGCCAAGGTGCTGAACCGCGACGTCGGCTTCCTGGAGGTCGGCCAGCCCGTGCAGATCAAACTGGACACCTTCGCCTTCACCAAGTACGGCGCGCTGCCGGGGCGCGTGGCAGCGATCTCCTCCGACGCTGTGGTGGACGAGCGGCTCGGTGCGGTCTATCGCGTTCGGGTCGAGTTGGAGCGGCAGACCATGCCGGTGGACGGGCGCCTTGTGACGCTCGCCCCCGGCCTGACGGCGACGGTGGACGTGCGCACCGGCACACGGCGGGTTATCGACTACCTGCTGATGCCGATCCTGAAGCACACCGGCGAGGCCATGCGGGAACGGTAGGGGCCGCTCCCGGCCATTGCGCGCCACCCCGTTCTGCGGCAAACGATGGTCGGGCACACCACACGGCGTATCACGACACGAGGCAGGGAGAAGACCGCGATGGCGGATAGCGGGAAGCCGAAGGGCGGCACGAGCGGCGAGGGCCTGCCGCAGCCGAGGCAGGGTGGACAACCGGCGCCGCAGGTGCCCGGACGCCCGCAGCTGACGCTGGCCGGAGCGCTCGGCGAGGTGGTGTGGCTGATGATGCAGTCGCCGGGACACCGGCACCTGTTCCTCGCCGACCTGGAATGGCTGGTCATGCCGGCGATGATGCTGGGCCAGTTCCGCACTTTCCGCTCCGGCGATCAGATAGCTGGCTTGGCGCTGTGGGCCATCGTGTCGGAGGAGGTGGAGAAACGGCTGACCGCCGGGGTGATCCGCTTGGCGCCAGCCGAATGGAAGAGCGGCGATCGGCTGTGGTTGGTCGAACTGGTGGCGCCGTTCGGCGGCGTGGACGCAATGATCGAGGATCTGAAGACCACCGTTTTCCACGACAAGACCTTCAAGATCCGGCTGACCGGCGCCGATGGCCGGAGCGTGGTGACCGACGTCGCGGGCGCGGGGACAGGCGACTGATGGGCTTTCCAGCGGTTTTGTTGCAAAGTTTGGCGGCGGTCGCTAAGAGCGTGCTTTGGAAATTTATTGCGGTGACCTGAGCCCGGAAAACTCCTCCAGGAATGGGTAGAGTCCGTCATCGAGAGGAGACGGACGGATGAGGCGCAGCCGGTTCAACGAGGAGCAGATCATCGGCCCCCTGAAAGAGCAGGAGGCCGGTCAGAAGACGGCGGACGTGTGCCGCCGGCGGGATCAGCGAGGCGACGTTCTACACCTGGAAGGCCAAGTACGGCGGGCTGGAGGTCTCCGAGGCCCGGCGCCTAAAGGCGCTTGAGGACGAGAACACGCGGCTGAAGAAACTGCTGGCCGAGGCCATGCTGGACAACGCCATCCTGAAGGACGCCGCTGCAAAGAATGGTGACACCCGCGGCTGTGCGGAGTGCCGTTGCTCACGTCCGTGCCAGCCACGGCGTGAGCAAGCGGCGGGCGTGCCTTGTGTTGGGAGCGGATCGATCGACGGTACGCTACCGTTCCCGGCTCCCGGATAATGCCGTCCTGCGGGAACGGCTGCGCGAGCTGTCGCGCCAGCGGCAACGCTTCGGCTATCGGCGGCTGCATCTGCTGCTGGCCCGCGAGGGCCATGCCATGAACCAGAAGAAGCTGCGCCGTATCCATCCGGTAAGCACCGCGGGGATGGCGCTATAGGGGATGCAGGATCCCGTCGGTTTCCAGGATTTTCAAGGCTTCGGCAAGCGACACGTCGCGGTAGAGGCGATGCCACGTTCGGGTATGGCGGAACCATTGGATGTCGAAGCGATCCCGACCGATCCAGTCGAGGCGGGCGAACGGGCTGTCGAACTCTTCGCCGAAGTTGTCCGGAAAGCCGGAGCGGTACCGTTGCAGGAACCGATAGCGGTTCCCGTGCCATTTGCCCAGGATGTCTATGGGATAGTTGAACTCGGTCGGGCGGATGCTCGGCAGCAAGCGGGGTTTCAGCACCTCGTCGACGAAGCTCTGGCAGTCCGCGATGATGGTCGCCTTTTCGGAGTCCGATGGTCCGGCGGCGCGGAGCTGGGACCTCATGCGACAGCCTCCTTGAGCCCAACCGCCCGCCACTTCCACGGCGGCAGCTCGTCGAGCCGGGTCTGCGGCAGGTCGTTGATGCGCGCCAGCACGTCGGCCAGCCACGCCTGCGGATCGACATCGTTCATCTTGGCGCTCACGATCAGGCTGTAGATCGCTGCGGCGCGCAGCCCGCCCCGGTCCGATCCACATGAACAACCACGCCCGTCTGCCCAGGGCAATACCCCTCAGCGCGCGTTCGGCGGCATTGTTCGTCAGGCAGAGCCGGCCGTCGTGCAGGAAGCGGGGGAAGCCCTCCCAGCGGGTCAGCAGGTAGGCCATCGCCTTGGCCACCGGCGCGTGCTTCGACGTCCCGGCCCGCGCCGCCCGCATCCAGCCCTCCAGTTCGTCAACCACGGGCTTGGACAGCTCGGTGCGGCGCGCCAGGCGCTCGGCCGCCGGGCGCCCGTTGATCTCCCGCTCGATGTCGAACAGCGGGTCGATGCGCCGCACCGCCTCCAAGGCCAGCGGCGAGATCGGGGGCGCCGTCTTGCCGCGCCGCTTGTTCGCGGCGATGTCGGCCAGCTCGAAAGATTTCCGACGCGCATGCACCCAACACAGGGCCTCCGCCACGGGCTGCTGATCTCCATGCTTTCCCTGGCGAAGCCTTCGCGCACTGTCTGGATGATCTTCCACTGCGCGGGGATGCGCTCGGCCGTCTCGGTGACGCTCTCGCCCAGTTTGCACAGCCGGGGCGAGCCGCAGCACGGGCACACGGTCGGCGCCGGGATGATGATGCGCTCTCGCGCGGCAGGTGCGCCGGGAACGGCTTGCGTGACGGCGCCTTGCGGGCAGGGGCGTCCCGCTCCGTCGCCCTGGCCGCCCGTTCCGCCACCAGCTCGTCCTCGCCGGCGGACGCCTTCGCCTCCTCCAACTGGAACTCGAGCTGGTCGAGCAGCCGGAATGTCCGTTCGGAGCGCCGGCCGCAGAGGTCGCGCTGGAGCTTCTCGATCTGGAGCTTGAGGGTGGCGATCAGCGCCTGGTCGTCGGAGCGCTCGGCCCGCGCCTTGGGGGCATCCGCCTCGGCTGCCGCGGCCCGGCCGCGCGCTTCGAGGAGCGCGGCGCGCAGGGCGCCGATGTCGTCGGGCAAGGCGTCCATGGGACGGCAGTTTACCCCGAAACCCGCATCACCCCTCGTTCTTCCTGCCGCAGAGCGGCCGGCTAATTCACTGTGCCGCAGCCTATCCGGCCGATCGCGGCCTCCAGGTCTGCTGCGGGTTGCGCCAATCGATCACGTCGAACGATGGGCCAGAGCGATATCCCTGGCCGTGATGACGACGTGCCCATGCCGGACGAGATCAGCGTGGTCGATCCCGGCCATCCGCTGTATGGGCGGCGGTTCCGGCTGCACACGATCACCAACGCCATGCGCACCTGCGGAATCGCCAGCCGCTCCACTCGGCCCTCGGCGACATCACCCCAGAGCAGGCCGAGCTGCAGACCGCGTAACCCGGTGTCCATTCTCCCGAGGGAAGCTCAGGACCGGCTGTTCGCCTGGCGCAAGACGGTGGGTTGAACAGGCTCACCCGGGAGCCGCCCGCACGGGTTCGCCGAGCGTCAGCATCAGCCGGTTGGCCCAGGCGAAGATGGCGACGGCGTGGATGAGGTCGAGGATTTGCAGGTCGTCCAGCCCGGCCGCGCGCAGCGCCGCCACGTCCTCCGGGCCGGCAGCCGGCGGGGTGGCGGTCAACTTGGCCGCGAAATCGACGATGGCGCGGCGACGCGGGTCGAGGTCGGTGCCGGCCCCCTCGGCGTAGAGGCGGTGCACCACCTCCGGCTCCTTGGTCAGCTCGGCGAAACGGCGCGCGTGCACCGAGGCGCAGTAGACGCAGCCGTTGAGCACCGATTCCACCAGCGTCGCCAGCTCGCGCTCCGCCCGCGGCAAGCCGCGCGGGGCGTACATGATGCCGTTGAACAGCGGCGTACGCTGGCGCAGCGCCTCCGGGTCGTGCGCCAGCATCAGCGAATAGGGCGACAGCCCGGTGTTGGACGGCGTCTCGGCCAGCGCGGCGCGCTGCGCCTCGGTGGCCGTGGCGTAGTCCACGGGCGCCAACCAGGGCTCCCACTCCAGCACGTCGAGGGTGAAGCCGGTTGCGGGAACGCTCATGGCCGGCCTCCCAGCAGGCGCAGCCCGGCGAGCAACCGGGCCTGGTAGGTCACGAAGGCGACGAGCTGCGACAGTGTGACGATCTCCGGTTCGCCCAGCCCCGCGGCGCGCAGGAGGGCGAGGTGGTCGCGGGTGGCGGTGCGCGGCGCCAGGGTGGCGCGGTCGACATGGCCCAGCACCGTGCGCTGGCGCGGGCCGTGCGCGCCGTCGGGAAAGCGCTCGACCTCGGCGGCCATGACCGGGCCACCGTCCAGTCCCTCCAGCCGGCTGCGGTAGTACCCGGAAAGCTCTGCGTCGCCGTTGAGCGTCGCCACGCGCAACGCCACCGCCAGCCGCTCGGCCTCGTCCAGGCCGTTGTGCGCGCCGGGCGACAGCAGCGCCTCCAGGGTGCCCTGGGTGTGGCGCAGCGCGTCCTGCCGCTGCGCGCGCAGCGCCGCCAGCGCCGAGCCGGGCTCGATCCCGGCCAGCGCGTCGGTCAGGTCGGCGGTTCCGCTCATGCCGCGGCCTCCTCGGCCACCGTCCACTCGTCGCCGTGCAACTCGGGCGTGGCGAAGTCGAGCAGGCGCTGGTGGTGCACCGCGTAGTCCTCCTCGTAGAAGCGGGTGACGATGCCCTCGGCCAGCCGCTCGGCGCCGAAGCTGATCGCCGGGATGTCGCCGGTCACCTTGCCGTGGCTGAGCGTCGCCGCGTAGTTGAACGCGTGCACCCGGCCGATCCAGGGAGCCGCGCCGGGGCTGCGCTCGACGAACTCGAACGCCGGGCCGAGGTAGGGATGGTCGGCGAACTGGTGCTCCTCCCAGCCGGGCGGGACGTACCGGTCGCGCCACAGCAGCGCGGTGCCGGCCAGCGCCGCCAGCTCCGGCCGCTGCGCCCAGTCCACCGTGAAGCCGGTGGCGAGGATCACGAAGTCGTAGGCGAGGTCGCCGCGCGCCGTCTCCAGCACCACGTGCCCGCCCTCCGTCCGCACCGCGTCGATGGCGACCGAGGTGCGCAGCTCGAAGCTCGGGTGGCGCGAGCAGCGCAGCATGGAATCGCGCGGCGCCGGGATGGCGCTGTCGGCGACGTACTGCGTCTGCTCCCAGCGGCGCGCGTCGGACAGGCCGTGGAAGCCCAGCGCCAGGCCGGGGTTGGAGATGCCGAGCGACTTGTTGACCCGCGGCACCTCGGTCCGGCGCAGCAGCATCGCCGCACGCGCCGCGCCGGCCTCCAGCGCCGAGGCGGCGTTGTCGGTCGCCCCGGCGCCGCCGCCGATCACCGCCACGCTCTTGCCGCGCAGCGCGGCGAAGTCGATGTCCTCGTGCGCGTGGCGCCAGAAGCGGCGGTCGACGCCCCGCCACAGCTCCGGCACATAGGGACCGCCCAGCCCGTCGCGGCCGTTCGCCAGCACCACGCGCCGCGCCGCCACACGCGTCTCGACACCCTGGCGGCGCAGCGAGAGCACCACGCCGTCCTGCGTGCCCGACAGGCCGGTCAGCTCGACACCGTTCTCCACCGGCAGCTTCAGCACCGTGCGGTACCAGCGCAGATAGTCCAGCCATTGCAAGCGCGGGATCTTGCCCAGCCGTTCCCACTCCGCGGCGCCGAACTGCGCCTCGAACCAGGCGCGGAAGGTCAGATTGGCGAAGCCCAGCGCCGGCCCCACAAGGTGCTTGGGCGAGCGCAGCGTCTCCATGCGGGCGTAGGTCGCCCACGGCCCCTCCAAACCCGCCGGCGCGCGGTCGAACAGGCGGATGTTGCGGATGCCCAGGCGCTGCAGCGCGAAGGCGGCGGTCAGCCCGGCCATGCCGGCGCCGACGATGGCAACGTCCAGCAGGTCGCCGTGCGGCGGGCTCCACTCCGGTGCCGGCAGAATCAGCAATTCGAGGTCGCGGGCGAGCCGCGCTTCCAGCTCGGCGAGCGAGGACGGTCCGGGGTCGGTCACGGTCAGGATCCCTTGTTTCTTGTGATTTTTCAGGCCGCCCGCGCGCCGCCCAGGTAGGCGTCGCGGATCTGCGGGTCGTGGAGGAGGTCGCGGGCACCGCCGGACAGCACGATGCGCCCGGTCTGCAGGACGTAGCCGTGGTGCGCGATGCTCAGCGCGTGGGCGGCGTTCTGCTCGACCATGAAGATCGACACGCCCTGCCGGTTGATGGTGGCGATCAGGTCGAGCACCGCGTCGACATGGCGCGGCGACAGACCCATGGTCGGCTCGTCCATGACGATCAGGCGCGGCCGGGCCATCAGCGCGCGGGCCATGGCCACCATCTGCTGCTCGCCGCCCGACAGCGTGCCCGCATGCTGCCGCTCGCGCTCGCGCAGGCGCGGGAAGAGGTCGAGCACGCGCTCGTAATCTTCACGCACCGCGCCGCGGTCGCCGCGGGTGTAGGCGCCCATCAGCACGTTCTCGCGCACCGTCATGGCGCCGAACAGCCGCCGCGATTCCGGCACCGAGGCGACGCCGCGCCGCACGATCTTCGGCGTCGGCAGGCCGGTGACCGGCTCGCCGCCGAGCAGCACGCGGCCCGAGCGCGGCGCCACCAGCCCGAGGATCACCTTCATGGTGGTGGACTTGCCGCTGGCGTTGCCGCCCAGCAGGCAGACGATGGAGCCGCGCGGCACGGCGAGGCTCAGGTCGAAATGCACCTGCACCGCGCCGTACTGGGTGTTGATGCGGTCGAGCCGCAGGATCGCGTCGTCGGTGCTCATTGTGCCGCCTCCAGATGAGAGGTTGCCGCCCGCCCGACCTCGCCGTGGCCGAGGTACGCCTCGACCACCGCCGGGTCGCGCGCCACGTCGGCCGGCGCGCCTTCGGCGATGCGCTTGCCGTGGTCCATCACCAGCACCCGGTCGGACAGCTGCATGACGAGGTCGAGCTTGTGCTCGATCAGCAGGACGGTCAGGCCGCGCGCCTTCAGGGCGCGGATGATCTCTAGCATCTCCGCCGTCTCGGTCGGGTTCATGCCGGCGGTGGGTTCATCCAGCAGCAGAAGGCGCGGGCGCAGGGCCAGCGCGCGGGCGATCTCCAGCCGCCGCCGGTTGGCGTAGGACAGGCTGTGCGCCGGCTGGTCCCGGCGCGGCAGCAGCCGCTCGCCGAACAGCGCCAGGATTTCCAGCGCCTCGGCGCGCAGCGCCGCCTCCTCGTCGCGGACCGCCCTCGGACGGATCAGGGCAAGCGCCAGCTCGGCCAGCGGACCCCAGCCCTGCGGGCGCACCGCGCGGAGCCGCGTGTGGGCGCCGACCAGCACGTTGTCGAGCACGCTGAGGTTGGCGAACACCCGCCCGTGCTGGAAGGTGCGGGCCAGGCCTTTGGCCGCCAGCCGCTCGGGCGCCAGCCCGGTCACCGCGTCGCCGTCCAGATGGACCGCGCCGGCGTCCGGCGCGTCGTGGCCGGTGACGAGGTTGAACAGCGTCGTCTTGCCGGCGCCGTTCGGGCCGATGACGCTGACCAGCTCGCCCGCGGCGATGGTCAGGTCGATTAAGTCCACGGCGGTGAGGCCGCCGAAGCGGCGGGTCAGTCCGCGGACATCGAGGAGGGTCCGCGTCATCACACCGTCCCCAGCAGGCCCTGCGGGCGGAAGCGGATGAGCAGCAGCAGCGTCACCCCGTAGATCAGCATGCGGTACTCGGCCGCCGCGCGGAACAGCTCGGGCAACCCCACCAGCGCCACCGCACCGAGGATCGCCCCCGCAACGTTCCCCAGCCCGCCGAGGATCACCATGGTCAGCGCCAGCACCGAGATCGGTGCGTGGAAGGTCTCGTGGTTGATGTAGGAATAGACGTGCGCCATCAGCGCCCCGGCGATCCCGGCGGCGAAGCCGGCGACGCCGAAGGCCAACCCCTTGTAGCGGTCGAGCCCGACGCCGTAGGCGCGCGCCGCCACCTCGTCCTCGCGGATGGCGCGCAGCGTGCGGCCGAGGTGGGAGCCGAGCAGCCGCGCCTGCACCTGCGCCACCAGGGCAACCGCCGCCAACGGGATCCAGTACACCCATGGTGCGGACAGGAGAGGCGTGCCGAAGGCGGAGAGCGGCGGGATGCCGACCACGCCGATCGGGCCGCGTGTCACGCTCTCCCAGTTCAGGATGACCAGGGCGACGATCTCGCCGATGCCCAGTGTGGCGACCGAGACATAGTGCCCGCGCAGCCGGAAGGCCGGCGACACCAGCAGCGTGCCCAGCACTGCGGTCACGACTCCCGCCGCCGGCACCGCCAGCGCCACCGGCAGCTTGGCGTCCAGCGCCAGCAACGCCGAGGCATAACCGCCGATGGCAAGCAGCCCGGCGTGCCCCAGCGAGATCTGCCCGACCGTGCCGGCGACCAGCGTCAGGCTGAGCGCCAGCACCGCGTACAGCCACGCGTTGCCCAGCGTCTGCAGAACATAGGCGTTTTGTACCGCCAGCGGCAGCGCCGCCGCGGCGATGCCCAGCGCCCACAGCAGCCAGCCCGGAATCCGCACCGGTCGCGAGGGCGCCACGAAGGTGCCGGTCAGCGGCTCCGGCGGGGTCTGGCGGGCGCGGCTGAACAGCCCGTTGGGACGCAACGCCAGGACCAGCACCATCACCACGAAGGCGAACAGGTTGCGGTAGCTGGTGCCGAACAGCGCGATCCCGTAGCTCTCGGTCAGACCGAGCAGCAGGCTGCCGGCGATGGCGCCCGGGACATTGCCCATGCCGCCGATCAACTGCGCCACGATCCCCTTCAGCCCCGCCTGGAAACCCATGTAGGGGTCGATGGCGTTGTAGTACATGCCGACCAGCAGCCCGCTCACCCCGCCCAGCGCCGAGGCGATGGCGTAGACCGCGCGGTTGACGGCGTTGACGTCGACGCCGCACTGCTGCGCCGCGTCGCGGTCGAGCGCCGTCGCCCGCACCGCCCAGCCCAGCTTGGTGAAGCGCAGGAAGCCGTAGAGCAGCGCGGCGCTGCCCACCCCCACCCCGGCGATCAGCAGGTCGAGCGCGCCGATGGTGCCGCCGCCGATCTGAATTCGCCAGTCGGGCAGCGGGCTGGGCAGCGCCCGCGGGTCGGGGGTGAAGGCCAGTTGGGCGAGCTGATCGAGCACCAGCCCGATGCCGATGGTGGCGAGCAGCGGCGCGATGCGCGCCGAGCCGGCCAGCGGCCGCAGCCCGATCCGCTCAATGGCGACGCCGAGCAGCGCACAGCCGCCCGCCACCGCCAGCAACGTCACCGGCAGCGGCGCGTCGAGCAGCCGGAAGCACGCCCAGCCGATGTAGGCGCCGACCATGTAGACCGAGCCGTGCGCGAAGTTGATCAGGTGCGAGACGCCGAAGATCAACGCCAGCCCGACCGCCAGCAGCGCGTAGATGTTGCCGACGATCAGGCCGTTGACCGTGTGGTCGATCCAGGCGCCGGAGAGGAGTCCGCCCACGCTGGCACCCTCAGTTCGCCGCGGCTTTGCCGCCGTCCCACAGGGCGAAGCGGCCGTCCTTGACGACCAAGCGGGTGCTCAGCGGCTTGTCGACGCGGCGCGTCTGCGGATCGAAGCGCACGGTACCGTAGACGACGCTCGGCACGTCCTGGATGTTGGCCAGCCCGTCGCGCACCGCTTTGCGCTCCGTTCCATATTGCTTCAGCACCTCGGCGATGAGGATCAGCGCGTCGTAGGCGCGGCTGGAGTAGGCGTCGGGCTGCACGCCGTACTTGGCGGTGTAACTCTTCACGAAGCGCTGCACCACCGGGCGCGGGTCGTCGGGGAAGAACGGCGTGGTGGTGTGCACGCCCTCCACCGCTTCGCCGCCCAGCTCCAGGAACTTCGGCGAGTAGACCGAGCCGGCGGCGACCACCGGCTGCTTCAGCCCGACGCTGCGCAGCTGCCGGGCGATCTGCGCGCCGTCGGCGTAGTAGGAGACCAGCACGATGCCGTCCGGCGCCGCGTCGCGCACCCGCACCAAGGCGGAGCGGAAGTCCTTCTCGTCGGCCAGATAACCCTCGGCCGCCACCACGGCGGCGCCGCGCTCCGTGGCGGCCTTGGCAAACAGGTCCTTGCTGGTGCGGCCCCAGTCGCTGTTGATGTACAGCACCGCCACCCGCTTGAAGCCCAGGGCCCCCACCGCGTAGTCGGCCAGCACCGGCATTTCGTCGGCCTGATTGGGGGCGTTGCTCCACGTAAAGTCGCCGCCCTTGGTGAAGTCGGGGTGCGAGTTGGTGAAGCCGAACTGCACCAGCCCCGCCGCCTGGTAGACCGGCGACGCGGCCATGGAGGCGGCGCTGGAGAAGTCGCCCAACTCGACGACGATGGCCGGGTCGGCGACGAACTTGCGGGCAATGGCAACCGACTGCCTGGGGTCGGACTGGCTGTCCTCGAACTGCAGCTTCAGCGGCCGGCCGCCGATCCCGCCGGCGCCGTTCACCTCGTCAAGCGCCAGTTCGAACCCCTTCTGCCACTGGGCGCCGTACTGCGCGTGCTGCCCGGTCAGCGGCCCGCTCACGCCCACCAGCGCCGGATCGGGCCCGGCCAAGGCCGGCCCGGCTGCCAGGGCGACCGCCAGCGCGGCGATCCTCGCCACAGACACCATGAACAACTCTCCAATTTTGTTTTTTCGACGCCGACGACGCCCGCAATCCACATTACGGAAAGGAGGGTATGGCTGAAAAGTCTATTTTGTCGATATGAAATTTGCGTCAGCATGCGGCTTACTTCATTTTTACATAAAATTTTCGTGTTTTAGAAAGGCGTGGGGCCATGCGGCCATCGTTCAAGAGATTGATCATCGCCAGCGTTTTGGGCGCGCTGTCGCTGCGTGTCCAAGGTGAAGCAGGTGACGCTGAAGGATCCCAAGAGCCTCACCGTCAGCCTGCTGGACATCGTCGGGAACCTGAAGGGCTACAAGTTCGTGGAGCTGGACGCCGCCCAGCTCGCCCGCCCCCTGCCCGACGTCGACGCGGCGGCGGTGAACAACAACTACGCGGCCCAGGCCGGCCTCGACCCGGTGAACGGCACCATCCTCGCCGTGCGCGAGGAGGACAAGGACAAGCCCTGGGTCAGGCAGCTGATCCGCCTACCACTCCGAGCCGGTGAGGGCGTTCGTGCAGCAGCGCTTCAAGGGCGCCTACGTCGCCGCTTGGTGAGCCGGCCATGCAACGGGCGCCGCCGGGGCGCCGTCCGTCGCACCGCCCGCGCCGGTCCTCAAGTGTAGACCGAGGGCGACAGGATGTCGCCGGTCCAGGAATAGATCGCCAGCAGCGGTTCGTCCGTGGTCCGCATGGCGTGCACCGCGTCGGCGGCGTGCAGGACGAAATCGCCGGGCCGGCGCCGCGTGTCGGCACCCTCCAGCGTCCACACGGCGGTGCCCGACACCACGGCGTACAACTCCACGGCCGGGTGCCGGTGCGGCGGGTAGACGGTGTCGCGGCCGATGAAAGTGAGGCCGAAGCCGACCCGGTCGCTGCGCAGCGGCGCCGCCGGACCGACGATCTCCGCCCACGCCATGCGCTCCCCCAAATCCGGTGCGTCGGGACGTGGGGCGTAGCCGAAGCGCCAGGGCAAGCGGCCGGCAAGCGGCAGCAGGGCGCTCTCCCACGGCGCGCCGGCGGCGCGCGCAGCCCCCGGAAGCTGGGACAGGACGGGGTGGCGGCTGGGCCGCAGCGGCTCGGCCAGCCGCAAGGGTACCGATCCGTCCGGCAGGTCCGCCAGCACGCGCGCGGCTTCCGCGGCCACCGCGGGCCGATGGCGCAGTCCCTCGGCGAAGGCCGCGCGCATCAGGGACAACAGGTCGAGGAGGTCGGTCGGGGCGATGGTCACGTCCGTCACTCCACGGCCGAGTGCAGGACCGCGTAGGTGTGGCCGATCCGCGCGCCGCTGCGGTGGGCGGCCAGCGCCGCCTCGGCGTCCAGCCGGTGCGGGGCGAGGTGGCCTTCGATGACCTGCGCCAGGGGCGCCGCCTCCGCCGGCGTCAGCCCGGCGAACGCGTGCTCCAGGTCCGCCACCCGGTAGAAATGGAACGGCCCGAGGCCGCGCCGCTGCCATTCCGCGTGGCCGCGCAGGATATCCTCGGCCTCGGCCTGGACCTTCCAGCCGTAGGTCAGGAAGGAGGGCTGGTAGCCGGCGTGCGCCGCCATGTCGATGAAGGTCCGCAACGGCACCCGCGCCCCCAGCATCGACAGCACGACGCCGCCGGGGGCCAGGAAGCCCTTCGCCTGCTCCAGCGCCACGTAGTGCAGGGTCAGCAGGGCGCTGCGCACCGCGGGCGGCACCGCCTCGCGCCGCGGCGGGACGTAGCTCGAGCTGGTGATGCCGTTCTCGAGTTGCGCGGCGTCGTCCAGCGCCACGTTGGGCAGGTTCTCGTAGATCACGTCGAAGCGCGGGGCATCCGGCGCCAGCGGCGACAGCAGGTCGCCGGTTCCCGCCAGCAGGCGGACGGCCGCGGCGTCGCGCAGGTTGCCCAGGATGTTGTCGCGCGCCGCGGCGACCACGTCCTCGTGCACGTCGGTGACGGCGACGAGGCGCGCGTCGAGCACTTCGACGGCGGCCAGCGCGTCCAGGCCGGTGCCGGTGCCGATGGAACAGAACGCCGCGCTGCGCCCCGGCCCGCGCCGCTCGGCCAGGATCCGGAAAGCGGGGGTTGCCACGCTCGACACCCAGTCGGCCTGGAGGTCGTCGAGGTACGGCGGGAAGCTGCGCGGCGTAACAGTGACCGACAGCGTTTCGCGGAGCCGCACGGGGGCGGCGAGGCCGAAATAGTCCACGGCGTCGATGGACACGGTGCGGGTCTGGGGCATGCGGTGTTCTCCGTTCAGACGATCGCCGGTTCGGGATCGAGGGTGCCCCCGGCGAAGCGAGCGGGGGAGAGTTGGGCGAACCAGTCCGGCGGCGCCTCGCCGTCGATGAGGGCGGCGAGGCGGCGGCCGGCGGCCGGGCTGGTCATCAGGCCCTTGGCGCCGGACAGCGCGACGAACAGCCCGGCGACGGCGGTCTCGCCGATCACCGCCTGCATGTCCGGCGTGCGCGAGTACAGCCCGCCCCACGAGCGCAGCAGGCGGGCGGAACCGAGGTGCGGCAGCAGGTCGATGGCCCGCGCAGCGGCGCGCGGGAAGAGGTCGCTGGTCGGCGCGAAATCGGACCGCAGCGGCCGTTCCCGGTCCGAGGCGACCACCACCACGCTGCCCCGCGGCGTCTGGTTCACGAACATTTCGTGCTGGAACGACACCACGCAGGGGCCGAGGAACGGCGCCAGCGGCTCGGTGACGAAGGCCTGGTTGGGATAGGGCTGCACCGGGATGTCGATGCCCAGCGGCGCGAGCAGCGCCGGGATGCGCGTGTCGGTCGCCACCACGACGCGCCCGGCGGCGAGCGCCCCCCGGCTGGTCGCCAGCGTGAAGCCGTCGCCCAGCGGCGCGATGGACAGCACCTCGACGCCGTGCCGCACGTCCACGCCGGCGCGCCGGGCGGCGCGCTGGTAGCCGTCGAGCACCCGGAACGGCGACAACGAACCGTCCCGCCCGTAGAAGCTGCCGCCCAGCACGCCGTCCAGCGCCAGCGCCGGGGCGAGGCGGGCGATGGCGTCGCGGTCCACCAGGACGCTGTCGATGCCCAGGCCGTTCTGCAGCGCCACGTTGCGGCGAAGCTGGTCGAGCTGCGCCGGCGTGTGGGCGAGGATGACGTAGCCGTCCTGCTTGAACTCCACGCCGTCCGGATGGCCGTAGGTCTCGGCAAAGGATTCGAAGTCCGGCAGGCTTTCCAGGCACAGGCGGGTGTTGCCGACGGTCCCCCACTGCACGCGGAAGCCGGCGCCGCAGCGCCCGGTCTCGTTGGCGGCGAACTCGCCGCGGTCGAGCACGGTGACCGACAGGTCGCTGCTGCGGCGGCGCAGCCACAGGGCGACGGAGAGGCCGTAGGCGCCGGCTCCGACCACGGCGACGTCGGTGGTCCGGCTCATGCCGCGCCCCCGCCGCCCACCCGGTTGGCGAGCACCGCCAGCGGCACCGGGCGGATGCCGGGCCGCGCGTTCATCGGCGCCGGGTCGGCGGCACCGCTCAGCGCCGCCAGCGTGCGCAGGCACGACCGGCCGCCGCACACCCCCATGCCGGCGCGGCTGTTCCGCTTGACGGCGTTCACGCCGGCGTGGCCGTCGTCGAGCGCGCGTTCGACGCGGGCGCGGTCCACGCCCTCGCAGCGGCACAGCGTGGTCCGCGCGCCGGCCCAGTCCCAGACCGCCGGCGGCAGGTCGAACAGGCCGGCCAGCGCTTCCTGGAACCGCCAGTGGCCGGCGCGCGCCGCCACCGCGGCCGTGGTGCGCCCGGCAAAACGGCGGGCGGCGCGGGGC
>NZ_LGQZ01000058.1 GCF_003116015.1 Azospirillum sp. TSO22-1
AGGAGCTGGCCTCGCAGGCCGAGCAGCTGCAGACCGCCATCGCCTATTTCCGCACCGACGAGCAGGGCGCCGCCACGCCGGCCCCGGCGGCCCGCCCGATCCAGGTCGAGCACGCCCCGGCCTCCGCGCCGCGCGCCCCGGCGAAACCGGTCCGCGCGAACGGCGGCGCCAAACCGGCGCCGGTGCGCGTCGCCAAGGCGCGGCTGGGCAACGGCAAGGCCAACGGCGGCTTCGCGCTGGACCTGAGCGACGGCGGCGACGCCCTGGACGCCCAGTTCCAGCGGCACTGAGCGGCAAGCCCACAGGGAGGAACGCGTCCATGACCGACACCAGCCAGTACGTCACGCTCGGCATCGACGACGAGGTGTTCGCCGTCCCGGTGGAGCGGGTGCAGGAGATCCTGGACGTGCGTCCGGTGGCGCGCCTGCCGCACGCCCCGCCCTACCTGATGGGCATGATCGACGTCCGCGGGCGCGGCGTCCCGGTGATCGACCTGCGCGCCAAGCTCGGCTTCCCGCCGTCCGAAGAGACCTCCAGCAGCCGCATCCTGGTGCTGGAGGTGACGGTCGGCGGGCACGACCTCGTGCTCGGCCTCACCGCCGACCGGGTCTTCGAGGTGACCGGCCTGGACGGCGGCGTGCTGGAGCCGCCGCCGGAGATCGGCGTGCGCTGGCGGTCTGACTTCATCACCGGCGTCGGGCGGCGCGGCGAGTCGTTCGTCATCGTCTTCGACCTGTCGCGGCTGTTCGGCGTCGAAGACGTGCCGCTGCTCGCCCGGCCGGCGGCGGCGTGAGCGCCGGGATGGAGGGCACGATGTTCGATCACCTCAGCGACGGCGACTTCCGGCGCATCGCCGACGTCGTCGGCTCCCACACCGGGATCCGCATGCCGGAGGCCAAGCGCAGCATGGTCGAGGGCCGGCTGCGCCGCCGCGTGCACGCGCTCGGGCTCGGGACCGTAGAGGACTATTGCCGCTACCTGTTCCGCGAGGGCGGCATCGAGGCGGAGTTCACCCACCTCATCGACGTCGTCACCACCAACAAGACCGACTTCTTCCGCGAGCCGGAGCATTTCGACTTCCTGCGCAACGAGGCGGTACCGGCCCTGCTGGGCGACCCGCGGCGCGGCTCCGGCGGGATGCTGAAGGTGTGGAGCGCCGCGGCCTCCTGCGGGGCGGAGGCGTACACCATCGCCATGGTGCTGTCCGAGCTGTCGCCGCGGCTGCGCAACTTCCGCTTCGCCGTGCTGGGCACCGACATCTGCACCGAGGTGCTGGAGCAGGCCGCCGCCGCCGTCTACCCTGAGGAGATGATGGCCCCGGTGCCGGCGGAGCTGCGGCGCCGCTACGTCATGCGCGCCCGCGACCCGAAGCGCGCCGAGGTCCGCATCGTGCCCGAGCTGCGGCACCGCGTGCACTTCCGCCGCCTCAACCTGATCGACGCCAGCTACCCGGTCGACCGCGACGTCGATGTGGTGTTCTGCCGCAACATCCTGATCTATTTCGACCGGCCGACGCAGCGCGCGGTGGTCGAGCGGCTGTGTGGCCACCTGCGGCCCGGCGGCTTCCTGCTGCTCGGCCATTCCGAATCCATGGCGGGGGCCGACCTGCCCCTGACCCAGGTCGCTCCCACCATCTTCCGCCGCCGGTAGGCCGCCATGGCGCATCCCATCCGCGTGCTGATCGTCGATGACTCGGCCTCCGTCCGCCGGACGCTCAGCGAGATCATCGAGGCCGACCCCGACCTCACGGTGATGGCCACCGCCGCCGACCCCTTCGTGGCGGCCGAGCGCATCCGGCAGGAGATCCCCGACGTCGTCATCCTCGACGTCGAGATGCCGCGCATGGACGGCATCACCTTCCTGCGCAAGCTGATGGCGCAGCGCCCGCTCCCGGTCGTCATGTGCTCATCGCTGACCGAGGAGGGCTCGCAGACCCTGCTGCTGGCGCTGGAGGCCGGTGCGGTGGACATTATCACCAAGCCGCGCACCGACACCCGCCAGTTCCTCGTCGAATCCAGCGTGCGCGTCTGCGACGCGGTGAAGGCCGCCGCCTGCGCCAGGCTGCGCCGCGGCGACGCCACCCCGCGCCGCCCGGTGCCGGGCAAGCTGAGCGCCGACGTCATCATGCCGCCGCCGGTGGCGCGGCACGCCATGGCCCGCACCACCGAGACCGTGGTGTGCATCGGCGCCTCCACCGGCGGCACCGAATCCCTGCGCGAGGTGCTGGAGGCGCTGCCAGCGGACAGCCCCGGCATCGTCATCGTCCAGCACATGCCCGAGGCCTTCACCGCCGCCTTCGCCCGCCGCCTCGACGGCCTGTGCCGCATCGAGGTGAAGGAGGCGGCGGACGGCGACCCGGTGCTGCCCGGCCGGGCGCTGATCGCGCCGGGCAACCGGCACATGCTGCTGCAGCGCTCCGGCGCGCGTTACCACGTCGCGGTCAAGGACGGCCCGCTGGTGTCGCGACACCGCCCGTCGGTCGACGTGCTGTTCCGCTCGGCCGCACAGTACGCCGGCGCCAACGCGCTGGGCATCATCATGACCGGCATGGGCGACGACGGGGCGCGCGGCCTGCTGGAGATGAAGACCGCCGGCGCCGCCACCCTCGCCCAGGACGAGGAGACCTGCGTGGTCTTCGGCATGCCCAGGGAGGCGATCGCGCTGGGCGCCGCCGACCGCGTCGTGCCGCTCGACCGAATCCCCACCGAGATCATGCGGGTGCGCGCATCATGACGGCCGGCTTCTCCCCCCTCGCCCTGTCCGCCGACGACGCCGTGCTGTCCTCCGCGACGCCGACGCTTCTCGCCACGCTGCGCGACGCCCAGAGCACGCTGGCCGACGCCTGCCGGCCCATCGAGCGCTCCATGCTCGCGGTGGGCGAGCGGCTGGGTTCCGCCATCGACGGCCTCAACCGCGTCACCGGCGCCTTCGAGCGGCTGCCGGGCGAGCTGGACAGCGCCGAGGTGCGCGCAGCCAGCGAGCGCCTGGACGAGGTCGCCGGTGCGCTCGCCGCCATCGCCGGCACGCTGGGCGAGGAGCGCGCCGCGCTCAACACGCTGGCCGGCATGACGCGGCAGATCGGCGCCCGCGCGCAGCAACTGCACAAGACCGTGTCGGCGGTCGGCGTGCTGGCGATCAACGCCCGCATCGAGGCCGCGCATCTCGCCACCGACCGCGAGGACTTCTCGGTCTTCACCGTGGAGATCGGCCACCTCGCCACCAAGTCCGGCCGGGCGGTGCAGAGCTTCTGCGAGGAGCTGGACCGGCTGGAGGCGCTGCTGCTCGCCGCCAGCGCGCACCAGGCGGAGTTCGAATCCAGCTACGCCCAGCAGCTGCGCGACGCCTCGCAGCAGCTGCGCGCCAGCCTGGAGCGGGTGGCCGAGCATCGCCGCGCCGCCGCGCGGGGGGCCGGCGAGATCGGCGCGCGCACCAAGGCCATCGGCCAGGGCGTGGCGTCGTCGGTGCGCGCGCTGCAGATCGGCGACATCACCCGTCAGCGCCTGGAGCACGTCATCCACGCCGTCTCCACGCTGGCCGACGCCGCCGGCGGCGCGGAGCCGCCCTGGTACGCCCCGCTGAGCCCCGAGCACCGCGCGTTGCTCGCCGCCACCGTCTGCCGCCTGCAATCCACCCAGCTGACCGGCGCCGCCGGCGATTTCGAGCGCGAGGCCGGGGCGCTGACGACGTCGCTGCACACTCTGGGCACCGATGGAGCGGACATCGTGTCGCTCGGCCGCGGGCTGTACGGCACGGCGCACGGCCGGCAGTCGTTCCTCGGCGACCTGACGCGCGACCTCGCCGCCGCCGACGCCCTCATCGACGCGAGCCGCGGGGCGCGCCGGCACGTGGACGAGGTGGCCTCCTCGGCCGAGCGGACGCTGACCGGCCTCGTCGCCCACGTCCAGGCGGTGCGTTCCATCGAGATGGAGATGCGGCTGGTCGGCCTCAACACGGCGATGAAATGCGGCCGCCTCGGCAACGCCGGCCGCACGCTCAGCGTCATCGCGCAGGAGCTGCGCGGCTACGCCAACCGCACGGTCGAGGACGCGCAGGCGGTGATGACCGGCCTGCACGAGGTGGTCGGCATGGCCGGCTCGCTGCGCGACCGCGGGGCGCAGCAGGGCGCCGACCGCATCGCCGGCCTGAAGGACATGGTGGACGGCTCCATCGCCACGCTGGAGGTTGCCGACCAGGGCCTGAGCGCCGCGCTGGCAGGGCTGGAGCGGGAAGGGCAGCGGGTGGTGGCGCTGCTCAACGAGACCGCCGCCGGCATCACCGCGCAACGCGACCTGCGCCGCACCTGCGACGCCGTCGCCGCCCGCCTGGAGTCCGAAGCAGCCGCCCGCGAGGACTCCGGCGCCGACGCCGGGGCCATCCGCGACACGCTGCTGGCGCTGCTGGAGGGGCAGTACACCATGGCCAGCGAGCGCGAGATCCACGACCTGCTGTTCGGCCCGGCCGCCGCCCAGCCCGTCACCGCCGAGGCGCTGGCCGACACCGGAGGCTCGCTCGATGACATCTTCTTCTGACCGGGATTCTTCCGACCGGGCCGGCGCGGCGATGAACGTCGTCCTGGTGGACGACAGCCGAAGCTCCATCGCACACCTCACGGGGCTGGTGCAGTCGGTGCCCGGTTGCGCCCCGCACCCGTTCCTCAGCTCGGCCCGCGCACTGGAATGGTGCCTGCGGCACGAGCCCGACCTGGTGCTGCTCGACCATGAGATGCCGCCCCCGGACGGGCTGGCCTTCCTGGAGGCGTTCCGCGCCGAACACGCCGAGGTGCCGGTCGTCATGGTGACCAACTGTACCGAGCAGGCGCTGCGCCACGCGGCGCTGAACCTGGGCGCCACCGACTTCCTCAACAAGCCGGTGGACGCGTGCGAGTTCGTGGCGCGGGTGCGCAACCTGCTGAAGCTGCGGCGCAGCCATCTGTCGCTGTGCAGCCGCAGCGAATGGCTGGACGCCGAGGTGCGCAGGGCAACCCGCTCGCTGGCGCTGCGCGAGCGCGAGACCATCCTGTTCCTCTCCCGCGCCGCCGAGCGCCGCGACCCGGAGACCGGCGGCCACCTCGTGCGCATGGCCGCCTACACCGGCCTGATCGCCGAGGCGCTCGGCCTGCCCGCCGCGGAGGCCGACCTGATCCACGCCGCGGCGCCCATGCACGACGTCGGCAAGATCGGCATCCCCGACCACATCCTGCTGAAGCCCGGCCCCCTGGATCCGGAGGAGCGGCGGATCATGCAGCAGCACCCGGCCATCGGCCACGAGATCCTGGCCGGCAGCAGCTCCGTCCTGCTCCAGGTCGCCGCCGAGATCGCCTTCTGCCACCACGAGCGCTATGACGGCAGCGGCTACCCGCGGGGCTTAAGCAGCGACGCGATTCCTCTGCCCGGCCGAATCACCGCGCTGGCCGACGTCTTCGACGCGCTGACCAGCGTGCGCCCCTACAAGGCGGCGTGGCCGCTCGACGCGGCGTACGAATACGTGGTCCAGAACCGCGGCGGGCATTTCGACCCCGCCTGCGTGGACGCCCTGCTGGCCCGGCGGGAGGACGTGCCGGCGGTGATGGCGGGCGAGGAGACGCCCCCGGCCGAGTGCTGCGCTCGTCTCCGTTGTGCCGAATTCCGCTTTTGAGATTCCCCCGAGCATCGATCGTGCTACAAATCGTTCGTGCGCGAGGCGATCGGGAGGGGGGCCGCATGGGTGTTGCCTTGAGGGCTCTGCTGGTCGAGGACTCGCCCGACGACGCCGAGCTGGTGGCGACGGAGCTGGAGCTGGGCGGCTTCGACCTGACGCACCGGCGCGTCGACACGCTGGACGACCTGCGCCACGCCCTGGCCGCGGAACCGTGGGACATCGTCATCAGCGACTACCACATCCACACCATCGACGCCTCGCACGCGCTGTCCGTCGTGCTCGAGTCCGGCAAGGACATCCCCTTCATCATCGTCTCCGGCATCATCCAGGCCGAGCAGGCGGTGGCGCTGCTGAAGCGCGGCGCGCACGACTTCCTGAACAAGGACTCGATGGCCCGCCTCGTCCCGGCGGTGGAACGCGAGCTGCGCGAGGCGTCCGACCGCCGCAAGCGCCGCCGCGCCGAGGAGCGCGTGCGCATCCTGTCGCTGGCGGTGGAGCAGAGCCCGGTGTCGGTGGTCATCACCAACCCCGAGGGCCTGATCACCTACGTGAATCCCAAGTTCACCGAGGTCGCCGGCTACACCCTGTCGGAGGCGGTCAGCCGTCCGCTCGACTTCACGCGGCTGGCCGACGACAGCGACAAGAGCTACCGCCGGCTGTGGGAGACGGTGCGGGCCGGCAGCGAGTGGCGGGGCGAGTTCTGCAATCTGCGCCGCGACGGCAGCCTGTTCTGGGAATACGCCACGGTCTCTCCCCTGACGGGCGAGGACGGCGCCATCACCCACTTCGTCGCGGTGAAGGAGGACATCACCGTGCGGCGCAGCTACGAGGAGCGGCTGCTGCGCCAAGCCTACTACGACTCGCTCACCGCCCTGCCCAACCGCATCCTGGCCTTCGACCGCATCGACCAGGCGATCGCCGCCGCGGCGCGCAGCCACACCCAGGCGGCGGTGCTGTACGCCGACCTCGACCGCTTCAAGAACATCAACGACGCCATGGGCCACGCCATCGGCGATGCCCTGCTGACCGAGGCGGCGCAACGCCTGACCGCCTGCGTGCGCGAGTGCGACACGGTGGCCCGCATGGGCGGCGACGAGTTCCTGATCGTGCTGAACGGCATCGAGGACGGCCGCGACGCCCACGTCGTGGCGCAGCGCATCGTCGAAACGTTCGCCCAGCCCTTCCAGCTCGCCGGGCTGAGCCACTACGTGACCGCCAGCATCGGCATCACGCTGTACCCGGCCGACGGCACCGACCGGCAGGTGCTGATCCACAACGCCGACCTCGCCATGTACAAGGCGAAGGAGATGGGCCGCAACGGCATCCACTTCTTCACCCAGGAGATCAACCGCAAGGTCCACGCCCGTCTGGCGCTGGAGGCCGGGCTGCGCGGTGCCGTCGGGCGCGGCGAGCTGGCGCTGCACCACCAGCCGATCATCGACCTGGAGCGCGGCGAGGTGGTCGGGATCGAGGCGCTGCTGCGCTGGCCGCAGCCGGACGGCAGCATCGCCATGCCCGGCGACTTCATCCCGGTCGCCGAGGACTCCGGCGCCATTGTCGAGATCGGCGACTGGGTGCTGGCCACCGCCTGCCGCCACGCGCTGGCACTGGGTGCAGCCTGCGGCCACCCGCTGCGCGTCGCGGTCAACGTCTCGCCGCGCCAGCTGCGCGCGCCCGGCTTCGGCGCCGGCGTGGCCGCGCTGCTGGCGGAGTGCGGCCTGCCGCACGACCAGCTGGAGCTGGAGATCACCGAGAGCGTCCTGCTCGACGACGCGCCGGAGGCCACGGCCAACCTCCGCATGCTCTGCGATCTCGGCGTGCGGCTGTCCATCGACGATTTCGGCACCGGCTACTCGTCGCTGGCCTACCTGCAGAAATACCCGTTCCGCACGCTGAAGATCGACCGCTCCTTCGTCGCCACCGCGCCCGGGGAGGACCGCGCCGGCCGGCTGGTGGAGACCATCCTGGCGCTCGCCCAAAGCCTCGGCCTGGAGGTGATCGCCGAGGGGGTGGAGACGCCGGTGCAACTGGCCTTCCTGCGCGGTGCCGGCTGCCGGCTGGCGCAGGGCTACCTGTTCGACCGGCCGCGCCCGTTCGAGGCGGTGCGGGCGGCGCTCGCCCGCTCCCGCGCGGTCGAACTGGTGGGGGCCTGACCGCCGCTCATACGGCCGGCGCATGAATGCTTCCATGACCGGCCGGCCGTATGCCCCTCTCGCTCAATGCGTTGCATTGAGCTGCCGGGTTTTAACCAAAGGCGTTTGATGGAAGCCATCAAACGCCTTTGGTATCAGTGCGGCGACAGCACCGGCCAGCCGACCGCCGCCGCGTGCGCCGCCAGGCCGCGGCCGCCGGCGACGACGCGCGGGTTGCCCACCGCCTCCAGCATCGGCAGGTCGGAGATGTCGTCGCCGTAGGCGAAGCACGCCGCCGCCGGAACGCCCCGCCCGTCGAGGAAACGCCGCACCGCCGTCGCCTTGCCGGCGCCGATGGTCTGCGGCGGCAGGATGCACCCGGTGTAGCGGCCGTCCTCCACCTCCATGGTCGTCGCCAGCACGTACCGGACGCCGAGGCGCGACGCCACCGGCGCCAGCAGCGCCGGGAACGAGCCGGAGACGAACACCGGCTCCTCCCCCGCCGCCTGGTGCCGGCGCAGCTCGGCGACGATGGGGGCGTGGTACAGGCCGGCCACCGTCGCCTCCAGATGGCGGAACCACGCCTCGCCCACCGCCTCCACCTCGGCCACGGCGCGGCCGGCGAAGTGCGCGTAGTAGCGGCGGTTGAGCACCTCCCACGGCGCGTCCCCGGCGCGCAGGCGGGTCATCTCCGCCTCGAAGGCGGCGCGGCCGACGTCGTCGCCGGTGTGCGCGTACCAGAAGTCCTGGAAGCTGAACATGCTCTTGGCGGCGATCAGCGTGTCGTCGACGTCGAAGAAGGCGTAGGTCTGCGTCATGTCCGGGACCTCAGGCGACGGCGGCGAGCTGGTTGTCGACGGCGCGACGCTCGTGGAAGGCGGCGAGGTGGCGGTCCACCGCCTCGGCGGCCAGCACCGCCTCGCGGCTGGAGATGCGCGCGTCCTCGAACACGGTGAAATCGGCGACGAAGGACGCCGTGGTCATGCCACACTGCTCCACCGAAATATCCGTGACGAAGCGGCGCCGGTTCGCCGACAGCTCCTTGCTGCGGATCGCGTAGTGGATGCGGGCGTCCAGCGGGAAGGCGAAGCGCGCGTAGCGCGCGGTCATCTCGTTGATGACGAAGTAGAACTTCGCGTCGTCGGGCAGGAAGAAGGCTTCCGTCACCGCCAGGAACGACTGGCGCGCCGCCTCCATCAGGATCATGCCCTGGACGTGCTGGCCGGTCTGGTGGTCGCCCATCAGCTCGCAGTTCTCGTCGATCAGCAGGTCGAGTTCGTAGACGTCCTCGCAGGTCCGCCGCGGCTCGGAGATCAGGGTGTTCTCCGGCTTGTGCTTGTGCGACTGGGACCGCGGCGCGCGGCGCGGGTGCTGGTGCCACAAGCCCAGGTCGAACAGCGCGCGGTGCGGCGAGGACGCCGCCAGACGGAGCACCTCGGCGATGTCAGCGTCGCCCAGCCCCTGCCCCGGGAGCAGCACCAGCCGCCGCGCCTCCAGCGGCACCACCGACGGCAGCGTCAGCAGGCCGCGCAGCTGGGACAGGCGCATGACCTCCCTGTTGGCGCAGAAGTGCGCAAACTTGTCACCAACAACCAGAAGTACGTGCTCCTTCATAAAATCCTCCTGTCAGCACCCACGGTCCGTGCGGTGCAGCGCGTCAATCGTGTCTGGATCCGGCCTGGAGCAGCGCAAAGAGGTTGCTGCGCCGCAAAATGCCGCGCGAGGTTTTGCTGGCTTTGTTATCGAATGTCAACAAAAACCGCCGCGAATTTTCGCGTTTTTTATGCCTTTTGGCCAGCAATTTAAAATGATACGCTCAATTGTTATCGCAACCACCAACGATGATGCGCACGTTTATTAAAGGATTTGCACCGTGATCTTCCATTGTCTGGCGACCCCCTCACCACAACCGAAAATGCTTTTGAGGGAAACGATTCCCGGGCAACCGCACCATTCCATTCGCATACTAAGCAAACATCGGCCCGGACCACGGCCATCGACTTCCGCCGGGCGCAGCATCACATGGCGTTGTGTATGCCATGGCGCGCGATCACAGAACGGGCAGCCGCAGCACCCCGCACGCGCGCAACCATACGCGCGGTCCGGTTACCGCGTATTCCCGTTGCACCGTTGAAACGACAGGCGCTGGTTAGGTGAAATAGTTCTCTTCCAGGATCCGCTGCAGGGTGCCGTCGTCGCGCATGTCGCGGATGGCCCTGTTCAGGTCCGGCGTCAGGCTCAGGTGCGGCGACGCCTTGGAGCATTGCAGCACCAGCGGGATGGTGCCCAGCGACAGCACGTCGCCCATCATGTCGCTCATCCCCCGCTGCTTGGCGAGGTACAGGATGGTCGGCACCGCGCCGGCGATGGCGTCGAGGCGGCGGTGCTCCATCTTCGCCAGCCCCTGCCCGTAGTCGACGTCGAAGTCCTTGGCGAGCCCCAAGTCGCCGTCGAAGCGCGGCTCGATGGACAGCCCGCGCAGCACCGAGATGGTCAGGCCCTTCAGGTCCCCGTACGCCTTCAGCGTCACGCCCTTGCGGGCGATGACGCCCATGGGATGGTCGGAGACCAGCTCGCCCCGCTGCACGATGCTGCTGCGGCTGTCGTTCCACACGATGATGGTGCAGTCCTGGGTGCCCGCCTCCAACTCGCGGTCGATGCGGGTGAAGGGTTGCAGCGACATGGTGATGGCGTGGCCGCTGCGCCGGGCGATCTCGCGCACCACCGAGGGGAAGACGCCGACCGGCTGGCCGCTCGCCGGGTCGATGGAAGCCCAGGGCGCCACGTCGAGGGTGATGAAGCGCAGCTCGGCCGCCGTCGCCTGCACCGCCCATCCGGCCAGCACCGCCGCCAGAACGAGACCTCGGATGAGCATGCCGTCCCTCCCCACGCACGAGCCACGCGGCGATTGTTGAGCGTACGGATCACCCGCCGCCCTGACAAGGGGAAGCCGCTCAACCCAAACGTCATAAGTCAGCCGCCGGGACACGCGGAAGGGAATGCTCTATACTCCACTGCAAAGAGAGGGGAGAGGCACGCCCGGCGATGGCGGTAGCATGACCGACACGATCCTGCGCCTGATGGAACCGCACGCCGCACCGGCGCGGCGCGGGATCGGTGTCCGTCTGCTCGCCTTCATCGTGCTGTTCAGCTCGTTCGTCACCCTGGTGCTGACCGCCATCGAGCTGTACATCGACTTCCGCGTCGACGTGAACACCATCGAGGAGCGCCTCAACGAGATCGAGCGCGGCTACCTCGACAGCCTGGGCAGCAGCCTGTGGAACGTCGATCTCCAGCAGATCCGCCTGCAGCTCGACGGCATCCTGCGCCTGCCCGACATGCGAGCGGCCGAGGTGCGCGAGACGGTGCCCGGCATCGCCGCCCCCATCGTGATTTCGGCCGGCGCGCCCAGCCCCTATGCCGCACTGGTGCGCGAGCGTGCCATCAAGGTCAGCGTGCGCGGCGGCGAGCGCACCATCGGCGTGTTCCGCGTCGAGGCCAGCCTGGAGGGCGTCTACCAGCGCCTGATCAACAAGACGGCGATCATCCTGGTCTCGCAGGGGGTGAAGACCTTCATCGTGTCGCTGTTCATCCTGTTCATCGTGCACCGGCTGGTGACGCGCGTGCTGGTGGACATCGCCGCCCGACTCGATGCCTACGAGCATCAAGGGCGCCCCGGTCCACTGCGAATCCCCGTCCCGCCGGGCCACCACGCCGACGAGCTGGGCCGGGTGGTCAAGGCGCTGAACGCGTCCTTCGACGGGTTGCACAGCGCCAACCGCCAGCTCGTGGAGATGAACGCCGAGCTGGAGCGCGACATCGCCGCCCGCCTGCGCGCCGAGCAGGAGGTGGTGCGCCTCAACGCCGGTCTGGAGCAACGCGTACGCCAGCGCACCGCCGAACTGGAGGCGGCGAACGGCGAGTTGGATTCCTTCGTCTATTCGGTGTCGCACGACCTGCGCGCGCCGGTGCGCCGCATCGAAGGCTTCACCCGCCTGCTGGACGAGGACCCCAACAGCGCGCTGTCCGAGAAAAGCCGCCACTACCTCACCCGCATCCGCGCCGGGGCCGGCGAGATGGGCGAGATGATCGAGAGCTTCCTGAAGCTGTCGCGCTCGACCCGCGCCGACCTCGCCATCGCCACCGTCGACCTCTCGGCGTTGGCCGCCCAGACCTTCGCCAACCTGCGCGAGCGCGAGCCCGAGCGCGCGGTGACCGCCGAGATCCAGCCGGGCCTCACCGTGCAGGGCGACCCGCGGCTGCTCGACATCGTGGTCGGCAACCTGATCGGCAACGCCTGGAAGTACAGCCGCAACGTGCCCGACGCCGTCATCGCCTTCGGCGCGCAGGAGAGCTTCGGCCGGACCGTCTACGCCGTCCGGGACAACGGCGCGGGATTCGCGGCCGAGCTGGCCGACCGCCTGTTCGTCCCCTTCGTCCGCCTGCACCGGCCCGAGGAATTCGAGGGTTCCGGCATCGGGCTGGCCACCGTGCGGCGCATCCTGGCGCGGCACGGCGGCCGGATCTGGGCCGAGTCCGACACTGGCCGGGGCGCCACCTTCTTCTTCACCCTCTGGGAGCCGAGAGGCACCGATGAGACGCCACACGATCCTGCTGGTCGAGGATAACGCGGACGACGCCGAGCTGACGCAGACCGCGCTCGCCCGCACGCGGGTGGACGCGACGCTCGACATCGTCACCGGCGGGGAGGACGCGCTGGACTACCTGTTCGGCGAGACCTCCGATGGCTCGATGCGCCCGCTGCCGGCGCTGGTGCTGCTCGACCTCAACCTGCGCGGCATGAGCGGGCTGGACGTGCTGAACCGGATCCGCGCCCGGACGGCGACGCGGCGGCTTCCCGTGGTGATCCTGACCACCTCGGACAACGCCAGCGACATCGCCGCCGGCTACGACCTGGGCGTCAACAGCTACATCCGCAAGCCGGCCGACCTCGACACCTTCACCGAGGTGATGCACCGGCTCGGCCTCTATTGGCTGCACACCAACACGCCACCGCCGGCCAACGGGTAGGGACGGCCCCATCCGTATTGCCGCTCCGCGACGAAGCTATGAAGTTTAGGCTACGTCCACGCTGGGAAATTGCCGGCCCCGCCTTGCCTCCGCATAATCCTGCAAACACACCAGGGAGAGGAGGGACACCATGAGCACGCCTGACCGCACCCCCATCCAGCACATCGCCAAAGCCTTCACCCGCCGCCTGCTGCTGAAGGGCGCGGCCGCTGCCGGCAGCGTCGCCGCAGTCGGCCCGTGGATGCTGCGCGAGGGCCACGCCGCAAGCGGCAGCGTGCGCGTCTTCTCCTGGGCCGGCTACATCAGCCCGGACATGCTGGCCGACTTCACCGCCAAGACCGGCGTGAAGGCGACGCTGACCGAGTACGGCACCAACGACGAGTTGCTGAACCAGCTGAAGGCCACCGGCGGCGCCGGCTTCGACGTCATCCACCCGACGGTCGACCGCGTGCCCAACTACGTCGAGGCGGAGCTGGTGCAGCCGCTGGACGAGTCGAAGGTGAAGTGGGACGGCTGCATCGCCTCGGCCGTCGGCGGCTCGGCCGGGATGGGCGGCGTGGTCGGCGGCAAGCGCTACTTCGCGCCGGCCGACTGGGGCACCGAGGCGCTGGCCTACGACCAGACCAAGGCGCCGCTCAAGTACGGCGAGGCCGGCTACGGCGACCTGTGGAAGCCGGAGTATGCCGGCAAGGTCACTGTGCGCGGCCACTCCGGCCTGATCGGCATCGCGCTGTGGCTGGAGAGCCAGGGCAAGCTGCCCCACCCCGTGCGCGATCAGTTCAAGGACGAGGCCAAGGCGCGCGCCAACTTCGACGCCATCCTCAAGGTCGCGGCGGCCAGCAAGAGGTCGGTCGGCCAGTTCTGGACCAACGAGAACGAGGCGCAGGGCGCCTTCCGCACCAACGGTTGCGTCATCGGCCAGACCTGGGATTCCACCGCGGTGGCGCTCCGCAAGGAGAACCTGCCGGTCCGCTTCGTCGCGCCCAAGGAAGGGGCGCTGGCCTGGATGGAAGGCTTCGCCATCCCGAAGAAGGCGGAGAACGTGGAGAACGCCTATGCCTGGATCAACTGGTTCTATACGCCGCAGGCGGGCGCCCTCTACACCAACCACTCCGGCATCAGTTCCACGTCGAAGGGCGCCGAGGCGCACCTGTCCGACCTCAACAAGCAGTTCTTCGCCGACGCCTATCCGGGCGACGCGCTGACCAAGCTGTGGTGGTGGCCGATCCAGGAGGCGTGGTACGTCTCCATCCGCAACGAGTACCAGGACCGGTTCCTGGCGGCCTGACGGCAGGGGCGGGAGAGGGATGAGCCGGGACGTCGCGCTTGACCGCGTCACCATGCGCTTCGGCGCGATCACCGCCGTGCGCGACGTCTCGCTCACCATCGGGGCGGGGGAGTTCTTCAGCTTCCTCGGCCCGTCCGGCTGCGGGAAGACGACCATCCTGCGCATGATCTCCGGCTTCATGGAACCGACGTCGGGCGCCATCCGCATCGGCGGCCAGGACATGCGCGGCATCGGCCCCAACAAGCGGCCGACCGCGCTGATCTTCCAGAATCTCGCGCTGTTCCCGCTGATGACCGTCGGCGAGAACATCGGCTTCGGCCTGGAGGTGCGCGGCGTGCCGAAGGTGGAACGCCACAGCGCCGTGCAGCGCCTACTCGACCTCGTGGCGCTGCCCGACGCGGCGGACAAGCGGGTGACCGAGCTGTCGGGCGGCCAGCGCCAGCGCGTCGCCATCGCCCGCGCGCTGGCGGTCGAGCCCTCCGTGCTGCTGCTGGACGAGCCGCTCTCCGCGCTCGATCTCAAGCTGCGCCAGCACATGCGGGCCGAGTTGCGCGCCATCCAGCGCCGCACCGGGGTGACCTTCATCTACATCACGCACGACCAGGGCGAAGCGCTGACCATGTCCGACCGCATCGCCGTGATGAACCACGGCGTGATCGAGCAGGTCGGCGACGGCGCCAGCATCTATGACCACCCGGACACCGCCTTCGTCGCCGCCTTCGTCGGCGAAGCCAACCGCTTCGCCGGCACCGTCGCCGAGGTCGCGGACGGCATCGCCGCGCTAGACACCCCGGTGGGCCGCCTGTTGGGCCGCAACCCGCGCGGCCTGCGCCCCGGCGACCGCGCCGTGCTGTTCGTGCGGCCGGAGCGCATGCGGGAGGACGGCGCCGAGAACGCGCTCGCCGCCCGGGTCAGCCATTGCGACTTCGAGGGCGCCTTCGTCACCGCGGTGCTGGAGACGGCCGACGGCGTGCGGCTCCAGGTGCACACGCCGCACCGCGGCGGCGCCCTGCCCTTCCCGCCGGAGTCGGCGGCGCGCGTCGGCTTCTGCGCCGGGGACGCCGTGGTGCTGCCGCCGGGAGACGCGGCGTGAGGGCGGTGCTGGAACCGGCGCTGCGCCGCTACGGCGCGCCGCTGACCGTCACGCTGCTGGTGATGTCGGCCGCCTGGGTGCTGCTGATGATCGCTCTGCCGCAACTCCTCATGGTCGACTACTCGCTGCGCCCGATGCTGCCGCCCTCCAAGCTCGGCGGGCCGGAGGACGTCCACACGCTGCGGAACTACGGCACGCTGTGGAGCAACGCCATCCACCTGGGCATCTTCCTGAAGACGGTGTGGGGCAGCGCGCTGGTCACCGCGGTGACGCTGGCGCTCTCCTACCCCATGGCGTTCTACCTGGCGCAGGTGGCACCAAAGCGGAAGCTGCCGACGCTGGTGCTGATGCTGGTGGTGCCGTTCTGGATCAACGAGATCCTGCGCACCTTCGCCTGGTACATCATCCTCGCCTACAACGGCCCGCTGAACGCGCTGCTGGTCGGTCTCGGCGTGTGGGCGGAGCCGGTGCGGCTGCTGGGCGGCGACGGCGGCGTCATCGCCGGCATGGTGTACGTCTACGTGCTGTTCATGGTGCTGCCGATCTACAACGCCATCGAGACTCTGGACCGCCACCAGATCGAGGCGGCGCACGACCTCGGCGCCGGCTGGATCGCCATCCACCGCCGCATCGTCGTGCCGCACGCCAAGCCGGGCATCGCGGTCGGCTGCATCATGACGTTCATGCTGGCAGCGGGCAGCTACGCGGTGCCGGCGCTGCTCGGCGGACCGCAGAGCCGCTGGTTCACCGAGATCATCTACAACTGGTTCTTCGAGGGCGGGAACTGGAACCAGGGAGCGGCCTACGCCTTCATCCTGCTGGTGCTGTGCGTCGGCTTCATCCTGCTGATGATGCGGCTGTTCCGCGTCGGCCTGACGGACATCGCCCGATGACCGCCGCGGGATTGCGCCGCCTGATGACCCGGGCGTATCTGGTGGTGTTCTTCGGCTACCTGTTCCTGCCGCTCGGCATCATGGCGGCGGCGACCTTCAACGCCAGCCGGTTCCCCACCGTCACGCCGTGGCGCGGCTTCACGCTCGACTGGTTCCGCGTGCTGGCCGAGGACCTGCGCATGTGGCAGGCGCTGGGCACCAGCCTGCTGGTGGGCGCGGCGGTGGTCGCGGTGGCGGTGCCGCTGGGCATCGCCGCGGCGCTGCTGCTCGACCGGCTGCACGGACGGGCGCGCACGCTGCTCTACGCCGTGATGGTGTCGCCGCTGCTGACGCCGGGGATCATCATCGGCATCTCGACGCTGGTGTTCTGGAAGCAGTGGTTCGGCGTCACGGGGGGCCTGTTCCTCACCGTCGTCGCGCAGTCCAGCTTCATCGCCACCTACGCCATGCTGATGGCGCTGGCCCGCCTGCAACGGTTCGACACCAGCCTGGAGGAGGCGGCGCTCGACCTCGGCGCCTCGCACTGGCAGGCGTTCCGGCGGATCACGCTGCCCTACCTGATGCCGGCGGCGTACTCCTCGGCGCTGATCGCGTTCCTGCAGAGCTTCGAGAACTACAACACCACGCTGTTCGTGCGCGGGGTGGAGACGACGCTGACCATCTACATCGCCACCAAGGTCCGCACCGGCCTGACGCCGGCGGTGAACGCGCTGTCGCTGGTGCTGATCGCGCTGACGGTGCTGGGGGCCGTCGCCTACGAGATCATGCGCCGACGCGAGGCGCGGGCGGCGGAGCATAGGGCACCATAGCTCCGGCCGCCCGACCAATCGTGGTCTTTAGCTTTCCCAGCCCGAATAGACCTCGCAGACCTTGTTGGTCGCCTGGCCCTTGCCGCTCTCGGAGAACTTGACGAGGTCGCCGCCGAAGTCGTCCGGCGTCTCGTTCCACAGGCAGGTGCACCACGCCTCGGCCCGCGTCTGGCCGGGAATCTTGCTCGCCTTCTCGCCGCCGGTGTACTTGCTCGTCGAATAGCTGATGCAACGGGCATACTGCTTGTCGCCCGCCGGAACCGTGTTGTACTGCTGAGCGACCGCAACGCCCGCAATACCCACGACCACGGAGAACACGACAGCCGAAACCGTATGTTTCATCGCTGAAATCCTTTTTCTTATGGGGTCAACCGAAAACGCATAGGACAACATTGGTGGTACGCAGGCAATTTTGCGAAGTCCAGATGTCTTGAGCTTTCGGTACGCACTTTCATTTCAAACGCACCCGCGTGCATGCCTGCCCTGCCGGCGCGGCCGTTGCCGGAATTGATAAGGTACCCTTAGTATATCCGCATGCCCGACAACATCCCCTTCGGATTCGCCCTGATCGACGCCGCGCGCCTGCTGCGTGCGCGCTTCGACCACGCGTTGGCCGGCACCGACCTGGATCTCACGCCCGGCGAGGCGCGCGCCCTGGTCTACGCCAGCCATTACCCCGGCGCCCGCACCGCGGCGCTCGCCGCCTACATGGGGGTCGAGCCGATGACGCTGATCGGCTTCCTCGACCGGCTGGAGGCGCACGGCCTGATCGTGCGCGAGCCCGACCCGGCCGACCGCCGCGCCCGCACCGTCCGCCTGACGCCGCAGGCCGAACCGCTGCTGGCCCGCGTCGTCGCCCTCTTCACCGCCACCCGCGCGGCGCTGCTCAACGACTTCACCGTCAAGGAGCAGGACGCGTTCAAGGCGATGCTGCTGCGCCTGCGGGCGCGGCTGCTGGACGAAACCCGCCCGGGGAAGGCGCCATGAAGCCGGTCATGTCGGAGATGCGCACCGCAGTCATGGGCGCGCTGATCGTCACCCTGGGGCCGTTGAGCCTGGCGCTCTACACCCCCGCCATGCCGATGCTGGTGGAAGCGTTCCACACCACCGCGTCGGCGGTGAAGCTGACGCTGAGCGTCTATTTCTTCGGCTTCGCCTTCTCGCAGCTGGCCTGCGGCCCGCTGTCCGACGCCTATGGCCGGCGGCCGGTGGCGCTGGGCTTCTTCGCGGTCTACGCGCTGGGCAGCGTGCTGGCGGCGCTGGCGTGGTCGATCGACGCGCTGCTGGTCGGGCGCTTCCTGCAAGGCGTGGGCGCGGCGGCCGGCGTCGCCATCTCGCGCGCCATGGTGCGCGACCAGTTCACCGGGCAGAACTCGGCGCGCATCCTCAACCTGATCGGCCTGTTCCTGGCGGTGGCGCCGGCGGTGGCGCCGACGCTGGGCGGGCTGATCCTCGGCACGCTGGGCTGGCAGGCGATCTTCTACGGCATGACCGTCTACGGCCTCGCCGTGCTGCTTCTCTACGCCGGCACGGTGGCCGAGACCAACGCCGCCCGCAACCCGGAGAACGCCCGCCCGTCGCGCGTGCTGCGCAACTATGGCACGCTTCTGAGCGACCCGGTGTTCATGCGGGCCGGGCTGGTGCTGGGGCTGACGCTAGGCGGGCTCTACACGCTGGCGGCGCTGCTGCCCTTCGTGATGATCGAGACGGTCGGGCTGACGCCGACGCAGTTCGGCATGGCGATGCTGCTGCAGACCGGGTCCTACACCACCGGGGCGGCGCTCACCGGACGCCTGCTGCGCACGGTGGACGCCAAGCGCCTGATCCCGGTCGGCCTCGCCTTCGTGCTGGCCGGCGCCGCCGGGTTCGCCATCGGGCTGCGGCTGTTGCCGCCGTCGCTGGCCACCGTCATGGCGCCGACCGCGCTGTGGGCGTTCGGCATCGCGCTGGTGCTGCCGGGCACGACGGCCGGCGCGCTCGCCGGCTTCCCGGCCATCGCCGGCGCGGCGTCGGCGCTGACCGGCTTCCTGCAGATCGGCGGCGGCCTCGCCGGCTCCGCCGCCGCCGCCACGCTGTTCGGCAACCCCTTCACGGCGATCACCAGCGTCATCCCCAGCATGGCGGTGGCGGCGCTGCTCGCCCACTTGGTTCTCGGCCGTCACGCGCAGCGCCGGACGGAGCAGGCGCCGCAGCCCGCCGACCTGGAGGTCGCCCTCGACCCCGCCGCGGTGATCGGCGCCGGCGGCGAGGAGATCGAGGCCACCCTCGCCCGCCGCCACTACCGCGACTGACCCTGCGCTACTTCTTCGCCAGCGGGCAGTTGCCCTGGTCGAGCGGGCGGAACGCCTCGGCCGCCGGGATGGTCCTGACCAGCTTGTAGTAGTCCCAGGCGCCCTTGGACTCGTCGGGCTTCTTGACCTCGAAGAACAGCATGTCGTGCACCGCCCGGCCGTCGGCGCGGACGACGCCCTTGCCGAACAGCGGGTCGTCGGTCGGCAGTTCCTTCATCCTGGCGGCGACCGCGCTTCCGTCCGCCGTCCCGGCCGCCTTGACCGCCTTCAGGTAGTGCAGCGCACCCGCGTAGACGCCCGCCTGGTTGCCGGTCGGCCGCCGCCCGTTCATCTTCGCCGCGAAGCGGTCGGCGAAGGCGCGGGTGCCGGCGTTGAGGTCCCAGTAGAACGCCTCGGTCAGGTAGAGGCCTTGCGCCTCCTTCAGGCCCACGGCATGCACGTCGGTCAGCTGCATCAGCAGCGCCGCCAGCCGCTGCCCGCCGTTCAGCACGCCGAACTCGGTGGCCTGCTTGACCGAGCCGATGGTGTCGCCGACCGCGTTGGCCAGCCCGATGATCCTGGCGCCCGAGCCTTGCGCCTGCAGCAGATAGGACGAGAAGTCCGACGCGTTCGGCGGGTGGCGGACGCTGCCGACCACCGTGCCGCCCAGGCCCTTGACCACCGCCGCGGCGTCGTTCTCCAGCGCGTGGCCGAAGGCGTAGTCGGCGGTGAGGAAGTACCAGGTCTTGCCGCCGCCCTCGGTCACCGCGCGCGCCGTGCCGTTGGCGAGTGCCCAGGTGTCGTAGGTCCAATGCACGGTGTTGGGCGAGCATTTCGGCCCGGTCAGCTCGGTGGTGCCGGGACCCGACGCGATGAACACGGCCTTGGAGTTGCGCACCACCTCGTTCACCGCCAGCGCCACCGAGGAGAACGGCACGTCGAGGATGGCGTTCACCTGCTCCTGGTCGAGCCAGCGCCGCGCCGCGGCGGCGCCGATGTCCGGCTTGTTCTGGTGGTCGGCGTGCACGACCTCGATGGTGACGCCGGGCAGTTCTTTGGCAAAGTCCTCGGCCGCCAGCTGCGCCGCGACCAGCGAGCCCTGGCCCGTCGAATCCGAGGCGAAGCCGCTCATGTCGGTCAGCACGCCCAGCTTGATCCGGTTGCCGGCGATCTCGGCGCAAGCGGGCGCCGCGCCGGACAGCAGGGCGGCGGTGCAGACCGCGGTGGCAAAGGTCAAATGCGCCTTCATCGGTTTCCTCCGTTCGTCGTTCTTGTTGGTGGCGCCGTCAGCCGCGGCGCAACTCCTCCAGCACCGCCTGCGCCACGTCTTGGCGCACCGTGCCGCGTTCCACCAGGGTGCGGGCGACGCGGTCGACCTCGTCGCCCACCGCGCCGGCCATCAGGGCGATGTTCTGCGCGTGCAGCGCCATATGCCCCTTCTGGATGCCGGTGGTCGCCAGCGCCTTGAGGGCGGAAAAGTTCTGCGCCAGCCCGACCGCGGCGATGATCCGCGCCAGCCGTTCGGCGCTGGTGACGCCGAGGATCTTCAGGCTGGCCTGCGCCGTCGGGTGCAGCTTGGTCGCCCCGCCGATCAGTCCGACCGCCATCGGGATCTCGATGGAGCCGCTGAGTTGCCCGTCCGCCGTCCGCTCGAACCGCGTCAGGCTGCCGTAATGGCCGTTCCGGGCGGCGTAGGCGTGCGCCCCGGCCTCGACGGCACGGGTGTCGTTGCCGGTCGCCAGCACCACGGCGCTGATGCCGTTCATGATGCCCTTGTTGTGCGTGGCGGCGCGGTAGGGGTCGGCGGCGGCGAAGTGGTAGGCGCCGATGATGCCGTCGCGCACCTCGTCCCCGCCGATCTCCTCGAGCGGCCACACCGCCCGCGCCCGCGCCAGCCGCCGGTCGGCGAGGTTGGACAGGATGCGCAGGTAGACCCGCCCGCCGGTCCATTGCGCGACGTGCGGCGCCAGCGTCTCCGCCATGGTGTTGACGGCGTTGGCGCCCATGGCGTCGCGGGTATCGACGATCAGGTGGGTGACGACCATCGGCCCGCTGAGGGTATCGAGCACCCGCACCTCCAGGTCGCGGAAGCCGCCGCCGAACTTCAGCAGCACCGGGTCGCAGCCGTCGCACACCGCCTTGACGTCGTGGACCCGCTCCAGGATGCGCAGGCGCGCGGCGTGCGGGTCGGCCACGCCCACGGTCTGGATCTGCGCGATCATCAGCGTGCCGGACAGCGAGGTGGTGAAGCCCCCCGCCTCGTAGCACTGCCGCGCCGCGTTGCAGACCGCCGCGACCACCGAGGATTCCTCGGTCGCCATGGGGATCAGCACGTCCTCGCCGTCCACCTTCATGTTGGTGGCAATGCCCAGCGGCACGTTCATCGAGCCGACGACGTTCTCGATCAGGTGATCGGCGAGGTCGAGCCCGAGGCCGCCGGTGTCGGCGAGGCGCGCCGCCGCCGCCGCGTCGAGCCCGGCGAAGTCAGCGACGATCTGCAGCCGCTCCCGCGGCGGCTTGCGGTGGAATCCAGGGATGCGCGAGCTGCGGCTGTGCGACAAGGCGGTCCTCTCCCGTCCGATCCGGTTTTGCTTTGCGCACGGATGATCCGCCTCACAACTGGACGGGACAAGGGACAGTTTGCGATATTATCCCGGTCACTGTACCAGCTTCCTGACTGGGACAGTTGCCGCGGAGAATCGCCATGACCCGGGTGAACCACATCGTCGAGAGGATCGCCGGCCTGATCGAGTCCGGCCTGCTGAAGCCCGGCGAGCGCCTGCTGTCGGTGCGCGCCGGCGCGCTGGAGCACGGCGTCTCCAAGAACACCATGGCGGAGGCGTACGACCGCCTCGTCGCGCTGGGACGGCTGGAGGCGCGGCAGGGCTCCGGCTACTACGTGGCGCGGGTGCGCCGGCCGTCGCCGGAGCGGCGCCCGGCGCACGTGGCGGAGGCGGTGGACTTCGTTTCGCTGCTGCGCGAGCAGCTGGTGCAGAGCTACGCGGTGCGCGTCGGTGACGGCCGCCCGCCGCCGTCCTGGATGGAGCGCTTCGAGGTCGGCAGCCACCTGCGCCACATGGCCTCGTCCCGCGGCGCCGCGGCGGAGCACGGCTACGGCAACCCCTGGGGCTTCCTGCCGCTGCGCGAGCGGCTGGCGCTGACGCTGGCCGAGCGCTCGATCAAGGTGGCGCCGGAGCAGATCCTGCTGACCCAGGGCGCCAATCACGCGCTCGATCTGGTGGCGCGCCAACTCCTCGAGCCCGGCGACACGGCGCTGGTCGACAGCCCCGGCTACTATCCGCTGTTCGGCAAGCTGACGCTCGCCAAGGCGGCGGTCGTCGGGGTGCGCCGGCTCGCCGATGGGCCGGACCTCGACGATCTCGCCGCCAAGGCGGCGGCGCACAAGCCCAAGGTCTTCTTCACCCAGTCGCTGGCGCACAACCCGACCGGCGGCTCGATCACCCCGGCCACCGCATACCGTCTGCTGCAGATCGCCGAGCAGCACGGCTTCACCGTGGTCGAGGACGACCCGTTCGCCGACATCCTGCCGGCCTCCAGCCCGCGCCTCGCCGCGCTCGACCAGCTGGAGCGGGTGATCTACGTCGGCACCTTCTCGAAGACGCTGTCGGCCAGCCTGCGCGTCGGCTACGTCGCCGCCAAGCCGGCGCTGATCACCACGCTGTGCGACCTGAAGATGCTGACGGTGGTCAGCACGTCCGACTACGTCGAGCGCATCGTCTACGGCGTCGTCGCCACCGGCCAGTACCTGCGCCACCTGCGCAAGCTGAAGGCGCGCCTCCAGGCGGCAGCCGACGAGGCGGAGAGCGCGCTGGCCCAGATCGGCATCCGGGTGCCGACGCCGCCCGGCGACGGCTATTACATCTGGGGTGAACTTCCCTCGGGCACCGACGAACTGGCCCTGGCGCGCGAGGCAGCGGAGCGCGGGATCTTCATCGCGCCGGGCTCGGTGTTCGTGCCGGAGAAGGCACCGTCGTCGCCCGCCATGCGAATCAACGTCGCCTATGCGGCGGACCCACGGTTCGTCGCCTTCATGAGGGAGTATCTGGAGCGCGGGTGACGGTCCCGCGCGGCTCCCCCACCCGATGCCCGCGCAGGAACGCCCGCACGGCGTTGTCCACCACCGGCCCGTCCTCCGGCACCGGCAGGCCGAACAGCCCCGGCCAGAACAGTGCCTCCTTGATCCCGCCGAGGAACAGCGACGCCGCCGCCGGCGGGCTGGGCACCCGCAGTTCCCCCCGCGCGTCCAGCGCCGCCAGATAGGCCTCCAGCGGTGCCACCGCCGGCCCCTTGCCCTCGCGCATCAGGTCCTGGGACAGTTCCGGAAACCGCCGGTGCTCCGCCGCCACCAGCCGCAGCAGCCCGGTCACCTCCGGCCGCCGCAGGTGCGTCAGCAACCCGTGCGCGAAGGCCGTCAGCGCCTCGGCCGGCGCGCGGTCGGACGGCACGCGGCCCGGCGCGTTCAGCCCCTCGTACAGCCGGGCGACCACCGCGCGGAACAGGTCGCGCTTGCTGGGGAAGTGGTTGTAGACGGTGCGCTTCGACGCCCCGGCCTCGGCGGCGATGGCGTCCATCGACGCCGCCCCGTAGCCCTCGCTCAGAAAGGCGCGCGTCGCCGCCTCCACCACCGAGCGGCGCTTGGCCTCCCCCCGCACGCCCGGCGATACGCCCCCCGACGCGGTTGACATCCGATCCCCTCTAAGTACACTGCACAGTGTAGTGCAATTTTGCGGCGATCCACGGTAGCGCGGAACCGCACGCACGGGAAGGGAAAGGGACAAGCATGGAACAGCGCGCCTTGGACGGCGGGATCGCCGTATCGGCGATCGGCCTCGGCTGCATGGGGATGTCGGAGTTCTACGGGCCCGCCGACGACGAACAGTCGCTGGCGGTGCTGGAGCGGGCGCTGGAGCTCGGCGTCACGCATTACGACACCGCGGACATGTACGGCTCCGGCCACAACGAGCGGCTGCTGGCCCGCTTCCTCGCCGGCCGGCGCGGGCGGGTGGCGCTCGCCACCAAGTTCGGCATCGTCCGCAAGCCGGGCGAGTACGCCCGCACCATCGACACCAGCCCGGCCTACGTCCGCCGCGCCTGCGAGGAGTCGCTGAAGCGGCTGGGGGTGGAGGTCATCGACCTCTACTACGCCCACCGCCTGAACCCCGCCGTGCCGGTCGAGGACACCGTCGGCGCCATGGCCGAGTTGGTGCGCGAGGGCAAGGTCCGCGGGCTCGGCCTGTGCGAGGTGTCGGCGGCGACGCTGCGCCGCGCCCACGCCGTCCACCCCATCGCCGCGGTGCAGAGCGAGTACTCGCTGTGGACCCGCGACGTGGAGGACGAGGTGCTGCCCGCCTGCCGCGAGCTTGGTGTGAGGCTCGTCGCCTACGCGCCGCTGGGGCGCGGCATGCTGACCGGCGCCGTCACCAGCCGCGAGCAGCTGGCGGAGAACGACTTCCGCCGCCTGTCGCCGCGCTTCCAGGACGGCAACCTCGACGCCAACCTGCGGCTGGTCGAGGCGGTGAAGACCTTGGCCGAGGCCAAGCGCTGTGCGCCGGGGCAGATCGCCCTGGCGTGGCTGCTGGCCCAGGGGCCGGACATCCTGCCGATCCCCGGCACCAAGCGCATCCGTTACCTGGAGGAAAACGTCGGCGCCGCCGCGCTGCGCCTGACGCCGGAGGAGGTCGCCGCCCTCTCCGCCGCCCTGCCCCGCGGCGCCGCGGCCGGCGACCGCTACCCCGCCGAGGGCATGAAGGGACTGAACGCGTGACGGAGGCCGCCATGACCATCCCCGACATCGTCATCACCGCCACCATCGAGGCGGTTCCCGGCAAGGACGCCGAACTGGCGCAGGCGCTGGACACGCTGTGCGCCGCCACCCGGCGCGAACCCGGCTGCCGCACCTTCCGGGCCATGCGCGTGCGCGGCCAGCCCGGCCGCTTCGTGCTGTGGGAGCACTTCGCCGACCAGGAGGCGTTCGACGCCCACCTGCGCATGGAGCACACCAGGGCCTACTTCGCCCTCGGCCTCGCGCGGGAGACCACGCCGCTTCGGCACGAGCCTCTGGTGGCGTAGGGCGCCCCTTACACCAGCATCCCCAGCACGCCGAGCATCACGGCGAGCATCCAGACCGAGCGCAGCATGCCGTTCGGCCGCCAGCGCAGGGCGTGCGCGGCGAACGCCATCAGGGCGCACAGGGCAAGCAGGGACATGGCACCTCCGCACCGGAGGTCGTCCCTGCGGCCCGGCGGCACAACGCCTCTTCCGGGACCTCTTGCGGACAGGGCGCTCCTCCAAGGGGGAGCCCCTTCCGGGTCAGTCCTTCGATTCCCGCGTCGGCAGGTTCTTGCGCTTGGTGGCGGCCATGTCGTGGAGTTCCTTCTCCGACATCGACTTGGCCATCTCCTTGGACGCGCCGCGCAGGTGCGATTCCGGCATCTCGCCGCGCTTTGCGGCAAGCGCCGCACCCGCCGCCATCTGCTGCTTCTTCGATTCCGCCTTGGGCATGTCGGGACTCCATCGAGGATGACGTGTCCCTCTGGAAACAGAGCAGGGCGCGCGATGTGCCCGCGCGCCCCACCCATCACCCCGCGCTGACCTCCGCCACGAAGCGGCGCACCTCGTCCTTCAGGCGCTCGGACTGGTTGGACACGCTCTCCGCGCCGCTGGTCACCTCCCGCATCTGTGCGCTGGTGGTCGACACGGTGGTCGACAGCGCCTCGACGCTGCTGGTGACGCGGCGCGAGTTGTCAGCCGCCGCGCGGGCGCTGGCGAAGATCTGGTGGGTCGCCGCCTCCTGCTGCTGCACCGCCGAGGCGACCTCGCCGTTCAGCCCGCTCAGGCTCTTGATCAGCGCCGCGATGCCCTCGATGGCGCCGATGGCGTTGCCGGTGGCCGCGCGGATGGCGCCGACCTGCGCCTGGATGTCTTCGGTCGCCTTCGCCGTCTGGTTGGCCAGCGACTTGACCTCCGAGGCCACCACGGCGAAGCCCTTGCCCGCTTCGCCGGCACGGGCGGCTTCGATGGTGGCGTTGAGGGCCAGCAGGTTGGTCTGCCCGGCGATGGAGTTGATCAGCTCGACCACCGCGCCGATCTGCTCGGCCGCGGAGACGAGGCCGGAGACGATGCCGGTGGTGTTGGCGGTCTCGGTCACCGCGCGGGCGGCGGTCTGCGCGGCGCTCTCCACCTGACGGCTGATCGCGGCGATGGAGCTGCGCAGCTCCTCGCTGGCCTGCGCCGCGGTCTCGACGCTGATCGAGGCGCCCTGCGCCGCGCCGGCGGCGGCGTGCGCCTGCTCGGTCGCGGCGGCGGCGTCGCCGGCCAGAGTGGCGGAGCGGCCATGCAGCGAGGTCGCGGCGCTGCTCAGGCCGGCGACCACCTCGTCCATGGCGCGGGCGAACTGGGTGGCGCGGGCGGACAGGCGCTCGCGCTGCTGGTCGCGGGATGTCCGCTCGTGCTCAAGGTTCTCCGCGGTGTCGCGCGCCGACGCCAGCGTGGCGGCGAGGCCGCGGACGGTGCGGGCGATGTCGCCAATCTCGTCCGGGCGCCCGGCGTGCGGCACGTCCACCGCGTAGTCGCCGCTGCCGATGCGGCCCAGCACGTCGCGCAGCTGCAGCAGCGGCCCCGACAGCCCGCGCGCCACCCACACGCCGACGCCGACGCTGACCGCCAGCACCAGCACGGTGAACAGCAGCTCGCGCGCGGCGCGGGCGCGGAACTCCTCGTCCACGTCGTCGGTGTAGAGGCCGGTGCCGATCATCCACTGCCAGGGCTGGTGGCCGGTGGCGTAGGCGATCTTCGGCGACGGCGTGGCGCCGTCGCTGCGGGCGTAGTGGTAGGCGACGAAGCCGCCACCCTTGCGCGCCGCCTCGGTCATCAGGACGTTGTAGCGGACCTTGTAGGGGTCCTCGCGGTCCAGGAAGTTCTTGCCCTCGAGCTGCGGCCGCAGGCCGTGCACGAGCAGCAACCCCTGGAAGTCGTAGACGAAGAAGTACTCCCCGTCGCCGTAGCGCATGGCGCGCACGGCGGTGCGGGCCTGGTCCTGCGCCTGCTCGCGCGTCAGCTTGCCCTGCTTCTCCAGGTCGCCGTACAGCGCGATGACCGAGCTGGCGGCATCCACCATCTCCTTCACCTTGGCCTTGCGCTGTTCGAGCAGCGCCTCGCGCATGCCCGTCAGGTGGACGCTGGCTCCCGCCACGGCGCCGAGCAGCGCCACGCCGAACACCAGCAGCAGCAACCGCATTCCGATCTTGAGCTTCATCGTCCTACTCCTCGGTCCTCGTCACGCGCTCGGTGCGCGGTTCCTCTGTTTCATGGATTTCAGCAACCCAGCGGCCCGGCGCGGCGCGCGCGAAGCCGACGACCGCGCAGTTCCCCAGCTCCACGCCCGGCCGCCCGGCCAACCGGTGCAGCAGCACACGGGCCACGCCCTTGCTGCCGACCAGCAACGGCCAGTCGCCCAGGCTCGCCTCCAGCTCCGCCACGCCGGCCAGCACGCGGGCGGCGAAGTCCGCCTCCGCCTCGCCGCCGGGCGGGGTGCGTCCCTCGGCGATCCAGGCGCGGGTCTCGGCGATCGGCAGGCCGTTCCAGGCGCCCAGCGTGCGCTCGCGCAGCCAGCCGCGCGTCACCATCGGCACCTTCAACGCCGAGGCGAACACCGTCCCGGTCACGGTCGTGCGCTCCAGCGGCCCGGCGATCACCAGCCGGCACGGCCGGCCCGCCGCGGCGAAGCGCTCCGCCGCCGCCTCGGCGTCGGCGAGGCCGCGCGCGGTCAGCGGCACCTCGCGGTCGCCGCCACAGCGCACGCCCAGCAGGTTGTCCGGCGTCTGGCCGTGACGGACGAAGTGGAAGCCCTCGCTCATCCCCGCCCCCTCAGCGGAACAGCACGCGGTCTGGGCCGGGCGTCCAGCCGACGGTGCTCTCCTTCGGCCAGGCGTCGGGGGCGCGCAGCCAGCCCTTCAGCGCCTCGATGTGCAGCGGGTCGCTGAGCGTCGGCGTGTGGCCGACCTGCGGGATGTGCAGGACGCCGACCCGCGGCTTGGCGAGCATCCGCTCGATGGTCGAGTCCAGCAGCGCGTCGGTCATCAGCCCGTGCACCTCCAGCACCGGGCAATCGATGCGCTGCCAGTCGTCCCACTGGTCGTGGTCGTGTCCAGCCTCGTCGCGGTAGCTCTGCAGCGCGCGGATGTCGTGGCGGTAGACGCGGCCGCCGTTCTCCTCCGACCAGCGGGTCTGGTGGAAGCTGTTGTGCAGCAGCACCGTGTCGTCCACCGGCCCGTCGTTCTTCTGCGAGGCGCCGGTGCGCCGGAACAGCTGCGCCGGCTGGCGGAAGACGTAGTGGCGAGCCACCGATTCCGCGCGCCGCCGCCGCCTCTCCACCGGGATGAAGGGGCCGATGTCGTTGAGGATCAGGCGGTCCACCAGATGTGGCGCCTCGCTGGCCACCCGCATCGCCACGCAGCCGCCGAGCGACGAGCCGATCAGCGTCACCCGGCCCAGCCGCTTGTGGCGGATCAGCGCCATCACCTGGGCAACATTGCTCTCGAAGCTGTAGTCCGACTGCTCGGTCAGCCAGCCGCTGCGCCCGCGCCCGGCCCAGTCCAGGCACAGCACGTGGTACTGGTGCGACAGCGCCTTCGCCAGATAGTCGAAGCGCCGCGCCGCGTTGGCGATGCCGCCCAGGCACAGCAGGGTCGGCCGCAGCGGGCTGCCCCACTCCGTGTAGGCGAGGCGGACGGTGTAGTCGGCGCGCAGCCGCTCCACCGTGCCGGTCTGCAGCACGGCCGGGTGCGTGTAGTCGAAGTGGCGCAGCACGTGGCCGCTGCCGATCAGCGGTTCGACGGCGCGCATCACCTTGTCGTAGTCCTTCCAGCCCATCTGCTCGGGCGAGGCGATCCCCAGCGCCCGCAGGATGGCGGCGAGCGCGGCCATCGGCTCGGCGTCGGGCCGGTCGGTGTTGCTCGGCGCGAAGTGCGGCGCCGCGACGGGCGGTGTCCGCTCCGCAACCAGATGGTCGTGCATGGGCGTCATCGCTTCTGTGGTGGGTTTACGGCGGATCCGGGCGAGGCTCATGGGGCACCCTCCCCGACGGTCTGCGGGAGCGCCGCGGCGTCCCGCACGAACACGGCGCAGAACGCCGCGGAGGTCAGCAGGCTGAGCACGCCGAGCGCCCCCAGCGCCGCCACCGCGCCGAACCAATCGGCCAGCGCCGCGGCGATCACCGGGCCGAGCACGGCGCCGGCGCGCTCCAGCAGGCGGTAGATGGCGAAGACGCTGGTGCGGCCGATGCGGGCGCACTCGGCGCGCGCCACTTCGGGCACCAGGGCCAGCTGCGTGGCGTTGTTGAGCGCGTGCGCCAGCCCCAGCGCCGCGACGCCGGCCAGCACCGCCGCCGGTCCGGGCGAGTGCAGCACCGCCAGCGCGCCGCCGCCGCCGACCAGCCCGCCGGCCCCGGCGAACAGCGCGTGCCGGCCGCTGCGGTCGGCCATGCGCGACAACCAGGGGCCGAGCAGTACGATGGTCAGCCCGTACGCCATCATGGTGCGGCCGATGGTGGCCGGCGTCGCGCCGAGGTCGTGCAGGTGGACCGGCACCAGATAGAACAGCCAGCCGGTCAGCATCACCTTGGTCGGCACCGAGGAGAGCAGCAGCAGCGCCTGGAAGCGGCGGTTCGCCAGCACCAGCGCGTAGTCGCGCCACGCCACCGCGCGCTCCGCCCGCTCCGGCGCCTCGGACGGCAGCAGCCCCCGGGCGGCCAGCGCCGAGGCCAGCGCCAGCGCCGCCGATACCCAGAACACCGTGCGCGGCCCGAGATGATCGGCGAGGATGCCGCCGACGGGCGCGCCGCACAGCCCGGCGACCACCACGGCCACGACGAACTGCGCCATGCCGCGCGCCCGGTCCTGCCGGCCGGTGTGACGGGCGATGAAGCCCTGCGCGCCGATGAACATCACCGCGTAGCCGAGCGCGCAGGCGCTGCGCCAGACCAGCAGCTCGGGCAGCGTCTGCGCCGCCGCCGTGCCGACGAACCCCGCCACCGCCGGCAGCGTGCCGAACAGCAGCGTGCGCCGGCTGCCGAAGCGGTCGGCCCAGACGCCCGCGAACGGCGTGAACACCGCGACCAGCAGCATGAACAGCGCGATCGGCAGCCCCATGGCCAGCGTGTCGGACAGCCCGGGCAGCGGCGTGTACAGCTCGCGCACGTAGAGCGGCAGGAAGGAGCGCGACAGCTCCTCCGCCAGCATGAAGAGGAACAGCGCGGCGCGGATTCCGGCGAGGCTCCCCACGCCCTCCCCCGGCGCGACCGCCGTGCGGGCGGCGAGCAGCCGCAGGGCCTCGTGCGCCAGCAGCAGCACGACCAGCAGCACCACCGCGGCGTCCGCGGCCAGGAGCTGCGCCGCCTCGGCGCCCATGGCCGCCAGCGCGCCAAGCGTGACCGTCCCCGCCGCCGCCCCGGCCAGCGCCAGCCCGCGCAGCGGTGCGCGCGCCACCGCATCGAAGAGGGCCGGCGCCCGCCGCGCCAGCAGGCCGACCGCCGCGAGCATTGCCGCAATCAACGCAACCAGTTGGAACGCAAGGACCGAATCTTCTTTATTAAAAGTCGAGGCAAACTTTGCGTAATCGAGGTAAGCGGCCAACCCGGCCGCGAGCAGCGCCAGAAGCACAACCATTAAACACGGGGATCTTGTCCAATAATTCCTCATAAACCGGCTCCAGCGGCGCACTCTTCGCCCTCAAGTGCGAGTCACGCTAGGCGGGCAACTCCAAAGATTCGGTAAACCGTTTTCGAATTCGAACGATATCTCGCCGTTTCATTTTGCATATCCCTGTATGAAACGGGGCATCTCTCATTTTTACTTATTGGAATGAAGCAATTGCGCCTCAACGACGGCGACCATCTGTAACATTAATTATAAGATTTCGAAGGGTTGATCGGCCGCCGGCATCGTTACGCTCAGGCGACAGCACTTTCCTCCACCAAGGGAAAGATTCGCTCATGCGGAAGCGGCTTCGTGCATGTCATCTAAAACTTCAAACGCATGACAAGCACGGCATCCTAACGTGCTCGTACGATTTATACTTTGATGAACCTATATTTTTGGCAATACAGCAAGGACATTGGCGCTCCATTGCTTGCCGATCTATGGTATTCGCTCGGAACGCATACCATCGTATGCTCATGTGCGTGACGGGCAACGTGAGAGCTGGAGGGTGGAGATGGGAAATTCGATGACCGGCATCCGCGGCAAGCTGCTCGCTCTGCCCCTGCTCTCGGTCGGCGCCTTGGCGGTCCTGGCCATGCTGCTGCTTCTCGATCTGCGCGGCGCGCTGGTGGACGCCAGCAAGGCGCAGACCCGCGCGCTCGTCGAAAGCGCGGTGACCATGGTCGGCAACTTCGAGACGCAGGCGGCCAAGGGCGCCATGCCGCTGGCGGACGCCCAGCGGATGGCCAAGGACGCGCTGCGCGCGATCCGCTATTCCGGCAACGAGTATTTCTTCGCCGTGGACGAGAAGGGCATCGCGCACGTCCACGGCGCCCGTCCCGACTTCGAGGGCAAGAGCTTCTGGGAAGCCAAGGACCCGAAGGGCACCTTGTTCATCCAGGCGCTGATCGCCGGCGCGCAGCGCGGCGGCGAGGCCGTCGACTACGTCTGGCAGAAGGCCGGCTCGGACGTTCCGTCGCCGAAGATCGGCTACGCGCGCAAGACCGCCGGCTGGGGCTGGGTGCTCGGCACCGGCATCTATGTCGACAACATCGACGCGACCTTCCACGACAAGCTGACCAAGGCGGTGGCCGTCACCCTGGCGCTGGTGGTGGTGGTCGCCGTCGTCGTGCTCTTCGCCAGCCGGTCGGTGAGCCGCCCCATCCTGCTCCTGGCCGGCAACATGCAGGCCCTGGCGCACGGCGACCTCGGCGTGCGGGTCGAGGGCGCGCAGCGCCGGGACGAGATCGGGACGATGGCCAACGCGGTGCAGGTCTTCCGCGACCACATGGAGCGCACGCGCACGCTGGAACACGAGGCCCGCGAGGCCGAGAGGAAGGCCGAGGAGGAACGCAAGGCGGCGATGGTCCGGATGGCCGACCAGTTCGAGGCGAGCGTGCGCGGCGTCGTCCAGGCGGTGTCCTCGGCCGCGACCCAGTTGCAGGCCAACGCGCAGAGCATGTCGTCCATCGCGCAGGAATCCGCCCGCGCCTCCGGTTCGGTGGCCGCGCTGACCGCGCAGGCGACGACCGACCTGCAGACGGTCGCCGCGGCGTCGGAGGAGATGAACAGCTCCATCGGCGAGATCAGCCGGCAGGTCAGCGACGCGTCGCGCATCTCCCGGGGCGCCGTCGACGAGGCGGAGCGGACGAACGCGTCCGTCGAGGGCCTCGCCACGGCGGCCCAGCGCATCGGCGACGTGGTGAGCCTGATCCAGAACATCGCCAGCCAGACCAACCTGCTGGCCTTGAACGCGACGATCGAAGCCGCCCGTGCGGGCGAGGCGGGCAAGGGCTTCGCGGTGGTCGCCAGCGAGGTCAAGCAGCTGGCCAACCAGACCGCCAAGGCCACCGACGACATCTCCGCCCAGGTCTCGGAAATCCAGGCGCAGACCGGCGGCGCGGTCGAGGCCATCCGTCGGATCGGCAAGACCATCGCCGACGTGAACGGCATCTCCGGCGCCATCGCCGCCGCGGTCGAGGAGCAGAGCGCGGCGACCGCCGAGATCGGCCGCAACGTCCAGGAGGTGGCACACGGCGCCCGCATGGTGAACGGCACCATCAGCGACGTGAGCCGGGGCGCGGCGGAGGCGGACTCGGCGGCCGGTCAGGTGCTCGCCGCGGCGCGCGACCTGTCCGGCATGGCCGAACGCCTGCGCCAGGAGGTGGACACCTTCATCGCCCGCGTCCGCACCGCCTGACCTGGGGCGGCGCCCCTCAGCGCCGCCAGTCCAACCCGGCCTGCCGCATGCGCTCCCAGAACCCGCGCTTCTGGCGGTGGCGCGCCGCGAGGTCGCGCCGGTACGCGTCGGCCGGCGGATGCCCGGCCCAGTCCACCACCGCACCGGACAGCCGCTCGGCCGCCTCCAGGTCCATCACCGCGTAGCCGTAGGCCGCCGCCTGCCCCTGCTCGAGCACGCCGTCGGCCAGCCGGCGGCGCAGCAGCACCGCGGCCAGCGGGTGCGCCCCGGCCAGCCGCTCGGCCGCCGGCCGCAGCACGCGGTAGAGCTGTGGGTTGACGTCCTGCACCCGCTCGCGCACCAGCGCCGCGGCGGCGTCGAGGTCGTGGCGGACCAGCAGGTCCAGCGCGCCGTGCACGTCGGCGTGGCCGCGCGCCAGGGCGACCGCGTCGGCCAGCGCCGCCGGGCGCTCGGCCGCCGGCAGCGCCTCCAGGTACTCCTCCAGCACGGTCGGCGACAGCGTGCGGGCGAACAGCGCGCGGCGCTGCGCCTGCGCCTGCGCCTGCCGGCCCAGCCGGTGCAGGATGCCGATGCGCAGCCGGTCGATGTCGCCGCGCCGCCAGTCCGGAACCTCGGCCCGCTCGGTGCGTTCCAGCGCTTCCTCCAGCCGGCCGGCGGCGGCCAGCCGCTCGCAGATGTCGTTGACGGCGACGGACTCCGTGCCGGCCAGCTCGTGCAGGGCGATGAAGCCGTCGAGGTCGCCGCGCGCGTCGGCGATCTCGATCAGCACGCGGATCAGTTCCGCCTCACGCCAGCTTCCCGGATCGGCGGACAGCGCGCCCAGACGGTGGCGGATCAGCCCCTCCAAGGCGTCCAGGCCGACCGGACCGAGCGCGTCACGGAACACCGGCACCACGTCGTCGCGCACGCCATGGTCGTTCTCGGCGAACAGCTCGAACACCCCCTCGGCGACGCGGCACGGATCGCGGTCCGGCACCGCCGCCCAGGCCCGGCCGCAATCGGCCACGGCAAGCCGGAAGACGTCGCCGATCAGCCCGTCGGCATCGTCACAGCGCGCGAACACCCCGGCGTCGAGGCGCAGGAAGCGCTCCAGCAGCTCCGCCGCCCGTCGCGGCGCGCGCGGAGCCAGGTCGCCGGCAAGGGCCGCGCGCAGCCGGTCGAGCGTCGCGGCCAGCCCGCCACTCCCGGTGGTATCGCAGTCGCGGCGATCGGCGTCGATGGCACGGATGTCCGCCGCCAGCGCCTCGGCCAGCCGATCGGCCGGGCCGGCGGCCAGCAGCGCCATGTCCAGGTCGGCGGCCAGCGCCGCGTCACCCCCGGCGTGCCGCACCAGCAGCTCGGCCAGACGCCGCGCGCCCAGTGCCGCCACGGCTTCCACGGAAAGCCCGTCCCCGTTCCTCGCGCTCACGACGCCCTCCCCCGCACACCACGGCCACGCTTCCGGCATAAGCCAGTATTGCACGCGGGGTTTTACCGGATCGGCAAAAAAATATCCATGACTTGCAAATGACAGGAACGATCGCAACCACAACGCAGCAGCGGCGGGCTTGGCCGGCGGTGGCGGACGGCGTACCATAAGCACTGCCCATTTCGTCCATGGCACCATAGATGAAGTCCATCAATACCGCCCACCTCCGCGCCTTCCACGCCGTCGCCACGGAGGGCGGCTTCACCAAGGCGGCGCGCCTGCTGCACGTCACCCAGCCGACCCTGTCGCAAGAGGTGAAGGCGCTGGAGGACGCGCACGGCGTGCTGCTGTTCGACCGCAGCCGGCGCGGCGTCGCGTTGACCGAGGTCGGGCAGGCGCTGTTCGCCGTCACCCGCCGCCTGTTCGCCGCCGAGCAGGAGGCACTGGAATTGCTGGCCGGCGTCCGGCATCTGGAGGGCGGCTCGCTGGCGGTGGGCGCCGACGGGCCGTTCCACGCCGTGCCGCTGCTCGCCGCCTTCGCCAGGCAGCACCCGGGGCCGACGGTGACGCTGTCGGTCGGCAACTCGCAGGTTCTGCTGCAAGGGCTGTTGGACACGAAGATCGACGTGGCGGTGCTCGGCGGCGTGCCGGGCGACCCGCGCCTGACCATCGTGCCGTTCCGCCGCGACCCGGTGAAGGCGCTGCTGCCGCGCGGCCACCGGCTGGCGCGGCGGCGCACGGTGACGCTGCCGGAGATGGCGGCGGAGCGGCTGGTGATGCGCGAGTCCGGCTCGATGACCCGCACGCTGGTCGAGCAGGCTTTCGCCGACGCCGGCCTGACCCCGGCCTCCACACTGGAGATCGAGAGCCGCGAGGCGGTGGTTGAGGCGGTGGCGGCCGGCCTCGGCCTCGGCTTCATCTCGGCCGCTGAGTTCACCCCCGACCCGCGCCTCGTCCTGCTGCCGCTGGACGGGGTGCGGGTGGAGATGGAGGAGTCCGTGGTCTGCCTGCGCGAGCGGCGCCGGCTGGCCGTGGTGCGGGCGTTCCTGGAGGTGGCGCGGGAACTGGCGGCTACTTCCCCCGCGCCTTGAGCGCCTGGTCGAGCCGCGGATAGACCCGCCGCGCGTTGCCCTCGTAGATCTTGAAGCGGTCCTCGTCGGTCAGGAACGGCGCCGCCTCGATGTAGCGCTTGGTGTCGTCGTAGTAGTGCCCGGTCTCCGGGTCGATGCCGCGCACGGCGCCGATCATCTCCGACGCGAACAGGATGTTGTCGACCGGGATGACCTTGGTCAGCAGGTCGATGCCTGGCTGATGGTAGACGCAGGTGTCGAAGAAGATGTTGTGCAGCAGATGCTCGCGCAGCTGCGGCTTCTTCATCTCCTGCGCCAGTCCGCGGAACCGGCCCCAGTGGTAGGGCACCGCGCCGCCGCCGTGCGGGATGATGAACTTCAGGGTTGGGAAGTCCTTGAACAGGTCCGAGGTCAGGCACTGCATGAACGCCGTGGTGTCGGCGTTCAGGTAGTGGGCACCCGTGGTGTGGAAGCAGGCGTTGCACGAGGTGGAGACGTGGACCATCGCCGGCAGGTCATACTCCACCATGGCCTCGTAGATCGGGTACCAGTGGCGGTCGGAGAGCGGCGGCGACGTCCAGTGCCCGCCCGACGGGTCGGGGTTCAGGTTGATGGCGACGAAACCGTACTCCTTCACGCACTTCTCGATCTCGGGCAGGCAGGTCTTCGGATCGACGCCCGGCGACTGCGGCAGCATGGCCGCGCCGATGAAGTTGTCGGGGAACAGCTGCGACACGCGGAAGCACAGCTCGTTGCAGATGGCGGCCCAGGTGGAGGAGGTCTGGAAGTCGCCGATGTGGTGCGCCATGAAGCTCGCCCGCGGCGAGAACACCGTCAGGTCCGAGCCGCGCTCGCGCATCTTGGCCAGCTGGTTGACCTCGATGCTCTCCATCAGCTCGGCGTCGCTGATCGACAGCTCCGACGCCTTGGGCGCCTGCGAGGGGTCGGTGAGGCCGGCGATCTGCCGCTGGCGCCACGCCTCCAGGGCCTTGGGTGCGGTGGTGTAGTGACCGTGGATGTCGATAATCATGGCGTCTGCCCCCCTTCTTCGTCGTTACTTGCTCTTGTCCCAGGCGAGGTTGCCCATGCCCTGCTTGCCCGTCACCGAGTAGAGGGCGTTGGGGGCGTTGCGGGTGGCCTGGAACTCCTCCAGCGTCTGGCCGCGCATGGCGGCGTAGATGTGAAGATTGGACACGCCGACCACCGCGCCCAGCTTCTCCAGCATGAAGAAGATGACACCATAGCGGATCAGCGCGTCCCAGTCGCGCCGGCGCACCATGTCCTTCTCCTCGTCGGTGAGGCCGGCGGCGGCGAAGGCGGCCTCCGGCTCCTCCAGGAAGCGGCGGCGGTGCTCCGGGTCGATCAGGCGGTGCAGGAACCGGTTCAGCCGGTACGCCTTGACGCTGACCGCGTGGGTGAAGGGGTGGATGCCGTCGATCGTCTCGGCGCCGGCCAGCTGGCGGCCGATGTGCGCGCGCTGCTCCGCCCCCTTGTCCACCGGCAGCGGCCGATCCTGGTTCTCGTACACCGCCACGGCGATGCCGGTCATCGACGGCAGGTAATAGGATTCGTGCAGCTTCTTCACGTTGGCCGACAGAGCGCCGCGCATGATCAGCCACATGATGACCTCCGCCCCCTCGACGCCGCCCAGCGCCGCGTAGTCGGCGATGGTCAGGCGGGTCAGCGCCTCCGGGTCGTTCTCGAACAGGTCGAGGAAGTCCTTGTCCCATTGGGTGTTGTTGAAGCCGGCGCGGGCCCCGCTCACCTGGTGCGACAGGCCGCCGGTGGCAACGATGGCGACCGAGATGTCCTCGGGGTAGCTCTCGATGGCGGTGCGCAGCGCCTGCCCCAGCTTCCAGCATCGCCTGGCCGAGGGGATCGGGAACTGCAGCACGCCGACCGCCAGCGGCACGATGGGAACCGGCCACGAGGTCCCGTCACGGTCGCACAGCATCGACAGCGGCGACAGGCTGCCGTGGTCGAGCTGCTTGTCCTGGAAGAAGGACATGTCGAACTCATCGGCCATCAGCGAGGCGCCGATGTGCTGGGCGAGCGCCGCGTGCCCCTTGACTGCCGGCAGGTCGCGCGGACCGCCGCCCTCGTCGGCGACGCCGTACTCGCCGTCGATGCCCAGCGTGAAAGCCGAGTAGTGGTCGAAGAAGAACGACGTCACGTGATCGTTGAAGATCATGAACAGGGCGTCCGGCTTCTTCTCCTGCAGCCAGCGCCGCGCCGGCTCGAAGCCCTCGAAGATCGGCGCCCAGACGGGGTCCTTGCGCTTGTCCGAGTCCACGGCGAAGCCGATGGTCGGGGTGTGCGAGCAGGCGATGCCGCCAATGATCCGTGCCATGACGTGTTCCCTTTGTTTTCTTTGTTCGGTTCGTTTACTCGGCGGCCGCCGGCTGCTCGTCGAGCTGGCGACGCTCGCGCCGGGACGGGCCGTCGAAGGACAGCGACGCCGCCGCGAGCACCGCCGGCACCGCCAGCGCCGCGAAGATCCCCTCGAAGCCCCAGCCGAAGCCCAGCAGCACGCCGCCGATGGAGGAGCCGAGGATGCTGCCCGTCCGGCCGACGCCCAGCATCCAGCTCACCCCCGTGGCGCGGGCCTGCGTCGGGTAGCAGCCCGGGGCGTAGGCGTTCAGGCCGGTCTGCGCGCCGCTCATGCAGAAGCCGACGGCGGCGACCACCGCGGCCAGCCACACCGACTGCAGGCCGCCGACGCCCAGCGCCACCAGCGCCACGGCGCCCAGCACGTAGGACAGGCTGATCGAACGCACCGCGCCGAAGCGGTCCATGGCCAGCCCGACCAGGATGGCGCCCGCGGTGCCGCCCAGCTGGAACATCGCCGTCACGTTGGCCGCCCGATCCAGCGACATGCCGGCGTCCTTCATCATGGTCGGCAGCCAGCTGGTGGTCAGGTAGATGACCAGCAGGCCCATGAAGTAGGTAATCCACAGCGTGATGGTGCGCAGCGCGTAGGCGCCGGTGAACAGCACGGCGATCGGCTGCTTGGCCGCCACCGTCTCCTCGCGCAGGGTAAAGCGGGTGAAGCCGGTCAGGTCGGCGCCGGAGATGCGGGCCAGCACGGCGCCGATCTTCTCCTGCGCGACGTTGCGCACCACCATGAAGCGCGCCGATTCCGGCAGCGCCAGCAGCAGCAGCGGGAACAGCGCCAGCGGCACCGCCGCGCCGAAGAACAGCACCGACTGCCAGCCGTGCACCGGCAGCAGCCAGGCGGCGATGAAGCCGATGGCGGCCGAGCCGACGTTGAACCCGGTGAACATGGCGGCCAGCAGGAACGACTTCGAGCGCTCCGGCACGTACTCCGACAGCAGCGTCGTGGTGTTCGGCATCGCCGCCCCCAGGCCGAGGCCGGTCAGGAAGCGCAGCAGCGCCATTTCCGTGGGGTTGCGGGCGAAGGCGGTCAGCAGCGTGAAGACGCCGAAGCTCAGCACCGACAGCAGCAGCACCTTGCGGCGCCCGAACCAGTCCGACGAGGACCCGGCGAAGATGGCGCCGACCGCCAGCCCGATGGGGGCGGCGCCCATGACGATGCCGAAGGCGGCGCGCGAGATCTCCCAGTCGCCGATGATCGCCGGCGCCACGAAGCCCATGATGGCCACGTCCATGCCATCGGTCAGCACGATGAGGAAGCACAGGGCCGTCAGGACCCACTGCCGCGCGGACATGCCGCGCCCGTTGATGAAGGAGCGTATTTCGAGGGTGACGGCGGCACTCATCGTTTCCTCCAGAACCTTTGCTGGTGCAATTTCTTCTTCACGCGCTGCCGGCCGGGGCGTTCGCCCTGCGGTTCGTTGACCGGTTCGATTGTTCGAAGCGCTGAGCGCCACTATAGCGGCCCCCGCCGCCGGCGCCGTTGCCACCCCCTGATGAAGCGTCCCAATTTTGTGATGCCTCTCCGACCGATTCCCGTCATGCTCCGGAAAGGCCGCCAGTCGGCCCCGCTACGGCGTTGCCGTTTCCTGGGGTTGCCTGTGCATTTTGTGATGGGATGAATGAACGAGTTCGCGCCGTCGCCGGAGAGGATCGAGAACAGCCTGCGCCACATCCGCGACTTCCTGTCGGTGGCGGAGACCGGGTCCATCGCCCGCTCCTCGGAAGAGATCTTCAAGGCGTCGTCCGCCATCGCCCGCGCCATCGCCGAGCTGGAGCGCAGCCTCGGCGTCGCCCTGTTCGAGCGCAAGCCGCGCGGCATGCTGCTCAACGCCTATGGGGAGGCGGTGCGCGGCCGCGCGCTGCGCATCACCCAGGAGGTCGCCGGCACCCTCGACGAGGTCGCCCGCACCGGCCGGCGGACGGGGGTGGTCGAACGCAACGCCGTCACCAGCCTGCTGCTCAACGGCCGGGCGCTGCTGCTGCTGATCGGCGTGTCGGAGCTGCGCACGCTGTCCGCCGCGGCCTCCCGCCTCGGCCTGTCGCAGGCCGGCGCCAGCATGTCGCTGGCCCGCGTCGAGGAGGCGCTGGGGCAGCCGCTGTTCCAGCGCATGATGCGCGGCATGGTGCCCACCGACGTCGGCGCCCGCATCGTGTCGAGCGGCAAGCGCATCGTCGCCGAGCTGCGCCACATGCAGTCCGACGTCGCCGCCATCGCCGGCACCACGCAGGGCAGCGTCACCATCGGCGCGCTGCCGCTGGGCCGCACCTACGTGCTGCCGACCGCCATCGCCGCCGCCCTGCAGCGCCACCCCAACATCCGCGTCACCACGGTGGAGAGCCCCTACGAGGTCCTGGTCGCCGGCCTGCGCGACGGCGACGTGGACTTCATCGTCGGCGCGCTGCGCGCCGACGTGAAGAGCGCCGGGCTGATCAGCGAGAGCCTGTTCGAGGACCGCCTCGGCATCGTGGTGCGCGCCGGCCATCCGCTGCTGACCGCGCCGGTGACGCTGAAGGACCTGCTGGCGCAGCGCTGGATCCTGCCGCGCCCGGGCGCGCCGGGCCGCCACCTGATCGACCAGTCGTTCCGCGAGCTCACCGTCGAGCCGCCGGTGCCCTCGGTGGAGACCGGCGACCTCGCGGTGCTGCGCGGCCTGCTGCGCAGCAGCGACATGCTGACGGCGATCTCGCCGCACCAGCTGCACTACGAGATCGCTGCGGGCGACCTCGTGGAGATGCGGGTCGAGCTGGGCTGGACGGTGCGCCGGATCGGCATCACGCTGCGCGAAGGCGCCCTGCTCTCCCCCGCCGCCCTGGCCGTGCTGGACGAGATCCGCGCTGCCTCGCGGCGGCTGTGAGAACCTCTTTGGCCGTCATCCTCGCGAAGGCCCTCAGTTAAGCACTGGATACCTGTTCGCTTCACACAAATACTTTTCGGATCGTCATCCTCGCGAAGGCGGGGATCCATAACTCCCGAAGCTGGAAGCCATGGAACGTATGGATCCCCGCTTTCGCGGGGATGACGGCTAAAAAGAGGCAACCAGGGGGAGAATCACGATGGGGCTGGATCCCGAGCACGAGTCCGCATGGCGCCAAGCTGCCGAGGCGGCCATCGCCTATCGCCAGGGCATCGACGCGCGCGTCCAGCGCCCGGAAGCGGTCTACCGCGAAGCGTTGGAGGCCTTCGACGCGCCACTCGCCGACGCCGGCCAGCCGCCCGACGCCGGCCAGCCGCCCGACGCCGTCGTCCGCGACCTGATCGCGCGCGCGGAACCCGGCCTGAGCGGCACCACCGGCCCGCGCTTCTTCGGCTGGGTCATCGGCGCCTCGCACCCGGTGGGCGTCGCCGCCGACTGGCTGACCTCCGCCTGGGGGCAGAACGCCGGCAACCACGTCGCCGCGCCCGCCGCCGCCGCGGCCGAGACCATCGCCGCGCGCTGGCTGCTCGATCTGCTCGGGCTGCCTGCCGAGGCATCGGTCGGTTTCGTCACCGGCGCCACCATGGCGAATGTCGTCGGACTCGCCGCGGCGCGCGGGGAGGTGCTGCGCCGCGCCGGCTGGGACGTTGAGGCCGACGGGCTGTTCGGCGCGCCGCCCATCGCGGTGCTGATCGGCGACGACGCCCACGCCACCGTCTTTTCGGCGCTCCAGTTCCTCGGCCTCGGGCACGCCCGCGTCGTTCGCGTCGCAACCACCGCTCAGGGCGCCATGGACGCGGACGCGTTCGAGGCGGCGCTGGCCGATTGCTCCGGCCCGATCATCGTCGTCACGCAGGCCGGCCAGATCAACACCGGCGCCTTCGACCCGCACCAGCGCATCGTGCCGCTGGCCCACGCGCGCGGCGCCTGGGTGCACGTAGACGGGGCGTTCGGCCTGTGGGCGCGGGCCTGCCCGGCGCGCGCCCACCTCGGCACCGGGATCGACGCGGCGGATTCCTGGGCGACCGATGGCCACAAATGGCTGCAGACGCCGTATGACTGCGGCTACGCCATCGTGCGCGACGCCGAGGCGCACCGCCGCGCGATGACCGTCGCCGCCAGCTATCTGCCGCCGGTCGCCGAAGGCGAGCGCGATCCGTCGCACACCGTCCCGGAGCTGTCGCGCCGGGCGCGCGGCTTCGCGACCTGGGCGATGATCCGCCACCTCGGCCGGCGGGGCATCGCGGACATGGTGGAGCGGCACTGCCGGCTGGCCCGCCGCATGGCTGGGGCGCTGGCCGCCGATCCGCGCGTCGCGGTCCTGAACGAGGTGGTGCTGAACCAGGTGATCGTCCGCTTCGGGGACGACGACGACCTCACCCTGCGGGTGATCCGGAGGATCCAGGAGGACGGCACCTGTTTTGCCGGTGGGGCGAACTGGCGCGGACGCTGGGTGATGCGGTTGTCGGTCATCGGCGCGACGACGGAGGCCGACGCCGACATCTCGGTCGCGGCGATCAGGCGGGCGCTGGACGCGGCGTGAGGGTTACGGCCCGCCCTCGGCCGCCCAGGGGTCCGGCGCGGCGTCGATCACCGGGCGGGCGATGCCGCCGAGCGACAGGGCGTGCAGCGAGTTGGACGGGTACGCGCAGGTCGCCGCCGGCGGGGCGTCGGCGCGGAAGGCGTGCCCGCGCGGGGCGGCGCGCGACACGCTGGTCCCGGCGGTGCCGTAGCGGCGCAGGCTGCGGCCGGGCACGCTTTCCTCGACCCACAGCCACAACACGTCGGACCGGCCGCGCGCCTCGTCCACCAGGGTGGCCAGCGCGGTGCGGCACTCGTCGGCGCTCAGGTTGTGCAGGCCGCGGTCGACGATCTGGTCGGCGGCGAAGCGCGTGCGGTCCTCGGCAGTAGGGCCGTGCAGCGCCACATAGACCGACGCGATGATCCCAGCGGCGCTCACGCACGTCAGGAAGGCCAGCTCACGCCAGGAGGCGATCCAGGGTTGCACGGCGTGACGCATGGGACCCTCGCATTGCTCCGCCGGCCACAAATACGGCCAAGCGCATATAACCAATGGCAATGTATCGGATCGGCAGGAACGCCACATTGATGCAGCGCAAACTTCAGGGCATCTCCCCTCACTCCGCCGCAGCGCGCAGGGCGAGGCCCGGCGTCAGTTCGCCACGGGCGTAGCGTTGCGCCATGGCGTCCAGCGGCAGCGGCTTGAGCGACGCGGCCTTGCCGGCGGCGGCGAAGGCGGCGAAGCGCTCCTCGCACATGGCCTGCATGGCGTCCATGGCCGGCTTCAGGCACTTGCGCGGGTCGAACTCGGCGGGGTTCCGTGACAGGACGCGGCGGAACTGCCCGGTCATGGCGAGGCGCGCGTCGGTGTCGATGTTCACCTTGCGCACGCCGTGCCGGATGCCCACCACGATCTCATCGATCGGCACGCCCCAGGTCTGCGGGATGGCGCCGCCGTGCCCGTTGATGATGTCCTGGAGGTCCTGCGGCACGGTGGAGGCGCCGTGCATCACCAGATGCGTGCCGGGCAGCCGGGCGTGGATCGCCTTGACCACGTCCATGGCGAGGATGTCGCCCTCCGGCTTGCGGCTGAACTTGTACGCCCCATGCGAGGTGCCGATGGCCACGGCCAGCGCGTCCACCTCCGTCTGCGCCACGAAGTCCGCCGCCTGGTCGGGATCGGTGAGCAGAGCCTCGCGCGACAGCGTGCCGGTGTGGCCGTGCCCGTCCTCCTCCTCCCCCCGACCGGTCTCCAGCGAGCCGAGGCAGCCCAGCTCGCCCTCCACCGAGACGCCGGCCATGTGCGCCATGGCGGCGACGCGGCGAGTGACCTCGACGTTGTAGGCGTAGCTGGCCGGGGTCTTGCCGTCCGGCTCCAGCGAGCCGTCCATCATCACCGAGGTGAAGCCGTTGACGATGGCCGACATGCAGGTCTCCGGCCGGTCGCCGTGATCGAGGTGCAGGCACACCGGGATGGCCGGATGCATCTCCACCGCCGCCTGCACCAAGTGGCGCAGCACCGCGTCGCCGGCGTAGGAGCGGGCGCCACGGCTGGCCTGCAGGATGACCGGCGCGTCGGTGCGCCTGGCGGCGTTCATCACCGCGAGCATCTGCTCCATGTTGTTGATGTTGAAGGCGGGCACGCCGTAGCCGTGCTCGGCGGCGTGGTCGAGGAGCTGGCGAAGCGCGATCAGAGCCATTGGTTTCCCTCCCGATTGTATGCGGCGTCCTTAGAACCGGCACAGGCGCTGCGCCTGCTGCGCCACCGCCTCGGCGGTGATGCCGAAGTGCTTGTAAAGGTCGCCGGCCGGCGCGGACTCGCCGTAGCGGTCAAGCCCGACCACCGCGCCGGCCAGCCCGACATAGGCCCGCCACAGCCCGGTCGCCCCCGCCTCCGCCGCCACGCGCGGCACGCCGGCCGGCAGCACCGCGTGCCGCCACGCCGGATCCTGGCGCTCGAACGCCTCGCAGCAGGGCATGGAGACGACGCGGGCGGCGATGCCGCGCTCGGCGAGCAGCCCGCGCGCCTCCATGGCGACGGCGACCTCGGAGCCGGTGGCGATCAGCACCACGTCCGGCGCGCCCGCGGCGTCGGCCAGCACGTAGCCGCCGCGCGCGGCCCCCTCGGCGCGGTCGTCACCTGCCTGCGCCGGCAGGCTCTGGCGCGACAGCAGCAACGCGCTCGGGCCGGTCGCGCGCTCGACCGCGGAACGCCACCCGACCGCGGTTTCCAGTGCGTCGCAGGGCCGCCAGACGTCGAGGTTCGGCATCAGGCGCAGGCTGGCGGCGTGCTCGACCGGCTGGTGGGTGGGGCCGTCCTCGCCCAGGCCGACGCTGTCGTGGGTGAACACGTAGACCACGCGCAGCCCCATCAGTGCCGACAGCCGGATGCCGTTGCGGGCGTAGTCGGAGAACACCAGGAAGGTGCCGCCGAAGGGCAGGACGCCGCCGTGCAGCGCCATGCCGTTCATCACCGCGGCCATGCCGAACTCCCGCACGCCGTAGTGCAGGTAGTTGCCTCCCTGGCCCCGCCCCACCTCCATGCAGCCCCGCCAGTCCGTCAGGTTGGAGCCGGTGAGGTCGGCCGAGCCGCCCAGCAGTTCGGGCAGCAGCGCCGCCAGACGCTGGATCGCCTGCTGCGACGCCTTGCGGGTGGCGACGGCGCTCGCCTGCTCCGCCACCTCGGCGATCCAGGCGTCGGCCGCGTCGGCGAACCCCTCCGGCAGGCCGCCCCGCATGCGCCGGGTGAATTCCGCCGCCAGTTCGGGGAAGGCCTGGGCGTAGCGCTCGAAGCGGGCCTCCCACCCGGAGCGCAGCACGGCGCCGCGCTCGCGTGCGTCCCAGGCGGCGCGCACGTCCCCGGGCACCGTGAAGGGTGGCGCGTCCCAGCCCAGCGCCGCCTTGGTCGCCGCCGCCTCGGCGACGCCGAGCGGGGCGCCGTGCACGTCATGGGTGCCGGCCTTGCCCGGCGAGCCGTAGCCGATCTCCGTCCGGCAGCAGACCAGCGTCGGCTTGCCGCAGGGCGTCAGCGCCTCGGCGATGGCGGCGTCGATCGCCTTGGCGTCGTGGCCGTCGACGGCGCGGATCACCCGCCAGCCGTACGCCTCGAAGCGCGCCGGGGTGTCGTCGGCGAACCAGCCGGCGACGTGCCCGTCGATGGAGATGCCGTTGTCGTCGTAGAAGACCACCAGCTTCTCCAGCCCCAGCGTGCCGGCCAGCGAGCACGCCTCGTGGCTGATGCCCTCCATCAGGCAGCCGTCGCCGACGAAGCAGAAGGTGCGGTGATCGACGATGACGTGCCCCGGCCAGTTGAACGCGGAGGCCAGCAGCCGCTCGGCCAGGGCCATGCCGACGGCGTTGGCGATGCCCTGGCCGAGCGGCCCGGTGGTCGTCTCCACCCCCGGCGTGACCCCGTATTCCGGATGTCCCGGCGTGCGCGAGCCGAGCTGGCGGAAACGCCGCAACTCCTCGGCCGGCAGGTCGTAGCCGGTGAGGTGCAGCAGCCCGTACAGCAGCATCGAGCCGTGCCCGTTCGACAGCACGAAGCGGTCGCGGTCGGGCCAATGCGGGTCGGCCGGGTCGTGGCGCAGGTGGTGGCGCCACAGCGCCTCGGCGATGTCAGCCATGCCCATGGGCATGCCGGGATGGCCGGAGTTCGCGGCCTCCACCGCGTCGATGGCCAGCGCGCGCAGCGCGTCGGCGCAGCGGCGGCGGCCGGCGGCGGCCGGGTGCCGGGCAAGGCGGTCCTGTTCGCGGACCAGGGTGGTCGCGGTCATGGGCGGGGTCCCTTCGTCGGTGTGTCGTCGATCCCCTCCCCCAGCCCCGCTGGGGGAGGGTCAGGGTGGGGGCAACGCCTGACCGGGAATCCCTGGCCCCCACCCAACCCTCCCCCGCCGGAGGCGGGGGAGGGCTTCAAGTCGTCAGAACGCCTTCTTCTTGCGGTCCATCAGCTGCCAGATCATCGGCGTGAAGATCAACTGCATGGCCAGGGCCATCTTGCCGCCGGGGCAGACGATGGTGTTGGCCCGCGTCATGAAGCTGTCCTTCAGCATCGACAGCAGGTAGGGGAAGTCGATCCCCTTGGGGTTGCCGAAGCGGATCACCAGCATGCTCTCGTCCGGCGTCGGGATGTCGCGGGCGATGAAGGGGTTGGAGGTGTCGACCGTCGGCACACGCTGGAAGTTGACGTGCGTCCGGCTGAACTGCGGGCAGATGTAGTTCACGTAGTCGGGCATCCGCCGCAGGATGGTGTCGACGATGGCCTCCTCGGAATAGCCGCGCATGGTGCGGTCGCGGTGGATCTTCTGGATCCACTCCAGGTTCACCGCCGGCACCACGCCGATCTTCAGGTCGCCGTGGCGGGAGACGTCCAGCGTCTCGGTCCGCACGCAGCCGTGCAGGCCTTCGTAGAACAGCAGGTCGGTGCCCGGCTCGACCTCCTCCCACGGGGTGAAGGTGCCGGGCTCCTGGTCATAGGGGGCGGCCTCGGCCGCGTCGTGCAGGTATTTGCGCACGCGGCCGGTGCCGGTCTCGCCGTACTGGTGGAACAGGGTGTCCAGCTCCTCGAACAGGTTGGCGTCGGGGCCGAAGTGGCTGAAGGTGCTGTTCGGGGTCTCGCTGGCCTCGCGGACCTTGGCGCGCATCTCCACGCGGTCGTAGCGGTGGAAGCTGTCGCCCTCGACGATGGCGGCGGTGATGTTCTCGCGCCGGAAGATCGTCTGGAAGGTACGGGTGACGGTGGTCGTCCCGGCGCCCGAGGAGCCGGTGATCACGATGATCGGATGCTTGGCCGACATGGCGCGGTCCTCCTCAGGCGTGGGGCGTGGTGCCGGTGTCGAGGAACCCGGTATCGAGGAACAGCGAGCGCGTGCCGAACAGCGGCGCATGGAAGGCCGCGTCCTCGCCGCGGTCGTGCGCCGTGTGGTAGGCGACGATGCGCTCCACCTCCGCCTTGGAGCCGAGGATCACCGGCACCTTCTGGTGCAGGCTGGTCGGCTGCACCTCCATGATGCGCTCGCGCCCGGTGCTGGCCACGCCGCCGGCCTGCTCGACCAGCATGCCCATGGGGTTGGCCTCGTAGAGCAGGCGCAGCCGCCCCGGCTTGTGCGAGGGGCGGACGTCGCGCGGGTAGAGGAAGACGCCGCCGCGCGTCAGGATGCGGTAGACCTCCGTCACGAAGCAGGCGTTCCAGCGCATGTTGAAGTCCTGCCCGCGCGGGCCGGTGCGGCCCCGCGTGCACTCCTCGACGTAGCGGCGCACCGGCGGCTCCCAGAACCGCTCGTTGGAGGCGTTGATGGCGAACTCGCAGGCCGCCTCGGGGATGCGCATGTCGGGGTGGGTCAGCGTGTAGGCGCCGATCTCCCGGTCCATGGTGAAGCCGTGCACGCCCGCCCCGAAGCTGGCGACGATCATGTCGGCCGGCCCGTACAGCGAGAAGCCGGCGGCCACCTGCCGGGTGCCGGGCTGGAGGAAGTCGGCGACCGTCGGCTCGTCCACCCCCTCCGGCGCCCGGAGAATGGAGAAGATGGTGCCGACGGTCAGGTTGACGTCCAGGTTGGAGGAGCCGTCCAGCGGGTCGAACAGCAGCAGATAGCGGCCGCGCGGGTATTCGGGGGGGATGGCGTAGGGCTCGTCCATCTCCTCCGACGCCATGCCGCAGAGCTGGCCGCCGTACTCGCAGGTGCGCAGCATGATCTCGTTGGCGATGAGGTCGAGCGGCTTCTGCACCTCTCCATGGACGTTGGTGGAGGTGGGCGAGCCGGACGGGGGAGCGTCCGGCTCGCCGCACAGCGGGTTCGCGATGGGGTGAAGCGTCCCCCGCGCGACCGCCGTGGCGATAAACTTGCATGCGGTCTGGACGTCGTTGAGCAGAGCCGTCAGGTCGGTGTCGCCTCCACCGCGGCGGCGCTGGTCGTCAATGATGAACTTGCTGAACGTGGTGCGGCGGTACGGCATGGCGTTTCCCCGTTGTTGTCATCGCGGCCTGGGGCTCTGGCTGACATTTTCTTTTATTCTATGGTGTTTTCCTCATAAGCCTTAATCCTCCTTTCGTCGGGTCCGGCCATGAGGAGATGGGTTACTGGACGAAGACGCGGCTGGCGCGGATGTCCTCCTCGGCGATGGTCAGCAGCGCGTCGGCATCGACGGCGCGCTCGCGCGCCTCGAACAGGCGGTTGGCCTGCCGCAGCCGGGCACGGTCGAGCGCGTTGCGGATCGAGCGCGCGTTGGCGAAGCGCGGCTGCGCCATGCGCCGGCCGATGTACTCGCCCATGGCGCGCTCGGCTTCGGGCGCGAAGCGGTAGTGCATGCGCTCCACCATCAGCCGCGCGATCTCCAGCAGCTCGTCCGGCTCGTAGTCCGGGAAGTCCACGTGATGGGCGATGCGCGAGGCCATGCCGGGATTCGACTTGAAGAAGGTGTCCATGCGGTCCTTGTAGCCGGCGAGGATCACCACGAGGTCGTCGCGGTTGTCCTCCATCACCTGCAAGAGGATCTCGATGGCCTCCTGGCCGTAGTCGCGCTCGTTCTCCGGGCGGTAGAGATAGTAGGCCTCGTCGATGAACAGCACGCCGCCCATGGCGCGCTTCAGCACCTCCTTGGTCTTCGGCGCGGTGTGACCGATGTACTGGCCGACGAGGTCGTCGCGCGTCACGCTCACCACGTGGTCGCGGCGGATGTAGCCGAGGCCGTGCAGGATCCCCGCCATGCGCAGCGCCACCGTGGTCTTGCCGGTGCCGGGGTTGCCGGTGAAGCACATGTGCAGCGACGGCGGTTCGGCCTTCAGGCCCAGCGAGCGGCGCGCCTTCTCCACCAGCAGCAGCGCCGCCACTTCGCGGATGCGGGTCTTCACCGGGGTGAGGCCGACCAGCTCGCGGTCCATCTCGGCCAGCATGGCGCCGATGCCGGACTCGCGGTACAGCGCGTCGAGGTCGATCGAGACCGGTTTGTCCATCACGGTCATGCCGCCCTCCCCGCAAGCCCGGCATTGGCCAGCGCCGCGCGCATGCGGCTGACCACGCCGCGGTAGCCGCCGTCGGTGTCCGCCGCCCCGAAGATGGCGGAGCCGGCGACGAAGGTGTCCGCGCCCGCGTCGGCGACCGCGCGGATGTTGTTGGGCTTGATGCCGCCGTCCACCTCCAGCCAGATGGTCCGGCCGGTCACCTCGGCGTGGTGGTCGATGCGGCGGCGGATCGCGGCGATCTTGTCGAGCGCCGCGGGGATGAAGGACTGCCCGCCGAAGCCGGGGTTCACCGACATCACCAGGATCAGGTCCAGGCGGTCCATGACGTGGTCGAGGTGGTGAAGCGGCGTCGCCGGGTTGAGCGCCAGCCCGGCGCGGCAGCCATGCTCGCGGATCAGCGAGAGCGTGCGGTCGACGTGATCCGACGCCTCGGGGTGAAAGCTGATGAGGTCGGCGCCGGCCTTGGCGAACAGCGGCACCAGCGCATCCACCGGCTTCACCATGAGATGCACATCGATGGGCACCGCGGCGCGCGGCCGGATCGCCTCGCAGACCATCGGCCCGATGGTCAGGTTGGGGACGTAGTGGTTGTCCATCACGTCGACGTGGACGAGGTCGCAGCCGGCGTCGACCACCCGCTCCACCTCCTCCCCCAGCCGCGCGAAGTCGGCCGAGAGGATGGAGGGGGCGAGCCGGTGCCGCGGCCCCGGCACGGGGAAGCGCTCACGCTCCATGACGCGCCTCCGGCCGCGCGGTGGCGTGGCTGCGCACCGTGTAGTCGACGCGCCGGCCCGGCCCCTCGGCGCGCACCAGTTCGAAGCCGGGCTCGTCGGCCGGGCGGTTGACGAGGTAGGACATGCGCACCGTCTCGAACCCCTCCGAGCTGTCGAAGGCGAGCACCTTGACGTACTGGTCGGGGTTGGCCGTGCGGCAGGCGTCGATCTCCATCATCACGCCCTTGGCGTCGCGCAGGTCGAACATGGGGTTGCCCCACATGGTCCAATAGGTGTTGCGCGGGTGCGGGTCGCGGGTGAACTCGACGGCCACCGCCCAGCCCTGGTCGAGGGCGTACTGCACCTGCATGGTGATCTCCCCGTCCGTCAGGTCCGGCAGGAAGGAGAACTGGCCCTGGGTCAATCGCATCGGTCGGCTCCCTTCTGAAGGATCAGGCGGCGGTCGGCGTGGGCACGAAGTCCACGCTGTCGGTGGAGGCGTAGTCGAAGGTGACGTCCTTCCAGGTGTCGAGCGCGGCGCGCAGCGGCTGGCACCAGCGCGCGGCGTCGCGCAGAATCTCCGGCCCCTCGTTCCAGATGTCGCGCCCCTCGTTGCGGGCCTTGACCATCACCTCAAGTGCCACGCGGTTGGCGGTGGCGCCGGCCTGGATGCCGTCGGGGTGGCCGATGGTGCCGCCGCCGAACTGCAGCACCACGTCCTCACCCAGGTAGGTCAGCAGCTGGTGCATCTGCCCGGCGTGGATGCCGCCGGACGCCACCGGCATGACCTTCTTGAGGCCGGCCCAGGGCTGGTCGAAGAAGATGCCGTGCTGGAGGTTCTGCGGCACGTGCGTCTCGCGGCAGGTGTCGTAGATGCCGCGGATGACGTTGGGGTCGCCCTCCAGCTTCCCCACCACGGTGCCGGCGTGGATGTGGTCGACGCCGGCCATGCGCATCCACTTGGCGATCACGCGGAACGACACGCCGTGGCTCTTCTGCCGTGTGTAGGTGGAATGCCCGGCGCGGTGCAGGTGCAGGATCATGTCGTTGCGCCGCGCCCACTTCGCCATGGACTGGATGGCGGTGTAGCCGATCACCAGGTCGATCATGACGATGACGCTGCCCAGCTCCTTGGCGAACTCGGCGCGCTCGTACATGTCCTCCATGGTGGCGGCGGTGACGTTCAGGTAGGTGCCCTTGATCTCGCCGGTCTCCGCCATGGCGCGGTTGACGCCCTCCATGCAGTAGAGGAAGCGGTCGCGCCAGTGCATGAAGGGCTGCGAGTTGATGTTCTCGTCGTCCTTGGTGAAATCCAGGCCACCCTTCAGCGCCTCGTACACCACGCGCCCGTAGCTGCGGCCGGACAGGCCCAGCTTCGGCTTCATGGTGGCGCCGAGCAGCGGACGGCCGAAGTTGTTCAGGCGCTCGCGCTCCACCACGATGCCGGTGGCCGGGCCCTGGAAGGTCTTCAGGTAGGCGACGGGGATCCGCATGTCCTCCAGCCGCAGCGCCTTCAGCGGCTTGAAGCCGAACACGTTGCCGATGATGGAGGCGGTGAGGTTGGCGATCGAGCCCTCCTCGAACAGGTCCAGCTCGTAGGCGATGTAGGCGAACCACTGGCCCGGCGTGCCCGGCACCGGATCGACGCGGTAGGCCTTGGCCCGGTACTTCTCGCAGTTGGTCAGGCGGTCGGTCCACACCACCGTCCAGGTGGCGGTGGAGCTTTCGCCGGCCACCGCGGCGGCGGCCTCCTCCGGCTCGACCCCATCCTGCGGCGTGATGCGGAACACCGCGAGCACGTCGGTGTCCTTCGGCTCGTAGTCCGGCTCCCAGTAGCCCATCTGCCGGTACTTCAGGACGCCGGCCGCGTAGCGGGCCTTCAGGTCGATCGTCGGCTTCCCCGCGATATGGTTCATCTCGTCCCCTCCCGGAGCAGGTCGATTTGTGTCTGGAAGCGACGGTAGCGGATTGCTTGGTCGAGGAATATTCAAATACACTGGCGATTATGACGAGGGATTCCTCAACAAGGCCGCCGCCATGACCATCCAGCACGCCACGCTGCGCCAGTTGCAGATCTTCGCCGCCGCCGCGCGCACCCTGTCCTTCGCCCGCGTGGCCGAGCAGTTCGGCCTGACCCCCGGCGCGGTTTCCTTTCAGATCAAGCAGGTGGAGGGCCATTGCGGCTTCCCGCTGTTCGAGCGGGTGGGCCGCCGCGTGGTGCTGACCGAGGCCGGGCACGACCTGATGGAGCACGCCGCGCTCATCCTTCAGGCGCTGGAGGACGCCGACCGGAGGATGCAGGCGCTGAAGGACGTCACCGGCGGGAACATCGCCATCGGCCTTGTGAGTACCGCCAAATACATCGCCCCGCACATCGTCTCGCGCTTCCAGGCGGAGCGGCCGGGCGTCGCCATCCACCTGCAAGACGGCAACCGGCGCGAGGTGAACGAGGCGGTGGCGCGGGGCGAGGTCGACCTCGCCATCATGGGCCACCCCCTCGACGAGGCGCAAGTGGTGGCGCAGACGTTCGCCCGGCACCCCAGCGTGCTGGTCTGCAACCCGGCGCACCCGCTGGCGGGCTCGCGCGGCCTCCGGCTCTCCGACCTCGCCGGGTGCAGCTTCATCGCCCGCGAGGAGGGCGCGGGCACGCGCGCGCTGACCGACCGCTTCTTCCAGGCGGGCGGCTTCACGCCGCGGGTGGTGATGACCTCCAGCAGCAACGAGACGATCAAGCAGGCGGTCATGGCCGGCATCGGCGTCGCGCTGATCTCGCGCCACACCATCGGCCTGGAGCTGGCGCTCGGCCTGCTGCAGGAACTCGACGTGGAGGGGCTGCCGCTGATGCGCTCCTGGTACGTCGCGCACCGCCGCAGCCTGCCGCTGCTGCCGGTGCACGCCCAGCTCTGGCGCTATGTGGCGGAGCGCGGCCAGGACATCATCGACGCCATCGAGGCCCGCTACCGCGCGCTCGGCAAACCGCCGTCCCGGGCGGAGGCTGCGCGTTGACCCGGGTCAGCCGGAACGCCTCCCGGGACAGGCTCGCGAGGTAGGAACGCCACCCCGCCTTCACATCCGATACCGGCACGCTCGCCCTGTTCGGGGTAACCCAGTTCACAAGGAGCAAGGGGTGGAGAGACCACGCGTCCGGCATTCTGGGTGCCTCCACCGCTCCGGTGCATCTCCATAATCTCCCGGCCGCGCGACGGATGGGGGCGCATTTATCATCCGAAGCCGAGGCCCGCCCTCTTGCCGGCCGGAGCACCGCCCGATCTCGGAGGCCTTCATGGGCAACGCTGAAGAACTCCTGCTCAAAACCAAATTCGTCGCCTTCAACCTCTTCGGCTTTGCCATCGGGGCGATGATCTTCGCAAACGGCTGGCTGGATCGCCTTCTTGAGGGGGAGATCGCGCTGGCGTCCGGAATTCTGTTCGGGGTCTTTGCCATCGGACTGTTCCTGACCGCCTATCGCGTCTGGAAGGTGGGGGAGGAACTCGACCGCCTCAAACGTGGCGACGGCCGTGTCGCCAGCATCGAGAGCGAGCGTGCGCTGGAGATCCGGTTGTTCACCCGCCTGTCGCACATCCAGCATATCGCCAACTCGCTCGGCCTGCTGGGTCTGGTGGGTACCGCCTGGGGGTTCAGCCTGTTTGCCGCCAACATCACACCCGACCAGGTGGGCAACGCCTCTGCGGCCGGTGCCCTGGTGAGCATGATCGCCCGCGGCATCGGCGTGGCCATCTACGCGACGATGCTCGGCGGCATTCTGTGCCTGTGGACGACCTGCAACCTGCAAATGCTGCGCAGCGCGACCGCGTCCCTGTGCGCTGCGATCATGGACCAGGCGCGCGTCGTCGCCCGCGAGCGTGAGAAGGACGAGCGCCGGCCTCTGCCGCTCCAGCCCTCCGTCGGCGGCGCAGGTGCCCGATGAACGACCTTATCGGCGACGACCAGACGGGCATCCTCGTGGCCCGTGACATGCTGACGCTGCTGCTGTGCGGCTTCGTCGCATGCGCCGTGATCGCGGTTCCGTTCATCAACGAGTCGAAGAAGTCCGACGGAAAGGGGATTTCCGATACGGAACCGCCGGGCAACGTCATCGTCGAGGCCCGCTGGGACGACAAGCTGCGCACCGACGTCGATCTCTGGGTGCAGGCGCCCGGCGACGTGCCGGTCGGCTACTCCAACAAGTCGGGCCTGATCTTCAACCTGCTGCGCGACGATCTGGGCAGTTACGCCGACCCGACGGAGGTGAATTTCGAGACGTCCTACAGCCGCGGCGTTCCTCCCGGGGAGTACACGGTCAACATCCACCTGTTCCGCAACCTGGAAAACGTCTATCCGATCTGGGTGCGGGTCGTGGCGCGCATCAAAAGGGACACCGAAGGCGGCGCCGCCATTTTGGCATCCACAAAGGTTCGCCTCGACCGCGAGGGGCAGGAGATCACCGCCTTCCGCTTCAGCCTCGACGACAAGGGCGAAATGGTGCCCGGCAGCTTGAACGCCGTCTACAAGCCGCTCCGTTCGGCGAGGAAGTGACGCCGAACGCGGGATATCAGCGATCGTATGCAGCGTCAACGACGGTTCCCCCGCCGGATCGTCACCGCCCCCTCCAGGCGCCATTCCACCAACAGTGCCGCGGATACGGAATTGTGGACTTTGGCCGGCACCCGGTTCGCTGGGTCCAAGCCGGGGACCGGCCTTACACACCGATGGCGGCCTTCACCCGGCAATCAATCGCGTCGGAACATCCCGGCTCCCTAAATTTTTCGGTCCGGACGGTAAAATTTTCCCGCGCTGTGGAACAACAGTCTCGCATCGAGGCTTCTATGCATATTCAGTCAATTACTGTCACAACGGGAACGGAAACATGCTCAGACTGAAGGAAGCCGCTCTTTCGGCCACCATGCTCCTCGCGCTCGCCGCCTGCGGCAGCACCGACACCCAACGCACAACCACCGGTGCCGCCGGCGGCGCGGTGGCTGGCGCGGTGGTCGGCGGGCCGGTCGGTGCTGTGGTCGGCGGTGCCGGCGGTGCCGTGGCCGGCCACACCATGGACGAAAGCCTCGGCACCAAGACCGACCGCTGGACCAACGAGGCGGCCGAGTCCGTCGACCGCGACACCAGTGGCCGAACCGCCTCCGGGCACACCTCGGCCATGAGCCGCGACAACGTGCGCAACGTCCAGCAGGCCCTGAACGACAACGGCAGCCACCTCGATGTGGACGGCCGCTGGGGCCCGGCGACACGGGCCGCGCTCGAGGACTTCCAGCGCTCGCACGACCTGAAGCCGTCCGGCCGCCTGGACTCCGCCACCCGGCATGCGCTCAACCTGGACCAGCCGCGAACCGGTGCCGGCACCTCCGGCCGCACCCGCACGGACCCGACCGCCGGACAGTCCAGCGGCCGGTAGCCGCCTCCGAGGCCACGGATGGAACCGTGGGCGTGCGGCCGGGCGATCCTCGTCCGGCCGCACGCCTGGTTTTTCCATGCCCAAAGGAAGTGGAACTGCCTCGCCGTCGCTTCGTTGGGCGTGGGATCTCGAAAGCGTTTCGGCGCCGTCGAAGTCGGTGGCATGCCGGTTGCCGGCGGATATCGGACTCAGCGTTCCCTGTCCGGGGAAATGCCGTGCTTGTGCAGTTTCGCATAGAGATTGGTGCGGGACAGGCCGAGACTCCGTGCGGCTTCGAGCTTGTTGCCGTCCGCTTCATCGAGCGCCGCAAGGATGAGCGACCGCTCCAACTCATCGACCGCCTCGGAGAGTGGGCGCTTTGCGTTCGGAAGGGCGGAGCGATGGACGGCGGCTGTCGGGAGGATGTCCTTGAAGTCCTCGGCCGTGATGCTTTCCCCTTCGGTGCGCACGCAGACCTGCTCGATGATGTTGGCCAGTTCGCGGACGTTTCCGGGCCAGCCGTATCCGCGCAGCGCATCGAGCGCCGACGGCGAGAGATCGCGCATCGGCTGATCGAGACTCACCGCCGTCCTCTCCAGGAAGAGGGACGCGAGGATTTCCAGATCCTCCTTGCGCTCGCGGAGCGCCGGCAGCTGTATCGGGAAGACGTTGAGCCGGTAGTAGAGATCCGACCGGAACCCACCGCTCCGCACCATCTCGGCAAGCGGCCGGCTGGTCGCGGCGATGATGCGCACGTCGACCGTGACGATCTGGTTGGAGCCGAGCGGCTCGACCTCGCGCTCCTGCAACGCGCGCAGCAGCTTGCCCTGAAGCGGCAGCGGCATGTCGCCGATCTCGTCGAGGAACAACGTGCCACCGTGCGCCAGCTGGAACTTTCCGGGGCGCGGTTGGCGGCCGGCTCCGGTGTAGGCGCCCGGCGCGACCCCGAAGAACTCCGCTTCCAGCAGGGTCTCGGGGATGGCCGCGACGTTGATGCCGACGAAGGGACGGTCGCCGCGGTTCGAGCCTGCGTGAATCGCATGCGCCACCAGTTCCTTGCCGGTCCCCGTTTCGCCCAGCAGCAGCACCGCCGAATGGATCTGGCTCGCCTTGCGCACCAACCGTTTCACCTGGAGCATCGCCGGGCTGAAGCCGATCAGGTTCTCGACCGTGTACTTCGACGCCCGGCTGGAGGCGAGTTCCCGCTCTATGCGGGCCAGGCGCGACTGCAGCTTGTTGAAGCGGTCGGCGATCGGCCGGAGGTAGGGAAGGCTGTTCTTCAGGGCGAAGGCAAGGGCGCCGATGACCTCCCCCCGTCCGTCGCGCAACGGCAGGCGGCTCACCAGCAGTGTGTGCTCTCCGTACCGCATGATGTCGAGCGGCAGCGAACGGCCGGTTTCCACCACCTCGCGCATCCGGCTGTGCGGGATGACGCGCTCGACCGGCTGGCCCACGATGTCCGCCGCCGAGCGGAACCCCAGGGACGCTATCTGCCGGTCGTTGAACCAGACATGCTTGTCGTTCGACCAGACGATGCGCGCGTCCCGATCGACCAGGATGGCGCCGTCGATCATCTCGTCGATCATCACCATCAGAGCGCGCGCCGCAGCGAACTGCTCGTCCCATTCCGCCGGCATGGCCCGCCCTTCCTGCTTTGTCGTCCGCCAGATTGGCGATGTCAGAATTTTGGACAGTATCCGTCAAAATCCAGCACACGGCGAGAGCGCTGATTCCCAGGGGATAGGCCGCGCCCTGACGCGGAATCCCGGATCGAAAACAGATCCGCTCTCCCAGCGGCCAGCGATGATCAGCAAAACCCATTGTTGTAGAACGATATTGTTTGTTGGCATACCGTTTGCTTTTCAGGGCCCGAGCAAAAATCGGAACGCGGCCCCGGACAGAAGACGGTGCCCGTCCAGGCAGGAGGAAAAGCACAGAGCATGACGAGCCAGCACATCGGCGTCATCGGTGCCGGGCTGATGGGCCATGGAATCGCGCAGGCTTTCGCCGTCGCCGGATACCGCGTCGACATTCAGGAGCCCGATCCCGACCGCCGGACCGCCATCCTCGACCGCGTCCGCCGCAATCTCCGTGAGCTTGGGCAGGACGCTGCGGATGCGGACCGGATCCGCCCGTGCGAGACCATCGAGGAGGCCGTCGCGCGCGCCGACGTCGTCATCGAGGCCGTGCCCGAGGACCTGGACCTCAAGCAGCGCGTCTTCGCGACGATCGAGGCCGCGGCTCCGCCCCACGCCCTGCTGGCGAGCAACACCTCGGTGATCCCGATCACCCGGATCATGGAGCCGCTCCGGGACAAATCCCGCGCCATGGGCACCCACTGGTGGAACCCGCCCCACCTGATCCCGCTCGTCGAGGTCATCCGGACGGCCGACACCGCCGACGACGCGGTCGCCGCGATGACCGCGCTGCTGACCGCCATCGGCAAGCGGCCGGTGCAGGTCCGCAGGGACGTGCCCGGCTTCATCGGCAATCGCCTGCAGCACGCGCTGTGGCGCGAGGCGATCGCCCTCGTCCAGGACGGCGTGTGCGATGCCGAGACTCTCGACACCGTGGTCAAGGCCGGCTTCGGCCGGCGTCTGGCCGTCCTCGGGCCGCTGGAGAACGCCGATCTGGTCGGCACCGACCTGACCCTCGCGGTGCACGAGCATGTCCTGCCCGATCTCGACCGCACCGCCGGTCCCTTGCCGCTGCTGCGCGAGTTGGTCGCGTCCGGGCGGCTCGGCATGAAGGCCGGGGCCGGCTTCCGGACCTGGACGGAGGAGCAGCGGGCCGAGGTCCACACCCGACTGGCGCTCCACCTCCAGCGGCTGGACGGCATGGAGCGCGGGTAATTTCCAATCGCCCTCGGTCTCCGGGACCGGACACACAGGAGGGGCCTGCATGGCCGCATCACCGAAGAAGGTCATCATCAGCTGCGCGTTGACCGGGTCGATCCACACGCCGACCATGTCCGACGCGCTGCCGGTCACCCCGGACGAGATCGTCGAGCAGGGGCTCGGCGCGGCCGAGGCCGGGGCGGCGATCCTGCACCTGCACGCCCGCGATCCCCGCACCGGCCAGCCGACGCCGGACCCGGCGGTCTTCATGGAGTTCCTGCCGCGCCTCAAGCAGTCCACCGACGCGGTGCTCAACATCACCACCGGCGGCTCGCTGAACATGACGGTGCAGGAGCGCCTCGCCGCCCCGCTCCTGGCCCGGCCGGAGATGTGCTCGCTCAACATGGGCTCGATGAACTTCGGCATCTTCCCGCTGGCCGACCGCTACAAGGACTGGAAGCACGACTGGGAGGAGCCCTACCTGCGCAGCACCGACGACTTCATCTTCCGCAACACCTTCCGCGACATCGCGTATATCCTCGAGCATCTGGGCGAGGGCTGCGGCACGCGCTTCGAATTCGAATGCTACGACGTCGGGCACCTGTACAACCTCGCGCACTTCCTCGACCGCGGGCTGGTGAAGCCGCCGCTGTTCGTCCAGACGATCTTCGGCATCCTCGGCGGCATCGGCGCGGAGACGCGCAACCTCGTCTTCATGCGCGAGACCGCCGACCGCCTGTTCGGCGGCGCCTACGAGTGGTCGGTGCTGGCGGCCGGCCGCCACCAGATCCCGTTCACCACCGTGGCCGGCAGCATGGGCGGCAACGTCCGGGTCGGGCTGGAGGACAGCCTCTACCTCGGCAAGGGCCGGCTCGCCCGCAACAGCGCCGAGCAGGTGGCGAAGATCCGCCGGATCCTCGAGGAGCTGTCGCTCGACATCGCCACCCCCGCCGAGGCGCGCGCCCGGCTCGGCCTCAAGGGCGCCGACGCGGTGGCGTTCTGAGGCGCACACCGGCTTTCCAGGATGAAGGACACAGCGATGCGAGACAGAAACGCCGTCGTCACCGGCTCCACCAGCGGCATCGGTCTGGCGACCGCCCGCGAATTGGCTAGCCGCGGCTGCAACGTGATGATCAACGGCTTCGGCGACCGCGCGGAGATCGACCGGACGTGCGCCGAGATCGCCGCGCGGAGCGGCACCAGGATCGTCTATTCGGACGCCGACCTCAACCAGCCGGAGGAGGCCCGCGCCCTGATGGCCGCCGCCGCCGGGGCGCTCGGCCCCATCGACATCCTGGTGAACAACGCCGGGGTGCAGCACGTGGCGGCGCTGCACGAGTTCCCCGAGGACAAGTGGGACCTGCTGCTCGCGGTGAACCTGAGCGCCGCCTTCCACACCATCAAGGCGGCGCTCCCGTCGATGATGGAGCGGCGCTGGGGACGCATCGTCAACACGGCCTCAGTCCTCGGCATGGTGGGGGCGCCGCACAAGCCCGCCTACGTCGCCGCGAAGCACGGCGTCATCGGCCTGACCAAGGCCGTGGCGATCGAGGCGGCCCCGCACGGCATCACCTGCAACGCGGTGTGCCCCGGTACGGTGCTGACCCCGATCATCGAGAAGCAGATCGCCCAGCAGGCGCAGGTCACCGGCCTGCCGGAGGATCAGGTGCTGCAGGCGGTGTTCCTCCAGAAGATGCCGACCGGCCGGCTGGTCTCGCCCGACGAGGTCGCGGCCGCCATCGCCTTCCTGTGCTCCGACGCCGCGGCGTCGATCACCGGCACCGCCCTCCCGGTGGACGGCGGCTACACGACCCATTGACGTCCCGAAGGGCGTCAGCCCCATAGACAACGTGCCCAAACACCAAGAACTGACACACTAGGGAGCAAAACATGCGCAACATCCTCTTCGCCGGAGTCGCTCTCGCCGCCCTGACGTCCGGGACGGCCCAGGCCCAGATGTCGGACAACGTCATCAAGATCGGCATGCTGTCCGACCGGTCGGGCATCTACGCCGACATCAACGGCGAAGGCTCGGCGGTGGCCGCGCGGATGGCCGCCGAAGAGTTCGGCAACGCCATCAACGGCACCAGGATCGAGATCATCGTCGGCGACCACCAGAACAAGGCGGACATCGCCGCCAACCTGGCGCGCCAGTGGATCGACACCGAGAAGGTCGACGTCGTCGCCGACGTGCCGAACTCGGCTGCGGCGCTGGCGGTGCAGGGCATCACCCGCGACAAGAAGCGCCTGTTCCTGATGTCCGGCCCGGGTTCCACCGATCTCACCGGCAAGGAGTGCAGCCCGTACGGCTTCCAGTGGACCTGGGACAACCATTCCGTGGCGTCCGCCACCGCCCGCGCGCTGGTCGAGCAGGGCAAGAAGAGCTGGTTCTTCATCACCGCCGACTACGCCTTCGGCCACTCGCTGGAGACGGAAGCCGCCAACACCGTCAAGCAGCTCGGCGGCACCGTCAAGGGCAGCGTGCGCCATCCGCTGGGAACCTCCGACTTCTCGTCCTTCCTGGTGCAGGCGCAGGCCTCCGGTGCGCAGGTCGTCGCCTTCGCCAACGCCGGCGGCGACACCATCAACGCCGTCAAGCAAGCCGCCGAGTTCGGCATTCCCCAGAGCGGCCAGACGCTGGCGGCCCTGCTGCTGAACGTCAACGACGCGCACGCGCTCGGCCTCGAGACCGCGCAGGGCCTGACGCTGGCGAACTCCTTCTACTGGGACATGACCGACGAGACCCGCGCCTGGTCGAAGAAATTTGAGGAGCGGACCGGCCGCAAGCCGTCGATGAACCAGGCCGGCGTGTACTCGTCGGTCAGGCACTACCTCAAGGCCGTGCAGGACATCGGCACCGACGATCCCGACAAGGTCGCCGCCCGGATCCGCGCCACCCCCGTCACCGACATGATGATGAAGGACGCCAAGGTCGCCGACAACGGCCGCGTCTTCGACGACATGTACCTGCTGCAGGTGAAGGCGCCGGGCGAGGCGAAGTACGCGTGGGATTACTTCAAGGTCCTCAAGAAGATCCCGGGCGACCAGGCCTACATCGCGCCGAAGGACAGCGGCTGCCCGCTGGTCAAGTGACGGTCGGGGAGCGGAGACGCTCCCCTTCCCTCCCCGCCGGCCGCTACCGCGGCATCCGGCTCTGCGGGGTCTGGTAGACCGCGCTGAAGTACGAGCGGAACAGCCGCATGGCCGGCGTCAGCTCGACACCGTGGCGCCAGGCGAGCCCGACGTCCATGGCCGGGACGCGTTCGCGCATGACGATGGTCTCGATGCGTTTCCCTTCCAGCGACCATGGGCGGTAGACCATGTCGGACAGAATGGTCACGCCCTGGCCGTTGGCGACGATGGAGCGCACCGCCTCGATCGACGAGGTGCGCAGCCGCACGTCGGGGCGGAAGGGCGTGGCGTTCCAGTAGCGCATCGTCCAGTGGGCGGCCTCGTCCACGGTCAGGATGATGTAGGGGTGCCCGGCGACGTCCACCAACCCCACCGAATCGAGTTCCAGCAGCCGGTGCCCGGCCGGCACCCACAGCCGGCGCTGGCTGCCCAGCAGCGTCTCGGTCGTCAGTTCCGGGTTGTTGATGTTCGAGGTCAGCACCACCGCCATGTCGAGCCGGCCGGTGATCAGGCTCTCCTCGATCATCTCGCGCGTCAGCTCGTGGATGTGGATGCGCAGGTTCGGGTGACGCCGCTCCAGCCGCTCCAGGTGCTGCGGCAGGAAGTAGCCGAGCACCGTGTAGCTGGCGCCGATCGACAGCGTGCCGGCGATCTCGGCGTGGGTGTCGGCGGGGTGCAGCGCCTCCTCCACGCTGGCCAGGATGCGGTGGCCGGCGGACAGGAAGCGGCGCCCGGCCTCCGTCAGTTCCATGCCCTGCGCCGTGCGGTCGAACAGGCGGGAGCCGACCTCGGCCTCCAGTTCCTTGATTGCCGAGGTGATCGCCGACTGCGAGATCGACAGCTCCCGCGCCGCGCGCGACACCTGCCCCAGGTTGGCGGTGGCGACGAAGTACTTCACGTGCCGGAAATTCAACGCCATGGCGCTCTCTACCTTCTGATTTTCTGCGATCAACCAGCCTAAAAATCTGAATATGCCGAATTGTTGTGCACAATTGATTTGGTCAGCAAACGCTTGAAGTACACAGAATGGCCGATTACCGCCACGGATTGAAAATCGGAAAATCAGATAATGCATGCACAAAAATTAAAATTTGCCAACTTTCCAGCTTTCCATACGCTTGAAGGCAGAAAGATCGTCGTCCAGCCGGTCGGTCCGGGCGGCGGTCCCGACGCAAAGGCAGAGGGAGTGGGACGTTGGCGCTCAAAATGGTCGATCTCAACTGTGACCTGGGCGAAGGCTATGGTCACTGGACGCTGGGGGAAGCCGCCGACGACGTGCTGATGGACCTCATCAGCTCGGCCAACGTGGCCACCGGCTTCCACGCCGGCGATCCCAACCTGATGGACCGCGTGGTGCGGCTGGCCGTCGAGCGCGGCGTGGCGCTGGGTGCTCATCCCGGCTACCGCGACCTGCAGGGCTTCGGCCGCCGCGTCATCCAGGCCAAGCCGGAGGAACTGGTCAACGACATCCTCTACCAGGTCGGCGCGCTGCGCGAGTTCGCCCGCCGGCACGGCACCCGCCTCCAGCACGTCAAGCTGCACGGCGCGCTCTACATGGAGGCGGCGCGCGACGAGGGGCTGTCGCACCTGCTCGCCGAGGCGCTGCTGAAGTCCAGCCCGGAGACCCTGGTCTTCTGCATGGACGGGTCGAAGACCTGCGCCATCGCCCGTGACGCCGGGCTGCCGGTGGTGCGCGAGTTCTACGCCGACCGCGACTACGACCGCAGCGGCTCCATCGTCTTCGCCCGCCGCATGCGCCCGCTCGACCCGGCCGAGGTCGCCGAGAAGTGCGTGCGCGCCTGCCAGGAGGGCAAGGTGCGCACGGTGGAGGACGAGGACATCGACATCGCCTTCGACTCCATCTGCTTCCACTCCGACACGCCGGGTGCGCTCGCCATCGGCACCGCCGTGCGCGACGCGCTGCTGGCGGCCGGCATCCGCATCGCCGCCGCCGCCGAGGTGGTGGCGACCCCCGCCTGATTTCCAGCCCGCAAGAAGGAACCCGCTGCGATGGCCGAGATCCGTTCCCCGCTGCCCGGCATCTTCTACCGCCGCCCCGCCCCGGACCTGCCGCCGTTCAAGGAGGTGGGCGATGCGGTCGCCGTCGATGACGTCATCGGGCTGGTCGAGGTGATGAAGTCCTTCATCGAGATCAAGGCCGACACCGCCGGCACCGTCGTCCGCTTCGTGACCGAGAGCGAGGACGCGGTGATGGCCGGCGACGTCCTCGTCGAGCTGGAAGGCTGAGGCGATGGGCATCCGCCGCCTGTTCGTCGCCAACCGCGGCGAGATCGCCGTGCGCATCGTCCGCGCCGCCAAGGCGCTGGGCATCGGGACGGTGCAAGCCTATTCCGAGGCGGACCGCGACATGCTGGCCGTCCGCCTCGCCGACGCCGCCGTCTGCGTCGGCCGCCCGGCGGCCCGGCAGTCCTACCTGGACGGCGCCCGCCTGATCGCCGCGGCGACGGAGTCCGGCTGCGACGCCGTGCACCCCGGCTACGGCTTCCTGGCCGAGAACGCCGCCTTCGCCGAGGCGGTGGAAGCCGCCGGGCTGATCTTCGTCGGGCCGAGGGCGGAGACCATCCGCACCATGGGCGACAAGGCCGCCGCCCGCGACGCCGCCATCGCCGCCGGGGTGCCGGTGGTCCCGGGCTCCAAGGGCCGCGTCGCCGACCTCGACGCCGCGCTGGCCGCGGCGGAGGCCATCGGCTACCCGGTGATGATCAAGGCGGCGGCCGGCGGCGGCGGGCGCGGCATCCGCATCGCCGGGAACGCCGACGAACTGCGCCGCCTCGCCCCGCAGGCGCAGAGCGAAGCGCAGGCGGCGTTCGGCGACGGCGGCCTGTACCTGGAGCGCGTCATCACCAACGCCCGCCACATCGAGGTGCAGGTGCTGGGCGACGGCACGCGCGCCATCCACGCCTTCGAGCGCGAATGCTCCCTCCAGCGCCGCCGCCAGAAGGTGTGGGAGGAGGCGCCGGCCGCCTGCCTGGACGGCGCCACGCGGAACCGCCTGTGCGCGTCCGCCGTGGCGCTGGCCGAGAGCGTCGGCTACCGCGGCGCCGGCACGCTGGAATACCTCTACGACGACGCGACGGGCGCCTTCTACTTCATCGAGATGAACACCCGCATCCAGGTCGAGCACCCGGTGACCGAGATGGTCACCGGCATCGATCTGGTGGCGGCGATGATCCGCATTGCCGGCGGCGCGCCGCTGGCGCTGTGGCAGGAGGACGTGCGGCTGACCGGCCACGCCGTCGAGGTGCGGATCAACGCCGAGGATCCGGCCGCCGGCTTCCTGCCCGCCCCCGGCACCATCGGCGCGCTGGAGGTCCCGGAGGATCCGGGGGTCCGCTTCGACGGCATGATCTACGAGGGCTACACCATCCCGCCCTTCTACGACTCGCTGCTCGGCAAGCTGATCGTGCACGGCGCCGACCGCGCGCAGGCCATCGACCGGATGGCGGCGGCGCTGGAGGGACTGCGCATCGGCGGCGTCAAGACGACGATCCCGCTGCACCAGGCGCTCTGCGCCGACCCGGACGTGCGGCGCGGCGACACCCACACGCAGTTCCTGGAAGCCTGGCTCGCCGGGCAGACGTTGGCCGCGCAATAGGGGCCGCGCAACAAGGGGAGGACCGGATGCAGACCCGCTATTCCTACGGGGGGGACGAGCACATCTTCGTCGAGATCGACGAGGAGATGTCGCTCGAAGCCTTCTTCAAGAGCCTGTCGATCGCCAACGCCGTGCGCGCGATGCGCATCGACGGCGTCACCGAGGTCTGCCCGGCCAACGGCAGCTTCCAGGTCAAGTTCGATCCCGACCGCATCAAGCCCGACACCCTGATGGCCGCGCTGAAGGTCTTGGAGGCCTCGGCCGACAAGGCGGAGAAACGGCTCGACACCCGCATCGTCGAGATCCCGGTCTACTACCGCGACCCCTGGACCACCGAGACGCTGATGCGCTTCCGCGAGCGGCACCAGGACCCGGAGGGCACCGACCTCGACTACGCGGCGCGCGTCAACGGCTACGACACGGTGGAGCAGTTCATCCACGCCCACCACGCCTCGCCGTGGTTCGTCTCCATGGTCGGGTTCGTCGCCGGGCTGCCGTTCCTCTACCAGCTCGTCGAGCGCTCGCGGCAGATCCAGGTGCCCAAATACCTGCGCCCGCGCACCGACACGCCGAAGCTGACCATCGGCCACGGCGGCTGCTTCAGCTGCGTCTATTCGGTGCGCGGCGCCGGCGGCTACCAGATGTTCGGCATCACGCCGGTGCCGATCTACGACCCGCAGCAGAAGGTCTCCTACCTGCGCGAGTTCATGGTGTTCTTCCGCCCCGGCGACATCGTCAAGTGGAAGCCCATCGACCACGCCGAATACGACGCCATCGTCGCCGACGTGGCGGCCAACCGCTACGAGCCGCGCACGGCCAAGGTGACCTTCGACCTCGACGCCTTCAACGCGGACATCGACGGCACCAACCAGCGGCTGATGGAGGCCCTCCATGGCGTTTAAGGTTCTCAACCCCGGCCTGCTGACCACCGTCCAGGACCTCGGTCGGCCCGGCTACTTCCACCTGGGCATCCCGGTGTCGGGCGCCATGGACCGCTACGCGCTGCGCGCCGCCAATCTGCTGGTCGGCAACCCGGAGGGGGCCGCCGCGCTGGAGGCGGTGTTCATGGGGCCGAAGCTGGAGTTCGAGGTGGACGCCACGGTCGCCGTCACCGGCGCCGACCTGCCGGCCCGCGTCGACGGCGAGCCTCACCCGGCCTGGACCGCCTTCCCGGTGCGCGCCGGCCAGACGCTGTCCTTCGACTATCTGAAAGGCGGGGCGCGCGCCTACATCGCGATCTCCGGCGGCATCGACACCCCGCCGGCGCTGGGCAGCCGCTCCACCTACATCATCGGCGCGCTGGGCGGCTATCACGGCCGCGCACTGGCGGTCGGCGACGTGCTGCCGCTGGGCGCGCCGCACGCCGTCCAGCACGGCACCGAGGTGCCGGCGGACCTGCGCCGCACCCCGGGGCACAGCGCCGAGCTGCGCGTGCTGCCCGGCCTGTACTGGCGCCTGATGACCGAGGAGGCCGGTGGCAACTTCTTCGCCGACGAGTGGAAGGTGGCGCCGGAGGCGGACCGCATGGGCTACCGTTTCCGCGGCGGCCGGCCGATCACCTTCAAGCCGCGCGAGCAGCCGTTCGGCGCCGGCTCCGACCCCTCCAACATCGTCGACGCCTGCTACTCCTACGGTTCGATCCAGGTGCCCGGCGGTTCCGAGCCGATCGTCCTGCACCGCGACGCGGTGTCCGGCGGCGGCTACTTCACGCTGGGCGCGGTGGTCTCCGCCGACATGGACCTGATCGGCCAGATGCAGCCCAACACCCGGGTCCGCTTCGTCAAGGTGGACATGGAGCAGGCCCTGGCGGCGCGCGCCGCGGAGGCGCAGCGGCTCGCCCGGCTGAGGGAGGCGCTGAGCTAGGCGGCCGCGGGCCGTTCCCGACCCTCCCGAGCACCCCGGTTCCCGTCCCCCTACCCTCTGCCGTGGAGACACGCCCATGAACCCGTACGCTCGCGCCCTCGTCGCCGGGACCTTCCTCGCTTCCGCCCTGTCCTCTACCGCGGCGCCCGCCGCCGACTGGTTCCCCTACCCGGCCGCCGAGGTGCTGCCGGCCTTCGCGGCCGACGGCAAGCCGACGGACCTCAGCTACACGCCGCTCGCCAAGGCGTCGAAGCCCTGGGACATCTGCGTGTCGTTCCCGCACATGAAGGACGCCTACTGGCTGGGCGTCGACTACGGCGTCGTCGAGGAGGCCAGGCGCCTGGGCGTCAAGGCCAACGTCATCGAGGCCGGCGGCTACACCGAGTTGGCCAAGCAGATCAGCCAGATCGAGAACTGCGTGGCGCGCGGCGCCAACGCCGTGGTCATCGGCGCCATCTCCTTCGACGGCCTGAACAACCTGGTGGGCGAGATCGCCAGGAAGGGCATCCCGGTGATCGACGTGATCAACGGCATCTCCTCGCCGGCGCTGACCGCCAAGTCGCTGGTCTCCTTCCACACCATGGGCTTCGAGGCGGGCCGCTATCTGGCCGCCAAGCATCCGGCCGGCAGCCCCAAGGTGAAGGTCGGCTGGTTCCCCGGTCCGGCCGGCGCTGGCTGGGTCGAGGCCGCCAACAAGGGCTTCCAGGAGGCCGTCGCCGGCTCCGCCGTCCAGGTGCTGGAGCCGCGCTACGGCGACACCGGCAAGGAGGCGCAGCTCCGCCTCGTCGAGGACGTGCTGCAGGCCACCCCCGACGTCAAGTACGTCGCCGGCACCGCCGTGACCGCGGAAGCCGCGCAGGGACTGCTGCGCGAGCGCGGGCTGACCGACAAGATCGGCCTCATCGCCTTCTACATGACGCCGGGCGTCTACCAGGGCATCAAGCGCGGCTTCATCCAGGCGGCGCCGGCCGACTCCATGGTCATCCAGGGCCGCATCGCCATCGACCAGGCGGTGCGCGCACTGGAGAAGAAGGAGCTGGTCAAGCACGTCGGCCCGAAGATCTTCGTCGTGGACAAGACGAACATCGACAAGGTGGCGCACGACTCGATCCTGCCGCCGGAAAACTTCAGCCCGGTGTTCAGCGTGAAGTGAGCCGCCCGCGGCGGCTTCGCACCCGCGCGGGCCGGAGCCGCCGCCAGCCCCCCTTACGAGGACACCCCGCCGGATGACCGTTCCCGTCCTGATCCGCACCGTCGCCCTGACCAAGCGCTACCCCGGCGTCACCGCGCTGGACGGCGTCGATTTCGACCTGCGCCCCGGCGAGGTGCACGTGCTGTTCGGCGAGAACGGGGCAGGCAAGTCCACCCTGATCTCCATGCTGGCCGGCGCCACCCGGCCGAGCGACGGCGAGATCCTGGTGCGCGGCCACAACGTCGCCTTTCACTCCGTCGCCGACGCCCGCGCCGCCGGCATCTCCGCCGTCTTCCAGGAGTTCTCGCTGGTTCCGACGCTGACCCTGGCGGAGAACATCTTCCTCGGCGACGAGCCGCGCGTCGGCCCCTTCCTCGACCGCGCCGCCATGCGGCGCCGCGCCGCCGCGCTGTTCGCCGAGCTGGACTTCGCCATCGACCCGCGCCGTCGCGTGGCGACGCTGAGCCGGGCCGAGCAGCAGATGGTGGAGATCGCCAAGGCGCTGCACGGCGACGTCGGCATCCTGATCCTCGACGAGCCAACCGCCTCGCTCACCGACCGCGAGGTCGACCACCTGTTCGCCGTCATCGACCGGATGAAGGCGCGCGGCGTCGGCATCATCTACATCTCGCACCGCATGCAGGAGTTCGCCCGGATCGCCGACCGCGTCACCGTGCTGCGCGACGGCGCGAGGATCGGCACCGTCGCCATGTCCGGCACCAACGAGGCGGAGCTTCTGGAAATGATGGCCGGCCGCGCCATCGCCGAGGTCTACCCGACCATCGCCCGCGCGCCCGGGCGAACGCTGCTGGCGGTGGACGGTCTGTATGCCTGGGGCGTCCACGGCGCATCCCTGGAGGTGCGCGCCGGCGAGGTGCTGGGCGTCGCCGGGCTGGTCGGCTCGGGCAAGTCGCGCAGCTTCCGCGCGCTGATGGGCCTGCTGCCGGTCAAGGGCGGGCGGGTGCGGCTGAACGGCCGGGACGTCACCGGGCTCGACACCCGCGCGCTGATGCTCGCCGGCGCCTACTATCTTCCCTCCGACCGCAAGGCGGAGGGGCTGCAGCTGGCCTTCACCGCGCGCGACAACCTGGCCCAGGGCGCGTTGGTCGGGCTCAAGGGCCACTTCGGCCTGCTGCCCTGGCGGCGCATCCGGAAGCGCTGCGAGGATGTCGCCGATCGGGTGGAGCTGCCGCCCGCCTACCGCACCCGGCTAGCGGCGCAGCTTTCCGGCGGCAACCAGCAGAAGGTGCTGTTCGGCCGCGGCCTGGGCCAGGACTACGACCTCTACATCCTCGACGAGCCGACGGTCGGCGTCGACATGGGGGCGCGGGCGGCGATCTACCATCTGATCCGCGACCTCACCGAAGCCGGCAAGGCGGTGGTGGTGATCTCCTCCGACCTGCCGGAGGTGATGAACCTCGCCCACCGCCTTCTGGTCTTCTCGCACGGCCGCATCGCTGCCGAGCTGGAAGGCGACGCCATCACGGAATCCACCATCCTCGCCCACTTCTTCGACGACGTGAGACTGCCCGCATGAGCGCCACTCAATCCACCGGGGCCACCGGGGCCTCCGGGGCCACCCCCGCCGCTTTTCCGCTCCGCACACGCCAGGCCGGCCGCGCGCTGTTCGTGCGCCTGGGCGTGCTGCCGTTCTTCCTGCTGGCGGCGCTTCTGGTGTTCGGCGCGGTGTCCGACCGTTTCCTGACGCTCGACAACCTCGTCAACGTGGCGCGGCAGTCGGTCTACCTGATGCTGGTGTCGCTGGGGCAGATGGTGGTGCTGATCACCGGCGGCTTCGACCTGTCGGTGGGGGCGGCCATCGCCATCACCTCGGTGGTGTCGGCGCTGGTGATGACCGGGGCGGCGGGGCTGTTCCCCGACGCCGTCGTGGCGATCATCCTGCTGGGGGCGCTGGCCGGATTCGCCGCGGCGCTGGTTATCGGACTGGCTAACGGCGTCGGCGTCGCCTATTTCGGCGTGTCGCCGTTCATCATGACGCTGGGGGTCAGCTCGGTGGCGGCGGGGGCTTCGCTGTTCCTCACCGGCGGCGTGCCGGTGTCGGGCCTGCCCATCCAGTTCTCCGACACCTTCGGCTTCGGGCGGGTGCTCGGCGTGCCCATGCCGGTGCTGGTGGCGGTGCTGGCGGTCGCCGTCATGTGGACGATCATGGCCCGCACGCGGCGCGGCGCGCACGTCTACGCGGTCGGCGGCAACATCAAGGCGGCGCACCTGTCGGCCATCCCCACGCGCCGCACGCTGGTGTTCGCCTACGCGCTGTCGGCGCTGATCGCCTCGCTGACCGGACTGCTGCTCACCGCGCGGGTGGAATCGGGCGAGGCCAACCTCGGCGGCACCATCGCCATGGAATCCATCGCCGCGTGCGTCATCGCCGGCGTGTCGCTGCGCGGCGGCATCGGCCGGGTGGAGAACGTGGTGCTCGGCGCCTTCTTCATCGTGCTGGTGCAGAACGGCATGAATCTGGCGCAGATCGGTTCCTACATGCAGATGGTGCTGCTCGGCGGGCTGCTGATCCTCGCCGTGGTCTTCGACCAGATCCGCTACCGCATGATGATGGGCAACGGTTGAGGATAGAGTCGCCCTATCGCAGTGATCATGAAAGCCAATTTCACTTGATTGGAGGCGCCGGCTACAATCGCCGCGACAATAACCCACAATCGCCGCAGGAGGGAACGATGGACGCAAAGACCGACGAGAGCGCAGGAAAGTGCCCGTTCTCTGACGGAGCCCGCAGCCGCCGGAACCGTGATTGGTGGCCGAAGGCCCTCAGTATCGAGATGCTCCATCGGAACTCGCCCCTGTCCGACCCGATGGGCGAGGACTTCGACTACGCCGAGGAATTCCAGTCCCTCGATCTCGACGCCGTGATCAGGGACCTGCACGCCCTGATGACGGACTCGCAGGAGTGGTGGCCCGCGGACTTCGGCCACTACGGCGGGCTGATGATCCGCATGGCGTGGCACAGCGCGGGCACCTATCGCATCACCGACGGCCGCGGCGGCGCCGGGGCCGGCCAGCAGCGCTTTGCGCCGCTCAATTCGTGGCCGGACAACGCGAATCTCGACAAGGCGCGCCGCCTGCTGTGGCCGATCAAGCAGAAATACGGCCGGAAGATCTCCTGGGCCGACCTGATGATCCTGGCCGGCAACGTCGCCCTCGAATCGATGGGCTTCAAGACCTTCGGTTTTGCCGGCGGCCGCGCGGACGTGTGGGAGCCCGAGGAGCTGTATTGGGGTCCCGAGGGAACGTGGCTCGGCGACGAGCGCTACAGCGGCGAACGCCAGCTGGCGGAGCCCCTCGGCGCGGTGCAGATGGGCCTCATCTACGTCAATCCGGAAGGGCCGAACGGCAACCCCGACCCGGCCGCGGCGGCCAGGGACATCCGTGAGACGTTCTTCCGCATGGCCATGAACGACGAGGAGACCGTGGCGCTGATCGCCGGCGGCCACACCTTCGGCAAGACGCATGGTGCCGGCGATCCGTCCCTCATCGGCCCGGAGCCCGAGGCCGGCGCGCTTGAGGAGCAGGGCCTCGGCTGGAAGAGCAAGCACGGCACGGGCTTCGGGTCCGACGCCATCACCGGCGGCCCGGAGGTCATCTGGTCGCAGACGCCGACCACATGGAGCAATTCCTTCTTCGACAACCTGTTCAAGTACGAATGGGAGCTGACCAGGAGCCCGGCCGGTGCGCAGCAGTGGCAGGCGAAAGGCGCCGAGCCTTCGATTCCGGACCCCTTCGACCCGTCGAAGAAGCGCGTGCCGACCATGCTGACGACCGACCTGTCGCTGCGCGTCGACCCCGTCTACGAGAAAATCTCGCGGCGGTTCCACGAGCATCCCGAACAGTTCGCGGACGCCTTCGCCCGCGCCTGGTTCAAGCTCACCCACCGCGACATGGGTCCGATCGCGCGCTACCTCGGCCCGCTCGTGCCGAAGGAGATGCTGATCTGGCAGGACCCGCTTCCGCCGCTCGACCATCCGCTGGTCGATGACAAGGACGTCGCCGCGCTGAAGGGGCAGATTCTCGCGTCCGGCCTGTCGGTCTCGCAGCTGGTCTCCACGGCCTGGGCCTCGGCCTCGACCTTCCGCGGTTCCGACAAGCGCGGCGGCGCCAACGGTGCGCGCATCCGCCTCGCCCCGCAGAAGGACTGGGAGGTCAACGAGCCCACCCAGCTCCAAACGGTGCTGCAGAAGCTCGAAGCGATCCAGAAGGACTTCAATGCGTCCGCCGGCGGCGGCAAGAAGGTCTCGCTCGCCGACCTGATCGTTCTCGCCGGCGGTGCGGCGATCGAGAAGGCCGCGAAAGACGCCGGACTGACCGTGCAGGTCCCATTCTCGCCGGGACGCATGGACGCATCGCAGGAGCAGACCGACGTCGATTCCTTCGCGCCGCTCGAGCCGCCGGCCGACGGCTTCCGCAACCATCTCCACAGCCGGAAGCGGCCACTCATGATGCCCGAGGAGGCCTTGGTGGATCGGGCGGCATTGCTGGGGCTGACCGGGCCGGAGATGACGGTCCTCGTCGGGGGCCTGCGCGTCCTCGGCGCCAACGCCGGCGGCTCCAGGCACGGCGCGTTCACCGAGCAGCCCGGAACGCTGACGAACGACTTTTTCGTCAACCTGCTCGACATGAACACGGAATGGCAGGCCCCGAATGCCGATGGAGTCTATGAGGGCCGGGACCGCAAGACCAAGGCGGCCACGTGGACGGCCACCCGCGTCGACCTGATCTTCGGTTCGCACTCGCAGCTTCGCGCGTTTGCGGAAGTCTATGCCTGCAGCGACTCCAAGGAGATGTTCGCGAAAGACTTCGTCGCGGCCTGGACGAAGGTGATGAACGCCGACCGCTTCGACCTCGCGCGACCGTCGAATTGATCCGGAGGCTCCCGGTGGAGCACAGCTGCGATCAGGCAACGGGTGATCGGGGCAGATCGCACAAAGCCCACCGAAGCCGGCTGAGGTTGCGGCGACGGATGAGACCGGGGCGGCGTTTCAAGACTTCCTGAAACGCCGCCCTGAACCAACGACAGCACCGTTATTATCCCGCAGCGGAGAACGACAACCGCAGGCTGGTGCCGGCATCGACCGCCCACAGAGGCTCCGCCCCCACCTGCTCCGCGAGCATCGCGATCAGTTGGACACCGGACGACCGCGTGCGGTTCGGCGACATGCCGACGCCATCGTCGGCCAACCGCAGCGTAACCCGACCGGATGGCGACGCGGCCAGTTCGAGGGTGATCGTCCCGGAACCGCGCGGGAACGCATGCTTGGCGCTGTTGGTGACGAACTCGTTGGCGATCAGCCCGAGCGAGACCGCCGTGTTGTGGTCGACGTACACCTCGCCAACGCTCGCCTCCAGAGCCAGCCCTCCGACGAGGCCACGGCCGTAGAGGGCGACGGAGTTCGCGCAGAGTTCCTGCAGATAGCCTCCCAGTTCAACCGTACCGACTTGGCTGGCCTCGTACAGCCGGCTGTGCACGAGGCGCAGCGCTTCGACCCGGCCGCGCAGGTTCTCCAGGATGCCGCGGGTCTCGTCGCTCGCACTCGGGCCGCTTTGCAGGGCGATCAGGCTCAGGATCGCCTGGAGGTCGTTCTTCACACGATGCTGGAGTTCACGCATCGACGTCATGCGCTGCTCCTCGGCCCGCCGGAGATGAAGGGTGGCATTGCGCATCGTGTCGTACACCGAGGCCAGTTCCGCCACCTCGGTCGGCGGCAGGGCCGGAAGAGCGGTGCCCGGTTCCCGCATGGCTTCCGCCACCCGGGCCAGCCCGCTCACCGACCGGGACAGGCGGCGGGCGTAGTTCCGCACCAGAAGGACGGCGGCGCCCAGCGCCGCGACGCTCACCGCCGCCGCCAGCCACAGCGACCGGCGCAAGGGCAGATCCAACACGGAGGCGGGCGCGGCGAAGGCGACCGTCCAGCCCGACAGGTCCGAGCGGGAGAAGGCGAGCGACAGGGGCGCACCCGCCGGGGTGAGACCTTTCGCCAGCCCGTCCGGCGCCGTCCGGATCGCATCCAGCACCCATTCGGGAGCCGGCTTGCCGGCGTATTCCTCGGTGGCGTGCGGAAGCGCGACGATGAGGCCGTCGCGATCCATGATCCCTTCCACCCAGCCGGAGGGAAGTTCCTGATCCTGGAGGAGTTTTTCCCACTTCGTCGCCGCAACCACCGCCACGAGCGCGAAGCGCTTTCCGCCCTTCCCCCGGGCGGGAACGGCCACCGCGGCGACGGGCGTGCCGGCGGTCGCCCCGTGCAGGAGGTTGGAAACCTGCGGCCGGCCGGCGGCCAACGCCTTGGTCATCAGGGAGGCGACGCCGGCCGTCTTCGGGACGGGCGCCCCGTACGGAACGGCCGTGGAGAAGACCGCCGCCCCGGCGGCGTCGCTGAGCGTCACGTGCGACCAGTGGGAGTGCTTGGCCATGACGCCTTGGGCGACGCGGTAGAGCTGCTCCGGGTCGGCGTCCTCCGCCATCAGCGCGGCGAGGCTATCGAGGGCGGCCGTGGTCACGAGAAGCTGCTGATCGAGGGCGACGGAGATGGCCCGGACGGTCCTGGTCATCTCGGCCTCGGCGAACCGGCGCTGAAGCGTCATGTTCCAGGCCATCAGGCTCAGGGTGATCAGGGCCATCGACGCCAGCGCCACGATCACGATGCGGAGAAGACGGGAACTGATGTTCTGCCGCGCCATCCCGCCGAGGGACGGCCAAGCGCCACGGAAGGCCCACACACTCATGTCCGACAACCTACTGGCAGAAGCGTTATAGTTGTAAAATCAGCGCTGCTCCTGGCAGCGACGCCCCCGTTTTCCATCGTCATGGTTAATTTCAATTTAACTACGGGAGACTTTAAAGTTACATTGCATTTTATGAGATGACTTTTCATAAAATACAGCGAATTTCGCTGCAATTTTGTTTTAGGAAGTTAGCGGTTACCCGACATTATTTCTTGAGGACCTTGAAATCGGTGCAAGAAGTGCGAGAACCGCCGCTTTCCGGGAAAGCGGCGGCACGGATCGCATGCCTTCAGGGGCCATCAGGGGGCTTTGGGGACCGGAGGCCTCGGCACCGCGCCGGGGCGACCGGCCATCCATCGGCTGCCGACGCGGTGGTCGAGGCTCAGCATGGCACCTTCGTCCGCTCCTCCAGCACCTGGGACAACTGCCGCGGGGTGACCGGCTTGTAGACGACGTGCAGGCCATGCGCAGCGGCATCCCGCTGGCATTCCGGACCAAGCTCACCGGTCAGCAGGATGCCCGGGATGTCGCGGCCGAACCGCTCGCGGATCCGCAACACAGCCTCGGTGCCGACCGAGCCGTCGCGCAGCCGGTAGTCCGCCACTAGCAGATCGGGAGACCGGCCGATATCGCGCAGGCGATCCAGCGCCTCGTCCGCCGATCCGGAGGCGAGAACCTCGTAGCCCCATGTCCGCAGCATCGTCTCCAGGGCCATCAACACCATGGCGTCGTCGTCGATCACCAGAGCGAACCGGTCGCAATCGCCGGGGACGGCCCGCGGAACGTCGGATGAGATCACCGGCTGTGCATCCCCAAGAGGGACCTCGAAGGCGAAGACCGTGCCCCTCCCGGGTTCGGACGCCACCGTCACCTGGAAGCCGAGCAGGTCGGCGATGCGGCGCACGATGGCCAAGCCGAGGCCAAGACCCTGCTGCCGGTCCCGCTCGGAATTGCCGATCTGGTGGAACTCGTCGAAGATCCGCTCGATCTCGTCGGCGGGTATGCCAATGCCGCTGTCCCGCACCGCGATGCGCAGGTGCCGGTCGTCGCAACGGCACTCGACGTGGATGAAGCCGTCCCTGGTGAAGCGGACTGCGTTTTCGATAAGGTTGCGGAGCACGCGCCTCAGCAGGGTGGGATCGCTGCGGATGGTGACGCCGCACGGCGCGACCCGCCAGTCGAGGCCCATGCCCCGGCACACCGCGGCGTAGGAGGCGTCGACCTCGTCGAGCACCTCGGCGATCGGGAACTCCCGCATCACCGGCTGAATGACACCTGCATCGAGGCGCGACACGTCGAGAAGGCTGTCGAGCAGATCCTTCAGGGCGTCCAGGCCCCGTTGCAGGTGCCGCAGGCTCGCCCGCCCCCGTTCGTCATGCACATGGTTTTCCAGCGTTCCCGCGAACAGCAGAAGCGCCTGCATCGGTTGCCGCAGGTCATGGCTGGCCGCGGCAAGGAATTTCGACTTGGACAGGGCGGCCTTCTCGGCGTCCTCCTTGGCCTGGCGAACCGCGTCCTCCATCCGCCGGCGTTCGGTGATGTCCTGGACATAGGCGGCCAGTCCACAGCGCGACGGGAACAGGCGGACGGCGTACCAGCGCCTGCTCACCGGGCCATACATGTCGAACTCGGCCGGCACCTTCTGCTCCATGGCCTCCCGGCATCGTTGCCAGGCGTCGGTCCCGACCAGCACGGGGAAGGCGTCCCGGAAATCGGTGCCGATCAAGTCGGGCATCTGAATATGATCGGCGATCATCCGGGCACGGTCGTTCATGAAGGTGATGCGCCACGCGCCATCGAACTCCATGACGGCATCCGTGGTGCTCGACAGCACCGTGGCCATCTTTTTAGCCGCTTTGTAAGCCTGCTCGCGAACACGCAGGTACCGGCGCAGCCCCAGCGCGGCGGCCGTGCACGACAACACCAGCAGGATCGTGAAGATGCTCATCGAACGAATCGCCGCGGCGTTGAGCGGGCGCAACGCATCGGCCTTGGAGATGCCCACGACGATGAACAGGCCCTGCGGTTCCGACCCCGCCGGAGAGTAGGCGTGGACGCGAACCGTACCGTTCAGGCCGGCCATCTCGACGGTGCCGTCTTGCGTGCGGTTCAGCAGCGGACGGTACCGCTCGGGCAGCGGGTCCCCGATGGCGGCGGGACGATCCGGCGCGTGCGCGAGCACCGTGCCGTTGCCATCGGCAAGAAGAACGGACGCGTTCTCCGGCAGGGGCTTGGTCGCGAGGTATTCGTTGATCCAGCCGATGTCGATCAGCACAGTAACGACCCCGGCGAAAGAGCCGTCCGGTCCGCGGTACGACAGGGCGAACGGCAGAACCGGTTGCTTGGATACGATCGTCGTTATGTGCTGGCCGATGACGACCCGGTCCGTGGCCTGCGCCGCCTGGAAGGTTTCGCGGTGGGCGATCGAGATCCCGGCCGCTCCAGGGACGGTCGAGCACCGGATCGTGCCGTGCCGGTCGGTGATGCTGGCCGCCAGATACGCCGGATAGCGCCCCCGCAGGCGCTCCATGGTGTCCTGGCAGGCCGTTGCCTCCATTCCGACCACCCCCGCCTCCACGAGCGTTCCGAGCACGTCCCGGGCGTTCTGGATGATGCGCCGCTGCTCGTCCTCGATCACGGTGAGCAGGCGGTCGGCCTGCTGCTGAACTTCGGCTTCCCGCGCCGCGCGCAACTCAAGATGCGTGACGGCCTCGAACCCCAGCAGCGGCACCGCCACCAGCAGGAGCAGCAGGAGCATCAGGCGGCGGGGCGGCTTCGAGAGCCGATCCTTCGAATAACGCACGTCACCGCTCCGCGCGGCGTCCAGTATGGTTCCGATCATCCCAATGGCCTCCCCATCGCCTCCCCGACCCGGATCGCGGCGGCGACGTTGCGAGCGGCCTGACGGACGTTGTCCGCAGCCCCGGCCAGAGCCTCCGCCACGGTGCAGGGCCGGTAGAGAACGCTGAACACCGCGTCGATGCCGTGGGCGTGCACGACGCCGACGTCCGGAGTCAGGCAACCGGCGATCCCCACCACCGGCTTGCCGTGGCGCTTGGCCACGCGGGCCACGCCGATCGGCGTCTTGCCGTGGATGGTCTGGCCGTCGATCCGGCCTTCCCCGGTGATCACCAGATCGGCGTCGGCGACCACGGCATCCAGACCGACCGCCGTCGTCACGATGTCGACGCCGGGGCGAAGCTCGGCGCCAAGGAAGGCGACCATCGCGGCGCCGAGGCCGCCGGCCGCGCCGGCGCCCGGCACATCGGCCACCGAGACCCCGAGGTCGCACCGGATGACCGCGGCGTAGTGGCCCAGGTTGGCGTCGAGCTGGCGCACCATGGCCGGCGTCGCCCCCTTCTGCGGACCGAACACCGCCGACGCGCCGGCGGGGCCGAACAGCGGGTTGTCGACATCGCACGCGACGTCGATCCGGCACTCCGCAAGGCGCGGGTCGAGGCCCGCAGCGTCGATGCGCTCCAGCGTGTCCAGGCAGCCGCCGCCGAAGCCGATGTCACGCCCCCGGCCGTCCAGCAGGCGGACGCCGAGCGCCTGCACCATGCCCGCCCCGCCGTCGTTGGTGGCGCTGCCGCCGATGCCCAGGATGAAGCGCCGCGCCCCCTGGTCCAGGGCGGCCCGGATCAGTTCCCCGACGCCGTAGGTGGTCGTCGCCATCGGGTTCCGGCGGGCCGGCTCGACCAGCATCAGGCCGCTCGCCGCGGCCATCTCGATCACCGCCGTCCGGCCGTCGCCGGTCAGGCCGTAGAAGGCGTTGACCGGCTCCCCCAGCGGCCCGGTGACCGGGACGCGGATGGTCCGGCCGCCGGTGGCGGCGACCATCGCCTCCACCGTGCCCTCGCCGCCGTCGGCCACCGGGAGCTTGACGCAGACGGCCTCCGGGTACACCTCGCGGATGCCGCTTTCGATGTGCGTGGCGACCTCGAGGGCGGACAGGCTCTCCTTAAAGGAGTCCGGGGCGATCACGATCTTCATGGTTTTCATGGTGGTCTCCTGTGCTCGGCCCCGCTGGCTCCAGCGGGGCCGGAGGCGACCGGCGGGCGTTCCGCCGGCCGCCTTCGGTTCGGCCTCAGCGGTTGACCGTCTTGGCGGGGATCCGCAGCACCAGCGCCACGCCGAGCATCATGACGCCGGCCAGGATGTAGAGCGCCAGGTCCGTGCTCTGCGTCGCGTCCTTGATCCAGCCGACCAGATACGGGCTGAGGAAGCCGGCCAGTTGGCCCATCGAGTTGATGAACGCCAGCCCGGCCGCCGCCGCCGCCGCGCTCAGGAAGCCGCCGGAGAGCGGCCAGAACATCGGCAGGCCGGTCAGCGCGCCCATGGTGGCGAGCGTCAGGCCGAACAGGGAGATCACCGGGCTGCTCGCGAAGTTGGCGGCGATGACCAGACCGCCGACGCCCATCAGCATCGGCACGCTGAGGTGCCAGCGGCGCTCGCGATGGGTGTCGGCCGAGCGCCCGACCACCACCATGAAGATGCTCGCCGCCAGGTACGGGATGGCGCTCAGCCAGCCGATGAGATTGGGATCGCTGAAGCCGCTGCTCTTGATGATCGACGGGAGCCAGAAGTTGATGGCGTAGACGCCGCTCTGGATGCAGAAGTAGATGATCCCAAGGATCCAGACGTTCGGGTTGCGCAGCGCGCTGGCGAAGGAGTCCGAGGCGCCGACCGGCTTGTTCTTCTCGTCCTCGACCTGGGCGCTCTGTAGGGCGGTGCGCTCCTCGGCGGTCAGCCACTTGGCGTCCGCCACGCCGTCGCTGAGCACGAACAGCACGGCGATGCCGAGCAGGACGGTCGGCAGGCCCTGCAGCAGGAACAGCCACTGCCACGCGGCGAGGCCGCCCGGGCTGGCCGCGAAGTGGCTCAGGATCCAGCCCGAGAACGGGCCGCCCAGCACACCGGAGATCGGAATGGCCGACATGAACAGCGCCATGACCCGGCCGCGCCGGGCCGACGGGAACCACTTGGTCAGGTACAGGACGATGCCCGGGAAGAAGCCCGCCTCCGCCGCGCCGGTCAGCAGGCGCAGGACGTAGAACGTCTCGGCGTCGCGCACCAGCAGCAGGCTGGTGGAGAGCAGCCCCCACAGCACCATGAGGACGGCGATCCAGCGGCGGGCGCCGATCTTGTGCAGCATCATGTTGCTGGGCACGCCGCAGGCGATGTAGCCGAGGAAGAAGATGCCGGCGCCCAGGCCGTACACCGCCTCGCTCATCCCCAGGTCATCCAGCATCTGCAACTTGGCGAACCCGACGTTGACGCGATCGAGGTAGTTGAAGAGGTAGCACACGAAAATAAAGGGGATCAGGCGAAAGGCCACCTTCTTGTAGGTACCCTCGATCCCCTCGTGACTCGGGACATGCGTGTCCGCAATTGCGGTCATGGCACTCTCCTTGGAGGAAGTCGATCATTGTGGCGTACCGGCGCCACAATGACGCTCCGCCACCAAATCCGCCGCCGGACATGGCCAGCCGGATCGGATTGCCGGATAGGTGGGCCGAGGGAAGGCGGGAATCTTTGTGCCGACTTGAGAAAATCACCCCGTCGTTCCAGGTCTTTCTTGTGCAGACGCCCAAAAGCCCTCGGCAAGGCAGTCACGCCGAACCCGCGAAGGCGTCTCGTCGACGGTGCGGGGGGATGCCGCGATGCTCACACTCGACCGCTCTCTGGCGCAGGCGATCGTCGATCGGTCGATGACGATCATCGACGGCAACGTCATCGTGATGGACGCCAGCGGCGTCATCATCGCCAGCGGCGACCCCGCGCGCCTGGGGACCTTGCACGAAGGGGCGCTGCTCGCCTACTCGAAGCGGTCGACCGTGGAGATCGACGCCCACCTGGAACACCGGCTCAGCGGTGTGCGCCAAGGCGTCAACCTGCCGCTGCGGACCGAGGGCAGGATCGTCGGCTGCGTGGGGCTGTCCGGCACGCCCCAGACGGTGCGCCAGCACGGCGAGCTGGTGCGCATGGCGGCCGAGACCATGCTCGAGCAGGCCTACCTGATGCGCCTGCTCGCCCGCGACGCCCGCATGCGCGAGGAACTCGTCCTCGCGCTCGTCCGCGAGAGCCCCCTGACGCCCGAATTGACCGAGTGGGCCCAGCGCCTGGGCATCGACACGGCGATGCCGCGGGTGGCCGTGGCGATCGAGATCGAGCGCGGAACGCTGGAGGTGGACCAGGTCATCGAGGAGGTCCAGCGCCTGCACACGCTGCTGAGCACGCCGGAGCGCAACAACCTGATCGCCACCGTGTCCCTCACGGAACTGGTCGTCCTGACGCCAGCGCTGAACAGGAGGGGGGAGTGGGATGTCGATGTGCAGCGGCAGCGGGTGAAGAACCTGCTCGCCCGCATGCGGGAAAGCAGCCCCCTGGGCATCCGCCTGGCCCTGGGGCACTACTTCCCGGGGGTGGACGGCCTGGCCCGCTCCTATCGGGTCGCCAAGGCCACGCTGAAGGTCGGCAAGCAGCGCCGGCCGCGTGAAGCTGCACATTTCTACGCCGACCTCGCGCTTCCCGTCCTGCTCGACGGCCTGCGGGAGGGGTGGCAGGCCGAGCAGCTGAACGAAACCCTGCGTCCCCTGCTCGACCACAACCGCCAGGAGCAGCTGCTCCGTACCCTGCGGGCGTGGTTCGCCCACGGCATGCAGATGTCCACGACCGCCCAGGCGCTGCACGTTCACCGCAACACGCTCGATTATCGCATGCATCAGATCCAGGATCTCTGCGGTGTCGATCTGTCCGTCACCGAGGACTGCATGCGGCTGTATCTGGCGCTTCACATGATCGACCCCGCCTGACGGCCCATCGGAAGGTAAGCCGCAAGCGGGCCGAGCGACATGCGGACGTGCATCTGACCGGCGGCAACGGGAGCGTGACATGAGAATCGAAGCGGCCTTCCTTTTCGACTTGGACGGAACCCTCGTCGACAGCGTCTACCAGCACGTCATGGCGTGGCAGGAAGCCCTCGAAGGGGAAGGAGTCGATCTGTCGGTCTGGCGCATCCACCGCAAGATCGGCATGAGCGGCGGACTGTTCACCAACCAGCTCCTGCGGGAGACCGGGGTCGAGATCAGCGAGGAACGCATCGACCGCATGCGCCACCGCCACGCCGCCGCCTACAGGCGGATGGCGGGCAAGATCCGCCCCCTGCCGGGCGCGCGCGAGCTGCTGGCAACCCTGTCGGACGCCGGCATCAAATGGGCCATCGCCACCAGCGGCCGCATGGAAACCGCGGCGCAGAACCTGGAGGCGCTCGGCATCGATCCGCAGACCGTCCCGGTCGTCACGCGGGATCTGGTGAAATACGCCAAGCCCGATCCGGACCTGTTCCTCGCCGCCGCCGAACGCCTCGGCGTGCGGATCGAGACCGCCATGGTGGTCGGCGACAGCATCTGGGACATGCTCGCCGCGCAGCGTTGCCGGGCCTTGGGCGTCGGCCTCCTCTGCGGCGGCTACGGCGCGGAAGAACTCGAACGCGCCGGGGCCTATCGCGTGTACGAAGACCCGGCCGACATGCTCAGGCACCTCGACGAGGTCGGCGGACGCCTCTGAACGGTTCCTCCAGGGCTCACAGCTCCGGCCAGCGCTCCGTCACCAGCCGCCGCACCTCGTCGGCCGAATCCATCTCCAGTGCGGCCTCGGCGACCGCCCGGCAGTCGTCGAGCCGCAGCGTGCGGATGAAGGCCTTCAGGTCGGCGATCACCGCCGGGGTCGCCGACAGCTCCGTCACGCCGAGCCCCAGCAGCAGGGGTGCCGCCATCGGGTCGGAGGCGGAGCCCCCGCACACCGCCACCGGCCGGCCGAACCGCCCCGCCCCCGTTACCGCCAGCCGGATCAGGCGCAGCACGCCGGGGTGCAGCGCGTCGAGCTGCGCAGCCACATGCGGGTTGCCGCGATCCATCGCCAGCGCGTACTGCGTCAGGTCGTTCGTCCCGACCGACAGGAAATCGGCCACCGCGCCGATCCGGTCGGCGGTCAGCGCCGCCGCCGGCACCTCGATCATGGCGCCGACCTCGATGGGCTCCACGCGATGCAGAGCCGCGCGCTCCTCGTCGATCATCGCCCGGACCGCCCGCAACTCGTCCGGCGAGGCGATCATCGGCACCATGATGCGGCACGCCCCGGCCGGGGTGACGCGCAGGATGGCGCGGATCTGGGTACGCAGCAGCTCCGGCTGGCGCAGGCCGACGCGCACCCCGCGCAGCCCGAGCACCGGGTTCTCCTCCCTGGGAAGCGGCAGATAGGGCAACGGCTTGTCGCCGCCCACGTCCAGCGTGCGGATCACCAGCGGCCGGCCGCCGAGCGCGTCGGCGATCTCCTGGTACTGGGCGGCCTGCTCGTCCTCGGTCGGCGCCGACTGCCGCTCCAGGAACAGGAATTCCGTGCGCAGCAGGCCGCACCCCTCGGCCCCCTCCGCCACCGCGCCGGCGGTGTCGGCGGCGCGGCCCAGGTTGGCAAAGACCTCGATGCGCGCGCCGTCCGCCGTCACGCACTCCAACATCGCCGACTTGCGGTTCTCGGTGCGGCGGGCGGCACGCAGGCTGGCGGCGTCGCGCGTCGCCGTCATGGCCTCGGGCGGCGGGAAGACCCGCAGCTCGCCCCGGTTCCCGTCCAGGATGACCGGCGCCCCGTCCGGCACCCGCCGGGCCTGGGACCCAAGCGCGACCACCGTCGGAAGCCCCAGCGAAGCCGCCAGGATCACGGCGTGCGAGGTCGGACCGCCCTGCGCCATGCACAACCCGCCCAGCCGGCCGGGGGCCACGTCGGCGAGATCGGACGGCAGGAACTCGTCGGCGAGCACAATGGCGCCCTCCACCATGTCGGCCAGCCGCAGGCGCGGCCCCCGCCCGGCCAGCACCTCCAGCACCTGCTGTTCCAGATCGCGCATGTCGGCGGCGCGCTCGGCCATGCGCGGGTCGGCCATGCGGGAGAGCGTCTCGGCATGCCGGCGCATGGTGGCGCTCCAGCCCCACTCCGCGCTTTTGCCCGCGCGCGTCCGGGCCAACGCCTCCTCGACCAGCTCCGGGTCGTCGATCAGCGTGCGATGCGCCTCGAAGATGGCGGTGTGTTCCGGCGTCCGGGCGGCGGCGATGGCGAGGCGCGCGGCCACGCCGGCCAGGGCGTCGCGCAGGCGCCGTTCCTCCACCGCCGGGCCGCGGCCCTCTTCGACGATGGGAACCGCCGTGCGGAACAACCGCACCGCCGAGCCGACCGCGATGCCGGGAACGGCGATGGTGCCCTTCAGGAGAACCTCCGCTCCGGCCGCGAAGGGTGGGCCGGCGTCCTCCACCTCGGCGGGCGGTGGGATGGCGGCGGATGTAGGGACGGCGGGAGCCGCGGCGACCGTGACCACCGGATCGCCGAGCCCCTGGTCGATCAGCGCCGCCAGGGAGTCCACGATGGACGCGGCTCCCGGACCGGAGGCGGTGACGGTCAGCTCGTCGCCGAGCGCGGTGCCCAGCCCCATCAGCGCCACCACGCTCTTGGCGTTGGCGGTCCGCCCGTCGGACAGGATCGACACCGGGCCGGCGTGCGCCTTCGCGGCGTTGGCGAGGGCCGCCGCCGGCCGGGCGTGCAGCCCGTGCGCGATGGGCAGGCGCACGGCGCGCCGCTCCGTCCCGGCATCCTCCCCGGCGTCCTCCGGCGCATCCGGGCCGGCGACGGTCGTGTCCCCGCCGAGGACCTCCATCACCGGATCGCCGACCGCCACCTCCCGGTCGGTGCGGCGGCCGTCCACGCTGTAGCCCTCGCCGTTGACCACCACCATCATGCTGACGAGGCTTCGCGCCCGCCGGCCGAGCAGATCCATGTCGAAGGACAGCAGCCGGTCGCCGGCCCGCACGCTCTGGCCGTCCTGCACGTGGACGGTGAAGCCCTCGCCGCCCAGCCCCACCGTGTCCACGCCGACATGCAGCAGGATCTCCGCACCGCTCGCCGTGCGCAGGGTGCAGGCGTGCCGGGCGCGGTGGACCGCCAGCACGACCCCGTCGCACGGCGCGCACAGTTCGTCCACGGTGGGATCGATGGCCATCCCGTCGCCGACCAGATGCTGCGCGAAGGCCGGATCGGGTACGTCCTCCAGCGGCATGGCCCAGCCGGCGAGCGGTGCGACAAGACGGAGACTGGTCACGGCGCATCCCCCCTTTTTGCGGAGCCTGTTCCCCTCTGGCTGGATTATCTTATCCTGCTCTTGTTGTGGCGAAGTGGTTTGACTCCGCAGGGAAGTCAAGGACGGCGCCATGAAAGTATGTCGCTCCTGCAGCGGTGCAAGATTCCAAAAAGAGGCAGATCGTACCGTGCATTGTGGCTAGGGCCACACCGTCCGCGCCGAAGAACACCCCAGGCGGGTGCCAAACGTCGTCAGGAGGCTGCAATGACCCTGCATCCCTTCGCCTTTCTCCAGACCATCGGCAAGTCCCTCATGCTGCCGGTCGCGGTCCTGCCGGTGGCGGGCCTGCTGCTGGGCATCGGCGCCGCCAACTTCGGCTGGATGCCGCCGCTGCTGTCGCTTCTGATGAAGAATTCCGGCGACGTCATCTTCAGCAACCTGCCGCTGATCTTCGCCATCGGCGTGGCGTTGGGCTTCACCCAGAACGACGGCGTCTCGGCCATCGCCGCCACCATCGGGTATCTGGTGATGCTCGCCACGCTGGGCGTGATGACCGGCGTGTGGGGCATGGAGCCGAAGACCATCATGGGCATCAAGTCCATGGAGACCGGCGTGTTCGGCGGCATCCTGGCCGGCGGGCTGGCGGCGGCCATGTTCAACCGCTACTACAAGATCGCACTGCCCGCCTACCTCGGCTTCTTCGCCGGCAAGCGCTTCGTGCCGATCATCACGGCGCTCGCCGCGATCCTGCTGGGCGTGGCGCTGTCGGTGGTCTGGCCGCCGGTCCAGAACGGCATCAACGCCTTCTCCCACTGGGCCGCGGTCGGCGATCCGCGCACCGCCGCCACCATCTACGGCTTCGTCGAGCGGCTGCTGATCCCCTTCGGCCTGCACCACATCTGGAACGTCCCCTTCTTCTTCGAGATCGGCTCCTTCCAGACGGCGACGGGGGAGGTCGTGCACGGCGACATCAACCGTTACTTCGCCGGCGACCCGACCGCCGGCATCCTGTCCGGCGCCTTCCTGTTCAAGATGTTCGGCCTGCCGGCCGCGGCCATCGCCATCTGGCACGCGGCGCTGCCGGAAAACCGGGCCCGCGTCGGCGGCATCATGATCTCCGCCGCCCTGGCCTCCTTTCTCACCGGCATCACCGAACCGATCGAGTTCTCCTTCCTCTTCCTCGCCCCGGTGCTCTACCTGATCCACGCAGTGCTCGCCGCCACCTCGCAGTTCCTGATGAACTCGCTGGGCGCGCACATGGGGTTCACCTTCTCCCAGGGCGGCATCGACTTCGTCATCTTCAACGTGCTCAGCCCCTATTCGCAGAAGTGGTGGCTGGTGCTGATCTTCGGGCCGGTCTACGCGGCCATCTACTACACCGTCTTCCGCGGCGCGATCCGTTGGCTGGATCTGAAGACCCCCGGCCGAGAGGCCGCGGCCACCGCCGACACCGCCGCCAGCACCGGTACCGAGCGGGCGCGGGACCTTGTGCTCGCGTTCGGCGGGCGGGGCAACATCGACACGCTCGACGCCTGCATCACCCGGCTGCGGGTGGTGGTTCGGGAGCCGGCGCGGGTCGACGAGGCGAAGCTGCGGAGCATGGGGGCCTCGGGCGTGCTGCGGGTCGGCGACAGCGTCCAGGCGGTGTTCGGCCCGCTGTCCGAGAACCTGAAGACGGAAATGCAGGAGTACCTGCAATCCTCCGCCGCCGACGCGACTGCCATGCCCGCAGAGCCGGCCGTGCCCGCATCCGCCGCCATGGCCGGGGCGATCCCGCCATCCCGGCCGCCGAGGGCGGACGCGCCTGGGGTCCGGGAGGATCTGCTTCGTGACGCGCTCGGCGGGGCCGCGAACATCCGGGTCCTTGCGGCTTTTGCGGTCACCCGGCTGCGTGTGGAGCTTGCCGACGCGGACAAGGCCGATGCGGCCGCGCTGAAACGGGCCGGCGTGCGTGCCGTCGTTCATCGGGCGGAGGGCCTGGACCTCATCGTCGGCAACGACGCCGAAAGGCTCGCCGACGCGCTGCGTGCCGGCACAGCCCCGCAGAAGGCCGCCGAGTGATCCTCCAAGGGCGTGTCGGGAGCGATGCGTTATGCAGATCTTCAAGCGCGCACGCAGTTCTAGCTGGATCGCGCAATGAAAATTACACAAACATCGCCCCGCCAATGCCGACAAAATCAACGCGCAAAGATGTGTGGAGTGGCAGCCAAAAGAGGTGGCGGCATTTTTTGTAGATCTGAAAGTACATACGCCTCTCGTTCTAATTCTTCAAGCGATGTATTTGCTGTATAAGTATTTACAGCCGTCCTGCTGGGATAAAGTTAACAGGGGCGGCTGCCGCCGTCCTGCCGCTCTTGTGCTTGGCTGCGTTTGTGCAACGCCGTATCGGGCGTGCGCATGCTGGCATGGGCAGGGCGCCAGCGCTCCGCATCGGCGATGCCGCCATTTCAGCGGCTCCGGCGGCATCAAAACAGGGTGCTAGGCGGCCTTGAGAGCCTAAGGGAGGGGGTAATGGCGAGAACGATGAAGGCGGCTGTGGTGCACCGCTTCAGGGAGCCGCTGTCGATCGAAGAGGTTCCGGTGCCGGAGGTCGGCCCGGGCCAAATCCTGGTCAAGATCGCGGCTTCGGGAGTCTGCCACACCGACCTGCACGCGGCGGACGGCGACTGGCCGGTCAAGCCGAACCCACCCTTCATTCCAGGCCATGAAGGCGTCGGCACCGTCGCCGCGGTGGGCGTCGGCGTGACCGCGGTGAAGGAGGGCGACCGGGTCGGCGTTCCCTGGTTGCACACGGCCTGCGGGCACTGCCGACAGTGCCTCGCCGGTTGGGAAACCTTGTGCGACCTGCAGCAGAACACCGGCTATTCGGTCAACGGCGGCTTCGCGGAGTACACCCTCGCGGATCCCAACTATGTCGGCCACCTGCCGGACAAGCTTGACTGGGAGATGGCCGCCCCCATCCTGTGCGCTGGCGTGACCGTCTACAAGGGGCTGAAGGAAACCGACACCAGGCCCGGCGACACGGTCGTGATCTCCGGCATCGGCGGGCTCGGCCACATTGCCGTGCAGTACGCGAAGGCCATGGGGCTCGACGTGATCGCCGTCGACATTTCCGACGAAAAGCTGGCGCTTGCCCGTGACATGGGCGCGGACGCCGCGATCAACGCGAAGACCACCGATCCGGTCGCCGAGGTCAAGGCGCTGTGCGGCGGCGCTCAGGGCGTGCTCGTCACCGCCGTGTCTCCGCATGCCTTCAACCAGGCTCTCGGCATGCTCGCCAAGCGCGGCACCATGGCCCTCGTCGGGCTGCCGCCCGGATCGTTCGAACTGGACATATTCAGCACGGTCCTGATGCGGAAGACCATCCGCGGATCGATCGTCGGCACCCGGCTGGACCTCGCCGAATGCCTCCAGTTCGCCGGCGACGGCAAGGTGAAGGTTCACTATTCGGTCGAGCATCTGGAAAACATCAACAGCGTGTTTGGCCGAATGCGCGACAACAAGATCGACGGGCGCGTGGTCATGCGGATGTGATCATCCGCCGCCGGTATGAAGTGTCGATGGGCGCCGTGAGTGCGGCCAAGACTGGCGTGGTTCCGGCCTGTAATTGAGGGAATGATCGACATGTGGTCGCGACGCCGGTTGCTGGTGGGAGCGCTGGGGGCCGTAGCGCTGGCCGGTTGCTCCGGCTCGGGAAGCGTTGCTTATATGAACGCTCCTGGGGACTATCCGTTCTACGATGATGATTGGGTCTACTACTATGATGAGGGCGACGTGGCTTTCCTCGCCGGGCTAACCGACGAGCAGAAGGTCGCGCTCAAGCAAAAATGGGACGCCCTCTCGCCCGAGGAAAAGCAGCAGATTCGTGACCGGTGGAACACTCTCGATGCGGATGAGCGCGCACGCGTGCGGCAAGCATGGAGCGGCTTGGACGCGGAGAAGCGGCAACAGGTGGTTTCAAGCATGCAGACTCGCATCAGCAACGGAACGCTCCGTTCCGTGACGCCCGCCGCAGCCGGGCCATCGCGTTTCCAGGCGGGATCCAGTGGTGGGCTGGGTGGCAGTGGCGCGCGAGCCCAGGCCGGCTCGTTCGATCGCGGCGGCTTTGGTGGTGGCGGCTTTGGTGGCGGCCGGATGGGTGGCGGCCGGATGGGCGGCCGGCGCTAGCCCTTCCCCGACTGCTCACGCCGTTCGCGACCACGGAGGCCGAAGGCATCGGGCTTGGCCTTTCGACATCGCGATCCATTGTTGAGGCGCACGACCTTCCACGTGGCCATGCCAACTCATCCAAACCGACGAACGCGCACACAACAGACAGGCATCTTCATGCTGCGCAACCAACACAAACCACACTCCAGTCATCAGGTCAGATATCTCGCAATGACGGTGACGAAATTTATTGTGATTGCTTTGACAATCGCACTCACTGGGTACCTGATTTTTGGTCGCAACAATGATGTTCATCCCCTCGACAGCCCGGCGATGGTTGTTCCGCTCCTGCGATAGCCTCGGTCATCGGTCCGGCGGTCATGAGTGCCCCATGACGAGCAGCACGCCAAGCACCAGCGCGAGCAGGAAGAGCGTCTCGCCCCCCAGCTCGGCCATGACCTTGAGCAAGGTCTTCATGCCGAGCGCCGCGATGGAGGCCACCCGCGTCATCGTGTTCAGCGAGCGCCCGGCGCGCATCAAGACGGAAATCCCCATCGGTCAGCCATGGAGCCCGCCTCGTCCGCCCCGTTGCGCGCGTTGATCCAACGTTGGCGTGAGGACTCTGGCGCGACGCCGCCCGTCAGATGACGTATGCCGTTCCGGCGGAGCCGTCGCCGAAGAACTCCGCGTGGATGCGCTTGCGGATCTCGGCGAAGGGCTGGGAGTTGCGGTCGCGCGGGCGCGGCAGTTCCACCGGGATCACCGTGCGCACCGTCCCCGGCCGCGCCGACATCACCACCACGTCGTCGCCGAGATAGATCGCCTCGTCGATGTCGTGGGTGACCAGAATCATGGTGGTCCGGTCCGCCTGCCAGATGCGCAGCACCTCCTGCTGCATCTGGATGCGGGTCAGCGCGTCGAGAGCGCCGAACGGCTCGTCCAGCAGCAGCACCTCCGGCCGGTTGGCGAGCGCACGGGCGATCGCCACGCGTTGCGACATGCCGCCCGACAGCTGTCCCGGATAGGCCCGCGCGAAGGCGGCGAGCCCGACCAGTTCCAGGTGCTCCTCCACCCGCCGCCTCGTCTCCGCGGCCCCCAGGCCGTTGAGGCCGAAGGCGATGTTCTGCTCGACCGTCAGCCAGGGCAGCAGCCGGTGTTCCTGGAACACCATGCCGCGATCCAGGCCGGGGCCGCGGATGCGCGCCCCGCCCAGCGCCGCCGTGCCCTCGTAGTCGGTGTCGAGGCCGGCGACGATGCGCAGCAGCGTGCTCTTGCCGCAGCCGCTGGAACCGACGATGCTGACCACGCTGCCCGCCCGGATCGTCAGGTCGATGCCGGACAGCGCCGTCACCGTCCGGCCGTTGGTGCCGTAGCGCTTGGTGAGGCGCTGCACCGTCACGTCCGCGTTCGCCATGCATCCCCTCCTCATACGCCGCCGAAGCTGGTGCGCCACGTGATCAGCCGCCGCTCGACGAGGCGAAGCGCATCGTCGGTCAGTTTGCCGAGCACGCCCATGGTCGCCATGCCGGCCAGCACCACGTCGGTCTGCGAGAGCTGGCGGGCGTCCATGATCAGATAGCCGATGCCCGAGGACGCAGCGATCAGCTCGGCCGCCACCACGCACATCCACGACACGTTCAGCCCGATGCGCAGGCCGCTCATGATCGGCGGCAGGGCGCCGGGCAGCACCACCTGGCGGATGAATTTCCAGCGCGGCACCTCCAGCAGCTTCGCCAGCTCGACGAAGCGGGTATCGGTCTGGCGGATGCCGTCGATGGTGTTGATCAGGATCGGGAAGAAGCCGCCGACCACGATGATGTAGACCTTCGCCTCCTCGCCGATGCCGAACCACAGGATCGCCAGCGGGATCCAGGCGATGGGCGGGATCGGCTTAACCAGCTGGATCAGCAGGTCGAGGAAGCGGTCCAGCGTGCGCGACAGCCCGATGGCGACGCCCAGCGCCAGGGCCAGCGACGCCGACAGCGCGAACCCCTCCAGCACGCGCAGCGCACTGACGCCGACGTGGCGGGGCAGCTCGCCGCTGGCGATCAGGCTCCACAGCGTGGCGGCAATCCGCGTCGGCGGCGGCAGCAGGATCGGCCGCACGACGCCCAGCGCGTACAGCGCCTGCCACACCGCCAGCAGCAGCACCGGCGCCGCGGCGGCAAACGCCCAGCGACCGGCCCGCCCGAGGTTGAGCCGCGGCAGCCGCGGCGCCGCCCGTACCTCCAGGATGTCCCCCGCCGCCGTCATTTCAGGCCGATCCCGTCGGCGACCGAGCGGTCGACCAGACGGTCGACGTCCACCGCGGTGCGGATCAGGCCGTTCTCGCGCAGATACGCCTCGGTGCCCTTCAGCGCGGCCAGCTCCTCGGCGTGGAACGCCGGGTCGTACTGGAAGTGCGACAGCGCCCGCGCCGCCACCTCGACCGGCAGCTTGAACTCCGGCGCCAGCAGCTCGGCCGCCTGCGCCGGGTTGGCGCGGATGAAGTCGGCGCCACGCGCGTAGGCCTTGAGCAGCGCCACCGCCTGCGGCTGGTTGGCGGCAGCAAACGCCTCGCCGACCACGATCAGCGACAGCACGTTCTTGAGCCCCTTGCCGTCGCGCAGGACGCGCACCGCACCCTCGGCCTCCAGCTTGCTCAGCAGCGGGTCCCACAGGAAGGCGGCGTCCACGTTCCCGTTCAGCAGCGCCGTGCCCATCTCGGTGATCGGGATGTTGACGAGCTGGATGTCGTCCGGCTTCAGCCCCGCCTCGGCCAGCGCCAGGAACAGCAGGTGGTGCGCCGTCGTCCCCTTGAAGGTGGCGATCTTCTTCCCCTTGAGGTCCTTGACCGCGGCGATGGGCGAGCCGGCGGGCACGACGCCGGCGTTGTTGGTCCAGCCCGACGACGCCACGCCCAGCACCTTCAGGTCGATTCCCGCGGCACGGCCCAACAGCACCGGCATGTCGCCGTAGAAGGCGGCGTCGATCTGCCGGGAGGCCAGCGCCTCGTTCATCGGCGGGCCGGAGGTGAAGGTGGCCCAGCTCACCTTGGTATCGCCGGCGCCGGCCGCCTTCAGCTCCTCCTCCAGCCAGCCCTTCTGCTTGACGATCAGCGCCGGCGCACCGAACGGGTTCGGCCCGACGCCGAGGCGGATCTCCGCCGCCTGCGCGGCGCCGCCGAGGAGGGCGGCGACCAGCACGCCCCCCAGGGTCTTCAGCAACGTCTTCATGGGTGCCCCCGTCAGTTGATCGCCGCGCCGGCGAAGCTGTGGTCAAAGAAGGCGTCCACATCCACCGGCGTGCGGATCAGCCCCTGGCCGCGGATGAAGGCCTCCGTCTTCTTCACGGTGACGACGTCGGACGGCCGCAGACCGACCGTGAAGTCGAAGCGGTCCAGCGATCGGCGGATGATGCCGACCGGCACCGCGATGTCCTTCGTCAGCAGTTCCGCCGCCGCGTCCGGGTTCTGGTGCACGAACTCGCCGCCGCGGCGGAAGGCGCGCAGCAGCGCCCTGGTCTCGGCCGGGTGCTTGGCGGTGAAGGCGTCGGCGGCCTCGATGACGTTGAGGAAGTTCTTCAGCCCGGTGCCGTCGCGCAGCACCCGCGCGCCGTGCTCGACCTCCAGCCGGGTGACCTGCGGCTCCCACACCAGCGCGGCGGCGACGTCGCCCTTGACCAGCGCGGTGACCGCGTCGGCCAGCGGCAGGTTGACGAATTCGATGTCGGCGGCCGACAGCTTCGCCTCGGCCAGCGCCTCCAGCAACAGATGGTGCGCCGAGGTGCCCTTGAAGGTGGCGACCTTCTTCCCCTTCAGCTCGGCCACCCGCGTCACCGGCGAATCGCCGCGCACCAGCAGCGCGTGCGAGACCGAGCCGGACGAGGCGTTGGCGATGATGTGCGCCTCCAGCCCGACCGAACGGCCGATCAGCGCCGGGGTGTCGCCGAAGAAGGCGAGATCGATCTTGCCGGCGGCGAACGCCTCGTTGAGCGGCGGGCCGGAGGTGAAGGGGATCCACTGCACGACGGTTCCGGCGGCCCCGTCCTTCGCCAGTTCCTCCTCGATCCAGCCCTTCTGCTTGGCGACCAGCACGGCGGCGTTGAAGGTGTTGTTCTGGATGCCCAGGCGGATCTCCGCCGCCTGCGCGGCCGTGGCGGCGAATGCGGCCAGCAGCGCACCGGCCAGAAGTGCGGTCAGGCGCTTCATCGGGCCGCCTCCGGCTGCTTGGCGATGCGGTCGAGGTGGCGGAAGAAGGGGCGCGTCGCCTCCTCGTGCGCCTTGGCACGGCCGAAGTCCTCGTCGTGGACCGCCTCCGGCCGGATCACCCAGACGGCGGCAAGGTCGATGTCGCCGTGCCGCTCCTGGAAGTCCACGTAGTGGCGCTGGAACACCGGCCCGGCGACGTGCGTGCGCACCGGACGGCCCTTGATCTGGACGCTGCGCCCGTCGGCGCCTTTCAGCGCGATGGCGACCCGGCGGTCGTACCAGATGCTGCGCACCAGGTTGCGGTTGGACGCGGAGGATTCCAGCGGCTCAAGGTAGAGGATGGTGCCGTCCCCGGCGATCTCCAGGAAGTCGGTGGCGACGGCGTGCGGCGTGCCGTCCTCGTCGGTGGTGACCAGCACCTTGGCGGCGGTGGGATCGGCGATGAGGTCCGCGACCTCGGCGGAAAGCGAAACGGGCATGGCGGTGTCCTTTTGGGCTTTCGGAAAGGCGGTCACAGCAGGCGCGCGAGGTCGGTGTCGGGGTGGTTGCCGCAGCGGCGCCAGTCGTCGAAGTCGATGGTCAGACCGTATTTCACGCGAAGCCCATGCAGCCCCTTGGCGAGGCGGATGTAGTAGTCGAGCGACGGCGCCTCCTGGTCGCGGAAGGACGAGCCGGGGCGCGGCACCCAGACGGTGTGGATGGTGGAGACGCCGTGCTCGGCCAGATACTCGGCCTCGTCCAGGGTGGCGGCCAGCGCCTCGGATTCGCTCTGGTGGCCATAGGGGCGGGCCAGCTCGACGCCGCCGACGATGCCGGTGTTGACGTTGCCGCGACCGAAGATGTCCACCGCGCGGATCAGCCGGGCGCGCCACTCCTTGTAGCCCACCTCCTTCGACTTGCCGGGGCAGACCCACTCGAACAGCCGCTCGCTCAGCACCTCCAGGTCGGTGGTGTAGCTGGACAGCCCGGTCTCCTCGTACAGCCGGGCGAGCTGGCGCTCGTTGAAGGCGGAGGCGACGAGCTGGCTGGGGAACTTCTTCGTCGTGAAGTTCTCGCCGATGGCCTGCAACGTCTCGATGTAATAGTCGACCTCCAGGTCGAACAGCTCCTCGCCCTTCAGCACCGAGCCGCCGGTCAGGCAGAAGGTGGTGAAGCGGCCCTTCTCCTTCAGCGCCTCCCTGACCGTCTCGGCGATGTCGCGGGCGCGGGGACGGTTCGGGCGGTCGGCGAAGATTTCCTTCTGCTGCTTGGTGAAGTTGACGATGTCGCAGAACTGGCAGCCGCCGTCGTCCTCGGCCCAGAAGTAGCAGAAGCTGGACTGGAAGATGTTGATGCGCTGCGGCCGGGCCTGGGCGATCAGGCTCATCGGGATGCCGGTGCTGGTGTGCTTGTCGTAGAAGGCCGGCTTGTGCCACAGCTCGACCTCTTCGAGCGGTTCGCCGCCGTCGGTGATGGTCAGCCGGCCGTCGATCAGATCGACATGGTAAGGATTGCGCTCCAGCGGGGCCGGATCGACGACGATGCTGGTGCCGTCCCGCAGCAGCAGCGAGTCGGGGAGCTGCGTGCGCAGCGTGCTGTCGCGGGTGCCGAAGATGTTGGCGCTGCGCAGCTGGTGCACCGCCGGATCGACCACCGACAGCGCGCGGTCGGTGTAGTGCACGCCGCGGCGCTGCACGTCGATCTTCAACGCGATCAGGCGCGGAAAGTCGGGATGCTCGGCCAGCACCTCGGCAAACCCGGGTTCCGTCGTCTCCTTCAGCTTCGGCGCGGCGACCATGCCTTCTTCCCTCGTTCGCAGTTTCCGGGTCGGCGGAGCCCGGGTGGAGCGCCGTCGGCGTCCCCACCCGGGCGTCTGCCCCAACCCACAAGCGTATGGGAGAAGATCATTTCCTATAGAGTCAATGGAGTTATTTCAAAAAATTAACAAACTAAAAATGCATATCTAGCGAAAGCAAAGCGCTGTACGGCGTTCGGAACGCTTCTGCGACAAGTCGCCGCACGTTGGGAAGCGCCCGGTCGAGCGCGGTGCGGCTGCCTCCATGGATTCACCGAGACCAGTTTGTATTTACTACATATTTCAGTTGAAATTGTGTATAGCCTATGAACAATATAGGGAAATGAGGGAAACACGCATGAGGAGGCTTCGATGGCGGCTCGGCAGGCTTCGGTGATCGATCTTGCGGCGTACCGGCGCCGGCGCGAGGAGCACCCGCCGCAGGCGGCGCCTGCGGTCATCCCGATGGTGTGGATTCCCGTGTGGGTGATGATGCCGGTATGGCGGGCGTTTTGAGCACCGCCCCGCTCGCCGCCATGGCGGCCGCCCAGAACCCTGACGAGCCGGCCGCGCCGTCGCCGGCCACACCATCGGCCACACCATCGGCCACACCATCGAATGATCCGGGCATCGCGTCGGAGGAGGATCTGGCCCATGTGCTCGGGCGCAACCTGCGGCGCCTGCGCACGCGCCAGGGGCTCTCGCTGGAGCGGCTGGCGAAGGGGTCGGGGGTCAGCCGGGCGATGCTCGGCCAGATCGAGCTGGGCCGCAGCGTCCCGACCATCGGCCTGCTGTGGAAGGTCGCCCGCGCGCTGGACGTCCCCTTCGCCGCGCTGACCAGCAGCACCGGGCAGAGCGGAATCGTCGTGCTGCGCCAGGAGCGGTCGAAGACGCTGGCCTCGCAGGACGGCGCCTTCACCTCGCGGGCGCTGTTCCCCTTCGACGGGGAGCGGCGGGTGGAGTTCTATGAATTGCAGCTGCGCCGGGGCGCGGTGGAGGAGGCGGAGGCCCATCCCCCCGGCACCGTCGAGAACCTTGCCGTGTCGCAGGGCACGGTCGAGATCACGGTGGGCGAGACGCGCCAGCGCCTGCGCCGGGGGGATGCCATCCTCTTCGAAGCCGACGCGCCGCACAGCTACGCGAACGTCGGCGATACCGATGCGGTGATGTACCTGGTGATGACCTACGCCGAGTCCGTCGGCTGAATGCCTGGCGTCAGGCCGCCATCTCCGGCATGCACATCATCATCATGCCGCCGCACATCATCATGCAGGGCATGCCGGCCTTCATCATGGCCATCATGCGGGTGCAGCACTCGTTGAACATGGCCATGTCCATGCCGGGCATCGGCATGCACTTCATCACCATGCCGCCGCCGGGCATCATCTCGCAGGTCATCTTGCCCATCATGGCCGGCATCATCACCGGCATCATCTGGGGCATCATCTGGGGCATCATGGGCATACCCCCCATGCCCATCTGCGGCATCATCCCGCCCATCGGCATCATGCCCGACATCATATTGGGCATCGGCATCATGCCGCCGGTCATGGGCATCTGCATCGCAGTCATCATGGCTCGCTCCGTGTCCTTGCAAAGTCGGACGGATGTCGCATCCGCCGAAATCCGTGACCCCGCCTGGGCGTCGCTCGCTGCGGCGCCGCCATCGGGCTGAAACGGACTATGATATTTGGCCAAACGGCCGGCAAGGACACACAAACGGCACCGGTCACTTTGCTCCAAGGTACCGGATATCTGTCCAATGATAGCAGACGGCCCGGCGAATATTATCGCCGGGCCGTCCGTTATCCTGGATATCAGACGCGGTCGAGCGCCTGGGCGAGGTCGGCGACGATGTCGTCCGGGTGCTCGATGCCGATGGAGAGCCGGACGTAGCCGGGGGTGACGCCAGTCAGCAGCTGGTCGTCGCCACTGAGCTGCGAGTGCGTGGTGGTCGCCGGGTGGATGGCGAGGCTGCGCGCATCGCCGATGTTGGCGACGTGGTAGAACAGCAGCAGCGAGTCGATGAAGCGCCGCCCGGCTTCCGCCCCGCCCTTCAGCTCGAAGCCGACCAGCGCGCCGTAGCCGCCCTTCAGCACCGCGTCGGCGCGACGCTTCGCCTCGCCGGTCTGCAGGCCCGGGTAGATCACCCGCTCGACCTTCGGATGCGTGCTCAGGAACCCAGCCACATGCGCGGCGTTCGCCGTGTGCTGGCGGATGCGCAGCGGCAGCGTCTCCAGGCCCTGGATGATCTGGAAGGCATTGAACGGCGAGATCGCCGCGCCGACGTCGCGCAGCAGCTTCACCCGCGCCCGCACCGCGTAGGCGACGGGGCCCAGCGGCTTGGTCGCCTCGGTCCAGACGGCGCCGTGGTAGCTCTCGTCCGGCGTGTTGAGCAGCGGCTGGCGCTCGGGGAACTCGGCCCACGGGAAATTGCCGCCGTCGATGATGGCGCCGCCGATGCTGGTGCCGTGGCCGCCGATGTACTTGGTCGTGGAATAGACCACCACCGCGGCGCCCAGCTCCAGCGGACGGGCCAGCAGCGGGGCGGCGGTGTTGTCGACGATCAGCGGGATGCCCAGCGGCCGGCCGATCTCCGCCACCTCCTTGATGGGAAAGACGTTCAGCTTCGGGTTCGGCAGTGTCTCGGCGTAGTAGGCGCGCGTGCGCCCGTCGGTCGCCTTGCGGAAGTTCTCCGGGTCGCCCGGATCGACGAAGCGCACTTCGATGCCGAACTGCTTGAAGGTGCTGGCGAACAGCGCCCAGGTGCCGCCGTACAGGTCGGTGGAGGAGACGATGTTGTCGCCCGCCTGCGCCAGGTTCAGCACCGCGAAGGTGGAGGCCGCCTGCCCCGACGACACCGCCAGCGCGGCGACGCCGCCCTCGATGGCGGCGAGGCGCTGCTCCAGCGCGTCCTGCGTTGGATTGGTGACGCGGGTGTAGATATTGCCCAGCTCCTCCAGGCTGAACAGGCGCACCGCGTGGGCGGTGTCCTGGAACTGGAACGAGGTGGTCTGGTAGATCGGCACCGCGACGGCACCGCTGGCGGGATCGGCGCGGTAGGCGCCGCCGTGCAGCGCCAGGGTTTCCGGGTGGATCGAGGGCGGCGCCTTGGCTGTGAAGAGATCTGCGGTCATGCGTGCGTGTCCTTCTTCTTCGCGTGTCTTGGATCAGCGGGCGCGGGCCGGCAGCAGGTCGGCGTAGTGGCGCTGCGCCACGTCGGGATGCGAGCGCAGGCGGCTCTTCAGCGCGTTCTCGCCAACGTCGTAGTAGAGCGGGTTGCGCGGGTCGCGCTCCGGCCCGCGGGCCTCGGCGGCAAGGTCAGGCGGCAGGCGGAACACCGGCACGCGGGAATCCAGCTGCGCCCCCAGGAAGAAGGCGACCGACAGCCGGTCGCTGCCGGCCGGCGGCGACACCACCTGATGCACGTTGGCGCGGTAATAGCCGTCGGAGGCCAGTTCCAGCAGCTCGCCGACGTTGACCACGAAGGTGCCGGGCACCGGCTCGACGTCGAGCCAGCCGTCCTCGGTCTCGACCTGGAGGCCGCTGCGCTCGTGCTGGACCACCAGGGTCAGCAGGCCGCTGTCCTTGTGCGGGCCGACGCCCTGCCCGCCCGGCTCGCCCTCGCCGGCCTCACGGCCGGGATAGCGGATCAGCTTGACCAGTTGCGTCGGCGCGGAGCCCAGCACCCGCTCGAACGCGTCGTCCGGCTGGCCGAGCGAGAGCGCCACCGCGCTCAGGATTCGGCGGACCACGCCGGTCAGTTCGTCCTGGAGGCGCAGCACCGCCGGGCGCAGCTCCGGCAGCGACTCCGGCCACTGGTTCGGCCCCTGCAGGCGCGCCCAGGCCGGGGCTCCAGGGGCGTCGGGCAGCGCCGGGCGTTCGGAGCCGATGTCGATCTGCTCGCGCCAGTCGGCCAGCCCGCGGGTGCGCTCCCAGCCGACGCGGGTGTAGCCGCGGAAGTGCGGCGAGTTCGCCATGTCGATGGTCAGCTTCTCGCGTTCCGGCAGGCCGAAGAAGCGGCGCGACAGGGCGAACGCCTCGCGGGTCAGCGCGTCATCGACGCCGTGCCCCGCGATGTAGAAGCCGCCGAACGCGCGGGCGGCGGCGCGCAGCTCACCGAGGAACAGTTGGCGTTCGGCTGCCGGCCCTTCGAAGCGGCGCAAGTCGAGGATGGGGGGAACGGTCTTTGGCGGGCGTGCGGTCATTGGTTCCTCCTCGCGGCGGGAACGCCGGGTTCCCGATGAATTCCGCGGAAAGGCTAGCACCCGCACAACCGGCTGAAAAGCTATTCCTACTGACAAAATAGATTTTCGCCTTTATGAACGATTGAATATTGTATTTTATGGTGGAGAACCATCCTGGATGGAGCGTGCAAGGGAACGGTGCCGACAGCGCTCGCCCTATTCCAGACCGTCGAACAGCTCGGTGGACAGGTAGCGCTCGGCGCAGGAGGGCAAGATGGCGACGATCAGCTTGCCGGCGAACGCCTCCCGTTTGCCAATCTCCAACGCCGCCGCCAGCGCGGCGCCCGAGGAGATGCCCACGGGCAGCGCATCCAGCCGCGCAACGTGGCGCGCCGTCTCGAAGGCGCGGTGGCTCGGGACCCGCACCACCTCATCGATCAGCCGAGTATCCAGCGTCTCCGGCACGAATCCGGGACCCAGCCCTTGGATCTTGTGCGGCCCCGGGGTACCGCCAGACAGCACCGGGCTCCCGTCCGGCTCGACCGCCACCACGTGCAGCGACGCCTTGCGCGCCTTCAGCACGTCCGCCACCCCGGTCAGCGTGCCGCCGGTGCCGACCCCGGCGACCAGCACGTCGATGCGCCCACCGGTATCGCGCCAGATCTCCTCGGCAGTGCCGCGGCGGTGCGCCTCGGGGTTCGCCGGGTTGCGGAACTGCTGGAGCATGTAGGCCCCCGGCGTCACCCGGACCAGTTCGCCCGCGTGCCGGATCGCGCCGCGTATGCCACGGTGCGCCGGGGTCAGCACGATGGTCGCGCCCAGCAGCCGCAGCATCTTGCGCCGCTCCAGCGAGTTGCCCCCGGGCATGACCAGCACCAGCCGATAGCCCTTGGCCGCCGCCGCGAACGCCAGCGCGATGCCGGTGTTGCCGGAGGTCGGTTCGATCAGCGTGGTGTGGCCGGGAGCAATCAGCCCTTGCGACTCCGCCGCCTCAATCATGGCGATGCCGATGCGGTCCTTGACGCTGTCCAGCGGGTTGAAGAACTCGCACTTGCCGACGATGTCGGCGGTCACGCCCGACGCCGCGGCCAGCCCGCGCACCCGGATCAGCGGCGTCATGCCGACCGTCTCGGCGATGCTGTCGTAGATGCGGCCGCGGCACTCCGGCGCGGCGGGTCGGGTCAGGCTGCCGAAAGGCGCGGCCGAGGCCGGCGCTCCGTCGGGATCGGCGGCGACGGTGTTGTTCTGAATGGTCACGCCAGCCTTCCTCTCCTCGAACAGGGCTGTTCCACGGTCAATGCCAGCGGCGCGGCGCCCT
>NZ_LGQZ01000088.1 GCF_003116015.1 Azospirillum sp. TSO22-1
TGACGCGGCGGCTGTTGGCAGGGAACCTCTTCCCTGCCGGAGGCCGCCGATGTGGACGCCCGCAGAGGGACGCCCGCAGAGCGCCGGCTGGTTGGCGATTACGGCGCCGGCCAAGCCTCGAGCGATGAGCAGTACCGCCTGATCGAGCCGCTGATCCCGCCGGCCAAGCCGGGCGGGGCACCGATGTCGCCGAGGCCGTGCTCACCCTGGCGGCCATCCGCCTGATGATCCACCGCCTCGTTCCCCCTCCCAACCGCAAGCGGCTGCTCCCGCCAGACTTCTGAAACGGGCTGTCAGAGAACACCGGGATAATGGCGCGGCCGTCTTCAACCGCGCCTTCAGCGATGGAATATTTCTGACGCTTTCAGACGTCAAGCCGCTCGGATGTTGGCAAGGAACGTCTCGACTTCGCGGCGCAGAGCTTCCGCCTGCTGCGAGAGTTCACTCGAGGCGCCGAGCACTTGTGTCGCTGCGGTGCCGGTCTGCGTGGCCGCCTGGTTCACCTGGACCACGTTCGTGCTCACCTCCTCGGTACCCTGCGCCGCCTGCTGGACATTGCGGGTGATCTCGCCGGTGGTGGCGTTCTGCTCCTCGATGGCGGCGGCGATGGTCGAGGCGATCTCGTTGATGCTCATGATCGTCCGGCCAATCTGCTCGATCGCCCCCACCGTGCCCTGAGTGGCGGCCTGCACGGCGGCGATCTGTGTCGAGATCTCTTCAGTGGCCTTGCCGGTCTGGTTGGCCAACGCTTTCACCTCCGAGGCGACCACCGCGAAGCCCTTGCCCGCCTCGCCTGCACGTGCGGCTTCGATAGTGGCGTTCAAGGCCAGGAGGTTGGTCTGGGAAGCGATGTCCTGGATCAGCTTGACCACCTCACCGATCCGATTGGCGGCCTCCGCAAGGCTGCGCACCGAGCCTGTTGTCTCGTCGGCTTGGCGGGCCGCCTTGGAGGCGACCTCGTTGGATGTGGCAACCTGGCGGCTGATCTCCTGGATCGAGGCGGCCATCTCCTCCGTCGCCGAGGCAACCGTCTGCACGTTGGCGGAGGTCTGCTCGGCCGCCGCTGCCGAGGCGGTCGCCTGCCGGTTGGTCTGCCCGGCAAGGGTGGCCATGCTCTCAGCGGTTCGGCTGAGTTCGGTTGAGGCCGACGCTACGGTGCCGAGAACCGCCGTGACTGTGCGGTCGAACGAGGCGATGTAGCCCTCGATCTGCTTCTGCCGCTTCTCCTTGCGGATCTGTTCGGCCCGCTGCTCCTCCTCCATGCGCCGATTGGCGATGGCGGCCTCCTTGAAGACCTGAAGCGAACGGGCGAGCGTGCCGACCTCATCCTGACGCTCCGTCCCGTCAACGGTGATCTCAAGGTTGCCCTTGGCGAGCCGCTCCATCAGGGCGGCGATGCCATTCAACGGGCGAATGACGCGCCCAAGTGTCGTGGCGAGGGCAAAGACGATTGCGCCGACGCCCAGGAGCACGCCAACCCCGAGGATCCAGCGCGAGCGGTCGTAGGTCTCCTGCGACGCGGCGTAGTCGTCCCGGGCGCCGTCGAGTTGCAGGTCGACGAGACGGCCTATGGCCTCGGTGATCGGGTCGATGCCCGGGTAAAGCTCGGCGCTAACAAATTGGTCGAGGCCGGCCTTGTCCTTGCTGCGCAGAAGCGTCTCCAGCTTGTCGATCGTCCCCCGCGCCTGCTCCATGCGCTGCTTCGCCTGCGCAGCGAGACGCTTCTCGTCGCTGTCCATGGCGGTGTCCGTATAGGCAGTCCACCGCTTGCCGACCTCGCCGACCGCCTGCTCGACCGACTGCCTGCCCTGTTCCCAGCCCAGAGCGCCGGCGCGCACTTTGTGGGCCACATCGACGATGTTCACCGCGTACATGTCCGACGCTACCTTCAGGTCGCGCAAGGGCACCACGCGGTCCTTGAAGATGCTGGCGATCTCCGTGTTGGCAATTCGCAGCGCGACCCACCCGGTTGCCGAGATGGCGACGAGGAGCAGGCTGAGCGCCCCGAGGGCGGCCAGAAGGCGGGCTTTGATGGTGGTCATGGCGTTCGTCCTCATGTTCTTGGCAGTAATCGTACCGATTGAGCACATCATATCGTCAGACATTAAAGATTTTAAGGCGCCGTCCGACGATGCTATGGAGGAGATTGACTACATGCTGCGTTTCGTGATCTTGCACATTCTGGGCATAAAGACACCATATATGCCAGATAAAGAGACTGTTTACTTATCATTATGAGACGGATACCGGCAGCATGGAGGCGCATCCATACCAAGGTTGCAATGGCGTCCGTCGGCACGGTACGGGGCGGAAGGACACCGGCGGGCCCGCCGTCGCCTGCCACCCTCCGGATGGCGTTCAGGCCGGCAGGTCATCGGACGCGGCAACGGTGGCATGAACCGACCCGCCCTCTCCGCAGGGCAGCAGGGGGCGGGCTTGGCAGCGCCAGGCCACTCCACCCCCTCGCTGACCCAATTCACGTGCTCCTAGGCGGTGCGGAGATGGGCGGCGACGAGCGCCAGCAGGTGCTCGGGCTGAACCGGCTTCGCGATCCAGGCGGTCGCGCCGGCCTCCATGGCCTCGGCGCGAGCGTCTCCGTATGCCGCGGACAGGACCAGGATCGGCAGCGGCCGGTGTGCGGGCGACCGGCGCAACGCCCGGATGAAGGCCAGACCGTCCATCCCAGGCATGTTCAGGTCGGTGATGACCAGGTCGGCCGTTTCGCCCTGCAGACGCTTCAGGCCCTCCCCGCCGTCGGCGGCTTCGAGCACGCGGTAGCCATTGCCAGCGAGGAACAGCGCGAGCATCCGCAGCAAACTGGTTTCATCGTCGACGCACAGGATCGTCTTGGGCACCGTCGTCCTTCCCTCTCCAATCTCAACCCGCAGGCGTTGCGGCGTCAGGCGAACGTCCCGACATGGGCCGCAGCAATCCTTCCCCAAAGTTTGGGGCGCGGCAGGATCGGCGTCGTCTTCCCGACCTTTTCAGCGCACTCGTAATGCCACGTACGGTCTTCGAGATCGCCGCACCAGCGGGCCTGACCGGAAACGACCGGTTGCCCGCAATGGCAGCAGACATGGCGGCGTTGGCTCCGGAACAGGCTGCTCATGGCACGATACTCCTCTGCTGGGGCCGGCACGGCCGGTTCGACACGGACCGTTAGCGCCTTTCGCCGAGAACCTGGTCGAGGGCGCTCAGGAGTTCCACCTCCCGGAACGGCTTCGCGACGACCGCGGCCACTTCCCAGCCGGTCGGCGCCTCCACCGCCCGCGCGAAGCCCTCGACGACCCCGACGACCGGGATAGCGTGCTTGTTCTCGCGGATAACCTCGCGCAATTCCCCGGATTTTCCCTGCGACATCAGCAGATCGACAATGATAACATCGAACCGCATGAGATCGAGCAAGGCGAGGCACTGCACTCCATTTTCCGCTACGGCCACAAAATACCCGGATCGCTCGAGCATTGACTGGATCATCGCGCGATAGAGCGGATCATCGTCCAAGATCAGCGCGCAGACCATTGCGCTTTCCTTTTGCTGCATCCTTCCGTCTTGGAAGACAGAGTACGCCGGAACGCACGGAGAATGAGGACGGCAGAGGTTGTTCGCGGGCCGGCAGGCGGCGGACACCGGCGGTACAGCGGGCATCTATACGAAGGGCGTATCGGTGCCGTTCTGGAAGGGCACGGCCTTGAGGACGCCCTCGACCGCCGCCAGCAGTTCTGCAATGGAGAACGGCTTGGTGAGCACGGCACGGGCGCCCAGCAACGTCGCGTCGCGCGTGAAGGGGCGGTGGCCCCCGTTGACGCCGCCGGTCATCGCGATCACCGGCACTGGGGTGTCGTCGGCGCTCATCTTCCGGATCAGCTCGATGCCGTCGGTGTGTGGCATGAACAGGTCGGTCAGCACCAGGTCGACCTTCTCGGTGCGCCGGCGCGCCAAGCCTTCCTCACCGTCGGACACGGTGGTCACCTGGTTTCCCGTCCGCTCCAGAGCGGACTCCAGCATCTCCCGGTGCAGGTCGTCGTCTTTGATGATGAGAATGTGAGCCATGTGCCGGCCTCCCATACAGGTCGCGTGGTGAGGTCAGCCATTGTGTCCCCCTGCACCTCAGCTGCGGCAGGAAGAGGTGGAGGTCGACCCGGCAGACGATGCTCACTACCCGCATAGGGCCCTTATAGCCAAAGGGTGTGCAGCGATCGGCGCAAGGGAGCGCGACAGGCGTATACGCTTGATGCATGATGAGGGACACGGCTGGAAGGGAACACGGTGTGGCCTTCCGACATGGCACCGCAGTGAAGGTGTTCGGATCGACGGTGGCGCTGCTCGGCGCCCTGTGGGGCTTGGTGGCCGTGTGGGCGCAGTCCGAGCGCAGCGAAGTTATGAACAGCAACGCGCAGATCCTGGCCCAGCTGAACTCGGCCATCGCCGAGCAGACAAACGGCCTGCTGAAGCTGGCGGAGGTCGCGCTGACCACGGCGAACGCCTATTGGCAGGCCAACCCGCATCAGGACGTCCAGGCGTCGCCGGCTATGCTCGCCTTGGCTGAGGAACTGCGGCATACCAGCGACGGGCTGCTGGACTTGGTGATCGTCCGGGCGGACGGCGAGATCGACTCCATCCCGCCGCGGGCCGATCTGCGGGCAGCGAACGCAGCCGAACGCGACTACTTCGCAGCGCAGACGGCGGGCAGCCCCACCGGGTTGTTCTTAGGCCGTCCGGTGCTCGGAGGGAGGAGCGGCGAATGGCGGCTGACGCTCACCATGGTGCCCGGCCGGTTGCAGGACGGCTCCTTCCTGATCGCGCCCCTTAACCTCCAGCGCTTAGCCGAGCTTCGCGATCTGGAGCGCATGAAGCCGAACGGCGCGGTGACCATCACGCGGACGGACGGCGCCGTGCTTGCCCGCGCGCCCTTCGACGAGCGCATCATCCGCATGTCCTTCGCGACGACCCCAATCTTCAATGACATCTGGCTGAAGAATACCCGGACCGTCTACCTGTCCCCGGCGGCGGTCACCGACCAGAAGCCGCGTCTGATCAGCGTGATCCGGCTGAAGGACTACGACGTGTTCGTGGCGATCAGCGCCCCCGTCGGCGACCTGCTGGCGCCCTGGCGGAGCCGCGTGGCCGAGGTATCGATCGCGTCGGCGCTGATCTCGCTTCTGGCCATCGCCACCGCGTTCTACCTGATGCGGAGCCTGGAGCGCTCGGCCGAGAGCCGTCGCCGCTTCGTCGACATCGCGGAAACCGCCTCCGATCTCGTGTGGGAGGTCGACACCGCGATGCGTTTCCGCTTCATCTCCAACCGCTACCGTCAGGTGCTGGGCCTCGAGGAGGAGCAGATCCTTGGCTTCACCCCGGAGGAACTCGGCTGGCAGGCGCTGGACGCCGAGGTGGAAGCCCGGCTGGTCTCCGCCCTCAAGGCGCGCGCGCCCATCACCGAGGTGCCGCTCGTGCAGCATCGGCCGGGCGCACCGGAGAAGATCGCCGCCATCTCGGGCCGGGCTTACTTCCGCAACGGCAAGTTCTGCGGCTACCGCGGCATCATGACCGACATCACCGAACGCGTCCGCCAGGAGAAGGAGCGTCAATTGCGGGCGGAGCGGGAAGCGCAGACCAGCAAGCTGGAGGTGCTCGGTCAGCTCGCCGGCGGCATCGCCCACGACTTCAATAACCTGCTGGGTGCCATCCTCGGCTTCGGCCAGTTCCTCGTCCAGGACTCGCCGCCGGGCAGCCCGCAGCGCCGCTACGCCGAGCGCGTGGTCATGGCCGGCGAGCGTGGGCGCGGGCTGGTCCAGCAGATCCTCGCCTTCTCGCGGCGCACGCCGGGAGCGCCGGCTGCTGTCCTGGTCGGCGAGGTCGTGCGCGAGACAGTCGAGCTGTTGAAGCCGACCATTCCCTCGACCACCGTCCTAACGGTCGAGCACGATGGCAACGGCGTGTTCGTCATCGCCGACCGCAGTCAGCTCGGCCAAATCCTGGTCAATCTCTGCATCAACGCCAGCGACGCGCTGGATGGGCAGCCAGGCGAAGTCCGCGTCACCATCGACGCCGCCGACGCTGGTCGGCCGGTTCTGAAGCGCCTGCCGGTCGGCGTCACCAAGCCGACGCCAACCGCACCGCTGACCTGGACGGATGAAGAGGGTTTCGACTGGGTGGGGACTGGCGGCCTGACATCGCGCGACAACGTTTCCATTACCGTCACGGACACCGGCGCCGGTATTCCGCGCGAGCACCTCGGCCAGCTGTTCGACCTGTTCTTCACCACCAAGCTGAACGGTGGCGGCACCGGGCTCGGCCTTGCCGTGGTGCACCGCGTGGTCACTGAGCACGGCGGCGCCATTCTGGTGCGCACGAAGGCGGGCGTCGGCACGGTCTTCGAGGTGATCCTGCCGCGCGCCGCAGCGGGCATACCGGACCGCCCGCCGGCCGACGCGGTATCCGAAACACCGCGCCACCGCGCCGCCACCGTCCTGGTGGTCGATGACGACGAGGACTTCTGCGCCATGATGCAGACGGCGCTGGAGCGGCTCGGCCATGAGGTCGTCTCGGCCGGCGACCCCGCCGAAGCGCTCGCAGCCATCACGGAGGACCCGTCGCTGTGGGGCCTGGTGGTGACCGACCAGACCATGCCGGGCATGAAGGGCACCGACCTCGTGCGGCGGATCAAGGCGACCGCCCCGGCGGTCCGCTGCATCATCTGCACCGGCTACAGCTCGTCGCTGAACGAGACCGAAGCCCTTGCCGCGGGCGCCGACGCCTTCCGTACCAAGCCCCTCGACCTCGACGACTTCGCGGCGCAGGTGGATCGGGTGTTGACGCCCGAACGTCCTGCGCCTTGCGCGGGCGTGTTGATCGCGGGTGCCGTCCACGGCAGACTGGACAGTGATGGTCCGTGAGCGGGGGGAACGGTCGCATGCGCGCACTGATTGTGGACGATCATCCGTTGTACCTCGACGCCGCCCGCTCGCATCTGGAGCGCACCTTCCCCGGCGCGGAGATCGTCGAGGCGCGGACCTTCGAGGCCGCGCTGGAACAGGCGCGGACCGGCGGCCCGTTCGACCTCGTCCTGCTCGACTTTTGGATGCCAGGCGCTGGCGGCGGCGCCAGCGTGGCCCGGATGGTCGCCGCGGCGGCCGGCGCGTCCGTCGCCGTCATGTCGGGCGGCGCCACACCGGCCGATGTCGGCGCCTGCATCGCGGCTGGCGCCAAGGGCTTCCTGCCGAAGACGTTGGACGCCCCGATGTTCGCCGCGGCAGTCAACATGATCCTGATCGGCGGCACCTATGTTCCGGCGGAGTTCGCCGGCCCCGCCGCCCCGCCGGCGGGCGCCGCGACGGCCGCCGACGGCCGCGAGCTGTCGGCCCGCGAGACCGAGGTGCTGGAGATGATCGTCGCTGGCGCCTCCAACAAGGAGATCGCACGCAAGCTGGAGATCCAGGAGGTCACGGTCAAGCTGCACGCCAACCGTATCTTCAATAAGCTGGGTGTGCGGAACCGCGCCCAGGCCGCGGTGAAGGCACTCGATGAGAAATTGGTGGAGCGGCGCGCTCTCAACTGAATTTTCCGCACGGCGTCCGAGTCGCGCCCCTGACGATAAGAGCACCTAACGAAACCCTGTTTGGGCTGTTGAGAGGGGCATGGCAGCCCCGTTTTGCCACACGAGACTTGTCCGCTGCCAATCGAGAGCCGGCGGATCGCCTGTGATCTGCCGTTCAGGACGTTCGCCGGCCGTGCGTCCGGAAGAACCCATTGAGCGCGTCAAACGGTTCGGCCTCGCCAAGGGCGTCGAAGCGTCCCTGCCCGGCCAGCATCCGCGCCGCCCGCAGGAAGCCGCCCCACGCGGCGCGGTTGAGCGCGCTGCCCAGGCTGATGCGCCGTACGCCCAGCTCGGCGAGTTGCTCCACCGACAGGCCGATCGGCGAGGAGACCAACAGGTTGAGTGGCTTCGGTCGCACGGCATCGACCGCCGCCTTTATGACGTCCGGGCTCCGCAGGCCCGGCGCGTAGAGGACGTCCGCGCCCGCCGCGGCGTACGCCGGCAGCCGGCGCAATGCCTCGTCGACCGCCGCCGGGTGGTTCACCAGCACGGCCTCGCACCGGGCGGTCAGGAGAACACCGGTCCCGCGCAACGCCTCCACCGCGGCGGCCACGCGTTCGACCGCGTGATCGAACTCATAGAGTGGCTTCGACGGGTCGCCCGTGGCGTCCTCCACCGACAGGCCGGCCACGCCGGTGTCGGCGCAGAGCCGCACGTTGTGGGCTAGCCCCTCGCAATCATGAGCATAGCCGGATTCGAAGTCGGCGTTCACCGGCAGATCGGTTGCCTCAACGATGTCGGCGATGTGGTCCAGCATGTCCGCGCACGACACCGCCCACTCGGCGTCAGGAAGCCCTCGCGAGAAGGCATACCCCGCCGAGGTGGAGGCCAACGCGCGGAATCCGAGATGCTTCAGCGTCAGAGCACTTCCGACATCCCACGGGTTGGGAATAACGAAGCAGCCGTCCCGGTGGAGATCGGCAAAGGCAGCGCGGGCTTGGCGGTAATCGGCCATTACGGTCTCCCCTTTGAAGCGACAGCACAGTCTCCGCGGGCTAACCGCCACAAGGTACGCCTCCGCTCCAGCATCGTCCAATAACGAGACTCCAGCTTTGGCTGGCCCCATTTCACCACAGTACTCACGGCCGCTCTTGACCCTTTAAGTCAGAACAGATTTTTAAAGATCCGGCCATCCTTCATCACCAGCTTCAGCGCGCTCTCCGGGCGCTGGAGCACGCCGAGGTCATCCAGCGGATTGCCGTCGACCACGATCAGGTCGGCGCGCGCACCGGGGGTCACGACGCCGATCTCCCCTTCCATGCCGAACAGCCGCGCCGCGTCCACAGTGGCGCTGCGGATCACGTCAGCGGCTGCCTGCACCTCGCCACGGATGGCGAATTCGCGCAACTGGTGCTGGTGCATGGACCCCAGGAGGTCGCTGCCATAGACCAGCGGCACGCCGCCGTGGTGCGCCAACTCCAGCGCCCGCTGCCCGGCGTCGAGCACCTCAAACACCTTGCCGTGAATATCCGCCGGCAGCCCGGCCTGCAGCCCCTCGCGGGCCAGCGCGTCGTAGGTGGCCAGCGTCGGCACCAGGAACGTGCCGCGCTCCTTCATCAGCGCGACGGTCTCCGCGTCGATGAGGTTGCCGTGCTCGATGGAACGCACACCGCAGCGCACCGCCCGCGTGATGGCGCGCGGCGTGTAGGCGTGCGCCATCACGTAAATCCCCGCGGCCTCCGCTTCCTCGACAGCGGCGGTGATCTCATCGAGGGAGAACTGGGTGTTGGTGATGCGGTCGGTCGGCGAGGCGACACCGCCCGACACCATCAGCTTGATCTGAGTGGCGCCCTTGCGGATCTCGTCCCGGCAGGCGCGGCGTACCGCATCGACTCCATCACAGATCCGCCCCAGGCCTGAACAGCAAAAGCAGCCCTCGAAGCTGTTCTGTCCCCGCGCGCGCATGTCGGCGTGGCCGCCGGTCTGCGACAGCGCATGCCCGCAGAACAGGATACGCGGGCCCTCCAGGTATCCCTCCTCCACAGCCTGGGCGATTCCGAAGTCACAGCCGCCGGCGTCGCGCACCGTGGTGAAGCCGCGCAGCAGCATGCCGCGCAGGATGTCGCCGGCCCGCGCCGCAACATAGGTCGGCGACCAGCGCTCCAGCGCGGCGAAGTCTGGCGTCGCCGCCGTTACATGGACGTGGCCGTCGCACAGGCCGGGCATCAGCACCGCGCCGCGCAAATCGATGGTTCTAGCCGCGCTGCCGGGCAGGCGGCCGTCCAGAACCTCGACGATGCGACCGGCACGGACCAGCACATGGTGGTCCGGCAGCAGCGCGCCGGCGGCAGCATCAAGGACGGTGGCGTTGGCGAGAAGGATGTCGTCGGTCATGAGCGGCCTCGTGTGGTCTCCTTGTACCATCACGTTCGCAGCCGGAATGCCGGAATCTGCGGCGCCCCCTTCACTCTTCTCCTGCCGGTGAAATATGTCGGGGGCCGAGTACCCGGAACAGTGTCCGGCGAGACACCTTGTACCGGGCGGCGATGTCCTCCACCGAGATGGAGGGATCGGCCCAGAGCGTGCGCGCCGTGTCCAGCCGAACGCCGGTCGGCGCCGGCTTGCGTCCTCCTGGTCGGCCAGGTGCGCGAGCGGCTGCAAGGCCGGGCCGCCTTTGAAGACCGCCCCGAGGCGGCCATATTGCCAACAGCGGCTGATCGCATGACCATGGGGGCGCGGATGACCACACTGATCGGATTGTCGGGCAGTCTCCGTCAGGGCTCGCTCAACACCGCCTTGTTGAAGGCCGCCGCCGCGGCGATGCCGGACGGAGCGACGCTGACCATCGGCAGCATCCGCGGCATCCCGCTCTATGATGGTGACCTCGAGGCCGCCGACGGCATCCCGAAGCCCGTGGAGGAGCTAAAAGACGCCATCGCGGCCGCCGACGGCCTGCTGCTCGTCACGCCGGAGTACAACAACTCGATCCCCGGCGTGTTCAAGAACGCGATCGACTGGCTGTCCCGCCCGCCGGCCGACATCCCCCGGGTCTTCGGCGGGAAGCCGGTCGCGCTGATGGGGGCCTCGCCCGGCGGCTTCGGCACCATCCTCAGCCAGAACGCTTGGCTGCCGGTCCTGCGCACGCTCGGCGCCGAACTGTGGAGCGAAGGTCGCCTGTTGGTCTCGCGGGCTCATACGATCGTCGGCGAGGACGGCGCAATATCGGACCCGAAGATCGCGGAGCAGTTGCGCTCGTTCCTGCGGGGCTTCACCGTTTTCGCCCAAACGTCGCGGGGCAAATAGCCGCGCTCTTGAGAGACGTGACCAAGGGGCACGGATTGCTTCTTCTCCGACACCGCAGGGGTGAGCGCGGCCGCGCCCTTTCACACCCTGGCGGATCTAGCGCGGCGTTCCCGGAGCGCGCGATACATCGTCGTGCGTTCCTTCTAGGAAGCCCTTGATGCCCACCGGCTTGCCAGCCGAAAGCGCGTCCCTCACGGGAGTCTCCTGGCCGCCTCCTCCGCGAAGCGGTTGGTGTAGGTCCTGGAGAGGTCGATGGCGGATTTGCCGATCTTCTCGTCGTACACGGACAGGACCGCCAGCGGCGTCTTCAGGGTGTCCGGGTCGAACAGCCCGCTCTGCGAGAACATCGGCTTCGACGCCGTGACGATGTCGAGGTTGAGGGTGCGGTCGTCCACCTTGGAGGCGGCCGGCAGGGCGTCGACGATGCGCTCCGGCGATTCCGCGGCGAGCCAGCGCAGGGTGCGCAGGAAGGCGTTCGCCAGACGCTGAATGGTCTCCGGGTTCTTCTCCAGGAAAGCCCTGGTCACGTAGAGGCAGGCCGTCGGATAGGCGCCGCCGAACGCGGCCCTGGATCCGTCTTCGTTGCGCGTGTCGAACAGCGGCTTGCCGGTGCCCTTCCGGTCGAGCACCGTGGCGATGGGATCGAAGGTGATGAGCGCGTCCACGGTCCTGCTCTCCAACGCCACCATGCCCGGCGCGCCGGTGCCGACCGCGAGGATGCTGACGTCGCGCGGCGTCAGGCCGTTGCGGCGCAGGTAGTAGCGCAGCACCATGTCGCTGGACGAGCCCGGCGTCGTGATGCCGATCTTCATCCCTTTCAGGTCCCTGCCCTCCTTGACCTTGTCGGCAAGGTCGGCGCGCACGTCGAAGACGATGCCCGGCGTGTCGGTGAGCAGGAACACGCCGACGATCTCCTTTCCCTGCGCCTGGATCTGGATCGTGTGGTCGTAGAAGCCGACCACCGCGTCCACCGAGCCGCCGATCAGCGCCTGCAGCGCCTTGCTGCCGCCGGCCTGGAAGTTCTCCACCGTGACGGTCAGCCCCTCCTGCTTGAAATGGCCCAGGCTCTGGGCCAGCGGCAGCGGCGCGTAGTTGAGGATGGACGAGCCGACGCCGATGGACACGGCGGCCTTTTCCGGTTCGGCCGCCAGCGCCGGCGCCACCGCGAGCAGCACGGCGACGGCCAAGCGGCTGCCCAGGGTTCCGAGCATGGTTCCGAGCATGGGCATCTCCTTCAGAATGGTGGCGCCGCCGGTATCACGCGTCCGGTTCGCCGGCCGGCATCGGGCGCCAGACCAGCAGGCGGGATTCCAGACTGTCCACGAGCCTGTCCAGGGTGACCACGAAGGTCGACAGCAGGACCAGCCCGGCGAACACGCCGGTCGCGTCCATCACGCCTTCGGCCTGGGCGATGATGTGCCCGAGCCCGGCGGACGAGCCGAGGTACTCGGCCACCACCGCCCCCATCACCGCCATGCCCACCGAGACGCGCAGGCTCGACACGATCCAGCTCGCGGCCGACGGCAGGTAGACGTGGCGCAGCAGGGCGAGCCGGCTGGCCTTGAGAAGGCGGGCGTTGGCGAGCACGACGGGGTTCACCTCGCGCACGCCCTGCAGCGTGTTGAAGAAGGCGATGAACAGCACGATGGTCACGCCGAGCGCCACCTTCGACGCCAGTCCCAGGCCGAACCACAGCACGAAGATCGGCCCCAGCAGGATACGCGGGATCGCGTTGAAGACCTTCACGAAGGGCTGCAGGACATCGGCCGCGAACGCGGACAGGCCGAGCCAGATGCCGAGCGCCGTGCCGGCGACGATGCCGATGGCGAAGGACAGCACCGTCTCCAGCAGCGTGATGCCGATGTCGCCCCAGATCTCGCTGGTCGAGAACCACTCCGCCAGGCGCTCGACGATGGCCGTAGGCAATGGGAAGAAGAACGGGTCGATCCACGCCAGCCGGCCGGCCACCTCCCACGACACGAGGAAGACGGCGACGATGCCGACCTGCGTCGCGCGGACCTTTCCCTTCCGGCTCCACGACGCCCGCGGAGCACCGGCGGACGCCTCGGGAGCGATCATGCCCATCGGGCTAGTGTCGGGCTGCGGCATAGCTCTTCTCCACCTCGGCGCCGAGCAGTCCCCAGACTTCGCGGTACAGGTGCAGGAATTCGTCGGTGGTCGCCAGCGCGCTCACGTTTCGTGGCCGCGGCAAGGGGATTGGCACCTCGCCGATGATCCGGCTGCCCGGACCGGCCGACATCACCACCACGCGGTCGGCCAGCGTGATCGCCTCCTCCAGATCGTGGGTGATGAAGATCAGCGAGCGCCGCTCCTCCTGCCAGAGATCCAGCAGGATCCGGTGCATGAGACGGCGGGTGTGCACGTCGAGCGCCGAGAAGGGCTCGTCCATGAGCACGATCTTCGGCCCCATGATCAGGGTCTGGGCCATGGCGACGCGCTTGCGCTGGCCGCCGGAGAGCTGGTGCGGATAGCGGGACTCGAAGCCCTCCAGCCCGACCTTCCTGAGCCAGGGCAGGGCGCGTTCGCGCGCCTGTGCGACCGGCATCCCCTGGAAGATCAGCCCCAGGCCGACGTTGTCGAGCGCCGTCTTCCAGGGAAGGAGGGCGTCTTGCTGGAGCATGTAGCCGGAATCGTCGTTCAGTCCGGTCAGCGGCTTGCCGAAGATCGCCACCGTGCCGGCGGCGGGGCGCTGCAGACCGGTGATGATGTTGAGGAGCGTCGACTTCCCACAGCCCGTAGGACCGACGACGGCCAGGAGCTCACCTGACCTGACGTGCAAATCAACCCAGGACACAGCCGTAAAGCGGCCGAACCGGACCGCCACGCCGCTCAATGTGACTGATAGAACGGACGGACCATCCATCCGCACTCTCCTAATCTGAATATCATACCACTATAGCGATAGAAACACATCGGTTCTCGCTCTGTCAAATGGATCGAACGATTAGATTGCTCAAAACAAAGGTTGTATTATCTTCAATTTCCAAATATTCCGGCCGAGCGCTGAGCAACGGCCCCATGCCACCGGCTCCCGTACAGGTGCGCGTCCGTAATGCCCGCGTTCTTTCCGATCGGGCGCGATGCTGGCGCCGGCACGCGCCGGACACGGCTGGTGTCACCGCGACGGCCCCCAGGTGCCGCCCTTGACCGTCCGCCCGGGGGGCGTCATTGCGCCAGTCCGCTGGACGCTGGAAGCAGCTGCGGACCTCGCGGATGCGTGGGGCCGCCGGCATAATGTTGTCTGTCGGCGCTTCACCCTTTTTTGTGCCCAGGATTGCAAAGGTCAGTCTTATTGTGGGAACGTCGAGATCAGGTCAGTCACATCGTGGAATCCGGGTCATACGGATTTACAGAGATTGTTCCTTCTCAATAGATTATCCTCAATAGATTATCCGAGTCAGTCTTACTGTGGCCCGACATCGCCGGCTGGGGCGCGTCCGCTGCAAGCAGATCCTCAACGGTCCGGCTCGGGCCCTGCCGAAAGTCTGCAAGGAGAACCGTCTCGGAAGTGGTAGACATTACCGAGGCCATCGGGCGCTTTCAGGAGTGTCCCGTCGAATCCGCTCCTTTCCGGCGATGGGCTCCCTATGCGCGCTCTGTTGTCCAGCCTTGTCATCGCGTTTTCAGCGTGGATGTCGGTCACCGTGGCGGCGGCCCAGGACACCTCCGTGCTCCAGATCGAGCAGAGCAAGGGGCAGATGGTGAAGCTGCCGCGCCCCGCGTCGGCCGTCTTCATCGCCAATCCCGACATCGCCGACCTGCAGGTGATGTCGGACACCATGATCTACATCTTCGGGAAGAAGCCGGGCGAAACGTCGCTGCTTGCCGCCGGCGGCGGTGAGCAGGTCCTTCTCAACCGCCGCGTCGTCGTCACCCAGAACCTCAGCGGGCTGGAGCGCGCGCTGCGCGAGCGTCTCCCCGACCGGGCGGTCCGCGTCACCTCGGCGGACGGCGCTCTGGTGCTGTCCGGCAGCGTCGCCAGCGCGGCCGAGGCGGAGGACGCCCGCCGCCTTGCCCAGCGCTACGCCGGCGGCGAGAACAGCGAGGTGCTGAACCGCCTGGCCGTCACCGGCGGCACCCAGGTGATGCTGCGGGTGCGCGTGTCGGAGGTCGCCCGCACCATCCGCGAGGACCTCGGCTTCAACT
>NZ_LGQZ01000164.1 GCF_003116015.1 Azospirillum sp. TSO22-1
ACCGACCCCCCCCGCACCCGCCTGCATGTCGACTCACCCCTGGCCGAGGGGCAGACGGTCGGGCTCGACCACGAGCGGGCGCACTACCTGCGCCACGTGCTGCGCCTCGACAAGGGGGCCGCCATCTCGGTGTTCAACGGCAAGGACGGCGAGTGGCTGGCGGTCATCGACGGGTTCGGCAAGGGCTGGTGCTCGCTCACCGTCACCACGCGGCGCCGGCCGCAGCAGGACGGCCCCGACGTCTGGCTGCTGTTCGCGCCGATCAAGCGCGGCCGCATCGACTCCGTGGCGGAGAAGGCGAGCGAACTGGGCGCGTCGCGCATCTGGCCGGTGTTCACCCGCCACACCGACCCGCACCGCGTCAACCTCGACCGCCTGCGCGCCAACGCGGTGGAGGCCGCCGAGCAGTGCGAGCGCCTGACCGTGCCCGACCTCCCCGACCCGGTGGCGCTCGACAAGGCGCTGGCGGGGTGGCCGGAGGGGCGCGTGTTGTTCCTCTGCCGCGAGAGCGGCGCCGCCCGCCCCATAGCGGAAGCGGTGCAGGCGCACGCCGGCCGGCCGGCCGCCTTCCTGGTCGGGCCGGAGGGCGGCTTTGCGAAGGCGGAACTTGACGATCTTGGTAAACTACCCTTTGTTGTCCCTGTCGGCCTGGGGCCCCGCGTCCTGCGGGCCGACACGGCGGCGTTCGCCGCGCTCGCCTGCTGGCAGGCCCTTGCGGGGGACTGGACGGCGGACGGCGCGGACGCACGGCCGCCTTTCCGTTCTCCTTGAGATTTTGCCGGAGCCCCCATGTCCGCACCCCCGAAGACGCGCGGCGAGCCGATCACCGACCGGCGCCAGCTGGTGGCGTACCTGGAGTCCGGCAGCAAGCCGGCGTCCGACTGGCGCATCGGCACCGAGCACGAGAAGTTCGCCTACCGCCTGTCCGACCTCCGCCCGCTGCCCTACGAGGGGCCGGACGGCATCCGCGAGGTGTTGACGCGGTTGCAGCGCTACGGCTGGCAGCCGGTGGAGGAGAACGGCAACATCATCGCCCTCACCCAGGACGACGGGGCCAACATCACGCTGGAGCCGGGCGGGCAGTTCGAACTGTCCGGCGCCGCGGTCGAGACGCTGCACCAGACCTGCGCCGAGGTGCACAGCCACCTGACCCAGGTGAAGGAGATCGGCGCCGAACTCGGCACCGGCATGGTCGGCCTGGGCTTCCAGCCGAAGTGGCGGCGCGACGAGATCCCGTGGATGCCCAAGGGCCGCTACCGCATCATGCGCGACTACATGCCCAAGCGCGGCAGCCTCGGCCTCGACATGATGACGCGGACCTGCACGGTGCAGGTCAACCTGGACTTCGCGTCGGAAGCCGACATGGTGAAGAAGTTCCGGGTGTCGCTGGCGCTCCAGCCGATCGCCACGGCGCTGTTCGCCAACTCGCCCTTCACCGAGGGCAAGCCGAATGGCTTCCAGTCCTTCCGCAGCCACATCTGGACCGACACCGACCCCGACCGCACCGGCGATCTGCCGTTCGTCTTCGAGGACGGCTTCGGGTTCGAGCGGCACGTCGACTACCTGCTCGACGTGCCCATGTACTTCGTCTATCGCGACGGCGCGTACATCGACGCGTCCGGCCAGTCGTTCCGCGACTTCATGGCCGGCAAACTGCCGGCGCTGCCCGGCGAGACGCCGCTGATCACCGATTTCGCCGACCACCTGACCACCTCGTTCCCCGAGGTGCGGCTGAAGAAGTACCTGGAGATGCGCGGCGCCGACGGCGGCCCGTGGCGCCGGCTGTGCGCGCTGCCGGCGCTGTGGGTCGGCCTGCTGTACGACGGCACCGCGCTCGACGCTGCCTGGGACCTCGTCAAGGACTGGACCACCGAGGAGCGCGCCCATTTGCGCGCCGAGGTGCCGCGCCACGCGCTGCGCACGCCGTTCCGTGGCGGCACGGTGCGCGACGTGGCGCTGGAGGTGCTGAAGATCGCCCACGCCGGGCTCGTCGCGCGCCGGCGCAACGACAACTGGGGCGACGACGAGGCGCACTTCCTCGACACCCTGTTCGCCATCGCCGAATCGGGCCAGACCCCGGCCGACGAACTGCTCGCCAAGTACCACGGCGCCTGGGGCGGCAGCGTCGATCCGGTGTTCAAGGAATACGCGTACTGATCCCGGGCCAATGATCACAGGCCGTCCAGCCGATTGGTCTGGACGGCCCCGGATTGCCCAAACATCCTGAATGGGCGAGCAAACCGCTCGGACACCCATTGTCAGGAGAAGCGTATGCGTGGACTCGTCACAGGTATCCTGGGCGCGGTCGCCCTCATGCCGTCCGCCCCGGTACAGGCACAGTCCACGGTCGGCGTCTGGACGGTCGAACTCGGCAAGAAGTGCGCGATCACCCAGACCTGGAAGGGCGACAACAAGAACACCATCGGCATCATGATCTCCTACCTGGCGAAGGGGCAGGGGCTGCTGCTGGCGTTCTTCGACACCGACACGGCCTACAAGGACAAGGAGGAGTTCAAGGTCCTCCTGGAGGTCGACAAGCGCTGGAAGGCCAAGGTGGACGGCTTCGCCGCCGACAAGAACACCGCCGCCGTGGTGCTGCAGGCCAGCTCCGACTCCGTGCGCGCGCTGATGGACGGCAACTCGCTGTACATGGAAGTGCCGGACAAGCCGGACAACTACTCCGGCACCTACTCGCTGGACGACACCCGCAAGGCCATCGGCGCCCTCGACTCCTGCCGCGCCCAGGCGGACTGATATCGAAGCCGGGCGTCACGCCCCGCCCACCTCCAGCGCCGCGCCCTGCAGCACCCGGACCAGGTGCTCGGCCAGCCGGATGCTCAGCGCGACCGTGGTGAAGGTGGGTGGGGCGGTGCCCTCGGTGGGGAAGACCGAGTTGCCGGCGACGTAGAGGTTCGCCAGCTCGTGCACGCGCCCGTCCGGGTCCACCACGCCGTCGCGCGGCGACGCGCTCATGCGCGTGGTGCCGCAGTGGTGATTACCCCAATGGTCGAAGCGCGACCAGCGCTCCTCGCCGTCGTCCATCGCCACGCACGCGCGCGCGATGCCGAGCCGCTCCAGATCCTCGCCCAGCAGCTCGACGGCGCGGCGCACGCTGTGGCGGTCGAGCGCGCCGGTCCGCCAATGCAGGTCGACGCGGCGCAGGCCCAGCGCATCCACCTCGCGGGTCAGCGTGACCCGGCTGTCGGGGGTGGGGGACTGCTCGACCTCCGCCTTGATCAGCCAGCGCCTGGGGTCCCGGTCGATGCCGAACAGCTTGCGCACGCGGTTCTCGGTCAGGCAGTCCAGGTCGCGCGCGATGTTGCGCAGGTGATAGCCGACATCACTGACCATGTCGTTGCCACGCAGCATATGGCGCAACCCGTCGCGCAGCACCACCCAGGACCGGCCGCCGCGCGAGTACGCCTTGCTGAACGGCTCCAGGCTGAAATGGGTGTTGAGCAGGCCCTCCCGTTCCGCCAGTTCCGGCGCCAGCCGCAGCGAGCCCTCGATGCAGGGGCCGCCGCCGGCCAGGGCGTGGCGGCTGTAGAACCACGGCGCCGTATCCGGTCCGCTGGGCTCGATCAAGCCGGGCCAGGAGACGCGGTGCTCCATGAACCAGCGCCCAACGTGGCCGTGCCCGTTGCCCAGCCCGGCCGGGCGTACCCGGTCGGCGTTGAGCAGCAGCCGGGCGTTCTCCACCCCGCCGCAGGCCAGCACAAAGACGCGGGCGCACACCCGCAGCCGTCGGCCGCCGGTCGTGACCGCCGCGACCTCGCGCACCACGTCGTCGTGCGCGCCGACCACGATGTCGACGACGCTGGTGTCGAGATGACAGCGGACGTTCCCCGAGCGCGCCAGCGCGTCGCGGTGCGCCTCGCCGAAGCGGGTGGGGAGGACCTGCGTGACGCCGGTGCGGAAACGCTGCGGTGGCAGCGGCAGCAGCGGCCGGCCGTCCTCCTCCGCCCACGCCTCGGCGTCGAAGCAGGCGTTCGGCAGGCCGATCCGCGCGGCGGCGCGGGCGTAGTAGGGGCGCAACTCGCGCTCGCCGATCGGCCAGCCGCTATCGGGAATCCAGGCGCGCCGCTCGAAGTCCAGCGGATCGAGCGGTCGGCACAGCCCGGCCCAGCGGTTGGTCGAACCGCCGAGGAAGCGCAGCCGGCTCACCGTCGGCGGCGGCAGCCGGATACCGGAGCAGGTGCCGGCGTAGTGGCTCTGCACCCACCGCGAGAAGGTCCGGTTGCCGGCTTCCAGGAGGGCGACGCGCAACGGCGTGCCGTCGACTTCGAGCGCGAGGGTGATCCCGGCGGCGCCGGCGCCGACGATGCAGACGTCCGTGTCGATCACGGCTCCGCTGGGAAGTGTGTCTCCCTCGATGAGCATGGCGCCCGGCTTATGCGATCCCCCCGCGTCGATATTGGGGGACTCGCCGTGGCCGCCAACGCGGCCCCCACGTTTGTGCCGGGCGTCATAGCCTCCTAGAACTGGCGCAGCAGCCGGTCGATGTACTCCCTCTCGAACTGCGGGCGGGTGTACTGCTGCGAGCGGCGGCGCAGCTCGTCGAGGATCTCGCGGGAGCGCTGGAGGTCGGCCTTGTCCGGGATCTTGGTGCCGTCCTGGCCCATGCTGTAGCCGCCCTCGCGCCCGCGGTTCAGCGGGTCGCGGTTGCGGCCGGCGCGCTGCTGCTGTTGCTGGCCCGGCTGCATCCCGGGCTGCATGCCCATCATCTGCTGCATCATCTGCTCGGCGAAGCTTTGCAGGCCCTGCTGCAGCTCGTCCATCGCCTGCCCCTGCGAGGGCAGGGCGGCGTCCGGCTGGCCCTGCTGGAGCGCCTGGCCGGCGTCGCGCATGGCGCGCTCGGCGCGGCCGAAGGGACGCGGGATCTCGCCGCCCATCTCGCCCATGCGGCGCATGATCTCGCCGAGCTGGCGGCGCAACGCCTCCTGCTGTTCCGACTGGCGCTGCATGGTCGGGCTGCCCTGGCCCTGCTGCCCCTGGCCCTGGCCGCGCTGCCCCTGCTGGCCGCGCCCGCGCGGGCTCTGCTGGCCGCCGGGCTGCTGCATGCCCTGCTGGCCTTGCTGCCCCTGCTGCGACTGCTGGAAGGTCTGGTCCATCAGCTGCTGCTGCTGCTGGGTCAGCTCCTGCAGCTGGCGCATCATCTCCCAGGCCTGGTTCTGGCCCTGCTGGCCCTGCTGCGCCATGGTGCCGGCGCGCATGTTCTCCAGCATCTGCTGAAGCTGCGAGAGCATCTGCCGGGCGGCGTCGCGGGCACCGGTCTCCGCCATCTGCCGCATCTGCTCCAGCATCTGCTGGAGGTCGTTGCGGTCCATCATGCGGTTGGCCAGCTCCGGCGGGATCTCGGGGATCTGCTCGCCGCGCTCCAGCGCCTGGCGCAGCTGCTCCTCCATCGCCTCGAAGAACTTGTCCATGGCCTGCTGGAGCTCGTCCATCAGCCGCTTCAGCTCCTCGTCGGAGGCGTTGCGGTCCAGCGCCTCGGCCAGCCGGCGCTCGGCGTCGCGCAGATCGCGCTCGGCCAGCGACAGGCCGCCGTCCTCGATGCGCAGCGCCGTCTCCCACATCAGGCTCTGCACCTCGGGGATCGCCTCCTTGGACTGGTCGAGCATCAGCCGGGCCAGCGCCGTGCGCAGCGCCATGAAGACGACGATGTCGTGGCTGTAGGCGCCCGGCCGGGCGGAGATTTCGGCCAGCGCGCGGGCGACGTCGGGGCGCGCCTCGGGGGTGAGGGTGAGCTTCTTGCGCTCCTCGACGATGGCGCGGGCGACCGGGTGGTTGAACGGCCGTTCCGGCAGCACCATCGCGAACTCCTCGCTCTTGCCGGTCTGGCCGGCGCCGTCGGTGGCGGCGAGCTGGAGGGTCACCGGCAGCCCGGCCCAGGGGTGCGCGGTCAGGTCGTGGAAGCCGGCGTTGCGCGCCTCCTTCGGCCGCACGCCGGGCAGCGCCAGCGGCAGGTCGATGGGCGTGCGGTCGAGGTTCGGCGCGGTGCCCTCCGGCGTGGCGAGGCGCACCGCGGCGTTGGCGGCGGTGACGCCGTAGTCGTCGTGCGCCACGTACTCGATGCGCAGCGCGCCGCGCTCGCTCTTGGCCGGCGGGCTGGCGTAGTCGATGGTCGGCGGGTTGTCGGGGATCACCTGGATCGGCCAGGAGCCCAGCGTGCCGCCGCCCTGGGTGACGGCGATGCGGGTGCCGGACTCGACGGGGCGCTGGATCTGGAAGGTCGAGGCGTCCACCGCGTCGAAGGGCGCCGCGTTTCCGCCGACCTCCAGCTTTGGAGCACCTCCGCCGCCGCTGACGCGGGCCAGCGCGATGCTGCCCTTGGGCACCGCCACTGTGGCCGGCGCCGCGGCCTTGTCGGCCGGCGCCTTGTCCGTTGGCGCCTTCTGGGCAGCGGTCTTCAGGAAGATCGGGGCGAGGCCGGTGTATTCCGGCGGGTTGATCCACAGGTCGAGCGTCGCCGCAGCGGTCACCGGGCCGGGGGCGAACTGCGGCGACAGCGCGGCGGCGAGGCGCGGGCGCCAGTCGCCCCAGGCGCCGATCCCGGCGATGATCAGCAGCAGCGCCACCGCGACGCGCAGCGCGTGCGGGTCGCGGGAGATGATGTCGGGGGTGGGGAAGGCGACACGCAGCCGCCGCACGCTGTCGCGCATGCGCTGCTGGTGCAGCTCCCACAGCGCCCGGGCGGTGGCGTCGCCGCCGGCCGGGCGGTCGCGCAGGACGTGCAGCGGGCGGTGGGGCAAGCCGGTGTCGCGCTCCAGCCGGCGGCGGGCGGCGGCGGTGTCGGGCGGTGCGAAGCCGCGGAAGCCGCGCCACAGGCTGAACAGGAAGGCGCCCGCCAGCAGTACCAGGACCAGGCTGTGCAGCCAGCCCGGCAGCATCGGCAGCAGATTGAACAGCGCCAGCACGAGGAACGCGCCGACGAGCGCCACCGGCGCCCACAGCGCCGGCCACAGTCGTTCCCAGAGCAGCGCGGCGCGGGCCTGGAGGAGGCGGAAGGCCGGCTCCGGCCCGCGGGTCGTCTGGGTCTCTCGCTCGGTCATGCCGCACTCCGCTGCCGTCGCCCCGGCCGGGCTCCGTCGGCGTGGCCGGGTCTCGTCAGGATATAGGCTGCCCCGCGGCGGTTTCCGCCGGAAGATTCGCCAGCCACTCACCGAACCACTTGTCCATGACCAAAATATGGCCGCACAGCCAGATCGCCACGTAGCCGTGCAGGAATTGGACGTCCTCGTCCGACGGCTCCGGCCCGGCGGCGGTGCTGCGCACGTAGTCGGCGAAGGCGTCGTGAGCGCGCTTGTGCTTGGCGTAGTCGGGGTAGGCGTGCTGCCGCATGATCGCCTCTTCCCGCCGGAAGTGCGTCTCGGAATAGTCCACCAAGTCGGAAAGGACCTGTCCGATCAGCGCGCGGCTCTCGCCGGCCTTGATGGCGTCGCTGAAGCGGTTGTACAGCGCGAACAGCCGCTGGTGGTCCCCATCCACCGGGCCTAGCCCGATGGCGTAGGCGAGGTCCCATTCCATGCGTGCCGCTCCCCCGTGGTCGTGTGGGGATTATGCATGAATCGCGGGGTTTGGCAGCTGGGGATTGTGGGGCGAGGGGAAGCGGCTACTTCCCCAGCCACTCCGGCACGCGATCCATCCCCAGCAGGTCCTCGATCGTCGGACGCGGCCGGATGACGGCGAAGGCGTCGCCGTTCACCAGCACCTCGGGCGCCAGCGGGCGGGTGTTGTACGTCGAGGCCATCACCGCCCCGTACGCCCCGGCCGAGCAGAAGGCGACCAGGTCGTCGGCGGCCAGCGGCGGCAAAGGCCGTTGCAAGGCGAAGGTGTCGCCGCTCTCGCACACCGGGCCGACGACGTCCACGGTCACCGGTTCGACGTCCGGCGCGGGCTCCGCCACCGGCTTGATGGCGTGGTAGGCGTCGTACAGCGACGGGCGGATCAGGTCGTTCATCGCCGCATCGACGATCAGGAAGCGGCGCGCCAACCCGTGCTTCAGGTACACCACCTTCGACACCAGGATGCCGGCGTTGCCGACCAGCGCGCGGCCGGGCTCCAGCGTCACGTGGCAGCCGAGGTTGCCGGTGATCGAGCGCACCATGCCGGCGTACTCGTTCAGGTCGGGCGGCGTCTCGTCGCGGTAGCGGATGCCGATGCCGCCGCCGAGGTCGAGGCGCTGGATGTCGATGCCGTCGGCGCGCAGCGCGTGCAGCAGCTCGACCACCCGCTCGAACGCGGCGCGGAACGGGGCGAGGTCGGTCAGCTGGGAGCCGATGTGCACCGCGATGCCCAGCGGCTTGATGCCGGGCAGCGCCGCCGCCCGGGCGTACACCTCGCGGGCGTGGTCCCAGTCGATGCCGAACTTGTTCTCCTTCTTGCCGGTGGCGATCTTGGCGTGCGTCTTGGCGTCCACATCCGGGTTGACGCGGATGGCGATCGGCGCCTCGACGCCCAGCGACGAGGCGACCTCGCTCAGCGCCTCCAGCTCCGGCACGGATTCGACGTTCAGCTGGTAGATGCCGGCCTCCAGCGCGGCGCGCATCTCCTCCCTGGTCTTGCCGACGCCAGAGAAGACGATGCGGTCCGCTGACACCCCGGCGGCCAGCGCGCGGCGCATCTCGCCCTCCGACACCACGTCGGCGCCGGCGCCCTGCTGCGCCAGCGTGCGCACCACCGCGAGGTTGGAGTTGGCCTTCAGCGCGTAGCAGACGCCGGCGTCCTGCCCCGCGAAGGCGCCCGCGTAGGCGCGGTAGTTGGCGACCAGCGCCGCCGTCGAGTAGCAGTAGAACGGCGTGCCGACCTCGGCCGCGATGGCCTGCAGCGAGACGCCCTCGGCGTGCAGCACGCCGTCCTTGTAGGTGAACGGGTTCATGGGAACTTCAGGCCGGAGGAGGGCTGGCCCGGCTTCGGGTCCAGAGCGGGATTCGGGTAGGTCTGCGGGAACGGCTGCGCCCGCTCGACGTCGGGGGAGTCGACCGCCCTCGGCTTCTTGCCGCAGCCGGCGAGCGCCAGGGTTGCGGCCACAGCCAGCGTCAGGCCGATCGCAAGGCGGCTCACAGGAAGCGCTCCCGGGCCGCCTTGACGGCTTCCTGCACGCGGGTGGGGGCGGTGCCGCCGAAGCTCTGGCGGCTGGCGACGGATGCTTCGACGGTGAGCACCTGGAACACCTCCTCGGTGATGCGCGGCTCGATGGACCGCATGTCCGCCAGCGGCAGCTCGGCGAGCTTGACGCCCTTGTCCTCGGCCAGCTTGACGGCGCGGCCGGTGACGTGGTGCGCCTCGCGGAACGGCATGCCCAGCACCCGCACCAGCCAGTCGGCGAGGTCGGTGGCGGTGAGGAAGCCGCGCTCGGCCGCCTCGCGCATCGCCTTGGGGTTCGGGGTCATGTCGCGCACCATGCCCTCCATGGCGGCGACGCAGAGCGCCAGGGTGTCGTCGGTCTCGAAGACCGGCACCTTGTCCTCCTGCATGTCCTTGGAGTAGGCGAGCGGCAGGCCCTTCATCACCATCAGCAGGCCGTTCAGCGCCCCGACCACGCGGCCGGCCTTGGCGCGCACCAGCTCGGCGGCGTCGGGGTTCTTCTTCTGCGGCATGATGGAGGAGCCGGTGGTGAAGGCGTCCGACAGCCGGATGAAGCGGAACTGGTCGGAGCACCACAGCACGATCTCCTCCGCGAAGCGGGTGAGGTGCACGGCGCAGATCGACGCGGCGGCCAAGTACTCCAGCGCGAAGTCGCGGTCGGACACGCCGTCCAGCGAGTTGGCGGTCGGCCGGTTGAAGCCCAGCGCCTCGGCCGTCATGTGGCGGTCGAGCGGGAACGGCGTGCCGGCCAGCGCGGCGGAGCCCAGCGGGCACTCGTTCAGCCGGGCGCGGGCGTCCCTGAAACGACCACGGTCGCGGCCCAGCATCTCGACGTAGGCCAGCAGGTGGTGGCCGAAGGTCACCGGCTGCGCGGCCTGCAGGTGGGTGAAGCCGGGCATCACCGTGTCGGTGTGCTGCTCGGCCAGATCGATCAGCGCCGCCTGGAGGGCGGCGAGGCCGGCGTCCATGCGGTCCATGGCGTCGCGCACCCACAGCTTGAAGTCGGTCGCCACCTGGTCGTTGCGCGAGCGGCCGGTGTGCAGGCGCTTGGCCGGCTCGCCGACCAGTTCGGCCAGCCGGGCCTCGACGTTCATGTGGATATCCTCCAGCTCCGTCTTGAAGACGAAGGCGCCGGAGTCGATCTCTTGCTTCACGCGGTCGAGGCCGTCGCGGATGGCGTCGGCGTCGGCCTGGGTGATGATGCCCTGCTTCGCCAGCATGGCGGCGTGCGCCTTCGAGCCGGCGATGTCCTGGTCGGCGAGGCGCTTGTCGAAATCGATGGAGACGTTGATCTTCTCCATGATCGCGGCCGGGCCGCGGGCGAAGCGGCCGCCCCACATCTGGCTGGCGGAGGGGGCGGAAGTGTTGGGGCGTTCGGCGCTCATGGACAGGGACGTTCGGCTGATGGGGCGAGGACGGTAGTTATGCGGACTTTCGTGGCGGTCGCAATGGTTTGTGTGGTCCTCGGCGTCGCGGCGTGGGCAGGGCTGGGCCGCGCCGGCGTGCGCGGGCCGGAGGCGGTCGTCCCCGGGGCCGGGCAGCGGGCGACGAAAACCGCGGGAATCGACACCTTCAAGGGTGGTGAGGCCAAGCCGATCAAGCCCTTCGCCTTCGTGGACGGGCAGGGCCGCAAGGTCGAGCTGGCCGACTTCGCCGGGCGCACCGTGCTGCTCAACCTGTGGGCGACGTGGTGCGGGCCGTGCGTGAAGGAGATGCCGTCGCTCGACCGGCTGCAGGCGGCGCTGGGCGGGCGCGACTTCCAGGTGGTGGCGCTGTCGGTGGACCGCGGCGGGCGCGACACAGTGGAGCCGTTCCTGAAGAAGCTCGGCATCCAGAACCTGGAGCCGTACTTCGACCAGCCGAGCGCCTCGATGACCGCGCTGGGGCCGCGCGGCCTGCCGACGACGCTGCTGGTCGGCCCGGACGGCAAGGAACTGGGGCGCGTCGAGGGCGGCGTGGAGTGGGACTCGCCGGAGGTCGTCGCCTTCCTGCGCAAGCAGATCGGCGGCAGCCGGGGGCCGGCGCGGGACGGGGGCATGGTGCGGACGGGCGGGTGACCGGTCGTTTCTTCCAGGTGCGGCGTCACGCCCCGTGGACAGTCCGGCCGCGGGGGCATTCAATCGTGAGGGGAACCTTATTCCTGTTAGAAGCGGTGCGGTCGAAGTTGCCGTGACTTGCGCGCGCCATTCTGACTGCCACCGCCCCGATTCGTGAGGAATACGAGAGTATGAGCGACGTCACCCCGAAAATGCAGCTCCACTACGACGCCATAGAGTGTCTGGAGAAGGCGATCATCCATCACCGCAAGGCGATCAAGTACAAGGCGTGGGACCTGGAGAAGGGCAAGGAGCGCGACAACAACCACGCCGCGCACCACGCCGGCATCGCGCTGGCGCACACGCTGCGGGCGCTGGAAAAGTCGCACGAGGCGGAGAAGATCGAGGCCGACGAGTACGACCGGTCCCAGGAGAAGTGAGGTTTGCTCCCTTCCCCCGCTCCGCGGGGGGAGGGAAGGGGCCCGCGGAGCGGGAAGGGTGGGGGCTACGGCTTCGCGGAAGACGACGTGCCCCCACCCAACCCTCCCCCGCCGGAGGCGGGGGAGGGCAAGAAACACATCAGCCCTTGCGCTTGCTGCCGGCGACCTGGATGAAGTTGTCGTAGGGCAGCTCGGCGACGCGCCACCACAGCTGCGCCTCCTCCAGGAAGCCCTTCCAGCTCTCGTAGACCGTCTTGAACTGCGGGTTCTTGGCGGCGATCTCGTCGTACAGCTCGAAGGCGTGCTTGTGGCCGGCCTCCATGATGTCGCGCGAGAAGGTGCGCAGCTGCGCGCCCTTGCCGACCAGGCGCTTCAGCGCGCGGGCGTTCTCGGCGTCGTAGCGCGCGGTCATGGCGCTGTTCGCCTCGGCGCAGGCCAGTTCCAGGATCGACTGGTAGGCCTTCGGCAGCTTCTCCCACTCGCCGATGTTGACGTACAGCGAGACCTGCGGGCCGCCCTCCCACCAGCCGGGGGAGTAGTAGTACTTGGCGACCTGCACGAAGCCGAGCTTCTCGTCGTCGTACGGGCCGACGAACTCGGTGGCGTCGATGGTGCCCTTCTCAAGGGCCGGATAGACGTCGGCGCCGGCGATCTGCGACGGGGTGACGCCCATCTTCGTCATGATCTGGCCGGTGATGCCCGCGATGCGCATCTTCAGGCCCTGCAAGTCGGCCAGCGTCTTGACCTCCTTGCGGAACCAGCCGCCCATCTGCACGCCGGTGTTGCCGGCCGGGAACTGGATGATGTTGACCGCCTTGAAGACGTCGCGCATCACCTCGCGCCCGCCGCCGTACTGGAACCAGGCGTTCTGCTGGCGCGCGTTCGGGCCGAAGGGGACGGCGGTGTCGAAGGCGTACACCGGGTCCTTGCCGACGTAGTAGTAGCCGCAGGTGTGCCCGCACTGCACGGTGCCGTTCTGCACCGCGTCCATGACCTGCAGTGGCGGCACGATCTCGCCCGAGGCGAAGGGGCGGATCTGGAACTTGCCGTCGGTCGCCTCGGCGACGCGCTTCGCGATCAGCTCCGAAGTGCCGAACAGGACGTCGGTGCTCTTGGGGAAGCTGGACGCGAGGCGCCACTGGATGGCCGGCTGCGTCTGCGCGATGGCGGGGGCGGCGACGCCCATGACACCGGTGGCGGCACCGGTGGCGGCGAGCCCGGCTCCGGTCGCCTTCAAAAGATCCCTGCGCCTCATGGGGCACCTTCCTGGTGGTTTGTTGTGATTGTTGCGTACCGCGAAGCTAACGGGACTTTTCCGCAACAGGAACCCACGCTCCGGCATGGCTGGGTTTCCTCAGCGGGACGGCTGCTCGGCCGACTGCCGCGGGTCCTGGTCTTGCGTGCGGGCGACGGCGGCGGTGGCCTCCTCAACCATGCGCAGGTGGTCGTTCAGCTGGTCCAGCGTCGTCTCGGCGTAATGGTGCAGCCCCTCGTCGCCCTGGTAGGCCACCTGGGCGTCGAACAGCTTCAGCGCGCGCAGGTGCGTCTCTTCCTGGAAGCTCAGGAAATAGCGGTCGAAGGCCGGACCGGTGAAGGTCTGCATCTCGCCGATCTGCTCGCGGGTGGGCGCGTCCAGGCCGTCGGGCAGGGTGGCGCCGTGCTTCAGGGCGATGGCGCGCAGCCGTTCGTGCGCGGTGGCGTGGCTGTCGGCGAGCCGGCGGGCGATGGCGCGCACCTGCCCGGTCTCGGCGAGGTCCTCGGCCAACTTCCCCGCGTGCATCTCCGTGAGGTTGAGGATCGCCGCCTCGTTGAGGAAGTTGCGTTCGCGCCGGTCGAGTCCATCGGCGGGTTGTGCGAACGCGGGCATGGCGCAGACGAGCGTCAGGACCAGCGCCATTGCCGGGGCGGCGGGACGCCACATGCTCGGGGTCTCCTCGTTTTCAGGGGCGAACAACGAGGGCGGCGTGTGGTTCCAAGAATCAAACGACCCGCCCCGGTTGCCCGGGGCGGGTTCGCCTGAAGGAGACTCGGGGGCCGACCGGAGTTAGCGAGTCGGGACCGGCGGGGTCTTCGAATAGTCGTAGAAACCGCGGCCGACCTTGCGGCCGACCCAGCCGGCCTCGACGTACTTCACCAGCAGCGGGCAGGGGCGGTACTTGGAATCGGCCAGACCCTCGTACAGCACCTGCATGACGGCCAGGCAGGTGTCCAGGCCGATGAAGTCGGCCAGCTCCAGCGGGCCCATCGGGTGGTTGGCGCCCAGCTTCAGCGCGGTGTCGATGCTCTGCACGTTGCCGACGCCCTCATAGAGGGTGTAGACGGCCTCGTTGATCATCGGCAGCAGGATGCGGTTGACGATGAAGGCCGGGAAGTCCTCGGCCACCGCCGCGGTCTTGCCGATCTTGGCGGTCAGCTCGGCGATCGCCGCGAAGGTCTCCTCGTCGGTCGCGATGCCGCGGATCAGCTCGACCAGCTGCATCACCGGCACCGGGTTCATGAAGTGCATGCCCATGAACTTCGACGGCCGGTCGGTGGAGGCGGCCAGACGGGTGATCGAGATCGACGAGGTGTTGGTCGCGATCAGCGCCTCGGCCTTCAGGTTCGGCACCAGCTTCTTGAAGATCTCGCGCTTCACCGCCTCGTTCTCGGTTGCCGCCTCGATGACGAGGTCGGCGTCCTTGAACACCGACAGGTCGGTGCCGGTGGAGATGCGCGCCAGGGCGGCGGTCTTGTCGGCCTCGGCCAGCTTCCCCTTCTGGACCTGGCGGTCCATGTTCTTGCCGATGCCGGCGACCGCCTTGGCGAGGACTTCCTCGCTGATGTCGGAGATGATGACGTCGAAGCCGGACTGCGCGCAGACGTGCGCGATGCCGCTGCCCATCTGACCGGCGCCGATGATGCCAATGCTCTTGATCGTGGCCATGGAATGTTCCCGCAGGGTCTAGGGGGTTGTTCTGAGAGCCGTCAACGCGCCTTGGCCAGTTCGCCGGTCAGGTCCGGCACCGCCTTGAAGAGGTCGGCGACGAGACCGTAATCGGCGACCTGGAAGATGGGAGCTTCCTCGTCCTTGTTGATGGCGACGATCACCTTGCTGTCCTTCATGCCGGCGAGGTGCTGGATGGCACCGGAAATGCCGACGGCGATGTACAGCTCGGGCGCCACGATCTTGCCGGTTTGCCCGACTTGGTAGTCGTTGGGGACGAAGCCCGCGTCCACCGCCGCGCGCGACGCGCCGACCGCGCCGCCCAGCTGGTCGGCCAGGGCCTCGAGCAGCTTGAAGTTGTCGCCCGACTGCATGCCGCGTCCGCCGGACACCACCACGCGGGCGGCGGTCAGCTCCGGGCGCTCCGACTTGGTCAGCTCCTGGCTGACGAAGGTGGACTTGCCGTTGGACGCCGCGGCACCCAGCGTCTCCACGGCCGCCG
>NZ_LGQZ01000174.1 GCF_003116015.1 Azospirillum sp. TSO22-1
CGGCGACGGCACCCTCGCCGCCGGCGAGGTGCGGCTGCTGTCGAAGTTCAGCGGCGCCCCGGGCCTGGGCGCCGGCAGCCTCAGCCTCGGCTGAGCAGGGCCGGCGCGCCGCACAGGGTGCGCGCGGCCTCCTCCACGGCGTCCACCGCGATGCCGTCCATCAGCCCGGCCCCGCCGGCCTTCCAGCGGGCGAACAGGGCCTCGCGCGGCTCGGCGCTGACCACGGCGCGGGCCCGCGGGCCCCAGGGGCCGTACATCTCCGGCCAGCCGGGGCCGAACAGGCCGATGGTCGGCGTCCCGACCGCGGCGGCGATGTGCATCAGGCCGGAATCGTTGCCGACGTACAGCGCCGCCCGCCGCAGGCAGGCCGCCGCCGCCAGCGGGTCGGTGCGGCCGGTGAGGTCGATGGCCGCCCCGCCCAGGGCGTCCAGCAGCGGCCGGGCGCGCGCCACCTCGTTGCCGGCGGCGAAGACCGCCACCCGGGCCCCCGGCAGCACGCCCGCCGGCCCGGTCAGCCGGCGCGCCAGCTCGGCGAAGCGTTCCGACGGCCACTCCTTGCCCGGCCAGTTGGCGGTGGGGCCCAGGGCAAGGATGGGGGCGAGGATGGGCGCGGCGTGCGTGCGCGCCGGCAGCAGGCGTTCGGCCTCCGCCTCGGCCGCGGCGTCGATCCACAGGCGCGGCGCCGGGGCCGGCGACACGCCGAGGACGGCGGCGATCTCCTCCACCTTGTGGGCGCCGGGCAGGCGCCGGTGGGTGGCGAGGCGGCGGCTCGGCACCAGCCGGCCGACCGCGGAGTTGCGCAGGTCGACCACCAGGTCCCACCGCGTGCCGACGCAGGCCAGCCACAGGGAGAGCCAGTGCCGCGCGAAGGACCGCTTGGCGAGCGGGATGAGCCGGTCGAGCCGCGGCACGGCGCGCAGCAGGGGCGCGGCGATCGGCCCGCAGGCGACGGTGAGGCGGGCGTCCGGGTGCGCCTCCACCAGATGGCCGAGCAGCCCGGTGGACAGCACCGCGTCGCCGATGCGGTTCGAGGTGATGAAGAGGATGCGCACGGGCGGCCCGTCAGCCGGCGGCGGCCGCCGCCGGGCGCCGGGGCAGCCGCCGGCCGCCGGCCAGCACCCAGCCGGCCGGCAGCAGCACCAGCAGCGGCAGCAGGTACATCAGCGGGATGAAGTTGCCCATGCGGGTGGACAGGCTGGTCAGGCCCAGCGACGCCGCCTGCAGCACCACCACGGCGAGGATCGCCAGCGTCACCCGCGACGCCTGGCCGCGCCGGTTGAACTCGCCGGACAGCAGGCTGGCCAGCGCCACCAGGACGAAGGCCAGCGAGAACAGCGGCGAGGACAGGCGGTGGTGCAGCTCCGCCCGCATCTGCCGGACGATGCGGTCGTACTGGGCGAGGTCGGCTGGCGGGTCGAGCAGCTCGGCCATGGAGCGCTCGCGGGCGTCCGGCCAGCGGTCGCCGCGGGTGTCGGTGCGCAGCTTGATGTCGATGGCGTAGCGCTCGAAGTACAGCTCCGACAGGCGGCCCTTGATCTGGTCCATCTCCTGCCGGTTGCCGTTGAAGACGACGAAGCGCGCCCCCGCCTCGCCCGGCACCATGACGGCGTTCTCGCCCATGATGGTCACCGGCTTGCCGGCGACGCGGGCGTCGTGGATCAGCACGCCGTGCAGGTTGCCGTCCTGGTCGCGGCTGCGCAGGTAGACGCTGAGCTTCTCGCCGACGTCGTTGAACACGCCCTCGCGCAGGAACAGCTGCGAGTAGTCGTTCTTCACCGCGTACTCCAGGCGCACCAGCTCGCGGTGCGCGGCCGGGGTCAGCCAGACGTTCAGCAGGAAGACGATGCCCATCACCCCGGCGGCGAGCACCAGCGCCGGCCGCGCCAGCCGGAACGGCCCGACGCCGGCGGCGCGCATCACCACCAGCTCGCTGTCCATGGTCAGCCGGTTGTAGGTGAACAGCACCGCGCCGACGAGCGCGATCGGCAGCACGATGCCCAGGAAGGTCGGCACCGTCAGCAGCAGCAGCCACAGGAACAGCCGCAGCGGCGCCCCGGCCTCGACGACGATCTCGATCAGGCGCAGCGACTGCGTCAGCCAGATGGTCACGGTCAGGCCGGCCGTCGAATAGAGGGTCGCCACCAAGAGATTGCGGAACAGGTAGCGTTCCAGTCGGGTCATCATCACTGCGGATCCGCGAAAAGGCGGCCAGAGGCTGACGGGGAGCGCCCCCCAGGTCAAGAGGCATGCGGCATACCCCCGGTCGGACGGGTTGCCGGGCGGCGGGCTTCCTGGCAGAAAGCCCGCCATGGACATCGCCCGCCCCTTCCTGCTCGCCGTTCTCCTGCTCGCCGCGGCGCCCGCCCGGGCGGACGCGCCCAGCCTCGCGGTGCCGGTGGACTGCGCGATCGGCCGGGAGTGCTTCATCCAGAACTTCGTGGACGACGACCCCGGGCCGGGTGCCGGCGACTACGCCTGCGGGCGGCTGACCTACGACGACCACAAGGGCACCGACTTCCGCGTCCCCGACCTCGGCGCGATGCGGCGCGGCGTCGCGGTGACGGCGGCGGCGGCGGGGCGGGTCACCCGGGTGCGCGACGGCATGGACGACGTCAGCATCCGCGACCCCGGCAAGGGCGACATCGCCGGCCGCGAGGCCGGCAACGCGGTGGTGGTCGAGCACGGCGACGGCTGGGAGACGCAGTACAGCCACCTGCGCAAGGGCAGCATCGCCGTCCGCCCCGGCGACACGGTCGAGGCCGGGCAGAAGCTCGGCCTGATCGGGCTGTCCGGCAACACCGAGTTCCCGCACGTAGACTTCGCCGTCCGCCGCGACGGCCGGACCATCGACCCCTTCGTCGGGCCGGAGCCCGCCGCCGCCTGCGGCGGCAGCCGCGCCCCGCTGTGGGGAGAGGCGGCCCGGACGGCGCTGGCCTATCAGGCGACGGGCGTGCTGAACGCCGGCTTCGCCGGCGAGGCGCCGGTGGACGCCAAGGCCCGCGACGGCGGCTACGCCGGCGCGGCGCCGGGCCGGGACGCGCCGGTGCTCGCCTTCTGGGGCGACCTGTTCGGCGGCCAGGCGGGCGACCAGCTCAGCCTGCGCATCCACGGCCCGGACGGCCGGGAGATCAAGCGCGGCACCGCCACCCTGCCCAAGCCCCTGGCCGCCCTGTTCCTGGCGGTGGCGGCGAACCGTCCCGCCGCCGGCTGGCCGCCGGGCACCTACAGCGGCCGGCTCAGCGTCACCCGCAACGGCGCCGTGGTGGCGGACGCCGAGCGGCGCATCGAGATCCGCTAGCCGGGGGAAAGACACGCATGGACGACCGCCTTCCGACCGGCCTGTGGGTGATGGGCCACATCCGCGCCGCCGACGCCCAGGGCGTGCCGATGATGGTGCTGCGCAAGGGCGACCCGTCGCGCGGCACGGTGCTGCTCAAGCTCAACCGGCTCGACGGGCGCTTCGCCGTGCTGGCGCAGGCCCGCCGCGACGAGCGGCTGGGCTGGTCGCGGGCGACCGGCCCGGAGCCGGTCGAGGAGTCGGTGGCCGACGCCTACATCGCCCGCCAGCTCAAGCACGACCCCGACCTCTGGGTCGTCGAGGTCGAGGACCGGCAGGGCCGCCACTGGTTCGAGGGCGCCGTGTTCTGACGCCGTCAGGCGTCGTGCGACGGGCCGAGCCGGGGCGGCGCCGCCGGAGCCAGGGCGCTCTCCCAGGGCGCCAGGGTTTCCCGCAGGTCCACCGCCGTCATCACGCCCGCCATCGCCGGCGCCGCCAGGGGCGCCGCGAGCGGGTCGTCCGCGGCGGCCGGCTCCCAGGCAGCGGGTACGGCCGCCGCGGCCGCCGGCAGCCCCTGGAAGAACTGCGCCGCGTCGTCCTCCTGGAGCGCCTGCAGGCCGGCGGCGCTGCGGCCCTCGCGCACCCCGTAGGTGACGTAGTGCCGCTCGGCGGCCCGCGCGTCGGCGCCGAACGCCGCGACCAGGTCCGGGTAGCCGGCCAGGTAGCCGGCCGGGTCGAACCCGTCCAGCGGCCGGCGCTCGAACACGCCGTGCGTCACGTAGTGCAGCGCCGCCGCCCCGGCGTCGCCGCCGTAGGCGCGCGCCACGTCGGGGTTGCTGCTCATGTAGCGCAGCGCGTCGAAGGGCGCCGCGGTGGACGGGTCGAGCGGCACGACGGCGCCGTCGGCGAAGCGCGCGCTCTGGATGTTGGTGAGCACGCTGTTGCCGTCCGGCCCGGCGACGACGTAGGTGCCGGCGAGCGCCGGGTCGGTCATGCGGGTCAGCGCGTAGGCCGCGCGGGCCTGGGCGAACACCGCGGTGTTGCCGCCGCCGCCGCCGTCCAGCGCGTCGCCCAGGGCGTTGGGGATCAGCGTGTCGTCGCCGGCGCCGCCGTAGGCGCGCTGCACCCGCGTGCCGAAGGCGAGCCCGAGGGCGGCCTGCCCGCCCACCGTGCTGACCCCGCCGGGGCGCAGGTCGAGGGTGACCGGCGCCGCCTGCGCGCGGGCGTCCAGCGCGTTGACGCCGTTCGGGTCCCAGACGGCGCGGTAGCGGCCGCCCTCCACCGCGTAGCCGGTGTCGCCGGGGGCCGCGGCCATGTTGGCGCCGTACAGGTGCTGCACGGCGGCGATGTCGTAGATCGACGGCCCGGTCGGCCAGACGCCCGCCGGCACGGTGCCCTGGTTGTAGGACATGACGCTGTAGACGCGGTTGTCCTCGGCGGCCGGCAGGAAGGGGTCCTGGCCCTGCCGGATCCGCGCGTCGTAGTCGCCGGGGTGCTTGAGGCCGAGCGCGTGGCCGGTCTCGTGCACCAGCGTCAGGAACGCGTAGGTGCCCTGGACCGGCGCGGCGTTGCCGGCAACGTCGTTGGCCAGGAAGACCCCGCCGCCGGGCGCGGCCCCGGGGTAGTAGGCGTAGGCGGCCGAGGCGCCGCCCTGGCGGTTGGTGCCGAAGCGGATCTCCGCCGCCGGGTCCGCGGTCTCGACGAAGGTCAGGCCGGCGACCGCCGCCCACGCCCCGAGCGCCTGCCGGGCCGCCGCCTTCTGCGCCTCGCCCATCGGGGCGAAGCCCGACGCGTCGGCGCCGGTCAGGCCGGCGGCGCTGCCCGGGAAGCCGAAGGTGACGGTGGCGGCCTGCCCGGTCTGCCCGCCGCCGAGCACCGTGCCTCCCGGCCCCCAGTGCGCGGCGCCCGGCGCCAGCAGCGCGGACACGTAGTAGGGAGCAGTGGCCGACTCCATGGATAATCCCTGCCTTCCGAAATGACGCCCTCCGACGGCGCGGCGATGGCGCCGTCGATGCAGGACAAACGCGTCAGGGGTCGGTCGGTTGCACGGGATGCGCGTTCGGATGCCTGCGTCGGGGCGATGTCCCATCTTTCGACCAGGCTGGTCATCGTGCGGTCACGCCGTCCCGCCTATCCTCCGGCGCCGGAACGCAGACAAAAGCGAGTGACACGCCATGGCAACGGGCACGAAGGGCAACGTCGTCGTCATCGACAGCGGCTGGTCGTCCTCCTGGGACACCGGCACGCTGGTCTACCAGCAGGATTTCCTGAACGGCGACAACGACGCGAAGACCACCCTCGCCAACACGCACGGCGCCCTGGTGACGTCGGAGATCGTGCAGAAGGACCCCGGGGTCGGGATCATCGCGCTGAAGGTGCTGCCCGACGACGGCAGCGCCACCAGCGACGCCACCATCGAGAAGGCGATGCAGTGGGTGGTCGCCAACGCCGACGCCTACAACGTGGTCGCCGTCAATCTGTCGCTGGCCGGCGGCGCCGTCGCCGCGCCGACCACCACCAGCTTCTCCGACGAGGTCGCCGCGCTGGCGGCCAAGCGCGTCCTCACCGTCGCCGCCGCCGGCAACGCCGGCCAGGACGGCGCCACGCAGGATGTCTCGTTCTACGCCGCCGACCCCAACGTGGTCTGCGTCTCCGCCTCGACCGGCGACGGCCAGTTCCCGACCTGGGCGCAGCGCAGCCCGGCGCTGACCGACATCTGCGCCGACGGCACCCAGGTCCCGCTGACCAACCTGGCCGGCCAGACCTACCTGGCAAGCGGCTCCTCCTTCGCCGCCCCGGCGGTGACCGCCGCGGTGGCGCAGGTGCAGGAGGCCGCCATGCAGCTGCGCGGCAGCCGCCTCAGCGCCGACGAGTTCGTCGCGCTGGCCAGGGAGACCGGCAAGCCGGTCGGCGGCACCGGCTACGCCGACCTCGACACGGCGGCGCTGCTCGCCAAGCTAGCCGCCACCTACAAGGCCGCCCCGGCCGCCGGCGGCGGCACGACCGTCGTGGTCAACGCCCAGGGCACCGCGGCGGGCGGCGTCGATGCGCACTTCAACCTGCTGATCGACGGCAAGAAGGTCGGCGAGAACACCGTCGGCGCCAGCGCCAAGGACTTCGCCTTCACCGCCGACGTCGCGCCGGACGCCGCGCACAAGGTGCAGGTGCAGTACGACAACGACACGGTGATCAACGGCCAGGACCGCAACCTGATCGTCAACAAGATTACCATCGGCGGCCACGCCGTCGCCCCGACCGCCAGCAACGTCACCTACGACAAGGGTGCCCTTGACGGCCGCGACGTGGCGGCAGGCCAGTCCGGCCTGTGGTGGAGCGGCACGCTGGTGGTCAACGCCGACAAATCGTACTTCCCAGCGGCATCGGCGGCAGGCGGCGCCGACGCGGTCTGGGCGCACGCCGTCGCACAGGGGCAGCCCCAGCTTGCGGCGGCAGCCGCCGCCTCCACCGACGACCTGCACCACACCGCGGTCGACACGGCGGCACTGCTCCCGTTCGAGCCGCACGCCTTCGACACGACGCCCGACTGGCACGCGGCCTGACGGCCGCTCAGCCTCCCTCCACCCCGGCCAGGGCGCACTCCAGCGCGTCCAGGTCGGCGGTAAAGTCGGCGTCGCGATCCGCCGCCCCCGCCGCGGCGACGCGGCGGTAGGGTATCCGCAGCCGTCCGGCCAACCGTTGGAAGTGGTTCAGGCTCGGCGCGCCAGAGGTCAGCTCGATCAGCGCGCAGCGCTCCGGCGGTGCCCAGGCCAGGTTGGTCAGGCCGGCGCCGTGCGCGCCCAGCACGATCCGCGCCCGGCGGAACAGCCGGACCTGCTCGAGGAAGCCCATGCCGGCGAGCGACACCGCCGCGAAGCCGCGCGAAGCCGCCCACGCCGCCACCTCCGCCTCGTTGCGCAGGCGCCGCCGGGCGGCGTCGCCACGCAGCACCAGGATGCGACGTCCTTCTCCGTCCCCCCCATCCTCTCCCCCGACCAGCGGCAGGAAGGCGTTGCGCAGCGCGGCGAGCGCCACCGGGTGGACGTACCCGTAGCTCGACAGGTTCGAGACCACGCAGACGCTGCGCAGCCACGTCGGCCCCGCCACCGGCAGCAGCGCATCCATCGGCACGCCGAGGAGGTCCAGGGACTCCCGCATATAGCCGGCGAGCGCCGCGCACGCCAGCAGCCGGCGCCCTTCCCACAGCTCCTCGCAGGCGCGCAGCGCCAGCAGCCGCGGCAGCGTGTCGATGACCCAGTGGTAATAGTTGGCCGGCGACGGCCCGCCCAGCCACAGGCACTCCTCCTCGACGGCGGCCGGCATGCCCTCAAGCTCGACGTGGAACACCCGCTCCTCCAGCGGGGCGCCGGGGTTGAGCGCCCCCGCCGGCTTCGCCGGCCAGACCGCCACGCCGCCCAGCACCAGATGCCCGTCCCCGGTGAGGAAGCGCCAGTCGCCGGGGGTCGGCAACGCCACCACGTCGCACAGCCGGAACAGCGCCGGATCGAGTGTCGCGGCGCCGTACCCCGGCGGCAGCCGGAGCGGCGCCGGCGCCAACCGGGCGAGCCGGGCGCCACGCTGCTCGATGCTGGCATAGGCCGCCCGCATGACGACGGTGCCGCGGCCGGTCGGGTGCCAGATCCCACCGTCGGACAGCCCCTGATCGCCGTGCATGCCGCCACCCGCTTGCCGATTCCGCGCCGGGGCGACGCCGGCCGCTCCCGCACACCGGCAGGATGGGTACGGCCGCCGGTCGCGGCAACCGACGCAAACGGTCTGCCCTACCCGGGATAGGGACCCGCCGGCACCGCGCCCGCCCTGCCCCGTCCGCATCCGCCCACCCGGATACGCCGTCCGCCGCGCGAGAATGGGTAACGCGAAGACGAAGACAGGACAACGCGGCCGGCGAGCCCCTACCCATTTCCGGAATTCTCTCATTCGAAAAGACGGAAGTCGCCATACTCCCAGTCTACCTGCTTCACGAGCCATGCTTACCCTGATCGCGAAAGTCCTCTTGCAATCTACTCACATCTATCGTTGCCGACATCCAGGTGAATGGCGACGATTAGCCCGGAATTTCGGATTGTGAGCGTCGTTGTATTTGCCAAATTAGGACCACACCACCGCTTCATTGGTGAATTCAGTCCATAACCGGTCACCAGAATTGACCGGAACGGACACGTTCTGCCTGAGCCCTTTGGTGGCGGGCGACATCGCAAGGAGACATAGAAGTGCATGAGATACTGATCGCGGACGGCGGCCTCGAGGACTTCAACGTCCTGGCCGCGCAACAGCGCCCCGGCATTCGCACCATCCTGGTTTCCGCGTCCGAGGATGCCCACGCCATCCTGGCCGCCGCGCTCGCCGAGCGTCCGTCCACCGTGCACCTCCTGGCGCACGGCGAGCCGGGCCGCGTGCTGCTGGGCGCGCACCCGCTCGACCTCGCCTCGCTAGCCGACCGCTGCTGGCCGGACGCCACGGGCACCGAGATCCTGATCCACGCCTGCCGCACCGGCGCCGGCGAGGCCGGGCGCCGCTTCCTCGACCGCTTGGCGGCGGCGACCGGCACCCGGGTGGCGGCGTCCTCTCGCCCGGTGGGCGACGCCGCGCTCGGCGGGCGCTGGACGCTCGACGTCGCGACCGCAGCCGTGCACGCCTCGTCTCCCTTCGCCGGCACCCCGGCGTGGCCACACCTGCTGGCCTTCACCGGCACGCCCAGCAACGGCAACGACACGCTGGTCGGCGACGACACCGGCAACACCATCAACGGCCAGGGCGGCGACGACAGCATCGTCGGCGGCACCGGCCACGACTTCCTGATGGGCGGCGCCGGCGACGACCGCCTGGAGGCCGGCGGCAACGACGGCCTGATCGTCAACGGCCAAGCCGGCGACGTGCTGGAGGGCGGAGCGGGCGCCGACACCCTGGTCGGCGGCAACGGCTTCAACAACGCCACCTACGAGAACTCCACCGCGGGCATCACCCTCGACCTCGGCACGCCGGCCAACAGCACCGGCGACGCGGCTGGCGACGTCTTCGTCAACATCCAGCGTTGGATCGGCACCGGCTACGACGACACCATGACCGCCGGCGCCGACCCGGTGTGGTTCTGGGGCCATGCCGGCAACGACGTCGAGCACGGCAGCGCCGGCAACGACACGCTGGAGGCCGGCGACGGCGACGACACCCAATACGGCGGGGCCGGCGACGACCTGCTCTACGGGCGCGCCGACAACGACCTGATGTATGGCGACGGCGGCAACGATTCGATGGCCGGCGGCGGCGGCCTCGACGTGATGCACGGCGGGGCCGGCAACGATCTGATGAAGGGCGACTGGGGCCAGGACACCATCGACGGCGGCGACGGCGACGATACTATCCTCGCCGGCATGGACGTCGCCGGGACCTATTCGGAGGCGCAGTCCGACCTCATCGACGGCGGCGCCGGCAACGACCGCTACGTCGTCGTCAACCAAGCCGACGCCGGCACGGTCAGCTTCAACGGCGGCACCGGCACCGACACGCTGGAGATCTCCTCGGCCGAACTGACCGACTGGGAGTTCAACACCGCCCCCGCCTCGGCGGCGGTCAACATCGCCGGCATGACGCTGACCAGCGTCGAGACGCTGGCGCTCACCGGTGCGGCGGCGCACGACGTCACCATGACCGCGGCTCAGGCCGCCGGCTTCACCAGCGTCACCGGGCTGAAGGCGGGCGACGTGCTCCGCATCTCTGGCCTAGCCATCGGCGCCGGCGACGTCACCGCCGAGGTGGCGAACGGCAACACCCTGTTGCACATCGGCAGCGGCGGCGGCGCGGTGACCCTGACGCTGGCCGGTGTCTTCGATACCACGCAGTTCGTGGTCGCCAACAACGCCGTCGGCTACGGCGGCGCGCCCCCGGCCGGCGGCGGCACGGGTGGAACCCCCGGCGGAACCCCCGGCGGCGATCCGGGCAACCCCGGCGACCCCACCGGCAACCAAACGATCGCCGGCACGGCGGGCGACGACGCGCTGGCCGGCGGCGCCGGCGACGACACGATCACCGGCGCCGGCGGCAACGACTACATGACGGGCGGCGCCGGATCCGACACCTTCGTCTTCGGGGCGACCAACGGCTACTCGACCATCGCCGACTTCCAGGCCGGTGCCGGCGGCGACGTCATCGACCTGCGGGCGTTCACCGCGCTGACCGGCATGGGCGACCTCATCACCCAGGAGGACGAGACCGGGACGTTCATCTACCCGGTCGACGATTACAGCAGCGGCATCATCCTGTCCGGCGTCCAGCTGGCCGACCTCACCGCTGCCAACTTCCGCTTCGCCGGGCAGTCGGAGGAGCCGCCCCCGCCGGCCGTGCTGTCCATCGGCCCGCAGACCGTCTCGCACGCGGAGGGCGACGCCGGCACCACCACCGACTTCACCTTCACGGTCACCCGCACCGGCAGCACCGTCGGCGAAGCCACGGTGGGGTGGGCGGTCCAGGGCTGGGGCATGGCTCCGATCGACGGGAACGACATCGTCGGCGGCTCTCTGACAGGCGATCTGATGCAGGGTACCCTGACCTTCGCGGACGGCGAGACGTCGAAGGAGATCGTGGTGACCGCAAGGGGAGACAACGACTACGAGCCGGGCTCCCGCGGGTTCGACGAGCAGTTCCGCGTCATCCTGACACAGGCCACGAACGCCACGGTCTCTCCCGATGGTGGAGGGGCGCTCGGCATCATCGTCAACGACGACGAACCGCCGGCCCCGACGCCGGGCGAGATCGCCATGGCCGGCGGCACGGTGACGCACGCCGAGGGGGCGGCCGGTTCCACCACCGAGTACGCCTTCACCGTCACCCGCTCCGGCAACACCGCGGGCGCCTCCACGGTGCAGTGGGCGGTCGCCGGCTCCGGCGCCAATGCGGCCGACGCGGCCGACTTCGGCGGCAGCCTGCCGGGCGGCGCGGTCAGCTTCGCCGACGGCGAGACGACCAGGACCATCACCGTCGCGGTCGCCGGCGACGGCGCGGTGGAGAGCGACGAGGGCTTCACCGTCACCCTGTCGAACGCCACCGGCGCCACCCTCGGCGCCACGGTGAGCGCGCTCGGCGTCATCACCAACGACGACGCGTCGTCGCCCCCGCCGCAGGATCCGCCCCCGCAGAACCCGCCGCCGACGCAGCAGGACCCGACGCCGCCGGTCACGGTGCCGCAGGACCCGATCACGCCGCAGACCCCGACGCCGGAGCCGCCGGTGGACCCGGTCTCCCAGCCGGTGGTGCAGCCGGTGGCGCTGCCCTTCACGCCGCTGGCCTACATCGCCTCCCACCCCGACCTGATCGCGGCGTTCGGGGCCAACGCCGAGGCCGGCCTGCAGCACTACGAGCAGTACGGCCAGGCCGAGGGCCGCATCGTCACCTTCGACCCGCTGGCCTACGGCGCCTCCTACGCCGACCTGTCGGCCGCCTTCGGTGCCGACCGCGACGCGCTGGCCCGCCACTACATCCAGTACGGGCACGCCGAGGGGCGGACGATCACCTTCGACCCGGTGGTCTACGGCGAGGCCTACCCGGACCTCACCGCGGCCTTCGGCTCGGACCGTGACGCGCTGTCGCGCCACTACATCGAGCACGGCCGGGCCGAGGGCCGGCTGCCCTTCGACCCGCTGGCCTACGGCGCCTCGTACGAGGACCTGTCGGCGGCCTTCGGCACCAACCGCGACGCGCTGGCGTGGCACTACCAGACGTTCGGGCAGGCCGAGGGGCGCACGGTGAGCTTCGACGCGCTCAACTACCTGGCGGCCAACGCCGACGTGGCGGCGGCCTTCGGCGAGAACGTCCCGGCGGCGGCCGCGCACTACATCCAGTTCGGGCGCCAGGAGGGCCGCAGCGCCGAAGGCTTCGACACGCTGCGCTACATCGCCAGCAACGACGACCTGATCGCCGCCTTCGGCACCGACACCAACGCCGCGGAGCTGCATTACCTCCGCCACGGCCGGCAGGAGGGCCGCTCGCTCACCGCCTTCGACCCGGCCAGCCTCGGCGGCGTGACGCCGCAGAGCGCCCACGACGTCACCGTGGCCTACATCCACCAGCGCCAGCTGGAGCTGTCCAACCAGGTGCGGGTGGCGATGATGGCGGCGGAGCTGTCGCCGTCCGACGGGCAGGGGCTGGACGCCCTCTCCCTGCACGCCCAGGACGGCAGCGGGTCGCTGACGTGGTCCGACGGCGCCGCGTCGCAGGGCCCGCAGGCGAACCGCCACGACAACACGGTGCTCTAACCCGTCTCCTGCGATGGACGGACTTGCGGCCGGCACGACAGTGCCGGCCGCCTTTTTATGTCCGGCGCCCCCCACCCTGCTATGATCGCGCCCCGCCCCTTCCTCCCGCCGGGTGCCCCGCATGACCGACCGATCGCACACCGAGGCCGCCGCCACGCTCGACCTGCTCGACGATCTGGTCCGCCGGGCGGCGGCGGCCGGCGCCGACGACGCCGACGCGGTCGCCGCCGACGGCGTGTCGCTGACCGCCGCCAGCCGCTTCGGCGCGCTGGAGCGGGTCATCCGCGCCGAGTCCCGGAAGCTCGGCCTGCGGGTGTTCGTCGGCCGGCGCCAGGCCATCGTCTCCACCGCCGACCGCACCCCGCGGGCGCTGGCCGACCTGGTGGAGCGCGCCGTCGCCATGGCCCGCGCGGTGCCCGAGGACCCGTTCTGCGGCCTCGCCGAGCCCGGCCTGTGGGCGCGCTCCTGGCCGGACCTCGACCTCTGCGACCCCGCCAAGCCCGACCCGGCGGAACTGGCCGGGCAGGCGCGCGCCGCCGAGGAGGCCGCCCTGGCGGTGCCCGGCGTGGTCAACTCGCGGACGGTCGAGGCGAGCTGGAGCCGCTCGGTGACGGCGCTGGTGGCGAGCAACGGCTTCGCCGGGGCGCACGCGCACACGCGGCGCTCGCTGCTCGCCTGGATGCTGGCCGGCGACGGTACGGTCATGGAGCGCGACCACGAGCACGACACCACCGTGCACGCCGCCGACCTGCGCAACCCCGCCGGCATCGGCCGCCGGGCCGGGGAGCGCGCCGCGGCCAGGCTCGGCGCCCGCAAGGTGGGCAGCCGCAGGGTGCCCGTGGTGTTCGAGCCGCGCACCGCGGCCTCGCTGCTCGACCATCTGGTGGCTGCGGTCTCCGGCCCGGCGGTGGCGCGCGGCACCAGCTTCCTGAAGGACCGGCTGGGCCAGCCGGTCTTCCCCGCCGGCGTCACCGTGGTAGACGACCCGCTGCGCCGCCGCGGGCTGCGCTCGCGCCCCTTCGACGCGGAGGGGATGGCCGTCGCCCCGCGCGCCATCGTCGAGGACGGCCGGCTGGCCGGCTGGCTGCTCGACCTGCGCTCGGCCCGGCAGCTCGGGCTGGCCGGCACCGGCCACGCCGCGCGCGGCGTCTCCGGCCCGCCGGGCCCGGCGCCGTCCAACATCCACATGGCGGCCGGCAGGCGCTCGCGGGACTCCCTCCTCGGCGAGATCAGGGACGGGCTCTACGTCACCGAACTGATGGGCATGGGCGTCAATCCCGTCACCGGCGACTACAGCCGCGGCGCCAGCGGCTTCTGGATCGAGGACGGACAGCTGGCCTACCCGGTCAGCGAGCTGACGGTGGCGGGCAACCTCAAGGACATGTTCCTGAACCTGGAGGCGGCCGACGACCTCGACGCGCGCTACGGCATGGACGCGCCGACCGTGCGCATCGACGGCATGACGGTCGCGGGCCTTTGACGGGATCGTCCGAGGGGGATGGTGCTGCCAGAGAGGATTGAACTCTCGACCTCTCCCTTACCAAGGGAGTGCTCTACCACTGAGCTACGGCAGCGCACCGCGTCCCCGACCTTGAACCGGACCGTTCCGGGTCGGGGCGCGGTGATTAGCAAAGCCGGGCCGGCCTGTCAAACATCAACAGCCCGAACCCGGCGGCGTCAGCCGGCGGAGACGCTGTTGTCCTTGCGCCGGGCGAGCTGGATCTGCCCGTCGGCGCAGCGGACGTAGGTGGTCTTGCCGGGCTTCAGCCCGTCCATGACCGTCACCAGCGCCCGCGGGATGCCGGCGAACTCCTTCGAGCCGCGCGGCTGGCCGTTGTAGGTCGCCACGTGCCCGCGCAGCTGCTCGCGGGACACCGGCTTGCCGTCGTTGCCGATCATCAGAACGCCTTGCGCAGTTCCTCGACGAGGTCGGTCTTCTCCCAGGAGAAGCCGCCGTCGGCGTCCGGCTCGCGGCCGAAGTGGCCGTAGGCGGCGGTGCGCGCGTAGATCGGCTTGTTCAGCCCGAGGTGCGTGCGGATGCCGCGCGGGGACAGGTTCACCAGCTGCTGCAGCACGTCCGACAGGCGGTCCTCGTCCACCTTACCCGTGCCCGCGGTGTCGATGTACACCGACAAAGGCTTCGACACGCCGATCGCGTAGCTCAGCTGGATCGTGCACTTGTCGG
>NZ_LGQZ01000146.1 GCF_003116015.1 Azospirillum sp. TSO22-1
GGCTGACCTCGGCGCCCGCCTGGTGCAGGCGCACGCCCATGTAGGCGCCGATGGCGCCGGAGCCAAAGATGCAGATCTTCATACCCGTCCCTCCCGCTTTTTCCCGTTTCGGATGCTGTCGGTATGCGCTGGTTGGTCGGGGCGCCAGCAATCGGTCGCCCCAACAACACGGAGTTTGGTATACCAAATACCGTATGTCAACATCCTTGAAGGAGAGCCATGCGGTGCGCGAGGGGTAGGGATGCTGCACCCGCGTTGTGACAATGCGCCCGGACTGATCCCCATCAATCCGAGGCGGGCTGAAGGGGCCTAAGGTGGCGCCGAACCACAGAGGGCGCCGTCATGAGCGACGTGCAGGACGACCAAAGCTACGTCGAACAGCTGGTCGAGGATTATTGCGGGGATCGGATCGTCAGCTTCCCGCGGGCGTGCCGGATCGAGATCCACCGCCAGTTCGGCGACGTGATGTGGCACGAGGGCATCGAGGCGCTGACTCCGGCGCGCGTCGACACGATCATCGCGTACGCGACCGCGCACCCGGCGGAAGCCGCCTGACCGGCGGCTACACTCAATCAAATTTCTGGAAGCGTCTGGAAAGGATGGTCGGCCATCCCGCGCCCTTGCCGTGTGCAGAGGGGTGGGATGGTGGGCGCAGTAGGGATTGAACCTACGACCCCACCCGTGTGAAGGGTGTGCTCTCCCGCTGAGCTATGCGCCCATCCCGGCGTATCGCCGTCTCGCCTTGGAGCGAAGCGCCCCGCCGCGGTGGAGCGCTTTCTAAAGGGCCGTCCGGGCGATGTCAAGCGCCCGTGCACACTCCTTTCGCAAAAGAATCCGCACCCCCGTCGGCCCGATACACCGCGTCACGCAGCGCGCATGGTTACCGGTTCGTTAAGCCAAAAGCGGCGGATTTGCTTAATGGAACATTAACCACATCACCTCCACCCATCCGAAGGCGCTGCGTGACGGGTGTATCGCCCTACCCCGCGTGCCATGGACCGCCGGGCCGGGCGAAGCTCTCCACATGGTCGCGCAGCTTCTGCACCTGCGGCGGCGTCAGCTCAAGGCCGAAGCGGTCGCGCAACGCTTCGGCCAGCGCGCCGCGGGTGGGGCGCGCGCCCGCAACCGACAGCAGCCGATAGGCGGCGAAGCCGGCGACGTAGCGCCGCACCAAATCCGGCCGCGCACGCAACTGGCGGGCCTGCGCGGTGTCAGACTCGCGCAGGTGCTCGGCCAGGCGCCGCGCCGCCTCGTCCAGCGAGATCGCCGGCAGCGGCACCGGCTGCTCGGAGGGGCCCGGCATCGCCCCGGCCGTCGCCCCGGCGCGCCGGCGGCGCTGACGGTCGCGGTCGCCGGCCCTCAGACGCTCGGCGTACTCGGCATCGGTGGCGCGGCGGGCGGTGCGGCGGGCGTTGGCGCGGGCGTTCCGCTCGGCGCGCAGCAGCCGTTCGCGCTCCCCCTCCTCCGGCGCGCCGCCCAACAGGAAGGCGATCTCCTCCGGCGACAGCCGGGCGAGGTCGAGGTCCTCTGGCGCGGGTTCGGGCGGATCGGTGCGGTGCGGCCTGGCCATACCAGGCACAACACCGGAAGGAGGCTCAGGGTGCCAGCGCCGCCAGACGCTCCAGCGCCGCCGGCAGTTCGGCGAAGCGGTCGAACACCAGGTCGGCGCCCAACCCGTGCACGTCGCCACGCGGGTAGCCGTAGCTGACCAGCGCCACCGGGATGCCGGCGGCGCGGGCCGACAGCACGTCGTTGACGCCGTCGCCGATCATCGCCGCGCGCCCGCCGCCCAGCGCCTGCAGCACGTGCCGCACCGGCCCGGCGTCGGGTTTGCGCACCGGCAGCGTGTCACCGCCGGCCACCGCGCCGAACAGCCCGCCCAGGCCGATCATGCCGAGCACGTTGCGCGCGATCCGCTCCGGCTTGTTGGTGCACAGGCCCAGGCCGACGCCGGCCTGGGCCAGCGCCTTCAGGGTGTCCGCCACGCCCGGGTACAGGCAGGCCGGGTCGGCCGGCAGGTCGAAGTAGCGGTCGGTGTAGTCCGCCAGCACGGCCGGCAGGTCCGCCTCGTCGAGCGGCGCACCGGTTTCCCGGAAGGCCTGACGCAGCAGGTTGGCCGAGCCGTCGCCGACCATCCCGCGCACCCGGCCCGCCGTCACCGGCGCGCGGCCGTGCGCCGCCAGCGTGCCGTTCAGCGCCAGCGCGATGTCGGGCGCGCTGTCGATCAGCGTGCCGTCGAAGTCGAAGACCAGCGCGGCAAACGGCGTCCCGGAAGTATCGGACATCGGCGGTCGTTCCTGTGCGTGAGAAGACGGGTTTTCGATAGCACCGCGGGGCGGCCGAACTCAAGCGGCGCGGATCGGCTTGCAGTCGTCGCGGGCCTTCCCACCTTCAGATAGCCGCCAATGCGGCGGCAGCGTTGAAGGACGTCCACCAATGCTCTAGACACGTAGGCTCCCGGACAGGCCGGCGCTTATTGCAATTTGACACAAAAGTTGACTTGGGCGATGCGCGCCGTCTGTGGCACTGAAGGACCGCGCCGCAGCGCCAAGACCGAGAAGACCGAGAAGACCGAAAGCCTAAGCAGGGATCCGCATGACCCGTCGCCCGCTCGCCTGTGTGATCCTTGCCGCCGGCAAGGGCACGCGTATGAAGTCCGACCTGCCCAAGGTCCTGCACCGCGTCGCCGGCCGGCCGATGATCGGCCATGTCCTGGCGGCGGTCGGCGCGCTCGACCCCGACCACGTGGTCGTCGTCGTCGGACCGGGCATGGAGGATGTGGCGGCCTCCGTCGCCCCCTACCCCACTGCGGTGCAGGAACGCCAGCTCGGCACCGCCGACGCGGTGCGCGCCGCCTTCGGCCTGCTGGAGGGCTTCCCCGGCGACGTGCTGGTGCTGTACGGCGACACGCCTCTGGTCACGCCGCAGACGCTGCGCGCCATGGTCGAGGCGCGCGCGCAGGCGTCGGATCCGGCGGTGGTGGTGCTCGGCATGCGCCCGGCCGATCCCGGCGCCTACGGCCGCCTGATCCTGGACGGCCGCGGCGGTCTGGAGAAGATCGTCGAGTACCTGGACGCCACCCCGGAGGAGCGCGCCGTCGGCCTGTGCAACGCCGGCCTGATGGCCTTCGACGGCCCGCGGATGATCGGGCTGATCAACCGCATCGGCAACGACAACGCCAAGGGCGAGTACTACCTGACCGACGTGGTGCAGATCGCCCGCGCCGGCGGCCACGCCTGCGCCGTGGTGGAGGGCGACGACCAGGAGGTGATCGGCGTGAACGCCCGCACCGAGCTGGCCGAGGTCGAGGCGCTGCTGCAGCGCCGCCTGCGCCGCGCCGCCATGGACAACGGCGCCACCCTGGCCGACCCGGGCACGGTGTACTTCAGCTTCGACACCCGGCTCGGCCGCGACGTGGTGGTCGGCCAGAACGTGGTGTTCGGCCCCGGCGTCGCCGTCGGCGACCGCGTCGAGATCAAGCCGTTCTGCCACCTGGAGCAGGTGACGGTATCCTCCGGCGCCGTCCTCGGCCCCTACGCCCGGCTGCGGCCGGGCGCGGTGATCGGGCCGGACGCGCACATCGGCAACTTCGTCGAGATCAAGAACGCCACCGTCGAGGCCGGCGCCAAGGTCAACCACCTGACCTACATCGGCGACGCGCGGGTGGGGGCGAAGGCCAACATCGGCGCCGGCACCATCACCTGCAACTACGACGGCTTCGGCAAGTACCGGACGGACATCGGCGCGGGGGCCTTCATCGGCTCCAACTCGTCGCTGGTGGCGCCGGTCAGCGTCGGCGCGGGGGCCATCGTCGGGGCGGGCAGCGTCGTTACCCAGGACGTGCCGGCTGAATCGCTGGCGGTGGCGCGCGGGCGTCAGCAGTCCTACCCCGGCTGGGCCGCCGACTTCCGCGACCGGAAACGCCTCGAAAAGGCGAAAAAGGGCTAAGGTAAGAGCGTTCTTCCCCTCAGGAGACGGGTACATGTGCGGCATCATCGGCATCCTCGGCACCCACGAAGCGGCCCCGCGTCTGGTCGAAGGCCTGCGGCGCCTGGAATACCGGGGCTATGACAGCGCCGGTGTGGCGACGCTCGTCAACGGCCACATCCAGCGCCGCCGCGCCGAGGGCAAGCTGGTCAACCTCGACATGAAGCTGCGCGACGACCCGCTGGGCGGCGTGGTCGGCATCGGCCACACCCGCTGGGCGACCCACGGCGGCCCGACCGAGAACAACGCCCACCCGCACGCCACCAAGCGCGTCGCCGTCGTCCACAACGGCATCATCGAGAACTACGCCGAGCTGAAGGCCGAGCTGATGCAGCACGGCCGCGTCTTCGAGAGCGCCACCGACACCGAGATCATCGTCCACCTCGTCACCCACTGCCTGGAGCAGGGGATGAGCCCGGTGGAGGCGTTCTCCGCCGCGCTGAAGCGGTTCGAAGGTGCCTTCTCGCTGGCGCTGATCTTCGCCGGCGAGCACGACCTGATGGTCGGCGCCCGCCGCGGCACGCCGCTGGCCGTCGGCTACGGCGAGGGGGAGATGTACCTGGCCTCCGACGCCTTCGCCCTGGCGCCGCTGACCAACCGGCTGGCGTACCTGGAGGACGGCGACTGGGTGGTGCTGAGCCGCGACGGCGTCACCATCCGCGACGCCGCGGATCAGGTGGTGGAGCGCCCGGTCAAGACCTCGGCGGTGTCCGGCGCGCTGATCGGCAAGGACGGCTACCGCCACTACATGCTCAAGGAGATCTACGAGCAGCCGCAGGTGATCGGCGACACGCTGAACGCGTACATCAATCCCGAGACGCAGTACATCGGCCTGCCCGAGTTCCCCTTCGACCTCGCCAAGGCGAGCAAGCTGACCATCGTCGCCTGCGGCACGGCGTACTACGCCGGCGTGGTGGCGAAGTACTGGTTCGAGACGCTGGCGCGCATCCCGGTCGAGGTCGACATCGCCTCGGAGTTCCGCTACCGCGAGGCGCCGATGCCGGAGGGCGGCATCGCGCTGTTCATCTCGCAGTCGGGCGAGACGCTGGATACGCTGGAGGCGCTGCGCTACTGCAAGCGGCAGGGCCAGCACATCCTGTCCATCGTCAACGTGCCGGAGAGCACCATCGCCCGCGAGAGCCACGCGGTGCTGATGACCATGGCCGGCCCGGAGATCGGCGTCGCCTCGACCAAGGCCTTCACCACGCAGCTGACCACGCTGGCCTGTCTGGCCGCGGTGACCGGCCGCGCCCGCGGCGCCATCGCGCCGGAGCGCATGCGCGAGATCGCCCGGGCGCTGCGCGAGGTCCCCGCCCGCGCCGCCGAGGTGCTGGCGCACGACGAGCGCCTGCGCGAGTTGGCGCAGGAGGTGAGCGAGGCGCGCGACGTGCTCTACCTCGGCCGCGGCGCGATGTACCCGCTGGCGCTGGAGGGGGCGCTGAAGCTGAAGGAGATCAGCTACATCCACGCCGAGGGCTATGCGGCGGGCGAGCTGAAGCACGGCCCGATCGCGCTGATCGACGAGGCGGTGCCGGTGATCGTGCTGGTGCCGTCGGACGGTCTGTTCGACAAGGTGGTGTCGAACGTGCAGGAAGTGTGTGCGCGCTCCGGCAAGGTGCTGCTCATCGCCGACAAAAAGGGCGTGGACCGCCTGGGCGAGCGCGTGCGGTGGTCGGTCGAGCTGCCGGCCTGCGACCCGCTGGTGGCGCCGATCCTCTACGCCATCCCGGTGCAGCTGCTGGCGTACCACACCGCCGTGCTGAAGGGCACCGACGTGGACCAGCCGCGCAACCTGGCGAAGAGCGTCACGGTGGAGTGAGGGCGGGGGGCGGCCAGCGGCCGCTGTCCGCTGACAATAAAGTTTGCGCATGCACAATAAAGATTGCTCATGCACAAAATAGTTTGCACCTGAGTGGCCGCCCTCCAGAGCGCATAGACAAAAAAGTCCGCACATAGCTCAGCTTGCGTTTCCCCCACGTTGGCGTATCCTCGAAAGAGGTAGGCGCCCCCGTGGGGGTGAACATGGCTCGCAGTCGATACGGATTCACCGAGGACAAGATCGCGCGCTTCTACAAGGAAGGGCGCGGCTCAGGACGTGGCGCGGCCTACAAGCCGTGGTTCACCGTCCGCGACGTGCCATCGGGTGGACGCTCGCACCGGCCTCACGGCCTGAAGACGGGTCGAGTCCATCATCTGCTTTCGGACATCGAGCGCGACCTTTTCCTTTTGCTCGATTGGTCGGACGCGGTCTGCGACATCCGTGAACAGTTCCCGCTCGACCGGTCGACCACGATGCGGATCGCCGAGGAGATCGGTGTCCCCCATCCCGTCGACCGCCAGTCGAAGGCTCCCCTGGTGATGACGACGGATTTCGTCGTCGATCTGATCCGGGAGGGACGGCTGCTCCAGGTTGCCCGGGCGGTGAAGCCGGCCGAAAAGCTGGACGAGCCGCGAACCGTCGCAAAGCTGGAGATCGAGCGCCGCTACTGGATCGACCAAGGCGTGGAGTGGGGAATCGTCACGGAACGCGACATTCCCGAAACCCTGGCCCGCAACATCGAAAACATCCACGCCTGGGCGGTGATCGACGATCTGACCCAGCCCTATCCGGGGTTCTACGCGGAGAAGGCCGCGCTGATCGCCCGCGAGGTGCCGGCGCGCGCCCATATGACGATGCAGCGGTTCTGCGAGGAGATAGACCTTCTCCTGTCGCTGGATCGCGGCACTTGCCTGATGCTTTTGCGCCATCTGCTGGTGACAAAGGTTCTGGCATGCGACCTGTCGGACCCTGTTGACGATCAGGTCTTGATGAGCCGCTTCCGCCTCGCTGCGCCGAGAACCGGGAGAGCGTCGGCATGACCATCCTTCGCGTCGGTCAACTCGTGGAGTTCCTCACCGAGTCCCGGACGGAACGGGTGCTGTGGATCGATCGTATCGGTGGCGGCTACTACATGATCGATGTCGCTGATCCGGTCGCCGCTCCCATCTTCCGCAAGAGCGAGGAGATGGCGCAACTCTTCGCCGGCGGTTTGGTACGGGAAACACTGGATGACCCTTGGCTGGCGCCGATCAGCGAGAGTTCGCTGTCATCCGCCCACAAGGCGCGGCGCGACAAGGCGTGGACGATGATCAGGCCACTGGTCGATCAGCAGCCGGCGGTATTCCGGCCGGAGGAGCGCGGTCGGATCGTGTTCCGTCTCGTCGCCGAGACCGGCGCCAGCCGTCACAGTCTGTACCGAGTGCTGCGCCGATACTGGCAACGCGGGATGACTCCGAACGCGGTTCTGCCCGACTACGACCGGTGCGGTGGGCGGGGCAAGCCCAAGGCGGCGTCGGCGAAGAAACGCGGCCGCCCTACGGCCTGCGGCGTGGATGGCATCAACATCGATGCGGATGTCCGTATTCTCTTCCGAAGCGTCGTCACGCGGCATTTCGCGGCCAACCGGCGGATCAACGTCTCCGGATGCTATGCCGAACTACTGTCGGAGCACTACACCGACGACATGATCGACGAAGCGACTGGCCGGCAGACGCCGGTCCTCCGGCCGCTGCATCCCTCGCTCAGGCAATTCCGCTACTGGTTCGAAAAGGACAACGACGTTTTCCAGCTCGAACGCCGGCGCCGGACGCCAAGGGTCTACGACAAGGACATGCGGGCGCTTCCGAGCACCTCGACCAGCGAGGTGTTCGGCCCCGGTTCCCGCTACCAGATCGACGCGACGATCGCGGACGTTTACCTCGTCTCCCGCCTGAACCCGAACCACATCGTCGGCCGCCCGGTGCTCTACGTGGTGATCGACGTGTTCAGCCGAATGATCGTCGGCATCTACGTCGGGCTCGAAGGGCCGTCGTGGGTCGGCGCGATGATGGCGATCGCCAACGCGGCCTCGGACAAGGTCGCCTTCTGCCGCCAGTTCAAGATCGACATCACCGAAGCGGACTGGCCGTGCCGTCATCTGCCCGACGCCCTGCTCGGCGACCGCGGCGAGATGCTGGGATCGGCGGTGGAGACGCTGATCAACAACTTCCACGTCCGCGTCGAGAACACGGCTCCTTACCGCGCCGACTGGAAAGGCATCGTCGAACAGCGGTTCCGGTTGCTTCCCGCCGCATTCAAGCCCTACACGCCGGGGTTCGTCGACGGGGATTTCCGGCAGCGCGGCGCGCCCGACTATCGCCTGGACGGACGGCTCGACATCGACGACTTCACGGCGATCATCATTTCCTGCGTGCTCTTCTACAACAACGACAACCGTCTTGGCGGGTACGAGCGCGACGCCCAGATGATCGCCGACGACGTCAACCCCGTGCCGATCGAGTTGTGGGAGTGGGGGATCGCCCGGCGCTCCGGCCTCCTCCGATCCTATCCCGAGGACTTGGTTCGCCTCAGCGTCCTTCCCTCGGACGAAGCCACCGTCACCGCGCACGGCATCCGCTTCTATGGCTGCTACTACACCTGCCAGAAGGCGATCACCGAGCACTGGTTCGAGAAGGCACGCCAGAAGGGCACCTGGAAGGTCCGCGTCTCGTACGACCCTCGGTGTATGGACGAAATCCACCTTCACGCCGACGCCGGACGGATCCGCTTCATCGCCTGTGCCCTCACCGAGCGCAGTGCCGCCTATCGCGACCGGACATTGTGGGAGATCGACCAGATCCGACTGGAGGAGCGTCGGCAGAAGAACGCGCACACGCCCCGCTCCAGCCAGGGCAAGATCAAGTTGCTCCAGACCGTCAAGGACATCGTCGCCCGGGCGGAGGAACGCTACGCCACCAGCTCACCCGAGGAAACCAGCGACCGCCAGCGGGTCAGGGGCATCCGTGCCAACCGACGCGATGAACGCCGCGACCGCCAAGCCCAGGAGGCGTTCCGCACGGCACCGCGCACGGCACCGGACACCGGCAAGGTCGTGCCCTTCGCGCCCGGCGCGCCGCCCGCCGATGATTACACGTATCCGAGCATGTCCGACATCATGCGGCGGATCGAGGAGGATCGGACCGATGACGACCAACGATGAAGACCGGCCGTCCTTACCGGAGTACCGGAACAACCCTTTCATAAACCGGCTTCCGGATCTCCTGGCAACCGACGAGTCGGTCAGGGCCATGATCGACCTCCCGACCCATTCGGATGCGGAGCGGCGCTATCCGTCGCACTTCCGGTGCCACTGCCTCCTGCGCCTCAGCAACTATTTCGATCCCCTCGAGCGGCAGATCGAGTTCCAGCTTCTCGTCTCCATGCTGATCCGGCAGGGTTATCTTGGGCGCAACCCCGACACGACCGACTTCCTTCATCGCCTCCACAACGATTACGAACGAGTCCTCCGCAAAGACATCCAGGCCCGACTGCACCCGGTCGAATCCACGGCGTCCGGCATCGCGATGATCGGCGTTTCCGGTATCGGCAAGACCCGGAGCGTCCAGCGTGTCCTGCGCCTTTACCCCCAGGTCATCCGCCACACCGAGCCGTTCAGTCTCGACCAAGTCGTCTGGCTTCGGCTCGAATGCCCGCACAAGGGCTCGGCCAAGCAACTGTGCATCAGCTTCTTCCAGGAGATGGACAGGCTCTTCCACGAGCGGTTCCGGGCCAAGCACGGCGGCAGCCGGAGTTCGCTGGAAGGCATGCTGATCGACATGGCGGCCCTTGCCGACCGTTACGCGCTCGGTCTGCTGGTGGTCGACGAGATCCAGCACCTGACACGCGCCAGCGGCGCCAACCGGGAAGACCTGCTGAACTTCCTGGTGGCCTTGGTCAACACGATCGGAATCCCCGTCCTGATCGTCGGCACGCCGGCGGCGCTGCCGGTGCTTCAGGGCGCTCTGCGTCAAGCGCGACGCGGGAGCGGTCTCGGCAACCTCTACTGGCCCCGCTTCGAGAACGACGCGACGTGGAATTACTTCGTCGAACGGATGTGGCGCTTCCAATGGACGCACGCCCACACGCCCCTGACCGACGAACTGCGTGCCGTGCTCTACGAAGAGAGCCAGGGCATCATCGATCTCGCCGTCAAGCTCTACATGATGACCCAACTGCACGTCATTCTTCGGGACGCCATGGCCGGCCGGGACACCGACGAGCGCCTGACCGTCGCCCTTTTCCGGCACGTCGCCAAAAAGTCGTTCATGCTGGTCAAGCCGATGATCGACGCCCTCAAACGCAACGACATGGAGGCGCTGGCGGAGTTCGACGACCTCAAACCGCTGAACGATCACGTGAACCGGGTGTTCCAGGACGCGATAGCGCGTCTTGCATTGCGGGAAGCGGCGGAAACGGCGCCCTCCCCCCAAGCGACCGTCGCCGCCGCCGATGGCGAGGCGACGATCCTGGCAGCCCTGGCACGGGCCAAGAGCGAGAACCCCGGGTTGGGACCGCTGGAACTGATGGCGGTGGTCGCCGAAAAGCTGCAGGGCCACGAACCGGAGGTCCCGCCTGCCAAGCCGTCCAAGGCACGGCCGAAGAAAGCGCCAACCACCCAGCCCTCCGACCCCAACGACCTGCGGGTGATCATCGCCTCCGCCGCGGAAATTTCCGGTTACGACGCCCTGTTGGCGGCTGGCGCCATAAAGCCGCCGTTGCGGGACGTGGCGGCTTGAGAGTGACGGCAATGGTCTCCTACTTCCCCGTCATCTACCCCGACGAGCTGCTCTACAGTGTGCTCGCCCGCTATCATCGCCACACCGCTTCGCGCAGCCCGAAACGGACGCTCGACGATCTCTTCGGTGAGCGCACCGTCCGCGCGACGGTGGATCTGCCCGGCCATCTTGGCGCTCTCAGCCGCCGGCTCCCCGCAGAGCGCTGCTTGGCTCCCGAACGGTTGGCGGCCGAACTCACCTTGTTCCCGTACTACGCTGCATTCCAGCCGGCGTCAGTCGTGCGTGAGGTCCTGACCGCGATGATAGACGGGGCGACCGACAGCGTCCACGTCCGGCTCGGCCTTGCCGCCAGCATCGTTCCGGCACCGGACACCCTCCGGTTTTGCCCGCAGTGCTTCGCCGAGGCCGTGACCCGCTGGGGCGAGCCGTACTGGCGGCGAAGCCACCAGTTGCCGGGCGCCCTGGTCTGTGCAGAACACGGCGCCCCGCTTCGCGACAGCTCCGTACACCCAGTTCTCGGCCGCCAGCATGAATTTCAGGCCGCCACGGCGGAGACCTGCGCCGATGGCGCCGGCACGGCGTCATGGGAAGAGGATGAACGGTGCCTGTCTTTGCTGCACGCGGTCGCCGTCCGGAGCGCGGCCTTGCTCGAAAGATTTCCGACCGGCGTCTCGTCCGCGGATCTGACCCCCGGCTATCGGGATGCCTTGATCGACCGCCGTCTTGCCTCTGCTCATGGACGCGTCGACCAGCAGAAACTTCGCGACACCTTCGACACCGTTCTCGGCCCGTTGCGCAGGGTTCTGGTCGCGGTCGCGCATCCGGTCTGGCTGCCGGCGATCGTCCGCAAACACCGACACGCCTTCCATCCCCTCCATCACATACTGCTCGATCTGGTCATCGACCGGTACGCGCCGGCCTCGGTCGCCGCCGTGGATGGTACGGCCAGCACAGGACGGAAGCGCATCACCGACTCTGGCTTCGACGGTCGCCTGTGCGATCTCGCTGCCGCCGGCTTCAGCCTGAGGGCCACCGCCCGGGCTTTGGCCGTGGATCCGAACACCGTACGCAAGCACAGCGCCGACCTCGGCCTCGCCACCACCTGGCGTCCTCTGTCTCGGTCGCCGCAATTGCCGAAACCGCCATCCAGTCCGATCCGTCGGGCCCGCTGGATCGACCTTCGACGTCGTGAACCGGAACTGGGACGCAAGGCTCTCGCCGACCGCCTGCCGGCTGATCACACGTGGCTCTACCGCCACGACCGTGATTGGCTGGAAGCGCATTCACCACCGCCGACGATCCATTGGATTCCCGGTCCACGCGCCGATTGGCCCCTCATCGACCGCAGCCTCGCGGCGAACCTGCGCGTTGCGGCCGGCACGATTCTCGGCCGCATCCCGCCAGTGCGCGTGACCCTGGCCGAACTGGAGCGCCACGTTGGCCGTCGCGGTTGGATCAGCAAGCGGTACGCCAAGCTGCCGGAAACGGTGGCGACATTGACGGAGGTAACGGAAAGCGTCGAGGCGTTCCGACTTCGGCGCGTCGGTTGGGCAAGGCACGAGCTTGAGGCTACCGGCGCGACGGCGTCGCCGTGGAAGGTCCGTCGCCTCGCGGGCTTGCCGAAACGCGCCTCGGCTGCGGTCGAGGAAGCTCTGCGAGAAGGAAGGACGCCCAAACGATGAGGCGCCCCGTTGTCGCCATCAAGTCCTTCCAGGATCAGAGAGAGGATCTCGAACTGGCTTGGCTGGCCGGCCCCATCGAGACCCCTTTGGCCGGATGGCAGATACACGCGGCCACCCGGCCCCTGTCCAGCGATCGGATCGACGTGCATCACCTGCCCATCGGGGCGTTGCCGGTTCTGTCCCTGGGACGCTGCTACACGGACGGGATCGCGGGCACCGTTCCGGTGCGCGGCGAAATGGCGACGATCCGCATCGAGAACGTCGCTTGTGGCGAGGAAGTGCCCGCCGCCTGCATCCCGACGACGCTCTACTCCGTGCCGGAGCATCCGCTGAAATATCAGCGTTTGCGCCACTACAAGGTCGGCCACCTTGATGTCTTGGTCCCGACGATCGAGTTGGTCCGCTTTCTGTTCCTGCACAACAAGACCATGGCCAATACGGTGATGCGCCGTGGTGCGCTCATGGAACTTTTCCAACCGGAACCGCTTCGTCTGGGAGGGCACCTCCACCTGCGTTTCACCAAGCTGATGCCCGCCTCCGCGTTGTCCCGGGAATTCGTTCAGGAGTTTGCCTGGACCGCCGTTCATGAGGACGGCCGGAAGTCGTGGGACAGTGTGTGGGAGAGGTCTGCGGGCAGGAAGTACGTCAGCTTCGATCCGCCGCCGCTACGCGATTCGGAGTGGCTGGTCCGCTGGGTGCGCCACGGAGACACCGCCTTGGTACTGGAAATCTACCAAGCGTCCGGCAAGACCCATCCCTGCGACACGTTGAGCTTTTCTCATCCTTCGATGCGCCGGAAGCTGACCTTCCGGCCAAAGGCATCGCCGGGGATCGGGGAGGATCTCGACCAAGGTCAACTCCGGGAGATCAACGATTACATCGTCGACGAATGCTCCGAAGGCAGCCGTACCGACGTTAACCAGTCGGTGCTCCCGGGTCCGTTCAAGGCCAGCAGTTTCGATCGCGAGATCAAGATCACCAAGGTGGTCGAGATCGTGCCGACCAAGGATGACCGGGAGGTAGGGGGCTATGGCGAAAGCGAAGTCCCACCGGCCGGCCGGCGGAAGCGCGCCTCCGCCAGCATCCGCCGGCACCGCATTCGCGTCCCCGCCAGTCTTGCCGAGGCCGGATTGAATGCCACGCTGCCGCCGGTCGAGTTCGAGTTGCTGGAACCGGCCGACCCCGGCTTCGTTGGCGAACTCAAGCCGCTGCTCGATGCCCTGCGCCTGATGAAGGAGGACCTTCCTACGGTGTCGGTTGCCGTTTCACTGTGTTCCTTGAAGCGCGGCCGTGCCTTTTCGATGAGTGGTCGCCACCGCCGTCCGTGCCTGGTCGCCGTGATTCGCCCACCATCTCTGGGACCTCTGGTGTTGCTGGATGTGGACCATTCCGGCGGATGGAAGCTGGCCTCGCTGCTCCTCAAATGCCGGGAGGGTCTTCCGTTCCGGGCCATGGAGGAGAACATCAAGACGTTGCTCGACGGGTTGGTCGATAATGGCGGATTATGGCCGGCGAGCAAGGACGGTACGTTGCCGCAGGACTGCGTGTGCATCCGCCTACCACGGATCCTGAGACGGCATGCGCGAATGGAAGAAGTCGGGTACCGAAGGATTTGGGCAGCACGGTTGGTCGAGTGGCTCGGGTTGGACGAACTGCGCTCTTCGAATCCGTGACCAGGGCGGCGATTGCCCCCTGCTCCAAGCACGCCGCAAAGTGCGTTGACAACTTACTGACCAGTTGTCAGCGCCGGATGAATACTCCTCAAAAGGGGCGGCTGAAATTTCCCCAGGCTGACGCAACGGCACGGCCCCGGGGCGTAC
>NZ_LGQZ01000087.1 GCF_003116015.1 Azospirillum sp. TSO22-1
CTGGGGGCGTGGAGCCGGTGCCATAGGCAACGAGCGCCGAAGGCGATCGTAGGCGGAGCGCGGTCGCCCGACTTGCGGGCGAGCGTTGGTTGGGTGGGGGCGAGTTGAGTGGGGGCGTGTTGTCGCGAAGCCGTAGCCCCCACCCTCCCAAGCTTCGCTTGGGTCCCTCCCTCCCCCGCCGGAGGCGGGGGAGGGCTTCACCTACGGCTTCCCGAACCGCGCCTGGTTCGCCAGCATCACCGCCTGCGTCCGGTTGTAGACGTTCAGCTTGCGCAGCAGCGCGGTGACGTGCGTCTTCACCGTCGATTCCTTGATGCCCAACTCGTAGGCGATCAGCTTGTTGGCCTTGCCCTCGGCCATCAGCTCCAGGACCTTCGACTCCGTCCGGCTCAGCTTCTTGAACGCCTCGGGCGTCGCAGCGCCGGCCTCGGGCCTGGCCTCGGCCGGCGCGGGGGCGGTCGGCCAGTGCTTGCCGCCGGCCAGCACCTTGGACACCGCCGCCGCCATGGCGATCGGCTCCGCCGTCTTGGCGATGAAGCCCGCCGCGCCATAGGTCGCCGCCTGCCGCACCGTGTCGGGGTCGGCGAAGGCCGAGACGATGAGGATCGGCACCGACGGCACCGCGTTGCGCAAGCCCACCAGCGCGCTGAAGCCCACCGCCTCCGGCATCGAGAGATCGAGCAGGATCAGGTCGAGGTCGTCGTTGGCCTTGCGCTTGGCCTCGTCGACGGTGCTGGCCTCGACGATCTCGAACGTCTCGCCGGTCGAGCGCAGGATGTCCCTGAGCGCGTTGCGGAACAGCGGATGGTCGTCGGCGATCAGGACAGTCAGCATGGCGGCGGCATCTTCGGCGATCCGCCGCCCATTCTCAACCGTTCTCGGCAGTGTTTCCGGCAGCCGGACGGATCCACAGCCGCCCGGTCAGCGTGAAGCCGTGCGCCTGCAGCCATGCCCGCTCCTCCGGGCCGACCGCGCGGTAGAGCGACAGGCTCCAGCCGCCGGCCTCCGCCGCGTCGCCGTCCGGCACGGCGTAGGCCTGCAGCGAGTGCGGGAAGTCGTCCCGCGTCGCCGGAAAGCCGGGCGCCGGGGGCAGGCCGGCCACCGCCTCAGACGCGTCCATGGTCGCCCCACACGGTGGTGCCGGCCGGGCCGCCCAGCGTCGGCGCCATGATTCCGTCGGTGGAGACGATCTCCAGATCGGCTTCCAGCGCGTATTTCACCAAATGTCCGTCGTCGAGGCGCAGGTCATAGCGTGGAACGCCCGCCAGCGTGCGGGCAACGACCATCGCGTCCTGGCCATTGAACCTGACTTTCGTCCCGAGCCGCAGCATGGTTCTTCCTAACCCGTTCTTGGTGCTTCTTTTTAGAAGCTACGGGTTCGGTCGCGGCGGCGGTGTGTCAAAAACCGGACTTCCGGGACTCCTCAGGCGGCCTGCCGCTTCATCAGCAACCCGCGCAACACCCGCGACAGCGTCTCGGCCAGATGGAACTGGTCGTCCTGCTCCAGCCCGGCGATCACCGCCGAGAACTCCTGCAGGGGGTCGTGCTGCAGCAGCGCCAGCGCCTCGTCGGTCGGGTGGAGCTGGACGACGCGGCGGTCCTCGGGCACCGGCACGCGGGTCAGCAGGCCCTTGCTCACCAGCACCTCCACCGTCTGCGAGGCCGCACCGCGCGTGGTGGCGTGGAAGTCGGCGAAGGCGGAGACCGTGCGCTGGCTGGGGTTGGCGGAGGCGAAATAGCGCAGCGCCGTCCACTGCGAGGGCTTCAGGCCGCGGGAATAGCCCAGGCTGTCGGCGATGTGCCCGATGTGCATCATCACTTCGGCGATCGCCTGTGCGGACGCGGGCGAAGATTGGCTGTTCGACATGCCGGCCCCTGCGCTCTCTTCCCAAGAACCCGTTCGCCCACCAACGACGATTATCGTACGCCGATGGTTGACCCGAGTCAAAACGGTTCAGTGTATCGAATGTCTTCTGACCGGATCCGCTACACTCTTCACCAGCGTTAACGAATTGTTTCCAACACCGCAACCGCGAAAATGCATAAGCGTGGCCGTAGGGTCGAACCAAATGTCGCACCCCATTCGTACACAGCCACAAGGGGTGGGAGGCATGCACGGGGCGCCGGCCGCGCCAGCGCGGGATTACGCCGATTCGGCTGGCGCGCCTCGCCCGATTGCCTATATAGACGCGCCATGAGCAAGACCGCCCCGAATTCCGCCCCGAAAGTCGGTATCGTCAGCCTCGGCTGCCCGAAGGCGCTCGTCGATTCCGAGCGCATCCTGACCCGCCTGCGCGCCGAGGGGTACGAGATCTCCCCCTCCTACGACGGCGCCGACGCGGTGATCGTCAACACCTGCGGCTTCCTGGACAGCGCCAAGAAGGAATCGCTGGACGCCATCGGCGAGGCGATCAAGGAGAACGGGCGGGTCATCGTCACCGGCTGCATGGGCGGCGATGCGGACGCCATCCGCTCGGTCCACCCCGGCGTGCTGGCGGTCACCGGCCCGCACCAGTACGAGGCGGTGGTGGAGGCGGTGCACGAGGCGGCCCCGCCCACGCACGACCCGTTCGTCGATCTGCTGCCGCCGCAGGGCATCCGGCTGACGCCGCGGCACTACGCCTACCTGAAGATCTCCGAGGGCTGCAACAACCGCTGCTCCTTCTGCATCATCCCCTCGCTGCGCGGCGACCTGGTCAGCCGCCCGATCGACAAGGTGCTGCGCGAGGCGGAGAAGCTGGCGACCAACGGCGTCAAGGAACTGCTGGTCATCTCCCAGGACACCAGCGCCTACGGCGTCGACGTGAAGTACGCCGAGCGGCCCTTCTACGACCGGCAGGTGAAGACGCGCTTCGCCGACCTGTGCCGCGAGCTGGCGAACTTCGACGTCTGGGTGCGGCTGCACTACGTCTACCCCTACCCGCACGTGGCCGAGGTGCTGCCGCTGATGGCCGAGGGGCGGATCCTCCCCTACCTCGACATCCCGTTCCAGCACGCCAGTCCTAAGGTGCTGAAGGCGATGCGCCGCCCGGCCGCGCAGGAGAAGACGCTGGAGCACATCCGCTCCTGGCGGAAGGACTGCCCGGACCTGGCGCTGCGCTCCACCTTCATCGTCGGCTTCCCCGGCGAGACCGAGGAGGACTTCCAGCTCCTGCTGCAATGGCTGGACGACGCCCAGCTCGACCGCGTCGGCTGCTTCAAGTACGAGGCGGTGGCGGGGGCGGCGGCCAACGAGCTGCCCGGCGCCGTGCCGGAAGAGGTCAAGCAGGAGCGCTGGGAGCGCTTCATGCAGGCGCAGCAGCGCATCAGCGCGGAGCGGCTGAAGCGCAAGATCGGCTGGACGCTGGGCGTGCTGATCGACGAGGTCGATGACGAAGGCGCCATCGGCCGCAGCTACGCCGACGCGCCGGAGATCGACGGCAATGTCTTCCTGAACGGCGAGACCGGCCTGAAGCCCGGCGACATCGTGCCCGTCACCATCGAGCACGCCGACGAGTACGACCTGTGGGGGTCGGTGGAGCGGGAGTGACATGATCACCCGCGACGACGCCCAGCTGATGGACGTCCTGCAGGGCGGGTGCTGCTTCTACTGCGGCGAACCGGCCGGGGCGAAGGCGACCTTCGACCACGTCGTCCCGCAGGCCTACGGCGGCGTCAATGAGCCGGGCAACGTCGTGCTCGCCCACCGCCGCTGCAACCAGCTGAAGGGCGACCGGCTGCCGACGCCGGAGGAAGTGGAGCGCTTCCTCGCCCAGCGCCGCGGCAGCCGCCTGGGAGTCTGGCCGCCGGTCGCCGCGCTGAAGGGCATCGGCGACGAGGACGAGGCCTGGATCGCCGTCGCCCGCGCCATCGCCGGCCTGCCCCGCGGCTGACCGCTCCTGCACAGCCCAAGGTGCGGCACACAGACGCACCCGCTGACCGGCAGCGCCCCGACATACATATGACGGGCTATACTGTTCAACCCGAGGTTCGGCAGCAACACCGATAACACCACTTAAATCAAAGGCTTGCCAGGAGTCCGCAGCCCCCCGGAACAACAAAGTGCCGGCAGGACCCCGGAAAGATTTTAAGAAATTAATTAAGCAGATCCGCTGGAACCTGACGCTCGTCGATTCCTTCGATAGGAAAGGAATTATGCAGCACGGCACACGCACCGGATCCGAGCACGGCGGACGCGTCCTCACCGCGGCGATCGCGGCGATGGTGTGCGTGCTGTTCGGCTGGTGGGTGGCCGACACCGTGTTCGACCGGCGCGCGACGCGCGATCAGGCGCACACGGCGCTGCGCACCGCGCAGGCACTGCTCAGCGGGCACGCCCAAAGCAGCATGGACGAGGTGCGCGACACGCTGGAGCAGATCGCGTCGCGCGTGCTGCACGGCGGCCCGCCGGTGCCCGGCGTCGCGAGCGACTGGCACCCGTGGCTGGCCGGCCAGCTGGCGCGGCTGCCGGGCGTCGCCATGCTCAGCTACGTCGGTGCCGACGGCCGGATGGCGGCGACGAGCTGGGCGCCGGACGCCGGGGCCGACGTGTCCGACCGTGACTATTTCCAAGCCCACCGCGACGGCGTGCGACTGCACGTCAGCCGGCCGAGCGTCGGCCCGTCCGGCGGCACGCCGCTGTTCCGTCTGAGCCTGCGCATCGAGAACGCCGGGCGCTTCGCCGGGGTGGCCGTGGCGGCCTTCCGCACCGACTATTTCGCGGCGTACTACCGGAGCGTCGGCCTGCCGGAGCTGCCGCTGTCCATCGCCATCCTGCGGGAGAACGGCGCGCCGATCGTGCAGGAGCCGCGCGACGGCGCCTCCGAGTTGCCGTCGCAGACCCGCCCCTTCGGCCGCGACCCTGTGGAAGGCGAGCGCGCCGTCCTGCGGAACGGGGCGCCGCACCTCGTCTCCCTCGGGCGCGTGCCCGAGATGCCGCTGCTGGTGGCGGTGTCCGCGCCGGAGGCCGCGGTGTTCGCCCCGTGGCGGACGCGGGCGCTGATGAGCGGCGCCCTGGCCGGCGTCTGCGTGGCGATCATCGCCCTGCTCGGCCTGCTTGCCGGGCGCGGCCTGCGGCGGGAACACGCGGTGCTGGTCGCGCTGCAGGCGACCAACGCCGAACTGGCCGCCGCCCTGCGCGCCAACCAGGAGGCACGGCGCCAGGCGGAGTCCGCGAACGCCGCCAAGTCACGGCTGCTCGCCGCCATCGGCCACGATCTTGGACAGCCTTTGCGTGCTTTGCAGTTCCATCTGGAGGCCCTCGGCCACCCCGCGGCTGCGCTGCCGGAGCGTGCGCTGTTCAACAAGATGCGGGCCGCCGCCGCGGCGCAGCAGGACATGCTCGACCAGCTCGTCGCCGCGTCGGCGCTGGAGAACGGGGCGCTGCCGGTCGAGCGGCGGCGTTTCCCGCTCTCCCCCCTGCTGGCCGAGGCCTTGGACCTGTGCCGCAGCGAGGCGGCGCGCACCGGCGTGGAGCTGCGGATGGTCGGCTGCTCGCTGCACCTCCACACCGATCCGGCGCTGCTGCGCCGCCTGCTGATGAACCTGATCGCCAACGCGGCGCGCTACACGGCGGACGGCCGCGTGCTGGTCGGCTGCCGGCGCGGCGAGGAGGCGTTTCGCATCGAGGTGTGGGACACCGGTCCCGGCCTCGCCGCCGACGAGATGGGCGCCGTCTTCGAGGCGTTCCGCCGCGGCGCGGCGGCGGCGGGCACCAGCGGCCTCGGCCTCGGCCTGGCGATCGTGCGGCGCCTCTCCGACACGCTGGGCATAACGGTGCAGGTCACCTCGACGCCGGGACGCGGGTCCTGCTTCGCCGTCGTCATTCCCTGGGATCGGGTGCACGAATCTGTCGCGAGCAACGACAGTAATTTTCTTCGAGAGCACACAGAATTCCTCTATGGCTAATAAATATTAGACAAATTCAAACACAATGATTTCAGCCTTGTCATATTACACTCTTCTTGACAAACCCCGGTTACGAATCACAGCATGCTAATCGATAGAAGAATAGACAATCTGAAGTAGGAGAGGAATTATGCGAATTCTCCTAGCCGACGACCACGTGATGGTCCGCGATGGATTGCGGCCGTTCCTGATGCAGCTCGCCGAGAACACGGAAGTGTACGAGGCCGGCAGCTTCGAGGAGGTGGTGGAAACGCTCGACCGCGTCGAGGGCATCCGGCTGGTGCTGCTCGACCTGCGCATGCCCGGGATGACGGTCGCCCACGGGCTTCCGGCGATCCGCGAGCGCCATCCGCTGGCGCGCGTCGTGGTGCTCTCGTCGGTGACCGAACGCAAGCAGATCCTCGAAGCCATGGGCCTGGGCGCGGCCGGCTACATCCCGAAGCGGCTGAGCGCGCAAGCCATGCTGTCGGCGTTGCGGCTGATCATCGCGGGCGAGCGCTACGTCCCCGCGGCCCTGCTGGAGGAGCCGGCGCGCCCGACGCCCACCCTTTACGGCGAGCCCGACAACAGCGAGCGCGGCCTGACCGCGCGCGAGCGGGAGATCCTCGACCTGCTGCGCGAGGGCCTGCCGAACAAGCTGATCGCCCGTCGACTGAACGTCAGCGAGGTGACGGTGAAGTCGCACCTCTGCCACGTCTTCCGCAAGCTGGGCGTGCAGAACCGCGTGCAGGCGGCCCGCTTCACCATGGCGGCGGAATAGCCCCGCCTACGCCGCCACCGGCACCAGCCGCGCCCGCCCGTCGTCCGTGTGGAAACCGCCGCCGGCAAACAGCCGCCGGACCGGCGGACCGCCGGAGCGGCGCGGCCATGGGGCGGGCTCCAACAGGTCGTATTCCTCATCGGACAGGCCGGCCAGCGCGCCGATGTCGAAGGCGCGGCTGGCGATGTTCTCGAAGGCCGACAGCGCGGCGTGCTCGCGGAACACCGCGGCCGGCGAGGCGTAGTCGAACGCCTCCATCCAGCCCAGCGCGCGCCCGACCGATGCGGCGATCCACCAGTCCGGCCTCGCCTCGCCCGGCGGCGCCCGCCAGGACCGGCGGCGGGAGATCGTGCGGTCGGACGCCGTGACGGTGCCCTCGCCCTCGCCCCACAGCGCGGCCGGAAGCAGCAGGCGCGCGGCCCGCGCCACGGCGCCGGCCGCCCAGCCGCCGGACGCCGCGACGAAATCGCACCGCGCCACCGCGGACGCCAAATGGTCGGCGTCGCGCACGCCGAAGGGCGTGTCGGTGCCGACGATCCACAGCGCCTTGACGCGCCCCTCCTCCACCGCGTGCGCCAGCGCCTCGCCCGCCAGCCCCTCGGCCGTGGCCATGCGCGGCGCGTCCCAGAAGCGGCGCACGCGGTCGACCTCCTCCGCCGTGAAGCCCATGTGCGCGGCGAGCTGACCGGACAGGCTGCCGACCTCGCGCCCGCCCATGCCGTTGCTCTGGCCGGCGACCGGCAGCGGCCCCATGCCCGGCCGGCCGATGCGGCCGGTGTAGAGGTGCACGTTGAGGATGGCGTTGACCGCGTCGGCGCCCGCCACCCCCTGCGAGATCACCGTCACCACCCGTTCGGTCGCGGCGAACAGCTCGTAGAAGCGGCGCACGCCGGATGCCGCGAGGCCGCAGTGCGCGGCCACCTCGGTGAGCGTCGCCGCCCCGGCCAGCGCCGCGGCGACCGCCTCGTCCGCCCCCACCGCGTGCTCGGCCAGGAAGCGGGCGTTGCCGCGGCCGTGCAGGTGCAGGTGGGCGAGCAGCCCGTTGAACAGCGCCGCGTCGGCGCCGGGGCGCAGCTGGAGGTGGATGTCCGCCTCGTCGCAGCTCAGCGTGCAGCGCGGGTCGATCACCACCACCTTGGTGCGCCGCTGCCGGCGCGCGGTCAGCAGGCGCTGCTGCAACACCGGGTGATGCCCGGCCAGGTTGGAGCCGGCGAGCACCACCAGGTCCGCCTGCTCCAGGTCGTCGAAGCAGCCCGGCACGGTGTCGGAGCCGTAGGCCCGGCGCTGCGCCAGCATGGTGGCGTCCATGCAGCGGCGCGCGTTGCCGTCGATGTTGGCCGAGCCGAGGAAGCCCTTCATCAGCTTGTTGAGGACGTAGTGGTCCTCGGTCAGCAACTGGCCGGAGACGGCGACCGCCACCGCATCCGGCCCGTGCGCGTCGATGGTGCGGGCGAAGGCGCCGGCCAGCGCGCCGACGGCGGCGTCCCAGCCCACCCGCTCGCCGCGCAGCGCCGGGTGCAGCAGTCGGCCCTCCAAGCTGGCGCCCTCCCCCGCCGCGGCGCCGCGGGCGCACAGGCGGCCGTAGTTGGCCGGGTGGTCGGGGTCGCCGCGCACGGCCAGCGTGCCGTCCGCGGCCGGCTCCGCGACGACCCCGCAGCCCACGCCGCAGAGCGGGCAGGTGGTGTGGACGGGCTCAGCCATGGGAACTCCCCTGCGGAAAAAAAATGGCGCCCGGACGGCGGGCGGAAAGCCCCCGCCCGGGCGCCGTTCTCAAGGTGCCGGTCCGCGCGGAGGACCGGATTGCCCCAGACGCGGCGCCACCCTCCGCCGGGCGTCGCCGCAACACTCTGCAATGGTCCGGCGAACGCACCCGCGCCCGCCGCCCGCCCGGTGTTCAGCAAGGCGTGTGCCAAGGTTAAATTGGCGGCGGGAACCGCAAAGCGGGCACGACTCTGCCCAAGGACGCGACAGGACGGCGCTTATCTGGGCAGCTCTACGCCACGTCGCCCAGGCTGCCGGCGACGACGAGCTGGCGCAGCTCGGCCACGTCGCGGATCACCACCACGTCGGTGCGGCCGGTGGTGATGCCGACCCGGCGCAGCCGGCCGAAGGCGCGCGACAGGCTCTCCGGGCTCACCCCCAGCGTGCCGGCCAGCACGCGCTTCTCGAAGGGCAGCTTGATCTTCGCCGTGCCGTCCGGCTGGTCGACCAGGCGCAGCAGGAAACCGCAGAGCCGCTCGGCGGTGGGCATCGCCTTCAGCTCGCCGTTCTCGCGCATCAGCGCGCGCAGCTTGATCGAAGCGCCGGCCACCACGCCGCGCAGCAGCTCGGCCCGCTCCTCCATGTGGCGCAGGAAGGTGCCGCCGGGGATCGCCAGCGCCACCACGCGGTCCAGCGCACGGGCGGTCACCGGGTAGGGGCCGCCGTCGAGCACCGCCACCTCGCCCGCGGAATCGCCGTCGCTCAGCACGCCGACCACGCCGGTGCGCCGGCATCCGGCGGCGATGGACAGCTCCACCGTGCCGGAGACGATCAGGAAGAAGGCGCGCGCCTCCCCCCCCTCCTGGAACAGGACGTCGCCCTCGGCGAAGGCGGCCGGCCGGGCGTAGCCGAGCACCCGCTCGCGGTCCGCCGCCGGCATCCACCCGATCAGCGGGTTGCGGGCCAGGGCGAGAGTGAGCTGCGACTCCATCGTCGAACACCGATCCGCAGAAAAATGATTGGTCACCCAACCATGCCCGAGGAGCGCCGGCGGGAACTTGACGATGGTCAAGGCGACAATCGACAAAAGGGATTCTACTAACGGCCTGCGAACGATCCGACCAAAGGCGGTGAGACCGGCTGCCGCAGCCACCTCCGCCTTGACCGAAGTCAAGGCGGGGAATTCCAATGGTCTCCAGGTTGCAAACAGTCGATTTGGCTAGGGAGTGGAACGCCAACAGCTCCAAAGTTGACGCGCGGTGGACGGGCGGCTCGTTGCCCCGACTGCTTCCGCACTGAGTGTCGATTTCCAAACTCGACGGATGTCAGGCCCCTGGCGTCCGAACAGGCTTGTTTTGCCTGAGGCGAGCGGCTCGGCCGGCCGCACCCGGCGCTCAAGACCCTGACGGGACCTGAAGGTAGTGCGTACTCAACCCACGCGGAGGAAGACATGAAATCGGCTTTGAAGGCGTCGGCTGCCTTCGGCGCGCTGCTGATGGCGACGACCGTCGCCGGCGGCGCATACGCCGCGGAGAGCCTGCAGGATGTTATGAAGCGCCGCGGTCTGAACGAGAAGGACCTGCTGGCGGCGGCGAAGACCTACACCCCCACCGGCGGCCGTGACGAGTTCATCGCCTTCTCGTCGGGCGGCCAGTCGGGCCAGGTCATCGTCTACGGCATCCCGTCGATGCGCATCCTGAAGTACATCGGCGTCTTCACGCCCGAGCCCTGGCAGGGCTACGGCTACGACGACGAGTCGAAGGCCGTGCTCGCGCAGGGCAACGTCGACGGCAAGCAGATCACCTGGGGCGACACCCACCACCCCGCCGCGTCGGAGACCAACGGCGAGAGCGACGGCAAGTTCGTCTTCATCAACGACAAGAACAACCCGCGCATCGCCGTCATCGACCTGCACGACTTCGAGACCAAGCAGATCGTCGTCAACCCGATCATGCAGTCGGAGCACGGCGGCGCCTTCGTCACGCCGAACACCGACTACGTGATCGAGGCCTCGCAGTACCCGGCCCCGCTGGGCGGCGAGTACGTGCCGCTGGAGCAGTTCAACGACAAGTACCGTGGCGCCGTCACCTACTGGAAGTTCGACAAGTCGAAGGGCCGCATCGACCCGTCGCAGTCGTTCTCGGTCGAGCTGCCGCCGTACACGCAGGACCTGTCGGACGCCGGCAAGCTGGTGTCGGACGGCTGGTCGTTCACCAACTCGCTGTGCTCCGAGCGCTACGTCGGCGGCATCGAGAAGGGCCGCCCGCCGTACGAGGCCGGCTGCTCGGCCAACGACCACGACTACCTGCACGTCGTGAACTGGAAGAAGGCCGAAGAGGTCTTCAAGGCCGGCAAGGTCACCAAGATCAAGGACCACCCGGTCATCACGCTGAAGACCGCGATCGAGGAAGGCCTGCTCGTCCTGGTTCCGGAGCCGAAGAGCCCGCACGGCGTCGACGTCTCCCCGGACGGCAAGTACATCATCGTCGGCGGCAAGCTCGACAGCAACGCGCACGTCTACAGCTTCGAGAAGATCCAGGCCGCCGTCGCCGCGAAGAAGTTCGCCGGCAAGGACAGCTACGGCGTGCCGATCATCGACGTGAAGGACGCCATCCACAAGCAGGTCCCGCTCGGCCTCGGCCCGCTGCACACGCAGTACGACTCGAAGCCCTGCGTCGCCTACACCTCGCTGTACGTGGACAGCCAGGTCGCCAAGTACGACTACTGCGAGGGCAAGGTCCTCGACAAGATCTCGGTGCACTACAACATCGGTCACCTGATGACCATGGAAGGTGACACCACCAAGCCGAAGGGCAAGTACCTGGTGGCGATGAACAAGCTGGCCATCGACCGCTTCAACCCGGTCGGCCCGCTGCACCCGCAGAACCACCAGCTGATCGACATCAGCGGCGACAAGATGGAGCTGCTGTACGACATGCCGCTGCCGCTGGGCGAGCCGCACTACGTCATGGCGATCGCCGCCGACAAGGTGAAGCCGGCCATCCGCTACAAGTTCGGCACCAACAGCCGCACCGACCAGCAGAGCGCCTTCGCGGTCCGTCCGGGCGGCGAGAAGGTGGTCAAGAACGGCAACAAGGTCGAGGTCTTCGGCACCGCCATCCGCTCGCACTTCACGCCGGAAATCGTGGAGGTCGAGGAAGGCGACGAGGTGACGTTCCACATCACCAACATGGAGCGCGCCCAGGACGAGGTGCACGGCTTCGCCGTGTCCGGCATGGACGTCAACCTGTCGCTGGAGCCGGGCAAGACCGCCTCGGCCAGCTTCAAGGCCGCCAAAGCCGGCGTGTACCCGTTCTACTGCACCGAGTTCTGCTCGGCGCTGCACCTCGAAATGGAAGGCTATCTGATGGTGAAGCCGAAGGGCGCCCAGCAGATGGCCGGCAAGGCCGAGGAAGGCGTCAAGTACGTCAAGGCGGACTTCGACAAGCAGTACAAGTCGTGCATCGACACCCAGGCGGTGATCGATCAGGTCGTCGCCTACATCACCTCCACCAACTTCAAGGACTTCCCGTCCGTGGTGGCGCTGGTGGAAGACGCGACCGACCAGCTGAACTTCGCCAAGGACGCCCGCGCCAAGGCGGACGAGGCGGCGAAGAAGGAAGACTGGCAGCAGGCCACGCTGTGGGCCGGCCAGTGGTGGCAGTACCAGGTGAAGGCCGCGGACATCGGTCTGCGCGCCAAGACCTACTTGGAGCAGAACGGCGCCAAGCCGGCCAAGTAATCGGGGAAACGGCGGGAGGGGCATGCCCCTCCCGCTTCGTTTGATAAATATCATGTTTCTCTAATAAAAATGTCTCCAGAGGACGAAACGACCATGACCGCTCCCCTCCGCACGGCGCTGTTGGCAGCCAGCCTGTTGATCGTGCCCGGCATGGCCGCCGCCCAGCAGGCGCCTGCCGCCGCCCCGGCCGCGCAATCCACCCCGGCTCCGGCCGCCCAGGCTGAGGGCAAGAAGCTCTTTCTGGGCAAGACCTGCATCGCCTGCCACGGCCGTGACGGCTCCAAAGCCATCCAGATGTACCCGAACATCGCCGGCCTGGACGCCGCCTACACGCTGCGCCAGATGGACGAGATCGCGTCCGGCGACCGCCTGTCCGGCAACGACGCCCGCGGCTACCCGCGCACCCAGGGCATGAAGGATGTCATGCATCTGGTGAGCGCCGAGGAACGCAAGGCGATCGCCGACTGGCTGTCCTCCCTGCCCCCGCCCAAGCTGGCCGGACAGCCGGCCGACGCCGAGCGCGTGGCGAAGGGCAAGGCCCTCTACGAAGCGTCGGAATGCGTGGCCTGCCACGGCCCCGACGGCAAGGAACCGCAGGCCGAGATGCCCGCCGTGGGCGGCCAGAAGCGGGAGTACATCGCGCTCCAGATCAAGGAGATCCGCGACGGCATCCGAAAGAACGGCATGGCCGAGAGCATGGTGCCCTTCGCCCAGAAGCTGAACGACGAGCAGGCAGAGCTCGTCGCCGACTATCTGGCGCAGGTCGACCGGTCGGCGAAGTGACGCACACACGAACAGGAAAAGTAGGAGTTCCGATTATGAAGACCGTGCACTGGCTCGCCGCCGCCTCGGCGCTGACCGTCCTGGTGGCCGTGTCGGCCGGCCAGGCCGCCGGCCCCGTCCAGGCGCCGACCTCCGACAAGAAGGTGTGGATGTCCGAGGGCTCGGAGCGCGACGAGGCGCTCAAGCTCACGCCCAACCTGGAGAAGGGCAAGGAGATCTACGAGGTGTGCAGCGCCTGCCACCTGCCGGAAGGCTGGGGCCAGACCGAAGGCACCTTCCCGGAGATCGCCGGCCAGCACCGCACCGTGCTGATCAAGCAGCTGGAGGACATCCGCGAGGGCAACCGCGACAACCCGACCATGTACCCCTTCGCCCTGCCGTCCGAGATCGGCGGCGCGCAGTCGGTGGCGGACGTGACCGAGTACATCTCGCGCCTGCCGATGAACCCGGAGAACGGCATCGGCCCGGGCAGCGACCTCGATCTGGGCAAGAAGCTGTACGCCGACAACTGCGTGCGCTGCCACGGCGACCAGGGCGAGGGCAACGCCGAGAAGTACTACCCCCGCATCCAGGGCCAGCACTACGCCTACCTGCTCCGCCAGTACCAGTGGATCAAGGAAGGCAAGCGCCGCAACGCCAACCCGGAGATGGTCGAGCAGATCAAGAACTTCTCCGACAAGGACACGGTGGCGGTGCTGGACTACGTCTCCCGCCTGAAGCCGGACGCCAAGCTGGTCGGCCCGAAGGGCTGGAAGAACCCGGACTTCCAGTAACGGCCGCCTGACTTGCCCCCACCCCATCCCTCCCCCGCTTCGCAGGGGAGGGTGCCTCTCTCCCCCTCCCCTGCGAAGCGGGGGAGGGGTCAGGGGT